>JAFRPG010000028.1 GCA_017429265.1 Clostridia bacterium | reverse complement strand
TCCGATCGGTCCGGGGCTGCCGCCCATTCTCCGCTGAAAACTGTCCCCCGGACAGTTTTCCGGGCGCTCCGAATCCTCTGGACTCCTTCGGGACCGTCCCGTTAAGAAAGGCTTTGGCAATGTAAGGTTCGTTTATCAACATTGCCTTGCAATATGCCAAACAAGGAAGATGCGATCCCGAAGGGTCCAGGGGCGATCGGAAAGCCCCTGGCGCGCTCCGCAGAGCGCGAACCCCTCCTGAATGCTTTCCCAAACTTTCCGTGATGAGCCTCTTCTGCATGGGCATGAGACGGAAAACATGTCATACTGTCAGTCCCCGAAGCGCAGCCACGGCGGGCATTCGGGATAGGGCGGCGGGGCGGGCGGGGGATCGTCGGTGGCCAGCCACAGGGCCGGGCGCACCAGAGCGCCCAGATCGCAGCAGGAGAAGGTGCTGTAGTTTCCCCGCCGCCGGACGACGGGCTGCTTGAAACCGTTGGGCGCTCCCTCGGGGCGGATCCACCAGCTGCAGGTCCCGTCGTGATGGATGTAGCCCCGTTTCCGAAGGAGCTCATCCGCATTGGCGGAGGCGAGGGCGACGCGGTCCGCAGCGGCCGGCAGGTAGAAGTTCAGCTCACTGCGGCTGAGGACGAACACCGGGTCCTCGCGGCACGTGCCGCCCGCCGCGGAGGGGGCGTCCGGATGACCGATCAGCCGCCGCTCCTCCTCCGTGAAGGCGCGGCGGAGGAAGATCTCCAGGATCCAGCCGCGCAGGTTGGATTCCGGCCAGCGGACGCTCTTCAGGACGGGGAAGTAGGTCTGAACGGAGAGGCAGTCGCGGCTCAGCAGGAGCTTCCGGTTCTCGCGGCGGTCCAGCACCAGCCATTCGATGGGCGAACTCTCCTCCCCGCTCTGCGGGTACCGGCCGAAGGTCATGAATCTGTACATGCGCTCCTCCTTTCCGCCGTGCGGTTCAGTCGATCAGGCCGGACCTGCGGGACTCCTCCAGGGTGTCCAGGCGGATCAGCAGGGAGGGACGGACCGCGCAGGCACAGCTTGCCGCCGGGCAGCCCTCGAGGTTCAGCCGGCCGTCCGGCTCCACGCAGACCATCCGTCCGGCGCGGGCTGTGGGGGAGCGGGTCCACCAGCGGACCCCCTCCGTCTCGCCGGGCGGCAGCAGGCGGCGGCTCGCGTCGTCCGGGAAGAAGACGGAGAGCTCCGCGTCGCTGAGCAGGAAGCAGTTGTCGAAGACCGGGCTGTCGCCGGGCCTCGCGCGGCCGAGCCGGTCGCCGAACCAGGTCTGATAGGGCTCGGTCACGCACTGCTCGTCGAAGGTAAAGGCGCGCTCGAAGAACTCGTCGGTCAGCCAGGCGCGCAGATGCGAGTTTGTCCACGTGCAGACCGTGTCGTCCGAGCCCTGCCAGGGGCCCCAGCCCACCGAGGTCCGGCAGATCACCATCGCGCGGTCGCCGCGGCGGACCAGGATCTTCCAGCGGATCGGCTCCTCCTCGTTCTCCGGCGAGCGGCCGAGGGTGATTTCGTCGCCCTCGCGGAGCTCGGGGCAGGCGTTGCCGTCCTCGGTCACCCAGGCGAGCTGCTTCATGGATTCGGAGACGGCGTGGCGGCTGAACTCCCGCCACAGATCGGCGGCGACCCGGTCGTAGGGCTTCTCGCTCAGACGGTCGGCCAGCAGGCGGAGCTTTTTGACGGCGCGGAAGCCCGGGTAGGGGTCGACAACCGTCCACGCGAAGGTCGGCCCGTCGCCGAACGCGTCCTCCGCATCGCGGTTGATCATCAGGTACTCGTGCTCCAGCTCGTAGTCCACGAAGGCGGCGAGCACCTTCCGCTCGCGCGGCCTGCCGTCATAAAAATCGGTCACCGTCCCGAGCGGCCCCGTTTTCAGGAGGCCCAGGAGAGGCTCGGCCCGGTCGTCGGATGAGACGGGGCGAAGCGCGGCGCAGGCGACCCGCATGGCCGGGCGGACAGCCGCGAGCGTCCCATGGGAGGGGAGGAGAATGCCCGGCGTCCCGTCGAGGTCGCAGGCTGGGATCCAGTCCTTGCCTCCGCTCCGGGTGCTGTTGCCGCGCAGCCACCAGCGGCAGGTGACGCGCAGCCCGTCGCTGCGGGTGAGGACACGTCCATCCAAACCGGGGGAGTGGGTGAGCGTACGGTCGCTGTCGGAGCGGAAGCAATCCGAAGCCTCCTGCGCGCTGAGCAGGAAGACGTGGTCGAAGGCTTCCGTGTCCATCATCTTTTCCGGGTCGCTGAATTCCGCGAACTGGACGTCCGAGACGGCGTCCCGCTCCTCATCGCTGAAGGAATACCGGTAGAAATCGGTGTTGAGCCAGTGCCGGATGCCGCTTTCGTGCCACGCGACGGGGCCGGGGCGGTCATGGTAGGGCATGTGGGCAACAGCCTTTTCCGCGAGGATCAGCGCCTGATCATCCCGGATCTCCAGGACGGTCCAGCGCATGGGGTTTCCGTCAAAGCGTCCGAAGGTGACGGCGGCGCCGACGGCGAGTTCCTGTTTCCGCGGGGCCATGGTGCCTCCTTTCTGCCGCGTTGGGCTGTCAGTCGGGGGAGAGAACGGTCACGCCGGTGCCTTCGAAGGCCGGCCGCAGGGCTTCACAGTCGGTGATCACGCGGGTGAGCTGTTCGCAGTGCGCAAAGGCATCGGCATCGATTTCGGCGACGCCGCCGAGGACGGTCAGCTCACGCAGGGCAGAGCAGTAATCAAAGGCGGATTTCCCGATCGCCAGGGCCTGCGCGTCCTCGATCCGCACGGCCACAAGACCGGTGCAGCCGTAGAACGCGCCCTGCCCGAGGGAACGGAGGGCGGAGGGGACGGTGACGGAGGTGATCCGCATGCACTCGTTGCAGCACCAGTCCCCGATGACCGACGCCTCGGGGAAGGTGACGGCGCCCGAGGCCGTTCCGGCGCAGGCGATGACCCGTCCTCCGGCGACGTCGGTCAGGAAGGGCCAGCGGAAGACAAAGCGGTCCTCCGGGCCGGTGACGGTGACCGTCTCCAGGGCATTGCAGCAGCGGAAGGGGTTGACGCCGATCTCCGCCACGGACGGGGGCAGGGTGATCCCGGTCAGGGCCGTGAGCCCGAAGGCCTCGTCCCCGATGCGGGTGACGGAGTCCGGCAGCGTGACTGACGTGAGCTGCCAGCAGCCCATCGCGAGCCGGTCTGCGATATCGGTCAGCCCGGTGAGGCCGCCGAGGTCGAGGCGCGTCAGGCCGCTGTGGGCGAAGGCCGTCTCCCCGATGGCGGTGACCGAGGCGGGGATCCCGAGTTCCGTCAGATTGCCGCACAGGCTGAAGGCACCCGCCCCGATGCGCTGCACGCTGTCCGGCAGGGTGACCTGCCGCAGGAAAGGGCAGTCGCAGAAGGCGTTCCGGCCGATGGCCTCGGTCCCGTCGGGCACCGCGTAGTTTTCACCGGGATATTCGGACGGATAGCAGAGCAGGGTCTTTTCGTCCCGCGAGAACAGGACCGGGCCGACCAGGGTGAGGGTGGGGTGCGTGTCGGAGACACGGATATCGGTCAGGACGTAGCACAGGCCGAGGGCGCCCTCCTCGAGATCCACGCTGTCGGGGACGGTCACGCGTTCCACGCAGGGCTGGACGCCGAGGGAGCGGACGGACGCGACGGGGATCCCGTCCAGGCTCTCCGGGATCACGAGGTCGGCCTCCTCGCCGGAGTAGCCCGTGATGACGGCTTTGCCCTCCTCGATCACATAGCGGAAGTCCGCACAGACGGTCTCGCCGGTCTCCGCGGCAGCCGGGTGAAACGGGACGGCGAGGGCGAGGATGAGCAGGATCAGCAGGGTGCGTGCGGTCTTCTGCAGCGGGCGGTACATGCGGATGCCTCCTCTCATTCAGTCGTCGGGCGGTGGCTGTCCTTCCAGATCCGGTTGTTCTCAATGAGTTCCTCCAGGGTGACCGGCCGGTAGCCGTTGATGTCGACCCCGGCGTTCAGCGTGCGCTCCCGCGCGCACAGCAGGGGCCAGAAGTCATCCGAGGTCTTGCGGTGCAGGTGGCCGTGGATCATGAAGGACCGCTTCTGGTGCCGCCAGGTCAGCAGGGGATAGTGGCACAGGGTCATCCCGGTCTCGTTGATGCCCTCCTCGATCAGGCGCTCGACGCGCACAAAGCAGTGCCGCAGGTCCACGCGGCGGATCCAGGAGGAATCGTGGTTCCCGAGCAGCAGATGCTTCCGGCCCTTCAGGCGGCGCAGGATGGCTTCCGGGTCCTCGCAGCGGAAGAACAGGTCGCCGAGGATGTAGATCGTATCGGTGCCCTTCACCCGGCTGTTCCAGTTCGCGATCAGGGCCTCGTTCATCTCCTCCAGGGTATCAAACGGGCGCCCGCACATGTGAATGACAGCCTCGTGCCCGAAATGCGTGTCGGCGGTAAAGTAAATCATCGGATGCTCCCTCCCTTGCGGCATAGGCGAAAGGACGTCGGGTCTTCGGTGCAGATGGGTGTGGGCACTATCATAGCACAAACCCCGGCGCGATGAAAGCCAAAAAACGCCGCCGGGAGGCCGGAAACCGAAAGTTTTACAACTCGCCGGTCCGGGGCGCCGTCTATGGACAAAAACGGAAAGATATGCTATCATCAAGTCAAGAGAAAGATTGTATACGACCGACCCATGAAACAGGCATAACGGCACGCAGACGAAGGAGGGGAAACCATGAGAAGGAAGCTTTTGGCGTGGGTGCTGCTGATCGCCATGGCGGTGAGCCTCGCACCGGCGGCTCAGGCGGCCTCGGGCGGATGCGCCCCGGGCGAGCACAACTGGGTCAAAGATCCGCAGAGGCCCGCGGACTGCACGACGCAGGGCCTTGTGTTCTACTTCTGCACCAAATGCGGAGACTCCTACGAGGAGGTCATCCCGCCGCTGGGGCATGACTGGCATATGACGAGCACGTCCGCGACCTGCCTGTCGGGCGGCGTCACGCGCTACACCTGCGCGCGCTGCGGCCTGCGGAAGCAGGAGCGCGTGGGCCCGCTCGGGCATGACTACGGGCCGGAACAGCCGGACATCCCCGCGACCTGCACCGAGGCGGGGCGCAATGTGCGCATCTGCCGGCGCGACGCCACGCACAGGTGGTATATCGAGGTGCCAGCCCTGGGCCATGACTGGGGCGAGTGGGAGGTTGTGACGCCGGCCACGACGGAGGCCCCCGGCCAGGAGCAGCGCGTCTGCAAAAGGGATCCGTCCCACGTGGAGACGCGTGAGATCCCGCGTCTGGAGAGCGACGAGGAGAACGTGCACGTCGATGTCACGGGTGTCTGCCCGCCCGGCCCGTTCCACGCGGGCGACGAAGTGACCGTCGTCTGGACGGTCCGGAACACCGGCACGCACCCCCTCTGGAAAGGCACGTTCGAGGGCGATGCCATTGGGCAGGGCGTCCCGACGGAGCTGGACGTGGACGAATCGTTCACCTGGACCGTGGTGCACAAGCTGACGGAGGAGGACCTGGAAAGCGGCTTCCACTACAATGCGGAAGAGGGCTATTACGATCCGGAGGCCGTCTTCCCGAACAGCACCCAGATCTTCCTGGCCACCGCCCACTATGAGGCAAAGGACAACGGCTATCGCTGCTACGATCTGGAGAGCTTCACGCGGTACATGCTGCGGGAGGGGGAGGAGTTCATCCCGATCATCGACCTGGACCTGACCGTGGGCTGCGAGCCGGGGCCCTTCGCGCCGAACGACTATGCGGCGGTGACGTGGACGATCCGGAACACGGGCAACGTGGCCCTGACGTACCTCGACTGTGACGGCGACGCGGCGAAGACGACCCTCCCGGCCGTCCTTGAGCCGAACGAATCATACCAGTGGGACGTCGTGCACACGATCACGGAGAACGACGTCCTCGACGGCTATTATCTCGATCCGGCGGACGGAACGAAGCTGTCGGAGAAGCATGCGGAGTGCATCATCGTTTTCCTGGCGAGTGCGACCTATGTCTACAGCGGGCCGGAGTTCGGCATGGATCTGCAGGCCTATGATGAGGAGATCGTGGTCCGGAACCTGACCGACAGCGGCGTGGAGCCGAAGCCGGAACTCACCATCACGAACGTGAGCGCGGAATCCGGGCTCGGCAAGGCCAAGGGCGACACGGTCCAGATCGAGGTGACCGTGAAGAACACGGGCAATATCGACATGGAGTTCTGGGGTGTCGACTTCACGGACAGCTTCACGCGCTCCGCCGATATGGATTCCCTCCATATCTTTGAAAACATGGCGGTGGGTCAGGAGTTCACCGAGACTTTCCGCCTCACCGTCACGGACGACGACCTGTCCGCGGGGCAGATCGACGGCGACATCCAGGCCACGGGATACGTTGACAACGATCAGATCACGGGCTTCATCACCAGCAATGTCGAGCCCCTGGTCATCGACCTGGACGGCGAACCCGACCCGGATCCCGACGAGGAGGCGGCCATCACCCTCAGCGTCACCTGCCTCACCCCGGAGCCCTTCACCTTCGGAACCGACGGCAAGACGGCGGACATCTTCTATACCGCGATCGTCACCAACACGGGCAAGGTCCCGGTGATGACGGGCTATGTGACCAGCAACGACGGATCCGGTGACAACCCATTCATACCGGGATCGCCCATCGTCCTTTATCCGGGCGAGAGCCTCGGCTTCGGCATCGTGAACAGCTTTGCCGATACCCTGGTCGAGGCGGACAACATGCTCCACATCCGCTTCAACGCGACCTTCCTCCGGGTCGACAACGGCGCAGAGGTTTACGCCGACGAGGTCGAGCTGAAGCACGCGGTGGAGGATGTGCCGCCGTGGACGGTGTCCGAGGTGATCCTGCGCAAGTCGGTCGTCGGCGCGCCGGCGGACTCGCGCGGCTATCAGGAGGGCGAGACCGTCCACTTCGTGATCACCGTGATCAACGCCGGCGACGTGGAAATCGACTCGGTGGTCATTCACGACATGATCATGGACCCCGAGACGGACCAGACGCTCTACCAGCTTGAGCCCCACGAGATTCGCAGCGTGGACTTCTTCTACACCGTTCCGGGTGAGCTCGTCGGCACCAAGATCGCCAATTACGCCAGGGCCAACTGGTCGGATCCGGCGATGGAGGTCGGGATGGAGTCCTTCTCCAACACGGTGTATGTGGACACCTGGGGTGAGAGGGACCGGGGCGGCCTCGTGGTGCAGAAGTGGCACGAGGGCGGCCCGGACAACGGCTCGTACTATGTGGACGGCGAGACCGTGCAGTTCAGGGTGCGCGTGGAGAACACCACCAGCGAGTACCTGTACAAGGTCACGGTGAAGGATCCCCTGTCCGGCGCTCCGGGCGACATCATCGCCTACTATGATGAGATGCAGCCGCACGAGGTCCACATCATCAACGTGCCCTACACCGTGACGCCCGGCGACGCTTCCATGGGCCTGGTCACCAACGTTGCTTTCGGCGACGGGGTCGACCGGTCGGGCATCGCGTACAGCGACATCGGCTCGGACGAGGTGCCGACCGGCCTGAAGGACCGGACGGCCAGCCTGTACATCCTCAAGGAGGAGATCAATGTCCCGGACCGCGGCTACTACTTCGTGGGCGAGACGATCCACTACAAGATCACGATCATCAACGACGGCGAGATCGATCTGACGGACGTGGAGGTCTACGACAGCCTGTCGGAAACCTGGGCGCCGATCGGCTCGATCACGACGCTGCACGTCGGACAGGAGCAGTCCTTCTACTTCGACTATGAGACCGACATGTGGGATGTGCCGCTGGTGTACAACACCGCGACGGCCTTCTACACCACTCCCGACGCGATCAACGTGCCGGTGGTCTCCAACGAGGTCATCAGCTATGTCGTGGGCGACGATCCGCCGGATCCGCCGGACCCCGGCGAGAAGGTCAGCTGCGTCACCGAACTGAAGGGCGTGGGCGACCATGCCGCCTTCTGCGTCCTGACGCCCTGCCCCGTGCACGGGAAGATCCTCGCGGAAGCGCAGGAGCTGACGGAGAACGCCGACACCTCCGAGGATCTCGGCGAGACCTGGAAACAGGCGGCGGAGATGTGGCGCACGGCGACGGAGGAGATGTACGAGGCCATGCTGGCGGAAGCCTCCGGCCCCGAGCGCCCGGTCCTGACCGACGACCGCACCTTCTTCCGCGCCTACGCTGAGAGCTATGAAGCCCTGCTGAGCAGCCTCTGGCCCGACCGGACCGAGAATGTGTACCGCGCGGTGGCCAACCTCTGGATGCTTCAGTGCACCGAGCTGTGCTACCTGGACGGCAACGCCCCGGCACCGCGGCCCGACAGTCTGATCACCGGGAAGTACGCCGGTGTCGGCATCCCGGCCTCGCCGCACAGCCGGATGATGATCTTCCCCAACGCGGAGGACACGGTCGACATCATGCAGGCCTTCGACGCCGATCACGGCGCCCTGTGGCAGGCGGGCAGAGCGCTCGTCGCGCAGGCCGTGACGCGCGATGAATACGCTGCGGCGTTTGAAAAGAGCGCACGGGCCTGGAGCCTCAGCCTGAACACCGTCCTCAGCGCCCGATTTGCGGAAGGGGATGCGGAGGTCCGGGCCGCCCTGGCGAGGCACAGGAAGGCCTTTGACGCGATGGCCGCCCGCAGGGAAGCCCTGCTGAAGATCTTCTATCCCAACGCACCCGAGACCGTCGCCGAGGTCATCATGAACCTCTGGCGCCGCGAGGTCATGCTCATGAGTGCACAGTAAAGACAAGACAAGTCAACAAAAGGGAGCCGGCGTGTATGCGTCGGCTCCCTCGTTTTCAGAAAGATGATATGACCGCTTCATTCCTCCGCCTCCGGGTCCTCCGGGGTGCCCAGGCTCTCCACCGCGCTCAGACGGCGCTGGAGCTGGCGGGTGCGGGTGAAGGCCGTGTCCATGGACTCGCTGGCCTGCTGCAGGCGCTGGCGGGTCTTTTCGAGCGTCTCGGCAAAGCGGCCGAAGTCGCTCTTGACCTCGCTGAGCAGCTGCCAGACCTCGCCGGAGCGCTGCTCGATGGCGAGGGTGCGGAAGCCCATCTGCAGGGCGTTGAGCAGCGCCGCGAAGGTGGAAGGCCCGGCGGCTACCACCCGGTGCTCCCGCTGGATCTCCTCCGTGAGGCTGCCGTCCCGCACGGCCTCGGCGTAGAGGCCTTCGACCGGAAGGAACATCACCGCGAAGTCGGTGGAATACGGCGGGACGATGTACTTGTCCGCGATGCGCTTCGCCTCGGTTTTCAGCCGCGCGGCGAGGGCCCTGCGGCAGGCCTCGGTGCGGGCGGCGTCGCCCTTCTCCGCGGCCTCCTGCAGGCGGAGCCAGTCCTCCTGCGGGAACTTGGAGTCGATGGGCAGCCAGAGCGGCGCGCCGTCCTGGCCCGGCAGGCGGATCGCGTACTCGACGCGCTCCTGGCTCCCGGGCACGATGCCCACGTTGCTCTCGTACTGCCCCGGGGCCAGGATCTCCGCGAGCAGGCGCCCGAGCTGGATCTCTCCCCAGGTGCCGCGGGTCTTGACGTTGGTGAGGACCTTCTTCAGATCACCGACCCCGACGGCGAGCGTCTGCATCTCCCCGAGTCCCTTCCAGACCTGCTCGAGGCGGGCGGAGACCTGCTGGAAGCTGGCGCTGAGGCGCTTGTCGAGGGATTCGGTCAGCTTTTCGTCCACGGTCCGGCGGATCTCGGTCAGGCGCCGGTCGCTGTCCTGACGCAGCTCGGTCATGCCGCCGGTGAGGCTCTGCCGGAGCTGCTCCATGCGGGCGTCAAGCTGTCCGAGCTGCGCCTGCTGCAGCTGCGCCATCTGGGCCCGGCGGTCGTCGGACTCCTTCAGCGAGCGGGCGACGTCGGCCTTCTGTGCGTCGAGGGCGTCGAGCAGCTCGTCCGCCACCTGGTTGATCAGCTGCGCCTGCCGGTCCAGGCGGTTCGCTTCGTCGTGCTTCCTCCTCGACGGCGCCAGGATCAGCAGGATGCAGAGCACGAGGTTGGCCGCGCAGAGGATCAGCAGCAGGCCTTCGCCGAGGGTGAGGGTCACAGCTGCGCCCTCGCGGAGGCAATGGCCGCGCGGACGGCCTCGGGAGCCGGGCCGCCGGGGATGTTCCGCCGGTCGACGCAGGCCTCCAGGCTCATCGCCTCGTACACATCCTCCTCAAAGGCGGGGTGGAAGCGCCGCAGTTCCGCCAGCGGCAGGTCGAGGAGGGCTTTGTCCCCGTCGAGGCAGTGCGCCACCAGCTGCCCCACCACACGGTGGGCGTCGCGGAAGGGCACGCCCTTGCGCACCAGATAGTCGGCGCAGTCCGTCGCGTTGGCGAAGCCGCCCGCCGCGCCCCTGCGCATCACGTCCCGGTGGACGGTCATGGTCTCCAGCATGGGCGGGAAGACGGAGAGGGCCTTGACGAGGGTGTCCCGGGCGTCGAAGAGCGGCTCCTTGTCCTCCTGCATGTCCTTGTTGTAGGCCAGCGGCAGGCCCTTCATCACGGTCAGCAGGCCGGTCAGGTCGCCGTAGACGCGGCCGGTCTTGCCGCGCACCAGCTCCGCCACGTCGGGGTTTTTCTTCTGCGGCATGATCGAGGAGCCGGTGGAGTAGGCGTCGTCCATCGTGACGAAGCGGAACTCGCCGGTGGACCAGAGGATCAGCTCCTCGCTGAAGCGGCTGAGGTGCATCATGCAGACCGAGGCGGCGTAGAGCCAGTCGAGGACATAGTCCCGGTCGCTGACGCCGTCGAGGCTGTTCTCGGTGATGCGGGAGACGCCGAGCATCTCCGCCACGCGCTCCCGGTTGAGCGGATAGGTGGTGGCGGCCAGGGCGCCGGAGCCGAGCGGCATCACGTCGGCGGCCTCCTCCGCGTGCGCAAAGCGCTGCCGGTCGCGCAGGAACATCTGCACATAGGCCATCAGGTGATGGGCGAAGGTGATCGGCTGGGCCTTCTGCATGTGGGTGTAGCCCGGCATCACGGTGTCGAGGTGCTGCTCGGCCAGGTTCAGCAGGGTGTCCAGCAGATGGGTCAGCAGCTCGCGGATCTCGCGCGCGGCCTCCTTGGCGTAGAGGTGGGTGTCGAGGGCCACCTGGTCGTTGCGGCTGCGGCCGGTGTGCAGGCGCTTGCCCGCCTCGCCGATGCGCGCGGTGAGCAGGGTCTCCACGTTCATATGGATGTCCTCCGCATCGGTCATCCAGGTGATCTTCCCGCTGCGCGCGTCCTCGAGGATGCCCTCCAGCCCGGCCACGATGGCCTCCGCGTCGGCCTTCGGGATGATCCCCTGCTCGCCGAGCATGGTGGCGTGGGCGATGGATCCGCGGATGTCCTGCTCATAAAGCCGCTTGTCAAAGGAGATCGAGGAGTTGAAATCGTCCACCAGGCCGTCCGTGGCCTTGGCGAAGCGTCCGCCCCATAGCTTCATCTTCATTCCTCCTGCAGTCGATGATGGTTTACAGTTAATCCTGCCATGCGCCCTCCGGCTCCTCCCGTCCCGTCAGTGCGCCCTCCGCGCTCAGGCCCGGGAAGTCCAGCTGCCGCAGGGCCTCGTAGAGCACGACGGCCACGGAGTTGGAGAGGTTGAGGCTGCGGGCTTCCTCCCGCATGGGGATGCGCACGCAGCGGTCGTACTCGCGCTCGAGCAGGGTTTCGGGGAGGCCGCGTGTCTCCCGGCCGAAGATCAGGAAATCGCCGTCGCGGTAGTCCGCCTCCGTGTGGGCGTGGGGCGCCTTTGTGGAGGCGTACCAGCAGCGGGCGCCCGGGTTCTGCCGGAAGAAGTCGGCCAGATCGTCGTAGACCCGGTACTTCATCAGGAACCAGTAGTCCAGCCCGGCGCGGCGCATGTAGCGGTCGTCGAGGGAAAAGCCCAGGGGCCGCACGAGATGGAGCACGGCGCCAGTGGCCGCGCAGGTCCGGGCGATGTTGCCGGTGTTCTGCGGGATCTCCGGCTCCACCAGCACGATGTTCAGGGCCATGCACTACGCCTCCCCGGATTCGAGGGACTCCCAGACCTCATAGAGCCGGGTGACCTCTTCCTTCTGCCGCTGGTACCGTTTCGTCAGTTCCGTGGCTTTGGCCGTGTCGTTCCACACGGTCGGATCCGCGAGCAGCTGCTCGAGGCGGTCGGCCTCGGCCTCCGCGTCGGCGACGGCCTTCTCGGCGTCGGCCAGGCGCTGCTTTCTCTCCTTCAGGCGCTGCTGCTCCTCGCGGGTGCGGCGCTTCTCCTTCTCCAGCTGTGTCCGGGTCAGGATCGGGCCGTCCCCGTCCGGGGGCTGCTCCCGGGTGATCTTCTCGAAATAGTCGTCGTAGTTGCCGAGGTACTCGTCGATGCCGTCGGGGGTGAGCACCAGCACCTTCTCGGCAAACTTGTTGATGAAATAGCGGTCGTGGCTGATGGCGAGGATCGTGCCGGGGAAGTCCTGCAGGGCCTGCTCGAGCACCTCACGGCTGTCCATGTCGAGATGGTTGGTCGGCTCGTCGAGGAGGAGCAGGTTGTCCCGGCGGAGCATCAGCTTGGTCAGGGCCACGCGTCCGCGCTCGCCGCCGGAGAGGGTGCCGACGGGCATCAGCACATCGTCGCCGGTGAAGAGGAACAGGCCCAGCGCCCCGCGCACCTCGGTCTGGTCCAGCCGGCGGAAGTCGTCCCAGACCTCATCCAGGACGGTCTTGTCCTTGTGGAGTTTGGCCTGGTGCTGGTCGTAATAGCCGAGGTCGACGCCCGCGCCGAAGCGGATCGTGCCCCCGTCGGGCTTTTCCTCGCCGACGATCAGCCGCAGGAGCGTGGTCTTGCCCACGCCGTTGTCGCCGATCAGGGCGCAGCGGTCGCCGGCGCGCAGGTGAAGCTTCACATGGTCGAAGAGGGTCCGCCCGTCGTAGCCCTTCTTCAGCTCCTCCGCCATCAGGACATCGTCGCCGGTGCGGCGCCGGGTCTCGAAGCGGAAGCGGATCGCGCTCTCGTCGGTGGGCTTTTCAAGGCGCTCGACCTTCTCGAGCCGCTTCTCCCGGCTCTCCGCCAGGCGGATGCTCTTCTCGCGGTTGAAGGCGCGGTAGCGGGCGATGATGGCCTCCTGGCGGGCGATCTCCTTCTGCTGCAGCTGCCAGGCCTTCATGCGGATCTCGAAGCGCTCGGCGCGCTGGGCCGTGTAGGCGGTGTAGTTGCCGTCGTAGCACTCCACCCGGCCGAAGAGCAGCTCGCCCATCCGCCCGCAGACGTGGTCCATGAAGTAGCGGTCGTGGCTGATCAGCAGCACGGCGCCCTTCCAGGAGAGGAGGTAGTTCTCCAGCCAGGCGATGGACTTGAGGTCCAGGTGGTTGGTGGGCTCGTCGAGGAGGAGGATGTCCGGCTCGGTCAGGAGCATCCGGCCGAGGCACAGGCGGGTGCGCTCGCCGCCGGAGAGCAGGGAGGCTTTCTGGCTCTGCTGGTCCCTGCGGAAGCCGAGACCCGCCAGCACGCCCTGGACCGTGGAGCGCCAGCCGTAGCCGTTCGCGCGCTCAAAATCCCGCGTCAGCTGGTCGTACTGGCTGCCGAGGCGGTGCAGCAGGGCCTCGTCGCCCGCAGCCTCCGCCATGTCTTCCTCCAGCTTGCGCAGCTGCCGCTCCATCGCGACCACCGGCTCGAAGACGCTCTCGAGCTCCTCGAGCACCGTGCGCTCCGGGTCGACCTCGCCCTGCTGGGCCAGGTAGCCGAAGCGCAGCCCCTTCTGCATCGTGATCGTGCCGTCGTCGGCGGTCTCCAGGCCCGCGAGGATCTTCATCAGCGTGGACTTGCCGCTGCCGTTGACGCCCACGAGGCCCATGCGCTCGCCGTTTTGCAGGGTGAACGAAACATCCCGCAGCACCTCGTTAGTGCCGAAGCTCTTGCGGATATTCTGCAGGGCCAGCAGGATCATCGCGTTCACCTTCTCTCACTTGGGTATCAGTGCTCGATCCTGTACAGGCCGCCCACCCGGTCGCGGTAGGCGATGTCGATGCACAGGTCCTTTCCGAGGCGGATCCCCTCGATCTCTACCCGGGTCTCCGTGGTCTCCAGGGCCAGCTTCGGCGTGTTGTTCTCGCCGGAGAGGTGGCCGAGGATCAGGTTCCGCACTCCGGTGTCGGCCAGGGCGACGGCGGCCTCGGCGCAGGCCTCGTTGGACAGGTGGCCGTGGGGGCCGAGGATCCGGCGCTTCAGGGCCTGGGAATAATGCTCGTTGGCCCGGAGCATGACGGGGTCGTGGTTCGACTCGAGCAGGACCAGGTCCGCTCCGCCGATGGCACCGAGCACATTTTTCGACATGTGCCCGAGGTCCGTGGCAGTGGCGACGGAGCAGTTCCCGCCCCAGAGCCGGTAGCCGACGGGCTCCGCGGCGTCGTGGGGGATGTGGAACGAGGATACGCCGAGGCTGCCGATGTAGAAGTCGCTCCCCGCGTCGATGAAGCACTTGCAGTGCTCGGGGATCTTCCCGATCTTGCCCTCCATGGCCAGCCAGGTGCCCGGCGTGGCGAAGAGGGGGACGTTCAGCTTGCGGGCGAGGATGCCGGCCCCGGCGATGTGGTCCGTGTGCTCATGGGTGATCAGGATGGCGCTGAGGCTCTTCGGATCGACGCCGATAAAGGCGAGGGCGTCCGTGATCGTCCGGCCGGACTTGCCCGCGTCGATCAGGACCCG
Source organism: Clostridia bacterium (assembly GCA_017429265.1). Classification (GTDB taxonomy): domain Bacteria; phylum Bacillota; class Clostridia; order Christensenellales; family Aristaeellaceae; genus RUG11272. The sequence goes on along the minus strand of JAFRPG010000028.1, from coordinate 59,488 downwards.
GGTCTCCCCGTACTGCACATACAGGGCGTTGCCGCTCGAACCGGAATACAGCGGACAGAAGAGCATCTCCATCGGTCACATACCCCTTTGTCAAAGTCATACGTCCAGGTGCTTGGCCACCCGCTCCTCGGGCGGCGGAGGCGTCATGTAGTCAGGCCCGAAGAGGATCGTCAGGATCTCGTCGTACTTCACCGGGATCTTGACGGTCACATCCTCGAAAGGCGCGTCCGTGAGCTCGGCGAACTGGTCCGGGTGCCAGATGTGCGTCATCAGTTCGAAGGCGCCGTTGGACATGCACAGGTCATTGCCGGTCTTGTATTTTGTGGAGACGGCCTCGTAGCGCTTCGTCTTCCACTCGGTGGAGAAGGGCAGGCCCATCAGGTGGGTGGCGCGCAGGAGGATCCGGTTCTTCAGGCCGAAGCGGCTGTAATCGGTGTTGCGCTTCAGCATGCCCTGCAGCAGGTGCAGGCGCAGGAACCAGAGCTTGCGCTTCAGGCCTTCCGGCGGCACATGGTCGAGGATGAACAGGTCGGTGAAGGCGGCGGCTTTCTCCGGGTCGCGGTTCATCACGCGGGGCGTCCAGGTGTTGAGGTAGGTCAGCTCGAAGCGCGGATCGCACTCCTTCGGGTAGACCTCGCGGAACTTCGTGAACTCCTCACGGGTGATCAGGATGTCCACGTCGTCGTCCCAGGGGATGAAGCCCTTGTGCCGGACCGCGCCGAGGAGGCTCCCGCACATCATGTTGTAGCGGATGCCGTGGCGGCTGCAGACGGCGGTGATGTCGCGCAGCTGCTCGAGGAGCTCCGCGTGGATGTCCTGCAGGTTGAGCTCTGCCATGAATCTCACTCCTTGATCAGATCGAGGACGCGGTCGCGGACGGAGGCGGCGTCCAGGCCGTAGCGGGTGCGCAGGTACTGCTGCGAGCCGACGGCGGAGGCGTAAATGTCCGGCATGCCGAGGCGGTGGATGCGGCAGGGCGTGCCGAGCTCCGCCGCGATCTCGCAGACCGCCGAGCCGAACCCGCCGACGACCGTGTGCTCCTCCACCGTGAACAGGTGGCGGAAGCGCCTGCACAGCCCGGCGACGGCCTCCGCGTCCATGGGCTTGACGCAGGGGAAGGAGACGACCTCCGCCGAGACGCCGCGCTCCGCGAGGAGCCGTGCGGCTTCCGCGGTTTGGGTGAGGATGCCGCCGGCGGAGAGAATCGCGGTGTCCGTGCCCTCGCGCAGGGTCAGGGGCTTCGGCATCTGCCAGCCGGTGACCGGGGAGGGGTGCAGGGTCGGCTCGCCGCCGCGCCCGAGACGCAGGTAACAGGTGCCGGGCGTCCGCAGCATGACGGGCACGACGGCCTCGACCTCCGCCGGGTCGCCCGGGGTGAAGACGGTCACGCCCGGCAGGCAGCGGATGGCCGCGATGTCCTCGGTGGCGTGGTGGCTCATGCCGAGGCTCCCGTAGACAAAGCCGCCGCCCACGCAGACGATCTTGACGTTCGCGTCGTGGTAGGCGCAGTCGTTGCGGATCTGTTCCAGGCAGCGCAGGGTGGGGAAGTTGCCGATGGAGTAGGTGAGGACGGTGCGCCCCGTGGCGGCCAGACCGGCGGCCATGGACGTCATGCTCTGCTCGGCAATGCCGGCGTTGATAAACTGATCCGGATAGGTCTCCCAGAAGGGCTTCAGCACGCCGAAACCGAGGTCGCCGGTGATCAGCATCAGCCGGGGATCCCGGGCCGCCTCCCGCATCAGCGCGCGGACGAATGCATCTCTCATGGCCGCTGTGCCTCCAGCTCCCGAAGCGCCGCTTCGTATTCCTCACCCTGCGGCGTGCGATAGTGCCACAGGATGTCATCCTCCATGAAGGAGACACCCTTGCCCTTGGTCGTGAGGGCGATGACCGCGGTGGGAACGCCGCTGCCCCGCGCGGCCTCCGCCTCACGGAGGGCTTTCTCGAGGGCTTCGGTGTCGTGGCCGTCCGCGGTCAGGCAGCGCCAGCCGAAGGCGCGCCACTTGTCCGCGAAGGGCTCGAGGGCGAGGGTCTTCTCGCAGAAGTCGAGGGACTGCATGCGGTTGTGATCCACGATGCACACGAGGTTGTCCAGCCCGTACTGTCGGGCCTGCAGGGCAGCCTCCCATACGGAGCCCTCGTCGCACTCCCCGTCGCCCAGAATGCAGAAGACGCGCCAGGGGGCCTTGTCCAGCTTTGCGCCCAGGGCCATGCCCACGCCGACGCCGAGCCCGTGGCCGAGGGAGCCGGTGGAGACCTCCACCCCCGGCACGCCCTTGTGGCTGACATGGCCCGAGAGCCGGGAGCCGTCCGCGTAGTGGGTGGACAGCTCCTCCACCGGGAAAAAGCCGCGCTCCGCCAGCGCCGCGTAAACCGCCGCGCCCGCGTGGCCCTTCGAGAGGATCAGGCGGTCCCGGTCGGGCCACTTCGGCTCATCGGGGCGGACGCGGAGGATGCGGGTGTAGAGCACGGAGATGATCTCCGCCATCGAGAACACCGCGCCGATGTGGCTGCCGCGGCTCAGATGGGTCATCTCGAGCCCGTGGCGGCGGACGAGCCAGGCCAGGACCCGCGGGTCGGCGGTGTCGATGGGCTGCCCGGCGAAGGCCGCGTGGGTGCGTTCGGTGTAGGATGCGGTCACGCCTGTCCCTCCTTGTGCCGGCGGTGCTCCTCGTTCTCGCGCTTCAGCTTCTTCGCATTGCCGAACAGGCCGCCGAAGGTCTCGAAGAAGAGCCGCACATCCAGGCCGAAGGACTGGGTCTTCGCGTACTCGACGCGCAGGCGGTTCTTCTCCGGCAGGATGTATTTCTCATAGTTCTCCACCGGGTTCTCCGTGCCCACGATCTCGTCCTGGGCCACGTAGACGATGGAGGAGCGGTCGGTGATGCCGGGGCGCACCCAGAGGATGCACTCCTCCTCCTTCGTGTACCGCGTGGTGTAGAGCAGCAACTCCGGCCGCGGGCCGACGAAGGACATCTCGCCCTTCAGGATGTTGAACAGCTGGGGCAGCTCGTCGAGCTTCAGGCGGCGCATCACCCGGCCGGCCCGGGTCACGCGGGCGTCGCCCAGGGCCGTGGTGCCGCCGGTCTTGTCCGCGCCGACGACCATCGAGCGGAACTTGCAGATGTAGAACGTTTTGTTGTGATAGCCGCCCCGCGGAGCGCGGTAAAGCACCGGCCCCGGGCTGTCCAGCTTGATCCACACCGCCAGCGGCAGCATGACCAGCAGGGCCGGGACCAGCAGGATCAGGGCCAGGAGAAAGTCGAGGATCCGCTTGACGACTTTGGAGTAGAAGGGGTGCGACAGCGGGCCGTCCCAGCGGGGCAGCTCCGGCAGCGGTTCGCGCGCCAAGTACATCGCTTCCTTTATCGGTCGGTCGGGGGTGTCATTTCAGCTGCTCGAGGGTTTCCCAGAGGGCTTCGAGCTGCTCGGCGGAATCATAGCGCAGGACGATGCGGCCCCGCTGCTCGTTGCCCGAGATCCGGGCACGGACGCCGAGGCGCTCCTGCAGGCTGTTCTCAAACTGCTTCAGCTCGAGGCTGAGGGGCTTGCGCGCGGGCTTCGCGGGGACGGGGACCGGCTTCTCGCGGCGCTGGGCGGCGATCTCCTCCATGCGGCGGACATTGTAGCCCAGGCGAACGGCCTCCTCCGCGAGGGCGCGCTGCTCCTCCGGACTGTCCAGACCGGCCAGGACCCGCGCGTGGCCCGCGGAGAGCGTTCCCGCGCGCACCAGGTCGATCACATCCTCCGGCAGGGAGAGGATGCGCAGGAGGTTCGCCACCACGGGGCGGCTCTTGGCCAGGCGCCGCGCGGCCTCCTCCTGGGTGTACCCGCACTGGTCCATCAGCGCGCGGATGCCGAGAGCGGTTTCCACCGGATTCAGGTCCTCGCGCTGGAGGTTCTCGATCAGGGCGACCTCCATCTGCTGGGGGAGGGTCAGTTCCCGCACCAGGCAGGGGACGGTCTCCAGCCCGGCCTCACGGGCGGCCCGCCAGCGGCGCTCACCGGCGATCAGACGCCAGCGGCTCCCGGCGGGGGTGACGAGCAGGGGCTGCAGCACGCCCTGGTCGCGGATGGACTGGGCCAGCTGGGTGATGCTCTCCTCGGAGAAGGACTGACGCGGCTGGTCGGGGTTCGGGTCGATGTCCCCGACGGGCAGGTCGCGGATGCTCTGTTCGGCGTCGGCGGTGTCGGGCAGGAGCACGTCCAGCCCGCGGCCGAGACCGTGGGTTTTCCTCGGCATGGAGATCCCTCCGTCTTACTTTTTCCTGGTTGAGGGCTTCGGGGCTTTTCCGGCGGCGTCCTTCGGGATGCGCTTGCCGTTGCGGGTCAGGAACTCGGCGGCCAGCACCCGGTAGGCGAGGGCGCCGGCGGAGCGCGGGTCGTAGACGTGGATCGGCTCCCCGTGGCTGGGGGCCTCGCCCAGGCGCACGCTGCGCGGGATCGTCACGCCGTAGACCTGGCCGCGGAAGTGGGCCTTCACCTGCTCCGCCACCTGGGTGGAGAGGTTCGTGCGCCCGTCCATCATCGTCAGGAGGATGCCCTCGACGGCCAGCGAGGGGTTGAAGGACCCCTGAACCCTGCGGATCGTGGAGACCAGGGAGGACAGGCCCTCCAGGGCGTAGTACTCGCACTGGATCGGGATCAGCACGCTGTCCGCGGCGGACAGGGCGTTGATCGTCAGCAGACCCAGGGAAGGCGGGCAGTCGATGAGGATGAAGTCATAGGCTTCCCGGACCGCGGACAGCAGGCGGCGCAGGCGGTGTTCCCGCTGGGGAAGGTTGACCAGCTCCACCTCGGCACCGGCCAGGCGGATGTCGCCCGGGGCGACGGTCAGCCCCTCCCAGGGGGATGCGGTGAGGCATTCCGACAGGGGCGCCTGGTCGAGCAGGGCCTCGTAGATGCTCCTGTCCCCGGCGCGCAGGCCGAGGCCGGAGGTGGCGTTGCCCTGGGGATCGAGGTCCACCAGCAGCACCCGCTGCCTGAGACTCCCCAGCAGGGCGGACAGATTGGTGGCTGTGGTGGTCTTGCCCACGCCGCCCTTCTGGTTGGCCACCGCGACGATCTTGCCCATGTCTTGTGCCTCCGTCTCCCGAAAATGTTCTTTCAATACAAGATAGGATTATACTGTGTCTTCCCCGTCTTGTAAAGACAAAACGGAAAATGTTTCACAGGGGATTGTTTCACACGATCGGATCATGATTGCGGACGAAACGAAAACCGCAGCCGGCGGTGAGGACGGCTGCGGTCGGAACGGATGCTTTTCGGGATCAGAACATGGCACCGCTGAAGATGCCCTTGATCCAGACATACCACATAGCGCGGCTTTCGCCCAAGGTCACAAGGCTCATGACCCACACGATCAGGCAGACAGAGATGCCGACGATGGACAGGATGAACGCGAGCTTGCGGTAGGCGTTGCGCTCAGCCTTGAAACTCATAATCAGGGCCAGCACGCCGAGGCCGATACCGATCAGGTTCAGGGCGACCAGTGAGCAGACGGAAAGCACGAAGGAGATGATGGACAGATCCCGCATCTTCTGGGGACTGGCGACGGGCCGGGGAGCGACGGGCTGCATGGGCTGGCCGCCATAGGGCTGCACGGGCTGCATGGGCTGATTGCCGTAGTTCGGCATGGGATTCGTCATGATAGACCCTCCTTATTTGTTTCATCTGTGGAAACCTGTTCCCATTATAGACCAAAACCCGGCGGATAGCAAGGTTTTTTTCGCGGGACGGTGCTGTTTTGCAGGAAAACGGGGTTCCGGGTGGAATGAAGATTCAGATACAGGAACCATCATCCATGCGGAACAAGAAGGAGGAGTGATCATGCGCAGGATCCTGACAGCGGCGTTCGCGCTGTGCCTTCTGCTGACGGTCGTGCATGCCGGCGCGGAGGAGACGGAAATCGCCACCGTGGACTTTGCCATGGGATTTTTCACCGGACTGTCGGGCGACGCCGTCTTCGCCCTTCCGGGGACCGCGAGTCTGGTCCGGGACGCCGACTCGAATTATTTCACCGACAGCGTACAGCTGATGGGCTACTGCGCCGCGGACGGCGCGGAGTTCCAGCTGCATGCCGGGGATATCTCCGGGATGATCGAGGCGATCCGGGAACCCGTGATGCAGCAGCTTCCGGAGGCCACCGAGGATACCGTGCGCCTCAACGCGCTGATCGAGTACATCTTCTTCGTACCCCGCCAGTACGGGGCGGACATCACGTCCGCGAAGCCCCACGGCGAGTCCGATACGGACAGGCTGTGGGTGGATATCACCTTCACGTATCCGGATACACCGGGTGTTTCCTACTATTGTAAAGGGTTGCTGTCCGGCACGCGGGCGACCGGCCTGATCATCGAGGGGTGCGACCATGCCCAGGCGGCCCTGGACGCCCTGCGCTTCCCGGAGGAGGACGAGCTTGAGAGCCTGCGGGCGGAGATGAGCAAACCGTTCGCCGCGGACATCGGCGGTCTGAGCGTGACCTTCCCGCGCAAACCGGTCACGGTGGCGCGCAACGGGTCCCAGCTCACCGAGTCCTTCGCCGCGGACTGGACCAGACAGCATGTGCAGTACCAGCCGGCCGACATGACCGTGGACGCCGCCGACGAGGAACTGGCGGACTACCTGCTCCCGGTCGCGAAAAAGGCGATCGCGGCCTATAAGACCGACCAGATCAACGATCCCGTGGCCTCCCGTCCGGCGCCGGGCGCGGTGCAGCTGGACTTCACGACCATTGACGGGACCCACTTCGGTGAGATGGGCCCCCGCATCCTGATGCGCGTCATCGTGGCGGAGTACGGGGTCTGGTTCATCAGCACCGACGATACGGAGACGGGCAGGGCTTTCCTGGACTCCGTGTCCCTGACAGGCGACGGGCAGGGGACGCCCGCCTCGACGCGGGAAGCGCAGGCTCCCGCCGCGGCGGTCGAGCCCGCCGTCACCCTGCCGGCGTTCAAGGCCAACCTGGAGACGCTGAACGTCTCCGGCCCGGCCATCGAGTGGACGCGGCCGACCTGCACCGACGGCGAGTGGATCGCCGTGGGCGTCCCGACGGAGGCCGCGATCGGCGGCGTGCTGGTCTATCTGGACTGCTCGACGGAGGAGGCCGCAATCCGCGAGATCCGCGTCGTGGCCTATGACGCCCTGGGCACCGACGGCCTGCGTCTGGCCGAGCTGGCCGCGCAGGCTTACACGGGTGAGGCGGTGACCCTGGAGGCTCCGACGGCGGACGAGACATCCCTGACCCTCGGCGGCGCGACCCTGACGGCACAGCACATCGACGTGGAGGGCTCGTCCCTCGTCTACGACCGGGTGCGCATCGTGCCGGAGACCGTCCTGCCGAAGCTGGAGGAGATCCGCTTCCCGGAGGACGAGGACATCGTGCCGCTGGGGACCGGCATCACCGCGGCGGTCTTTGACGAGCGGCTCGCGCGGATGCAGCAGGATCTCTTCCCGTACCCCGTGGACTATATGGCGACGAACGAAGACGGGGAGGGGAACAAGGTCCGCCTGTACATGGCCGGCAACTATTCCACGGCCCTGATGGTGTATCTGGACGGTCCCGACGAGGAGACCGCGGCGATCGACCTGGTGGTGGCCATGGATGTGGCGGGCGACGCCCCGTCCACGCTGGGCATCACGATGCTGGCCTTCGCCGTGGTCAGCGACCAGAGCGACCTGGAAAACCTGGCGATGAGCTATCTGCTGCTCGAGTCGCCGATGTGGGATCAGCTTTGCGACCGCTGGCCTCTCCTGGCCCGGGACGGGACCTGCGCCCACCTGGACGAGCGGGAGGAAGGAGACGGATGGATGCCGATGGGGTTTGTGGCGGGAAGGCCGTAAACTCCGTTTTGCCTGCAACCCGGGCAAATCCGGAAATGATCAAAGAAAACGGTTCTTCACGGAAAGTTAGGGAAAGCATATGGAAGTTCGCGCTCTGCGGAGCGCACCAGGGGCTTTCCGATCGCCCCTGGACCCTTCGGGATCGACTCTTTCTTGTTTAGTATTTTGCAAAGCAATGTTGATAAACGAATCTTCCATTGCCAAAGCATTTCTTAATGGGACGGCCCCGAAGGAGTCCAGAGGATTCGGAGCGCCCGGAAAACTGTCCGGGGGACAGTTTTCAGCGGAGAATGGGCGGCAGCCCCGGACCGATCGGAAAGCCCTCTGGTGCGCCCGCAGGCGCATACCCTGTTTCCATAAAGAATCCGTGCAGAACAAAAATGCCTAAGCATAAACGAAAGATCAAGAAAACCGCCCGCTGCGCGTTGCACCGGGCGGCTTCTTGCTATTCAGTTGTCCGGGATTCCCGCTGCCGACAGGGGGGCGGGCAATGCACCTGACTCACGCTTCGGGCTCCAGGAGACCAAAGTTACCGTCCTTTCTCTGGTACAGTACGTTGATCCGGTCTGTATCTATATTCACAAAGGCGAAGAAGCTGTGTCCCAGCATTTCCATCTGGATAGCGGCGTCTTCCACCGACATGGGGCGGACCGGGAAGGTCTTGGTACGGACGACCTTCGGGCCGCCCTCTTCGTTGGTGTCCTCCTCAATGTACTCGGGCTCCTCATAGGTGAAGGCGTCCTCGCGGATGCGCTTGCCAAGCTTGGTACGGTGGCGATGGATTTGCTTTTCCACTTTGGCCAGGGCATCGTCGATGGCGAGGAACAGGTTGCTCTCGGCAGCAGCCTCGGAGCGGAGGATCACACCATTCCCCATGGGTACGGTGATTTCCACGACGCGCAGGTCGTTCTTGTCCTTGCGCATTTTGATTTGCATCTCGGTATCCGGCAGGAGATAGCGCTCCATTCGTGCGGTCTTCTTGTGAATCCGCTGTTCAATGCCGGGCGTGATGGTCATGTTGCGTGCAGTCAGGGTCATTTTCATAGTCAGCTTTACTCCTTTCCATTCCTTGGGAATGCGGAGGCAGCTGTCAGCCGTTCAGCCTCCGCGCTGAATGATGAGGCATTGGCGTCACGTCCTTTCTTTTTGTTTCTGATGCTGTATTTCGACGTGCTTTTCAAAATTCCTGCCTGAAAAATGGAATTTTCGGAAAAATTTTTGCCAGATCATACATTTTCCGATTTGGCGAACGTTGCCGCCGGCACGTCGGGCCCGCTCACGGAACGATCGGAAAAGGAGCGGGACAGCCCCGCTCCGACGGATGGAATGTTCGGGTTTTCCGGAAGAGCCGTCACGGCCCGCCGGACGCGGCCTTCGCCTTCTCGCGGTCGGCGAGCAGATAGACGGCGATCACGCCGAGCATGGAGACGAGCGTGAGGGCGAGGACCAGGATCAGGGCGCCGTCGTAGGAGCCGGTCCGGTCGTAGATCGCGCCGAGCAGGGGATAGCCGAAGGCGTTGGCGGCGGAGATGCCGAGGCTGAGCTTCGGGTAGACCTGCGTGTAGCGGACCGGGCTGAACAGCTCCCGGCAGATCATCACGGCGCCGACGGTGGGGACGGAATAGCACAGGCCGATCAGGGCGGCGCTGACCAGCATGGGCACCGGCTCGCGCACGAGGAGCAGGAGGAGAAGCCCCAGGGAGACCGCCGTCCCGTAGATCAGGAAGGAGATGCGCACGCCGAGCCGGTCCGTCATCGCGCCGAAGAGGAACTTGCCGGCGGTGTTGGTGATCAGGACCACGGTCATCATCGCGACGCCGGTCTCCGCCAGGCCGCTGCTGATGGCCAGGGACTTGAACAGCTGCGGCGTCGCGCTGGCGAAGCCGAGGAAGGCGAAGAGGACGATGATCAGGATGAACACCGCGGGGGCGCGGGAGTCGCCGGTGCGCGGCTCGCGGACGGCCCTGCGGCTGCCCTTCGCGGAGGCCGGCGCGCGCAGGGATTCGAGGCCCGCGTCCGCCGGGCGGAAGGTGATCGGCAGGAGGATGGCCGGGAGGTTCAGCACCACGATGACCGCGGCGGCCGTGAGATAGGCCGCGCGCCAGTCCGGCCCGTTGATGACGGCCTCGAGGATCGGGTTGAACAGGGCGCCGATCAGGCCGGAGCAGCCCAGGGCCAGGCTGCTGATCAGGCCGGTGTCCGTGCGGAACCAGTAGCCGAGCACCGTGGTCGCCAGCACGCTGCCAATCATGCCCCCGGCAAAGCCGCGGATGCCGTTGAGGATGTAGAGGGGGATCAGGCTCGTGCACAGGGCGAGGCCGGCCGTGCAGCCCGCGAAGACAGTCGTGCAGACCGTCACGGTCAGGCGGAAGTTCTTCGCGCCGATGTATCGGGCCGAGAACAGGCCCGCGACGGCGAAGGCGAGGTTGCTGATCGTGATGGTCAGGTTGACGGCGGCGGTCTCCTTCCCGAACTCCATGCAGATGGGGTTGAGGAAAAGCCCGGCCGTGTTGGTCATGATGCCGATCGTCGAGGCGACCAGGCCGCACATGGCGAGGAGCACCATCAGGTATTTGCCGCGTGTGACTTTCAGTGTGGGCATGAGAAACCTCCTTCCGTCGCGCGTGGAAGGGAAACTGCTGATGACAGTATAACACAAAACCGGCTGCCCGCACAAGGGAGCAGCCGGAAAATGTCAGTGTTCGCTCTTCCGGGTCCGCGGGCCGCGGGAGCGGCGCTGCTGGACCTCCTTTTTCTGCGGCGCCTCCCCGCGCAGGGCGAGGAGCCGGTCGCGCAGCTGGGCGGCGCGCTCGAACTCCAGCGACTTTGCCGCGGAGAGCATCTGCGCCTCGATCTCGCTGAGGAGGGCGGCGCGCTCGTCCTCGGTCATCTCCTGCGGCGCGTCGGCGGCGACCTGCTTCGTGATCTCGAGCACGTCGCGGATCGTGCTGCGCACGGTCTCCGGGGTGATGCCGTTGGCCTCGTTGTACGCCTGCTGGATGCCGCGGCGGCGGTTGGTCTCGGTGATGGCCTTCATCATGCTCTCGGTGATCGTGTCGGCATACATGATGACCCGGCCGTCCACGTTGCGGGCGGCGCGGCCGATCGTCTGCACGAGGGAAGTCTCCGAGCGGAGGAAGCCCTCCTTGTCCGCGTCGAGGATGACCACCAGCTGGACCTCCGGCAGGTCCAGGCCCTCGCGCAGGAGGTTGATGCCCACCAGCACGTCGTACTCGCCCAGACGCAGGTCGCGGATCAGCTGCATGCGGTCGATGGTCTGGATGTCGGAGTGAAGATACCGCACGCGGATGTCGAGCTGGTCGAGGTACTCGGTCAGGGACTCGGCCATGCGCTTGGTCAGCGTGGTGACGAGGATGCGCCCGCCGTTGGCGATGACTTTCCGCAGCTCGCCGACAAGGTCGTCCACCTGGCCGGTGGCCTTGCGCACGATGATCTCCGGGTCGGTCAGGCCGGTGGGGCGGATGATCTGCTCCACGGTCTGCTCCTGCCGCTCGGTCTCGTAGGGGCCGGGGGTCGCGGAGACGAAGATCGTCTGCCCGATGCGTTCCTCAAATTCGTGGAAGAGCAGGGGGCGGTTGTCGTAGGCGGAGGGCAGGCGGAAGCCGTACTGGACGAGGGTGTCCTTGCGCGCCCGGTCGCCGTTGTACATGGCGCGGATCTGCGGCACCGTGACGTGGCTCTCGTCGATGATCGTGAGGAAGCCCTCGGGGAAATAGCTCAGCAGGGTGTAGGGCGGGTCGCCGGGCTGGCGTCCGTCGAAGTAGCGGGAGTAGTTCTCGATGCCCTGGCAGTAGCCGATCTCCCGCATCATCTCGATATCGTAGTGCGTGCGCTGGGCGATGCGCTCGGCCTCGAGGGGCTTCCCGGCCGCCTGGAAGGCCGCGACGCGCTCCTCCAGATCGCGCTCGATCTGCCCGATGCCGGCCTTCATGCGCTCCGGATCGGTCGCGTAGAAGGTGGCGGGGTAGATGCTTGCATGGGCGCGGACGGCCAGGACCTGGCCGCTGACCGCGTCGATCTCGCTTACGCGCTCGATCTCATCGCCGAAGAACTCGATCCGCAGGGCCCGGTCATGGGCGCTGGCCGGGATGATCTCCAGCACGTCGCCCTTGACGCGGAAGGTCCCGCGGGCGAACTCGATCTCGTTGCGCTCGTACTGGATGTCGATCAGCTGGCGCACGAGGTCGTCGCGCTCCACGCGCATGCCGGGGCGCACGGAGACCATCTGTCCCTCGTACTCCTCCGGGTCGCCCATGGAATAGATGCAGGAGACCGAGGCCACGATGATGACGTCGCGGCGCTCGCGCAGGGCCGCGGTGGCGGAGTGGCGCAGGCGGTCGATCTCCTCGTTGATGGAGGCATCCTTCTCGATGTAGGTATCAGAGGAGGCGATGTAGGCCTCGGGCTGGTAGTAGTCGTAATAGCTGACGAAATACTCCACCGCGCTGTCGGGAAAAAAGGCCTTCAGCTCCGAGCAGAGCTGGGCCGCGAGGGTCTTGTTGTGCGCGATGACCAGGGTCGGCATCTGCACGCGCTCGATCACCGAGGCCATCGTGAAGGTCTTGCCGGAGCCGGTGACGCCGAGAAGGACCTGATTCTTCAGCCCGGCCTGGATGCCGCGCGCCAGGGCGTCGATGGCCTGGGGCTGGTCGCCGCTGGCCTGATAGGGGGCCTTGAGGACAAAGCGGTTGTCCATGGAGGGGATCACATCCGTTCGGGAGAGGTCGGGGTCCGGGACCCCGCACCGGGATTATCGCATGACACGGGTCGAAATGCAAGGCGAACACCGGATGAAATGAAAAACCTCCGGAGGTGGCGGATCATCTCCGAAGCCGGGTTGACAATCCCCGCCGAAAAAGCGTACAATAGCCCGGAGAGACAACAGGAGCAGGAGGCGCTTTCATGTCCGACAATCAGAGCACCTATGTCCCCGTGGACTGGCTGGCAAAGGCCCGGGCCGCGGAGGCGGACGAGAATACCTTCGAGGCGCGCAAGGCTTATCAGCGCGTGGCCGAACAGAACCCGGGGAACGCCGAGGCCGCATTCTTCCTCGCGGCGTACGACGCGGAGCAGTCGCAGAACAGCGAGATCGCGGAGCGCTGCGACGGCGTGGCCGAAAAGCTCGGCGCGGCGGCGGACGCCCTGCGCGGCGAAGGGGACGCGGCGGCGCGCTTCGCCCCCATGGCGCGGCGGGTATCCGGCCTGGCGGACCGCTGCATCCGGGGCGCGGACTTCGTGCGCGAGCACTTCCGGAGCACGGACCGGCGGGATCTCGACATCGCCGACCGCCGCCGGAACAGCTGGTGCGCGTCCGCCATCCGTCTGCTCGGGCGCGCGGAAACCTGCGCGGCCGGGATCCCCGGCGCGGAGGGGGACCTGCTGCGCCTGCGCAGGGAAAGCCTCGACGCCCTGAACACCCACGGCAGCGGCATCCCCGAGAAGGAGCGCATCGCCGAGGTCCGGCGCCTGGCGGCGGAGATCCGCAAGGTCGATCCCGACGCGGACACCGGCGTACCGGTCGCGACCAGGTTCGCCCGCTTCAAGGTACCCGCGATGGGGATCCTGTTCCTGATCAGCGCCGCGCTGCTGACGGCCCGCCTGACGGCCTGCCAGACAAAGCTGGTGGCCTACCCGATCAGCATGGGCCAGGCGATCTTCACCGCGGCGGTGGTGCTCTGTTTCGACGGGCTCTTCCTCTGGGCGGTCCGCTCGCGGGACAGCCGCGCGGCGGGCTACGGGGCGAAAATGTCAGCCGGGATCTTCCTCGGCGCCCAGGCGGCGCTGCTGATCCTCTCGGTGATGAGCGCCCGCTCCATGCCGTCCCCGCTCAACCGCGGTTTCGCCATGCCGGTGGACACCCTCGTGGTCGGGACACTGCTGCTGTACTACGTCTTCCGCTCCCCGCTCAAGGCCAACTGGGGGACCCTCCTGATGACCGCGGTGGCGGTCGGCTTCCTGGTCTTCACCCTCGTCTCCCAGCCGGACTACGACGCCGTGTTCGACAACTACGCGAAGGAGCGCGACTTCTACGGCGGCATTCAGCTCTCCGCCCAGCAGGAGGAAGCGGCCAAGCGCGAGACCGTCGACCCGGAGGACGAGGCGTCCTACCTCACGCGGGAGCAGGTCGGCGAGATCGCCGAATGGCTGAAGGTGACCGTCCGGGAGGACCAGAAGATCCAGACCCGCGACTTTGTCCTCAATTACAAGATGCTCGAGCGCCTGGTCGACGAGCGGGAGGGACAGATCGCCGTCAACCGCAGGGGCTTCCTGCTGAACACGATCGGGATCTTCTTCTTCGACCTCGCCTGTGCCGTGGGCCTCCTGAATCTGGAACCGGCAGGCAAAAAGAAGCAGACCGGGGCGAAAAAGACCCGGTGACGCACCCACAGAAAAAGCCGCCCGATACGGACGGCTTTTCCCGTGGAAGGGATCACTCCCCGGCGAGCACGGCGTACACCTGCGTCCAGGCATCCTTGGGCTCCAGGCGATCGTTCACCAGGCCGCCGAAGGGGCTGTTCAGGTTGAAGACATAGGTGCCCTTCTGGGCGCGGGGATTGTCGGCCAGGCCCCAGATGGAGACGGCCACGAGCGGGTTGGTCCCGTCCTCGCGCCGCAGGGATGCGAACATGCGGAAGAGATCGGCATAGAAGGCCGCGTGCCTGTCGGCCTCGCGGATGTCGAAGTTGCGGACCGCCATCTCGGTGATCTGCACCTCCCAGCCGTGGGCGGCGTAGTCCTCGATGGACTCGCGGATCCAGTCGATGTGCTCGGGCACCAGGCAGCCCTCCTGCGTGCCGTAGCCGCCGATGTAGCCCTGCATGCCGATGCCGTCGAGCAGGCGGCGGGGCGCGCCGTTTTCGTCATCGGCATAGCTGTTGACGCTCTCGGCCAGGGCGACGATCGCCGCCCGCTTCTCGGGGAAGTAGGCGTTGTAGTCGTTGTAGTAGAGGCGGATGTCCGCGCCGAGGGCTTCCACGGTGTCCCGCGCGCAGAGGAAGGCGAAGGCCACATAGTCGTCGCCGAGATGCTCGCGGAAGAGGTTGGGTGCGCCGGAGCGCACGGTGCGCAGGTGCCGCGGATCGTCGGGCTGGTACTCGCCCTCGTTGTCGCCCACGGCCTCGTTGACCACGTCCCAGCAGTAGACCACGCCGGGGAAGGCTTCCTCGAAATGGGTCACGACCTGCTCGATGTAGTACCGGGTGCGGGCGCGGACGGTCTCGCTGTCGGCGTAAGGCTTCGTGCCGTCAAAGTCCACGCGGAAGAACCAGTCGTTCATGTAGGCATCCCAGACCAGCACATGGCCGCGGACGCCGACGCCGTGCTCCTGCGCCCAGGCGACCATCCGGTCCGCCACGGTGTAGTTCATCACCGGCATGCCGTCGGCGGCGGCGCGGGAGGCGCGCTCGTCGAGGAGGGAATAGGCCTTCATCTCGTTGGTGGCCGTCATGCTGTTGAACTGGCCGGCGATCAGGTTCATCAGGTTCGGGTTCCACTGGATGTCGCCGCCGGAGCAGGCGGTGCCGAGCCTGAAGCCGTACCGGGCGGCCAGATCGCTCAGGGACGCCTCAGTGGGGACATCTTCCGCGAAGGCCGGCAGGAAGCCGAGCAGCATCAGCCCGGCAAGCCCGAGGGAGAGGATCCGTTTGAACATGGGCAAAGCCTCCTTGCTTTGTTGTGTGCGTGGACAGTATAGTCCACAACGTGCGCGAATGCAAGGGAGAGGAAGAAGGGAAAGCATCACTTGAGCAGGCACCGTTTCACATGATTTTTTAATCCCGGTTTAACGCATTTCCCTTGCAGACGGCCGAAAAAGCGGTATACTGAAAGCGTGCACAGACCACTGACACAACAAAGACAGAGCGCTGTATAGATCATACGAAAAAAGGAGCGATGAACATGAGCGAACTGGAAAAGGCATTGAAGAACGTCCTGCTGGGCGGGGTCGGCGCTGTGGCCACCGCTGTGGAGAAGACCGGCGAGATCGCCAAGGGCCTCGTGGCCAAGGGCGAGGAGGTCGCCGAGAAGAACAAGGACAAGACCGACGCGATCCGCAGGCGCGGAAACGAGATGCTGGACAGCCTGCGCAAGCGCTTCGCGGACCTGTGCGAGAAGCTGCGCGGCCGTCAGACCGACATCGAGAAGATGACCCGCGAGGAGCGCGACGCCCTCCGCGACCGCCTCAACGAGCTGGACGCGATGGAGGACGAGCTGCATCAGGTGGAATGCGACCTGGACCTGGAGAACGATGTCGAGCGTCTGATGGAGCAGGCCGCGGAGGGGATCGACGAGGCTGTCGAACAGGCCGCCGAGGCCGTGAGCGAGGCCGCCTGCGAGGCGCAGGAAGCCGCGGAGGATATCGTGACCCCGGATGCCGTGCGGCAGATCCGCGAGAAGGCGGAGACCCTCTTCGACCGCCTGGGCCAGGTCTTCGCCGGCGTCTTCGGCGGACCGAAGAAGGCGGAAGAGACCGCGGACGAACAGACCGCCGAGGAGAAGCCCGAGGCTGAAAACCCTGAGACCGAAAAGCCGGCTGAGGAGCCCGCGCCCGCGGCGGAGCCCACCGAGGAGGAGAAGGCCGCGGCGGCCGATGAGACCCTGCTGCAGACCCTCCAGGACCGCCTGAACGACTTCGTCGCCCGGATCGAGGCCACCCGCAAGGCCCTCGAGGACCGCGACAACCACGGGGACGACGCCAACGGCTGAGAAGCCGCACAACGGGAACGCCCCTGTATCCGCCCCTGCTCCGGCAGGGGTTTTTCGGTGCGCCGGATTCCCGCGGGCGGCGCGAAAATCGCCCGGAACGGCTTGCCTCCCCGTGCGGATTGTGGTATAGTATGACCAACGGAGAAACTCTACAGACGAATAATCGGAGGGACACTATGAGCCAGAAGGTATTGATCGCCCTGGATCAGGGCACCACAAGCTCACGCGCCGTGGTTTTTGATCTGTCCGGAAACATCCTCGCCGTGGTGGCGGAGGAATTCCCGCAGATTTATCCGCATCCGGGCTGGGTGGAGCATGACCCGAAGCAGATCCTGCGCACCCAGATCGCGAGCCTGCAGCGGGCGGTCCGCCGCAGCGCCGTGCACCCGGAGGACATCCTCGCCATCGGCATCACGAACCAGCGCGAGACGACCCTGCTGTGGGACCGCGAGACCGGGGAATGCGTCCACAACGCCATCGTCTGGCAGTGCCGCCGGACCGCCGCGGACGTGGAGCGCCTCGTGGAGAGCGGCTGGCGGGACGTGATCCGCCGCAAGACCGGCCTCGTGCCGGACGCGTACTTCTCCGGCACCAAGCTCGCCTGGCTCCTTCGGGAGCTCAACCTGCATGAGGAGGCCGCGTCGGGGAAGCTGTGCTTCGGCACCGTCGACACCTTCCTCGCCTGGAACCTCTGCTCCGGCCATCCGCACGTCACCGACGCGACCAACGCCGGGCGCACGATGCTTTTCAACCTCGAGAAGCAGGAGTGGGATGAGGATCTCCTGCACGTGCTCGACATCCCGCGCGCCTGTCTGCCGAAGGTGGTGGACTCCAGCTGCGTGGTGGGCACGCTGAACCCGGAGATCCTCGGCGTGCCCGTGCCCGTGGCTGCCATGGCCGGCGACCAGCACGCCTCCCTCTTCGGCCAGGCCTGCTTCGGGCAGGGAATGGTCAAGAACACCTACGGCACGGGCTGCTTCATGCTGATGAACGCCGGCGGGACGGTCCCGGGCGGCGAGAGCGGCCTCCTGTCCACGATGGCCTGGCGGCTCGCCGGGCAGCCCACCTTCGCCCAGGAGGGCAGCGTCTTCATGGGCGGCGCGACGGTGCAGTGGCTGCGCGATGAGTTGCAGATCATCAAAACCGCGGCCGAGACCGAGCAGATCGCCTCCTCGGTGGCGGACACCGGCGGGGTCTACCTCGTGCCAGCCTTCACGGGCCTGGGCGCGCCGTGGTGGGACATGTACAGCCGCGGCACCCTCGTGGGCATGACCCGCGGCACCGGCCGTCCGCAGATCGTCCGCGCGGCCCTCGAGGCCATCGCCTACCAGAGCGCGGACCTGCTCGACGCCATGGCGGCGGACTGCGGCTCGAAGCCGGAGATGCTCCGGGTGGACGGCGGCGCGAGCGCCAACGGCTTCCTGATGCAGTTCCAGGCGGACATCATGGGCATCCCGGTGGTCCGTCCGCAGGTGCTGGAGACCACGGCCCTCGGCGCGGCCCTGCTCGCGGGCCTCGGCGTGGGCGTCTACGCCACCGCGGAGGAGACCGCGCAGCTGTGGAAGCGCGACCTGATCTTCGAGCCGAAGATGACGGCGGAGCGCCGCGGGGAGCTGCTCGCCGGCTGGCACAGGGCGGTGGAGCGCAGCCTCGGCTGGGCCAGACCTGCGGACTGAGACAGGCAAATCCGGTCAGATGACGAACACGAGGAGGCATGAGCGATGCTGAAGGATTTTGAACAGAAGAAAAAGGAAGACAAGGAAACCCTGGGCGCCGAGCTGAAGGAACTGCGGCAGCTCCTGCTCTCCCAGCAGCAGCTGCTGCGGGACGCGAAACTCCCTGTGATCGTGCTGGTGGAGGGCTGGGCGGCGGCCGGCAAGGGCGGCCTGATCAAGGAACTGATCAGCGAGATCGACCCGCGCTTCTACCAGGTCGTCTCCCCGGCCATCCTGCCGGAGCATGAGATGCGCTATCCCTTCCTTCATCCCTATGCGAGCGCGATCCCGGAGAACGGCAAGATCCTCTTCATGGACTCCGGCTGGATGGAGAATACCGTGCGCAAGTACCTCCACCGGGAGATCACCCACGACGAGTACCGCCGCCGGGTGCGGGCAGTCAACGAGTTCGAGCGCCAGCTGCGGGACGGCGGCTATCTGGTGCTCAAGCTCTTCCTCCACATCAGCAAGGACGAGCAGTTCAGGCGCCTGACCAGCCTGCGCACCGCGGCGGAGACCGAGTGGCGCGCCACCGACGAGGACCTGTGGCAGCACCGAGAGTACAAGCGCTTCGTCAATGCCTACGAGGACTTCATGGAGAAGACCGACGCGACCTTCCCCTGGTACACCCTCGACGCGAAGCGCCGCAAGAGCGCCGTCCGCGACGCCCTCAAGCTGCTCACCGCCATGATCGCGAAGGCCCTGGAGACCGGGCGCTATGTGGGCGATCCCTTCGACGAGAGCTTCCCGCTCCTGCCCATGCCGCAGCTCAGCGAGGTCGACCTCTCGCCGACGATCGACGATGAGGAGTACGACAAAAAGCTCAAGAAGCTCCAGACCCGCCTCAGCGAGCTGCACAACATGATCTACCACCGCAAGATCCCGGTCATCCTCTGCTACGAGGGCTGGGACGCGGCCGGCAAGGGCGGCAACATCCGCCGCGTGGCCTACGCCCTCGACCCCCGCGGCTTCGACGTGCGGCCTATCGCTTCGCCCCTGCCGCACGAGCTGAGCCGCCAGTACCTCTGGCGCTTCTGGACCCGCCTGCCGCGCTCGGGACACATCTGCATCTTCGACCGCACCTGGTACGGCCGCGTGATGGTGGAGCGCCTCGAGGGCTTCTGCGGGGAGAAGGACTGGCAGCGCGCCTACAACGAGATCAACGAGTTCGAGCGTCAGCTGACCGACTGGGGCGCCGTGGTGATCAAGTTCTGGATCCACATCGACAAGGAGACCCAGCTGGCCCGCTTCACCGACCGCCAGAACACGCCGGAGAAGCAGTGGAAGATCACCGACGAGGACTGGCGCAACCGCGAGAAGTGGCCGGAGTACGAGGTGGCGGTCAACGAGATGCTCCAGAAGACCTCCACGAAGAACGCGCCCTGGTACATCATCGAGTCCAACGACAAGAAATACGCCCGGATCCGGACGCTGAAGATCATCGTGGACACCCTTGAAAAGGCCTGCGACGACTGGCTGGAGAAGCAGATGAAGTGATCCCCCGGCGCTTGCAAGACACGGGCCGCTATGGTATAATGCTGCGGAGACAGAGAAGCAAGGAGGGCACAGCCTGATGGATACAATGGCCTGGATTGTCACCGGCGCAGCATCGCTGCTGATCATGATCCTGCTGGTGATCGCGGGGCGGACGGGCAAAGCGAAGAGAGACCGGAAGGACGAGGAAGCCTTCCGCCGCTTCCGCGAGGAGCGGGCGGCCGCGCTCGCCGAGGCGCAGCGGGCTGTCGAGGCCGAGCGCGAACAGGCGGGGGAGACCCCGGCGGCCGATCAGCCCGAAGAGGCCGGCCCGGAGGAGATCCGCGCCCTGACGGACGGCTCCGACAGACTGCCCCCGGATGAGGAAGAGGAAGAAGAACCGGACGAAGCGGAAGAGACCATGGACGAGGAGCCGGAATCCGAAGAGGAAGAGTCCGACGAGGAAGAGGAAGAGCCCGACGAGGAAGAACCCGATTCCGAAGAAGAACTTGATTCCGACGAGGAAGAACTCGACGCCGACGAAGAGGATGACGAGGACACCGAAGAGACGTCTGAGGAAGAGGAAGAGGAAGAGCCCGACGCCGAGCCCGCGGCGGACGACCTGCCCGGCACCGTGGACGGCCGCTGCCTCTGGCGCGTGCTGGAGGATGTGCCGGCGATCCCGGCCATCGGCGTGCAGCAGGATATCACCTTGGGCGGGGAAGCCGCCCTGCTCCCGATCGGACGGAACCTCTTTGTCCAGCAGGGACGGAAGATCATCGGCCGCGTGAAAAAGAAGGCGACGGCACAGGAGCTGATCGGCTGGCAGCGTGAGAAGCGCCCCGTCTGCGCACGGGTGACCGGCCTGGACGCGGAGGAGGAATGCCTCGTCCTGCGGATCGGCCTGTACGACGATCCGCGTGAGGCCGCCCTGCGCGAGGAACTGCCGACGCTCAAGCTGGGCGGCGCCAAACGCGAGGAGATCCAGGACGCCCTGAACGACACCCCGCTCGGCGCCGTGTGCACCCTGACGCTTGAGGAGCGCGCGGACAAGGAGCCCCGCTGGCTGGTGCACAGCAAGTCCGGCGTGATCGGCACCCTGGAGGCCGGCGAGGCCGAGGCTGGCCGGCGCGCCGTGCTGATGGCGATCGAGCCGCGCAAAAAGGGCGACGGCAACAAGGGCTATGTGGCTCTGATCTGACGGAATCCGGTATTCGGCACCGGGGAGACCCGGTGCTTTTTGTGAGGTTGTGCGCATGGAGACTGCGGCGAGGAAGCCTGTTCTGCATTACAGCGCGATCCAGTGCTTCTACTGGATCAATTTCGCGATCGTATCCGGGAATGCGAGCGTCTATCTGAAGAGCCAGGGCCTGAACGAGGTGTGGATCGGCACCGTGCTGGCCTTGGCGGGGATCATCAGCGCCATCCTGCAGCCGGTCATGGCGTCCGTGGCGCAGCGGGACAGAAGGAACGGCCTGCACCGGACGATCCTTCTCATGCTGGCGGGCTTCGTCGTGTCCGCGGCGGCGGTGCTGCTGTTCTTCGGCCGTGACATGACGCCGACGGCGGTGGCCTGGTGCCTGTGCATGCTGCTGATGCAGTCCATGCAGCCGCTGATCAACACGCTCGCCGTGCTGACGGACGTGCCCTTCAGCGCGCCGCGGGCCGCCGGCTCCATCGGGTACGCCGTCATGATCTTTGCGCTCGGGCAGCTGGTCCCCCGCACGGGGACGAGGATCCTCCCGATCGGCATGATCGCGACATACCTCGCGCTGATGCTGATCGTCTTCACCTATCCGAGGCCGGATACCGGGGCGGATGTGCGGAAGCCGGGGCGGCAGGCGGAGCGGAAGAGGGGCCCGTTCCTGCTGCGCTATCCCGAGCTGGGGCTCGTGATCGCCGGCGCGGTGGGCTGGTATTTCAGCCACATGGCGATCAACGCCTTCGCCTTCCAGATCATTCAGACGAAGGGCGGCGGAGAGCCGGAGATGGGCATCGCGGCGGCCGTCGCGGCCATCCTCGAGCTGCCGGTCATGTTCGGCTTCACGCGGCTGAACCGCCGCATCTCCACCCGGAACCTGATGCGGATCAGCGGCGTCTTCTTCTCCCTCAAGAGCCTCTGCACCCTGCTGAGCCCGAACATCTTCTGCTACTACCTGACACAGGTCCTGCAGATGCCGGCTTTCGCCCTGGCGACGGTGGCGTCGGTGCAGTATATCCGCGAGACGGTGCCGGTGGAGGACGCCGTGAAGGGTCAGTCCTGCTTCGGCATGGCGGTGACCGTCGGCAGCGTGCTCGGCTCGCAGCTCGGCGGGGTGATCATGAACGCCCGGAGCGTCGACGCCATGCTGCTGACGGCAACGCTGGTCTCGGCCGCCGGCGCCGGCATCGTCATTTGGGCCCTGCGGAGAAAGCTGGAGAAAGCGTGAAGCGCACAGAAAAAGAGAGGCCCTTGCGGAACCTCTCTTTTCCTGTGCCGTCAGGTCTCACTC
The DNA here is from genome assembly GCA_017429265.1 of Clostridia bacterium. GTDB lineage: Bacteria > Bacillota > Clostridia > Christensenellales > Aristaeellaceae > RUG11272. The sequence goes on along the minus strand of JAFRPG010000028.1, from coordinate 37,242 downwards.
GACCGGGGTGAACTCATCCTTGCCCAGGCCGCAGACGGGGCAGACCCAATCCTCGGGGATATCTTCCCAGGCGGTACCGGGGGCGATGTCGCTGTCCGGATCACCGATTTCGGGGTCATAGACGTAACCGCAGGGGCATTCGTACTTGGTCATGCTGAAGTACCTCCTTCTTTATTCACAGTCCTGATGTCTCTCAGGCTGTCTTTTTCTTCTTCAGGACGAAGAGCACGGTGAGGACGATGCCGGCCATGAGCAGCACCGTGCCGCCGATGATCATGATCAGGTTGAGGGTGGACAGGCCGGCGCCGTTTCCGCCAGCCGAGGCGCCGAATTCCTGCGCCACGGCCTTGAAGGTTTTCTCCGCCTTGATGTCGGCCACGTCCTTCACGGGGTTGGAGACGACCTCGGACGCCACGTTGATGAGTCCGCCGGCCAGACGGGAGACGACGTTGCCATCGGGCAGGCTGCCCACGTCGATCGGGGTCTCACCGTTCCCCATGGGTGAGTCGGCTTCCCCGGAAGCCGCGATCTGCACGGCCTTCGTCGCGGGCACGGCCTTCCCGTCGCCGGAGTTCAGGATGAAGCCCAGAACGATCGCCGCGATGCCCAGCACAGCCAGGACGATGCCGATGATCATGGGCAGCTTGCTGCCGCCGGCGCGGGGTTCCTTCGGAGGCTTGGGTGCCTTGGGCTGCTTCGGGGGCTTCGGAGGCTTGGGCGCTTTCGGCTGCTTCGGGGGCTTCGGAGGCTTCTGCCGGCCGTACTCCTGCGGATAGGGAGGCGGATAAGCGCCATCCTGCTGGGGATAGGCTTCCTGCTGCGGGTAAGGATTCTGCTGCGGATAAGCCTCCTGCTGCGGATAGGCTTCCTGCTGCGGGTAAGCTTCCTGCTGCGGATAAGCCTCCTGCTGGGGATAGGCCTCCTGCTGGGGATAGGCTTCCTGCTGCGGATAAGCTTCCTGCTGCGGGTAAGGATTCTGCTGGGGATAGGAGTACTGCGGCGTATAGGAATACTGCTGCTGATAAGCGTTCTGCTGCGGATAGGCGGGGGCGGCCTGCGGAGCCTGCGCGGGCGCCGGGGCTTCCGGGACGGGGGGCTGAGGCGCGGGCACCGGAGTTTCCGGGACGGCCGGTTCAGCGGCGAGGCTGCGGCCGCATCTGCCGCAGAAGACAGCGCCGTCCGGCAGGGTGGCGCCACAGACACATTGCTTCATATTCGATGAACCTCCCGTGTTTTGTATTGGACGGACAACTTCATTGTGATTCTATCATGTCGGCGTGCGTGTGTCAAGCTTGCGGAGATGAAAACGCGCGGGTAAGGCGCACCGGAAAAGCGCACCCCGCCGGAGTGCGCTCTTGCTTGAGGGAAAGGTCTCGCGGCCGTGATTCACACGGACATCAGGGTGACGCTGTCTTCGCCGTCGATCTCCCGCACCCGGACGCTGACCCGCTCGGCGCGGGAGGTGGGCAGGTTCTTGCCGACGAAGTCCGGGCGGATGGGGAGCTCGCGGTGCCCGCGGTCGACCAGGACGGCCAGGCAGATGCGTGCGGCCCGTCCCCGGGCCAGGACGGCTTCCATCGCGGCGCGGGCCGTGCGGCCCGTGTAGATCACGTCGTCCACGAGGATCACGGTCCGTCCGACCACGTCCGTCGGGATGTCCGCGCCCGTGACGCTCGGCGCCTCGCCGAGACGGGTCAGGTCGTCGCGGTAGAAGGTGATATCCACCTCGCCGACGGCCGGGGCGGTCCCGCCGAACGCGCCGATGAATGCGGCCAGGCGCCGGGCGAGGGGCACGCCCCGGCGACGGATGCCCACCAGGACACAGCCGCCGGGGTCGCTCACCTGCTCGATCACCTCATGCGCCATGCGCTTGAGGGCGCGGTCCATGGCCGCAGCATCCATCGGGACGGCTTTCAGGCCGGCCATCACTTCTGCTCCGCGGTCTCGGTCTTCCCGTCCTTGCGGCGGTTGAAGATCACGTTCACCAGGATGCCGAGGATCAGCGCGGTGGCCGTGGCGGAGATGGTGATGTGCTCAAACTTGAGCTCCAGGCCGCCGATGCCGGGCACCAGGATGGCCGCGACCACGAAGAGGTTGCGGTTGTCGCTGAGGTTCACGGGCTGCAGCATCTTGAGACCGGACACGGCGATGAAGCCGTACAGGGCGATGCAGACGCCGCCGGTGATGCAGGACGGGATGGAGTTGACGAAGGCCGTGAAGGGGCCGAAGAAGGACAGGATGATGCAGTAGATCGCGGCGATGAAGATCGTGGAGACGGAGGCGTTGCCGGTGATGGCCACGCAGCCGACGGATTCGCCGTAGGTGGTGTTCGGGCAGCCGCCGAAGAAGGAACCGATGACGGAGCCGGCGCCGTCGCCGTACAGGGTGCGGGACAGGCCGGGATCGGTGGTCAGGTCCTGACCGATGATGGAGGAGAGGTTCTTGTGGTCGGCGATGTGCTCGGCGAGGGTGACGAAGGCCACCGGCGCGAAGAGCAGGAGGAGGTTGACCACGCCGGTCAGGCTGGTGTAGTTCTCCGGGATGCCGTTCTTGAAGGCTGCGGCGCTCGGGGCGGCGAGGGTGAGGACCTGCTCGCTTGCCGCGGCTGTCTTCACCGCGTCATTGGTCCAGACATTGAACATGCCGAGGAAGTTGAACTGCGGGACGGTGAAGATGCGGAGATCCTTGAAGGCGGTCGTGTTGACGACCTGCAGCGCTTCGTTGCCGGTGAGGCTGCCGATGCCGGTCAGGAGCAGGGCTACGATGTAGGCGGATACGATGCCGATGATGAAGGGGATCATGCGGAGGCGCTTGCCGCCCTTGACGGAGGCGAACACCGTCATGCCGAAGGCGAAGATGCCGAGGGCGATGTGCACCAGGCTGTATTCGGAGCCGGCCGTGTTGTTGAGGTTCTTGACGGCGCTGCCGCACAGGGACAGACCGATCAGGGCGACCGTGGGGCCGATGACCACGGGCGGCAGGAGCTTGTTGACCCAGGCGGTGCCGGTCACCTTCATGACGACGGCGATGATGACATACACCAGGCCCGCGAAGATCGCGCCGAGGAAGATGCCCGCAAAGCCGTAGCAGACGGCGCCGGTCAGGGGCGCGATGAAGGCGAAGGAGCTGCCGAGGAAGACGGGGCTCTTCCGCTGGGTCGAGAACAGGTAGAGCAGCGTGCCGAAGCCCGCACCGCACAGCGCGGCAGCCTGATCCATGTAGGGGAAGTTGATCCCCAGCTGCTCTCTGGCGTTGGAGTTGACCAGGGCCGGCACCAGGATCGTGGCGGCCATGATGGCCAGCAGCTGCTGCAGGGCATAGAAGAGATTCTTCCGCAGCGGCGGCTTCTCGTTGACGCGGTAGACGAGGTTGGTGTTCTGGGACATGGGGCATCCTCCTTCTTTCTCGGCGCTTTGCGAAAAAGCGCCCGCCGTCCGGGCAGACGGCAGGTGCGCGCAAACAAAGCTTTGGCTGCATCTTGCCGGTCTCCCGTACCGTCTTAAAGATTCACCGTCGCTGATCATAGCACAGCGCGCCGGGTCCGTCAAGGCAAGACACGGTTACAATGATGACGAAGAACGGGCAATGTCATGACAAAAATGTTTCAGAAATATTGCGAATAATAAAAACAGGCATATTCAGCCTGAAAACTGGGAACTTCTGACAGTGAAAAACTTAAATTTCCGAACATTTTCCAAAATTCCTCTTCCATCATTCGTTTTCTTATGGTATAATCGCCCGGATGCCCGCGCTCCGGCCGGCATCCGGGGTATCATGACACGGAAAGGGATAAAGGAGCAGACTCAAGATGGAGAAGATCCGCCGCAACGAGCGCATGAGCGCGATGCTGAAAATCCTCACCGACTCGCCGAACCGCATCTTCACGCTGTCCCACTTCTGCGACCTGTTCGGGGCGGCCAAGAGCACGATGAGCGAGGATATCGATCTCCTGCGCGAGGTGACGAGCACCTTCGGCCTCGGCAAGCTCGAGACCGTGACCGGCGCGGCGGGCGGCGTGCGCTACCGCGGATCGGTCAGCCGGGAGGATGCCCGCGAGTACATTGGCGGCCTGTGCGCCAACCTCAGCGGCACCGAGCGCGTGCTGCCCGGCGGCTTCCTCTATTACAGCGACGTGCTCTCCAGCCCGGAGATCACCGGCTATATGGGGCGGATCATCGCGACGGAGTACTTTGACACGGAGCCGGATTTCGTGCTCACGATGGAGACCAAGGGCATCCCGGTGGCGCTGACCACGGCCTTCGCCCTCGGCGTGCCGCTGGTGATCGCCCGCCACAACTCCCGCGCCTACGAGGGCAGCGCCGTGAACATCAACTACGTCTCCGGCTCCTCCGGAACGATCCAGACCATGTCGCTGGCGCGGCGCGCGGTGCGCGAGGGCACCCGGGCGCTGATCGTGGACGACTTCCTCAAGGGCGGCGGCACGGCCAAGGGCATGGTGGACCTGATGCACGAGTTCAACGTCACGGTGGTCGGCATGGCCTTCGTGATGGAGACGGCTGCCCCGGAGAAGAAGCGCATCAGCGGCGAGAAATCCCTGATGTCCCTGAGCATCCGCCGGATCGGCGATGAGGCCAGCGCGGTGGTGAAGCCGGCGGACTGGCTGGAGGACTGAGCATGACCGGAATCGGAGACCTCCTGCGGCGTCTGTTCCGGCGGGAGGACAGGATGGAGAAGGAGACCTGGATCATCTTCGGCCTGGGGAACCCGGGCGCGAAGTACGCCCACACCCGGCACAACGTGGGCTTTGACACGGTGGACCGGCTGGCGGCTTATTATCAGGTGAGCCTGAGCAAGGAGAAGTGCGAGGGGAAGATCGCGGAGATCAACGCCGGCGACCGCCGCCTGGTGCTCTGCGAGCCGCTGACCCTGATGAACCGCTCGGGCGACTGCGTGGCTCCGCTGATCCAGTGGTACAAGACGAACCCGGACCACACCCTCGTGGTCTGCGATGATATCGACCTCCCGCCCGGACGCCTGCGCCTGCGGTCCAAGGGCGGGCCCGGCACCCACAACGGCCTGCGCTCGATCAGCCGGCTCATCCCGGACGGAAGCTATGACCGCCTGCGCGTCGGCATCGGCAACCCGCCGCCGGAGATGGACCTCGTCGGCTGGGTGCTCAGCCGGGCGGAGGGCATGGATCCCGTCCTCGACCGCGCCGCCGAGGCCGCGAGAGACTGGTTCGAGAACGGGATCGACCACGCGATGAGCCGCTTCAACGGCAAGGGGAATGCCTGAGCGTGCGGACAAGGAGGATGAACCCTGTGAGACGGATCCTGATGCTGTGCGCCGCGCTGACGCTGGCGCTCATCGCCGCGGCGTCCTCCGCCGAGATCTTCATCGACCGGCAGCCGCCGGACGACTGGGCGGAGAAGGACGTGCTGCGCCTGACCACCTTTCCCGCGGTCTCCAACGATGCGGCCCTGCTCGAGGTCGGCGGCAAGTCCATGCTGATCGACGGCGGCGTGCGCCAGTGGACGGAAAACGTGCGGGCCTCCCTGACCGCCATGGGCTACGGGGACGGCGTCGACGTGATCTTCAACACCCACCCGCACAACGACCACATCAGCTGCCAGATCGCCCTGGTGGAGCAGGGGTTCCGCGCGGAGGCTTTCTGGTCCAGCTTCCCGGAGGACTTCAACGATCCCTATCAGAAGGAGATGACCGCGGCCCTGACGGCGGCCGGCATCCCGTACCGGCGGATCGGGAACGGCGAGGAGATCGACTTCGGCGGGGCGCACCTGATCTTCTGGTACTTCCCGGAGGGCAAGGATCCCAACGCCCAGAGCTGCATCACGCACATCACCTTCGGCTCCGCCACCATGCTCCTGACCGGCGACGCCTCCACGGGCGCGCAGGACTACTTCCATAAGGAGCTGGGCGAGCGTCTGCGCGCGGACATCCTGAAATTCCCGCACCACGCGATCACGGTGGCCAGGACGAAGTTCCTCAACGACGTGGCCCCCGGCTTCGTCTACATCACCAGCCTGCGGACGGGCACGGTGAAGGCCAACGACCAGCTGAGCAGGCACCGCATCCCCTACAAGCACACCTCCATGGGCCCGCTGACCATCGTGACCGACGGGACCGACTGGTACATCTGGCAGGTCTATGCCCCCTATTACCCGCATTAAGGAGTGTTTTCTATGGATATGCTGACCCGGATCGCCACCTTGACCGCCGACGCCCTGTCGGCCATCTGGCCCGACGCGCAGGGCCTGCCGGACGCCGAGAGCCTGCGCGGCTTCCTCGCCGTGCCGCCGGATCCGAAGATGGGCGACTACGCCTTCCCCTGCTTCCGCCTGGCCAGGGCCCTGCGCATGAACCCCGTGCAGATCGCGCAGAAGCTTGCGGACGAGTGGCCCCACGCCGACGTCGCCCGGGCCGAGGCCCTGAACGGCTACCTCAACTTCTTCCTCAACCGCGGCAATTTCGCGAAGGAAACGCTGGAGACCGTGCTGGCCGCCGGGGACAGCTACGGCAGCGGCACCGAGGGCGCGGGCAAAACCGTCTGCCTCGATTACTCCTCGATCAACATCGCCAAGCGCTTCCACATCGGCCATCTCTCCACCACCATGATCGGCCATAGCCTGCGCCGGATCTATGAGTTCCTCGGCTACAGGACCGTGGGCATCAACCATCTCGGCGACTGGGGCACCCAGTTCGGCAAGATGATCTGCGCCTACAAGCTCTGGGGCACGAAGGAGGAGGTCGAGCGTGGCGGCGTGGACGCCCTCGAAGCCCTCTACGTCCGCTTCCACAGGGAGGCTGAACAGGATCCCTCCCTGGAGGATCAGGGCCGCGCCTGGTTCAAGCGCATCGAGGACGGCGACCCCGAGGCCCTCGAGATCTTCAGCTGGTTCAAGGACCTGACTCTCAGGGATGCGGCGAAGACCTACGACCTGCTGGGCGTGTCCTTCGACAGCTATGCCGGCGAGAGCTTCTACATCGACAAGATGGGCCCGGTCATCCAGTCCCTGCGGGACAAGGGCCTGCTCACCCAGAGCGAGGGCGCGTGGGTCGTGGACCTCTCCGAGGACAATATGCCGCCCTGCCTGATCATCAAGAAGGACGGCGCGACGATCTACGCCACCCGCGACATCACCGCCGCGATCTACCGCCAGGACACCTACCACTTCGACAAGTGCCTCTACGTGGTAGCCTACCAGCAGGATCTCCACTTCCGCCAGGTGTTCCGCGTGCTGGAGAAGATGGGCTATCCCTGGGCGAAGGACTGCGTTCACGTCTCCTTCGGCATGATCAGCTTTGAGGGCCAGGCGCTCTCGACGCGCAAGGGCAACACCGTCCATCTCGACGACCTCCTGCGCGAGGCCGTGACCAAGGCCCTCGAGATCATCAACGAGAAGTCCCCGAACCTCGAGAACAAGGAGGAGATCGCCCGCCAGGTCGGCATCGGCGCGGTGGTCTACGCGGACCTGTCCAACAACCGGATCAAGGACATCGACTTCTCCTGGAGCCGCGCCCTGAACTTCGACGGCGAGACCGGCCCCTATGTGCAGTACACCCACGCGCGCTGCTGCTCCCTCCTGCGCAAGGCCGCGGAGACGGAGCTCACGCCCGCGGATTACGCTTCCCTCGACGATGACGAGAGCCAGTCCCTGCTCCGCCTGATCGGCCGCTTCCCGGACGTCATTCGCGAGGCCGCCGACAAGTATGAGCCCTCGATGATCACCCGCGCGGTGACCGATATCGCCCAGGCGTACAACAAGTTCTACTATGAGCATCGCATCCTTGACGGCGGGGACGCCGCCGCCGCGGCCCGCGTCGCCCTGACCGACGCCACCCGCATGGTCATCAAAACCGGCCTGCGGCTGATCGGCATCGAGGCGCCGGAGAGAATGTGATCCGTCCGATCGGCAAAGACCGGGGTTTTGCGCCCCGGCCTTTTTGGGTTCTTCCAGGAAAAAATCTGGGAAAGCGCATGGGGAGAGGCTTCATGCCTGCGGGCATGACCAGGGGCTTTCCGATCGCCCCTGGACCCTTCGGGATCGACTCTTTCTTGTTTGGCATTTTGCAAAGCAATGTTGATAAACGAACCTTACATTGCCAAAGCCTTTCTTAACGGGACGGCCCCGAAGGAGTCCAGAGGATTCGGAGCGCCCGGAAAACTGTCCGGGGGACAGTTTTCAGCGGAGAATGGGCGGCAGCCCCGGACCGATCGGAAAGCCCTCTGGTGCGCCCGCAGGCGCATTCCCCTCATTTCTCTAACAAAACGTGAAGAACCTATTTTTGCGCAAACGAAAACCGGCCCGGGATCGCGGGCCGGGGGGAAAGAGCGTTCAGCGAGTCAGCGACAGCATGCTCCCGTTGAGGCCGATGATCATGGACTCGCCGTCATGCACGCAGTCCACGCCGTTGAAAAGGACACCGTCCTCGAGGATCCAGGTCGTCGTCTCGTCGGCGTAGACGTGCTGCCCCGCGGAGGTGACGGCGCGCACGGTGCCGTCCTCCGAGAAGGTCATCTCCTGGGTGACGCCGTTGTTCACCGCGCGCCAGGTGCCGATCAGGCCCTCGCCTTCGCCGTCGCGCGTCAGGACGATGCTCTCCTCCGGGGCCCCGCCGTAGAGGGCCAGGGTCATCGTGCCGCCGTCCACCTCGCAGGTCATCGAGCCCAGGTAGAGGGCGCCGTCCTGCACGATCCAGCGGTAGGTGATGGTCTGTCCGGCCATGGTCATGCGCATGATGCCGTCCTCGCCGAAGGAGATCGTCATGCCTTCGTACTCGCTCACATTCCAGTCACCGATCAGGCTGTCGGGCGTGACGGCGACGGGCTCGGCGGAGACGGTCAGGGTCATCAGGAGGGCCAGGCTCAGCGCCAGGGCGGCAAGCATACGTTTCTTCGTCATCGTGCTGTCCTTCTTTCATATCAGATATGCGGGTCTGTGCTCCTGTCCATTATACTATCCGTCCTTCCGGCTGTCAATCGCCCGAAGATGGCGTCCGGCGCTTGCATTTCCGGTGCCGTCCCGCTATAATGGACGCAACGGCACAGCGCGGCCCGATGATCGGAGGAACGTCGGCGCAAAAACCGCCGGAAGGAGAAAAAGCGATGAATACAGCCATGGTTTATGCCTTTGCCGATGAGGCATCTCCCCTGCTTGCGGGGCAGATCGCGGCCATGCGGCGCAACGGCCTGCAGGGGCTTGAGATCCGCGGCGTGGACGGACAGAACGTCTCCGACATCACCGCACAGAAGGCCGCCGAGGTCCGCAAAGCCCTCGACGACGCGGGCCTGCGCGTCTGGTCGGTGGGCTCGCCGATCGGGAAGATCGGCCTCGGCGACGACTTCGCCGCCCATCTGGACAAGCTCCGCCGCACTGTCGACACGGCCCGGATCCTCGGCACCGGACGCATCCGCATGTTCTCGTTCTACCCGAAGGAAGGGCAGACGCCGGAGGATATGCGGGGCCAGGTGCTCGACCGCCTCGGCGCGATGGCCGACGCCTGCGAGGGCAGCGGCGTCTTCCTCTGCCACGAGAACGAGAAGGGCATCTACGGTGACAACGCGGCCCGCTGCCTGGACCTGCTGACCGCCGAGCCGCGCCTGCGCGCGGTGTTCGACCCGGCGAATTTCGTCCAGTGCGGCCAGGATACGTCGGAAGCCTGGGCGATGCTGGGCAGCCGCATCGACTACCTGCACATCAAGGACGCCTTCTTCGCCGACGGGCGGGTCGTCCCGGCCGGGAAAGGGGAGGGCCATGTCCCGGAGATCGTGAAGGACTACCTCGCGCGGGGCGGCACCGCCATGACCGTCGAGCCCCACCTGACGGTCTTCGCGGGCCTGCAGTCCCTCGAGCGCGAGGGCGGGCGCAGCACCGTCGGGACTTACACCTACGCGAGCGCGGACGAGGCGTTCGACGCGGCCTGCGCGGCACTGAAGGACATCCTGGGGGAGGTGTGAGCCATGCGGATCGGCGCTCAGCTGTTCACCCTGAGGGAGATGACGCAGACCCTCGACGGCTTCGCGGAGGCCCTGAAGCGGGTGGCGGACATCGGCTACACCGCCGTGCAGGTCTCGGCCACCTGCCCATTTGAGGCGGAATGGCTGCGGGACGAGCTCGCGAAGAACGGCCTGCGGTGTGTCCTGACCCACACGCCGGTCCCGCGCCTGACCGGCGAGACTGAGAAGGTCATCGCGGAGCACGACGTCTTCGGCTGCCGGTGCGTGGGACTGGGCTGGTGGGCCTGGAAGGACGGGACCGGCATGGGCCGTGAGGACTTTGAGCGGCTGTTCCCGCCGGTCATGCGCCGGCTCCGCGAGGGCGGCAAGCTCTTCATGTACCACAATCACGACCAGGAGTTCCAGCACACGGAGGGCAGGCCCATCCTGCAACGGCTGGCGGAGACCTACGCTCCCGACGAGCTGGGCTTCACCCTCGATACCTTCTGGGTGCAGGCCGGCGGCGGCGATCCGGCGCAGTGGCTGGAGCGGCTGGCCGGGCGCATCCCGGTCATCCACCTGAAGGACTATGCCTACGGCAGGAAAATGGCCCCGGTCGGCGAGGGCAATATCAACTTTGACCGGGTCTTCGAAAAGGCGGAGGCCGGCGGCACGGAGTGGATGCTCGTCGAGCAGGACGACTGCAACGGCGAGGATCCCCTCGACTGCCTGCGGCGCTCATTCGACTATCTGCGGAGCCGCGGATTCGAGTAAAGGCCGGGGAGACCGCAGGATATACCGGCACAGACGGACGAAACGGAACACGAAGGAGGAAGCATCATGGATACTGTTCGCCTCGGCATCATCGGCATCGGCAACCAGGGCTCTTATTACGCCCGCTCCATCGGCCTCGGGGACTGGGACGACACCGGGCTCACCCTCGCCGCGGTCGCGGACAGGAACCCCGCCCGCCTCGACTGGGCGCGGCAGACGCTGCCGGAGAGCGTCGTCCTCTTCGACGACGCTCTGACCATGCTCGACAGCGGGACGATCGACGCCTGCGTCGTCGCGGTGCCGCACTACGACCACCCGAAGTACGTCATGGCCTGCCTCGAGCGGGGCATCCACGTCATGTGCGAGAAGCCGGCCGGTGTCTACACCAACCGGGTCCGGGAGATGAACGCCTGCGCGGAGAAGCACCCGGAGGTCGTCTTCGGCATGATGTTCAACCAGCGCACGAACTGCGTCTACCGCAAGATGCGGGAGCTTGTGCAAAGCGGGAAGTACGGCCGCGTCCGCCGGGCCAACTGGCTCATCACCGACTGGTACCGCAGCCAGTACTACTACGACAGCGGCGACTGGCGCGCCACCTGGGCGGGGGAGGGCGGCGGCGTGCTGCTGAACCAGTGCCCGCACCAGCTCGATCTCTTCCAGTGGATCCTCGGCATGCCGGAGACCGTGCAGGCCACCATGCGCTTCGGCCAGTGGCACGACATCGAGGTGGAGGACGACGTCACCGCCCTGATGACCTGGCCCGACGGTCACACCGGCGTCTTCATCACCTCCACCGGCGACCCCCACGGCACCAACCGCTTTGAGGTGCAGATGGACGGCGCTCAGCTGGTGGCCACCGGCGACAAGCTGACGGTCTATGAGCTGGAGGCCCTGGAGCAGGACTGGATGAAGACGAACAAAAAGCCCTTCGGCAGCGTTCCGGGCCGCTCCTTCGAGCCGGAGACCGACGGGGAGAATCCCCAGCACCGCGGCGTGCTGAAGAAGTGGGCCGCTGCCATCCTGCGCGGCGAACCCCTGGTCGCCGGCGGCGCGGAGGGCATCAACGGCCTGACCCTTTCCAACGCGATGCACCTCTCCGCCTTCACCGGCAAGCCGGTGACCCTGCCCTTCGACGAGGATCTGTATGAGGCGGAACTCAAAAAGCGCGTCGCCACGTCCCGCCGGAAGACGGGAGGAACTGCCGTGGTCGCCGATACGGGGAACAGCTTCGCGGGCGCGAAGTAAAGGAGAAGAAGCATGGCCGACAGCATCCGCCTCGCCGTCATCGGCGTGGGCAATATGGGCAGCGCGCATGCGAAGTGCGTGGGCGAAGGCAAGGTGGAGGGGCTGGTCCTCTCCGGCCTGTGTGACATTCAGGAATCCCGGCTGAACTGGTGCAAAGAAACCTTTCCGGACGTGCCGCGCTTTTCGGACTGGCGGGAGCTGATCGCTTCGGGCTGTGCCGACGCGGTGCTGGTCGCGCCCCCGCATCCGCTCCACAGCGAGATCGCTGCGGAAGCGATGCGGGCGGGGCTGCACGTGCTCTCCGAGAAGCCCGCGGACATCAGCGTGATCCGCGCGCGGGGGGCCGTGAAGGCCGCACAGGAGACCGGGAAGACCTATGCCATCATGCTCAATCAGCGCACGAACCCGCTCTTTCAGAAAGCGCGGGAGCTGGTGCGGACCGGCGCCCTCGGCGAGCTCAAGCGCAGCGTGTGGATCATCACGAACTGGTACCGCACGCAGGCCTACTACGAGTCCTCCGCCTGGCGCGCCACCTGGGCCGGGGAGGGCGGCGGCGTCCTGCTGAACCAGGCCCCGCACAACCTCGACCTCTGGCAGTGGATCTGCGGCATGCCGGTGTCGATCCGCGCCCAGTGCGACGTCGCCCGCTACCATCGCATCGCCGTGGAGGACGACGCGACGCTCTTCGCCCGCTATGCCAACGGCGCGACGGGGCTCTTCATCACCTCCACCGGCGAGTACCCGGGCACCAACCGCCTGGAGATCAGCGGCACCCGCGGCAAGCTGGTGCTGGAAAACGGGACGATGAAGCTGTGGCGGCTTGCCCGGGGTGAGGACGAGGTGCGCTTTGCCTCGAAGGAGAGCTTCGCGCACATCCCCTGCGAAGAGGAAACGATCCTCCCCGAGGGCGAGGAGACCGCCCACCGGGGGATCCTGCAGAACTTCGCGAACCATCTGCTGCACGGTGATCCCCTGCTCTCTCCCGGCGCGGACGGCCTGAACGAACTGGCCATCTCCAACGCGGCCTACCTTTCCGCCTGGACGGACGGAGCCGAGGTCCCGATCCCCTTCGACGAGGAGCACTTCGACCGATTGCTCCGCGAGAAGGGCGCGGCGGAAGGCAGGGCCGTGGGCCTGGATGCCCACGACGTGAAGGGCGAGTACTCGGAGCGGTGGCAGGTGCGGTGGTGAGGGCCGCAAACCACTTGACAAAACGGCTGCTCGAGAATACAATGAAAGTGATCAGAGATGATCACGGGCTGGTCGTAAGACCCTGGTCCACCGAGCGGCGGGGAATTTCCCCGCCATCTTTCGTATATGGAGGGCTGTACGATGGCCGAAAAGGATATCTCCGTATTCATTGATGAATCGGGTGATTTCGGTCCGTTTGAACCGCATGCCCCCATCTACCTTGTGGCACTGGTTCTGCATGACCGATCCGTCGATATCCGGCAGAATATCCTTGACTTTGACCGTCATCTGGAATATCTTGGGTATAAGCGGCACGCTGTCCATACAGGCCCTCTGATCAGACGTGAATCGGAATACGCATACGATCTGATGGAAGCACGCAGATCGCTGTTCGGCTCCTTGTTTCATTTTGTCCGCCGCCTGCCTGTACGATACTCATGCATCAAGGTGAACAAGCGGGAATGCGGCGACAGCATTGCGCTCGCAGCCCGCATCGGAAGGGAACTGGGCGGCTGGATCGATGAGCACAAGGCTTTCTTTGGCAGATTTGACCGCGTGACCATTTACTATGACAACGGTCAGGTCAACCTTACGCGAATCATATCGGCTGTATTCAGTTCCCATCTGCCCAATGTGAATTTTCAGAAAGTACTCCCTGTGGATTGCCGTCTGCTTCAGGTCGCTGACCTGGTCTGCACGATGGAACTGCTGGCTGGCAAAGCAGAAGACAAAGCATTCACTAAGTCAGAAACCGAATTCTTCGGCGGCATTCGGGATTTCAGAAGGAACTACCTGAAATGGATCCAACAGAAGAGGCTGTGATCCGCGAAAACCGGGACAACGAAACATAAGGAAAGAGCAGAGTCCGGGGAAGACCCGGGCAGGAAAGGAAGACGACGCCATGCCCGACATCATCATCACCGAAAAGCAGATCCACCTCCGCAACGACCGCATCAGCTATGTCATCGGAATCCTGGAGGGCGGGATCGCTGCGCACCTGTACTTCGGAAAGCGCGTCGAGGCCTTCAGCGCGGCCTCGGTGCTGCGCCGCTGGGGCCTCCCGGAGGACGGATCGCTCAGTCTGCAGAACTGCGCACTGAACCATGTACCGCAGGAGTACCCGGCCTACGGGCTGGGCGAGATGCGCGAGGGTGCCCTCATCGTCCGGGCGGCGGACGGAACGGCCTCCTGCGACCTGCGCTTCGTCTCCGCGGAGATTGCGGACGGGAAGTATGGGCTGGAGGGCCTGCCCGCCTCCTTCGGCGGAAACGCGAAGACCCTCCGGCTGAAGCTGCGGGATGAACTGCTGGGCCTGGATGTCACCCTGCTGTATGCGATCTTCGACAACTGCGACATCATTGCCCGCAGCGCGCTGTTCGAGAACCGCGGCGGTCAGCCGCTGACCCTCGAGCGCGCCGCCAGCCTCTGCCTGGACCTGCCCGACTGCGATTACGATCTGATCACCCTCTCCGGCGACTGGGCCCGTGAGCGCGACGTGATCCGTCGGAAGCTGACGCCCGGGGAGATGAGTGTATCCAGCATCCGCGGAGCCTCCTCCCTGCTGGCCTCACCCTTTGCGGCCCTGGCCCGGCCCGGAACGACCGAGGCCTCCGGCGAGGTCCTCGCGGCGGCACTGGTGTACTCCGGCAGCTTTTACGCCGGGGTCGAGGTCGGCAGCCGGCACGCCGCGCGGCTCATGCTCGGCCTCAACGACCGGCACTTCACGTGGCTGCTGCAGCCCGGCGAGGCCTTCACCGCGCCCGAGGCTGTCCTCACCTGGAGCGAAGACGGCTTTGACGGCATGAGCGCGCAGTTTCACTGCCTCTGCGCGGAGCACATCGTCCGCGGGAAGTTCGCCCATGCGCCGCGGCCCATCCTGCTCAACAACTGGGAGGCCACCTACTTCGGCTTCGACGAGGAGAAGCTGCTGACCATCGCGCGCAAGGCCGCGGAGGTAGGCGTGGAGCTCTTCGTCCTCGACGACGGGTGGTTCGGCCACCGCGACTCGGACAACTCCTCCCTCGGCGACTGGGTCGTGGACAGGCGGAAGCTCCCCAACGGTCTGCGCTCTCTGGCGGAGAAGGTGCACGGTCTCGGGCTGAAGTTCGGCCTGTGGTTCGAGCCGGAGATGATCTCCCCGGACAGCGATCTGTACCGCACGCATCCGGAGTACGCCATGCAGATCCGCGGCCGCACGCCGATCGAGGGCCGGAACCAGCTGATCCTCGATCTGAGCCGTGCGGACGTGCAGGACTTTGTATACAGCGCCGTAGCCGATGTCCTGCGCGAGAACCCCATCGACTATGTGAAATGGGACATGAACCGCAACTTCTCCAACGTGGGCTCGCTGCAGCTTCCGCCGGAGCGGATGCGCGAACTGCCGCACCGCTACATGCTCGGCCTGTACGGCGTGCTCGAAAGGCTGCAGGCGGACTTCCCGGACGTGCTGTTCGAGTCCTGCTCCTCCGGCGGCGGACGCTTCGACCTGGGCATGCTGTACTACATGCCCCAGACCTGGTGTTCCGACAACACCGACGCCCTCTGCCGCTGCCGCATCCAGTGGGGTACCTCGCTGGTGTTCCCGCCCTTCTCGATGGGCAGCCATGTCAGCGCCGTGCCGAACCACCAGACCGGGCGGATCACGCCGATCCGCGCCCGCGCCAACGTGGCCATGAGCGGCTGCTTCGGCTTCGAGCTCGACCTGAACAAGCTCCCGGAGAGCGAGATCGAAGAGGTGAAGGCTGTCATCGCCCGGGTGAAAACCCTGCGGCAGACCCTGCTCTACGGCCGCTTCCACCGCCTGCTGAGCCCCTTCGAGGGCCACGACACGGCGTGGATCACGGTCTCGGAGGACCGGCGCGAGGCCGTGCTGATGTTCACCCGCGACCTGGCCCAGCCCGACACCGACGCCCCCATGCTGCGCCTGCGCGGCCTTGACCCGGCCCTGATCTACACGGTGGAGGAGACCGGCGAGACCTGCGGCGGCGACGAGCTGATGCGTTCCGGCCTCTGCGTGGCCCTCCCGGGCGGCGACGCGGCCTCGGTGAGCCTGACCCTGCGCGCGCTGTGACGGGTGAACTTTTACGATTTGTTTACGTTTTTTACAAAACCGTTTTCATGACCGGCGGTTTATGCTATAATTCTTTGGAATGAGAGCGAGGCGAAGTGAAGGAATGGCGGTGGAGAACTCGCGGTGGATCGACCTGTCGGCCATCCGCGACAATGTGCGGACGCTGCGGGGGCTGGTGCCCGCGCGGACCGGCCTGATGGCCGTGGTCAAGGCGGACGCCTACGGCCACGGCGCGGTGCAGGTGTCCCGGGCCGCGCTGGAAGCCGGTGCTTCCTGGCTCGCCGTGGCGCACGGCCGCGAGGGCGTGCAGCTGCGCGAGGCCGGGATCGTCGCGCCGGTCCTGATCCTCGGCGCCGCCACACCCGCCGACTGCCGCCTTGCCGCCCGGTACGGCCTGACCCTCACCGTCTGCACGCCGGAGCATATCCGCTGGGCCGCGGCATCCGGCGGTCCCGTCGACTGCCACCTCAAGCTCGATACCGGCATGGGCCGCATCGGCGCGCGCGACGAGGGGGAGGTCCGGGCCGTCCTGGACGCGCTGGAGAGCTGTCCCGATGTGCGTCTGACCGGCTGTTTCACCCACTTTGCCGACGCGGACGGGGACGAAATGGCCTTCACCCGGACGCAGCTGCGGCGCTTCATCGCGCTGAGCGGGCTCCTGCCGGAGGGCATCCTCCGCCACTGCGCCAACTCCGCCGCGATCCACCGCCTGATGCCCGAGGCCGCCTTCGACCTGGTGCGCATGGGCATCTCCCTCTACGGCTATCCCCCCGTCCCGACGGACGTTCCGCTGCGCCCCGCCATGCGCTGGATCGCTCCGGTCACCTACGTCAAGACCGTGGCCGCCGGTGAGCCGGTCAGCTACGGCTGCACCTGGCGCGCGGAGCGGGAGACGCGGGTCGCCACCGTGGCCTGCGGCTACGGCGACGGTTACCACCGCTCGGCTTCCGGAAAGGCCCGGGCCCTGATCCGCGGGCACAGCGTTCCGGTCATCGGACGGATCTGCATGGACCAGATGATGCTCGACGTCACCGAGGTGCCGGAGGCCGCCGCTGGGGACACGGTGACCCTGCTGGGGCAGGACGGCGACGCCCGCATCGGCGCGGAGGAGCTGGCCGCCTGGTCCGGCACCATCAGCTATGAGGTCCTGCTGGCCGCCACCGCGCGCGTCGGCAGGCACTGGACCGGAGAAACACCGTGAGCGACCTGACCGCGGAGAAGCGGGCCCTGCGCCGGCAGATACGGCATGCGGTCCTGCCGGCGGACGAACGGAGACGCCTCAGCGAAGCCCTGTGCGCCCATGTCATGGCCTGTGACGCGTGGCGGCGCGCCCGGCGGATCGCCGCCTATGTGCCGCTGCCGGAGGAGGCCGACATCACCCCGCTGCTGCGCGAGGCCCTGCGCACCGGACGGCTGGTGCTGCCCGCGACGCTCCGGGAGCCGCAGCCGCGCATGGTCCTGCGCGAGGTACGCTCCATGGAAGAGCTGCGGCCGGACGCGTACGGCATCCCGGCTCCGCCTTCGGAGAATCCCGAACCCGACCCACGGGAGATCGGTCTGATGCTCCTGCCGCTCATTGCGGCGGACAGGAATGGGCGCCGCCTCGGCAAGGGGGCCGGCTGCTACGACAGATGGATCGCCCTTCACCGCTATACCGGCTGCCGCATGGGCATCGCCCTGCCCGGCCAGGTGCTGGACCGCGTGCCCGCCGGGCCGCTGGATGAGCGCCTGGACCGCCTCGCGACCCCGGACGGCATCCTGATCTGCATCCATACCGATGACGAGAGAGGAGCGTGACCTCCCATGGCCCAGCCAAAGCAGGCCGCAAAGCCATTCCTGCGGGGCGGCATCACCGACGGCAAGACGCTCCGCACCGCCCTGTCCTTTTTCGGCGGGCTGGCGATCATGGCCTTTCTCAACCTGGTGCTCACCGCGACCTTTGTGTCGCTCGGCGCGGCCTGGCTGCGCGTCCTGTTCTGCGTGTCCGAGCTGCTGATCTACTACTGCATCGGCTTTTACAGCGGACAGAACCGCGGCGCGGATGCCGTGGCCCTCGGCGAGACCGCCTGGAACCGGGTCAATGCCGGCAAGGAGGTCCCCGACGCGGAGCGCCGCCTCTGCTGGCACCCGCTGAAGGGCCTGGCGAACGCGGTCATCGGATCCCTGCCTTTCCTGATCCCCGCCGTGATCCACGCGATCCTGGCCAGGCGCCAGACCTTCTCGCCGGGCGTCCTGCCCAACTGGGTCAGCGACATGGCCTCCCGACCCGACGTGCTGGAGCCCCTGACCGTCTACACCCAGACCGTCCCCGCCGGCTTTGCGGATATCCTCCGGGTGGTCGTGCGCGCGCTGGTCATGCCCTTCGTGGGCATCGCGGGCGGCGAGAACTTCGACGCGATCCTCCTGATCGACCGCCTGTCCCCGCTGTTCGTCCTGCTGCCAGCCTTCAGCTACGCGGTCGGATACCTCCTGGGTCCCTCGATCCGCACGCGCGTGCACATCGCCGTCAGCGAGGGCGAGAACAAGCGCCGCCGCAAGGAGCAGCGTGAACGTCGCCGCAGGCAGGCGCAGCGCCGGCCCAATCAGCTCAACTGAGATGCGGATCATCGCGGGGGAAGCCCGCTCCCGGCAGATCGACGCCCCGAAGGGCCGCGACACCCGTCCGACCCTCGACCGGGTGCGCGAAAACCTGTTCAACATCATCGCGCGCAGCGTGCCCGGGGCCCGTGTGCTGGACCTCTTCTCCGGCAGCGGCGCCCTGTCCCTTGAAGCCCTGAGCCGGGGAGCCGCGGAGGCCATTCTCGTGGACCGCGACCGGGAAGCCCACCGGGTGGAGCGGCTCAACGCCGAGCGCCTCGGCTACGCGGACCGGACGCGGATCCTGCTGACCGACGCGCTTAGCGCGTGCGTCCGCCTGACCGGTGAGGGCCGGAAGTTTGACCTGATCTTTCTCGACCCGCCCTACGCCGTCGGCGACCTGCGGGACGTGACAGGCGCCCTGCTGCCGCTGATGGCGGAGGACGCCCTGGTCGTCACCGAGCACGAGGCCGGCCGTCCCTACACGGTCTGCGAAGGGCTGGAGGCGACGGACACCCGGCGGTGGGGCTATGCCGGCATGACCTTCTACCGGCGGGCAAAGGAGGCTGAGGAGGCTTGAAGGAGCGTATCTGGGTCTTCCCGGGCAGCTTCGATCCGCCGACCGTCGGGCATCTGGACCTGATCCGGCGCGCGGCCGGGCTCTGCGACCGGCTGATCGTGGCCGTGGCGCACAACCCCGACAAGCGCGGTGCCGTCCCGCCCGAAGCGCGGGAGGAGATGCTGAGACGATGCACGCGGGACCTGCCCAATGTGATGGTCGCACGCTATGAGGGCCTGACCGTTGCCTTCGCGGCGGACAGCGGCGCCTCCGCCATCCTGCGCGGACTCCGGAGCACGGCCGATTTCGACGCGGAATGGCGGCTGGCCCAGATCAACCGGACGATCTGCCCGGACATCGAGACGGTCTTCCTGATGAGCCGGCCGGAGCACACCCACGTGAGCTCCTCCGCTGTGCGGGAGATGGCGCTCTTCGGAGCGGACTGGCACAGCTTTGTGCCGGATTGCATTGTGACCCAAGTGGCCGAACACTTGAAGCATAGATCATGAATACGGAGGGATGTACCATGGCAGTCGAAGGCGGAAAGAATGTACAGCAGAGTCTGGCGATCCTGCGTGAACTGACCGACAGCGTGACCGGCGCGACCAAGTCGCTGTTCCGGGGCGAGATGTGCCAGATCAATCGCCGCGAGACGGTTGAGAAGCTGGCCGAGCTCTCTCAGCAGCTGCCCGATGCCTTCAAGCACGCGGACACCATCGTCTCGAAGGAGAACGATATTATCACCCGGGCGAAGGAGGAGGCCGCCGCCGCCGTCTCCGCCGCCAAGGCCGAGGCCGAGCGCATCGCCGCCGAGGCCAAGCGCGCCTACGAGGCGGCTCAGGAGCAGATCCGCCAGGCTCAGGCCGAGGCGGAGCAGATCCGCCGCAACGGCGAGAAGCTCGGGGAGCAGATCAATCAGCAGGCCCAGGCGCAGGCCCAGGCCATCGTGGATGACGGACGCCGCCAGGCTCAGAAGATCGTCGAGGATGCCGAGGCTGAGGCGAACCACCGCATCTCCGCCGAGAGCGTCTATCAGCGGGCTCAGATGGCCGCCAAGGAGCTGACCGAGGAGACGAATCACCAGATGACGCAGCTTCGCCAGAAGACCTTCGCCTATCTGGACGATATGCTCTCCAAGGGCGAGCAGTACGTCGGCAGCCTCGTGCAGGAAGTGCATCAGGAGCGCGAGAACCTGAACAGCATGCGCTGAGCCTCCGCAGATCCCGGGCAGCAAGGCCGGGAGCGTGTGTCGGATCCATCAGCCGGACGCGTGCAATCCGCCGGATCAAACCGGCGGTTTTGCCCTGTCCGGAATCCGGCGGCACACGCTCCCGGCGCTTGTGTTTTCTCCGGCTTTCCGCGAAGAGGTTCTTCACGGAAAGTTAGGGAAAGCATATGGGGTTTCGCGCTCTGCGGAGCGCGCCAGGGGCTTTCCGATCGCCCCTGGACCCTTCGGGGCCGCCTCTTTCTTGTTGGTTGTCGGGTAAGGCTGAGAGCATAGCCTGGCATTCCATCAAAAACCTGACAATTCCCCAAGAATTATTTATCGGGACGGCCCCGAAGGAGTCCAGAGGATTCGGAGCGCCCGGAAAACTGTCCGGGGGATAGTTTTCAGCGGAGAATGGGCGGCAGCCCCGGATCGATCGGAAAGCCCTCTGGTGCGCCCGCAGGTGCATTCCCTCACCAACGGAATTTCCCTAACTAAACGTGAAGAACCCGCGAAGAAGCCGGAATTTACATGATCGCACCCCCGCAAACGGTTGCCACGGGGGGAAAGATGTGCTACAATGCATAAGGTATGCTGACTGAATTCCGCAGGGAAAGGAGGACACCGGAATGAGCGAACCCCGCAGACGCCGCAGCGCCGCGGCGCAGGAGCGGACCGAGGCCTATGACAGACCGATCGCCGACGGGATGCGCACCGGCCGCGATGTGCAGAAGCGCTCCCGCATCCGCGCCAGGGCCCGGGTGATGACGGCCCTGATCGCCGTCGTCGGACTGATGGTCGTCCTCCTCGGCGGATATACCGTATATGCCCTCTCCAAGGGCTATGACCCGTTCACCGACGCCAAGCAGGCCCGCATCGGGACCGCCTCCTCCACGGAGATGAACGCGGCCGCGGAAGAATCCTATTACAAAGGCCTGCGCATCAGCGAGGTCATGCCGTCGAACCACACGTCCGTTCCGGACGAGACCGGCAGCTTCAGCGACTGGCTCGAGATCTGGAACAGCTCGGACCACGACATCGACCTGGAGCACGTCGGCCTGTGCGACCGCAGCGACTCGATCCGCTTCCTTTTCCCGCAGATGATCCTTCCGCCGGACGGCCGGCTGGTCGTCTTCTGCGACAACGAAAACCGCTCGGAGCCCTACAGCGTCCTGCACGCCAAGTTCAAGCTCTCCAGCGTGGGCGAGACCGTCTACCTCTATGAGCCGCACGCGATGCGCATCGACGCGGTGACCTTCGACATGGTCGGGACCGACCGCTCCTGGGCCCTGCTGCCCGACGGACGGTGGGCCGAGGTCGCCTACTTCAGCCCCGGCTATGAGAACACCGAGGAAGGACACGAGCGCTACCGCCTGGAGTCCATGGTGATGGACGGCGCGCTGATCATCAACGAGGTTTCCGCCAACGCCCGCTGCGGGCTGACCGACGAGGACGGCGACCTGACCGACTGGATCGAGCTGTACAACACGACGGACCAGACCATCTTCCTGGACAATTATGCCCTCTCCGACAAGGAGAACCAGCCCCTGCGGTGGCGGTTCCCGGCGGGGGCCAGCGTGGCGCCGCACGGCTACTACATCGTCTTCTGCTCCGGCAAGGACAGGGCCGTCAGTCCCACGTCGATCCCGCATGCCAGCTTCCGGATCAGCGCGGAGCATGACACCGTCGTGCTGTCCGACCACCGGGGCCACATCTGCGACCGCGTGATCGTGGACAACCTGCCCGAGGACTGCACCTGGGCCCGCGATCCTTCCGGCAGCTTTACCGTGCATACCTTCGCCACACCCGGCCGGAGCAATGAGGACGTCGCCGGCGCGGACACGGATCTGCGCCGCTGGAACACGAGCGGGGTTATCATCAGCGAGGTCATGGCCTCCAACGACAGCGTCGGCGTGGCGGACGGCAATGCCTTTGTGGACTGGGTCGAGATCAGGAACACCGGCCTTGAGGCCGTGGACCTGAGCGGCTGGGGCCTCTCCGACAGGATCGGAAGGCCCCGCAAGTGGCAGTTCCCCTACGGGACATGGATCGAGCCCGGGCAGATCATGGTCATCCTCTGCGACGGCCTGGGCGACACCGCAAAGGACGGCCGCCTCCACACCAATTTCCGGATTCAGCGGGGCGGCGGCGAGACGGTCTGCCTGTGCACACCGGAGGGCCGCATCCTCGACAAGCTGCTGCTCTCCGCCATTCCGACGAATGTGTCCTACGGGCGCACCCTGGGGACATCCGGGTTTTTTTATTATGACACGCCCACCCCGGGCACGGAGAACGTCGGCGGCTTCCTCGGCTACTGCGGGACGCCGTCCTTCACCAACCCGCCGGGCCTGTACGAGGTCACCGGCTCGACCCCGATGATCTCCACGCGCATCACGATCCCGGAGAATACCACCGTGCGCTACACCACGGACGGCTCCGTTCCCACGCTGTCCTCGACGGTGTATCAGGGCGAGGAACTGCTGATGCAGTTCACCACGGTGATCCGGGCCCGCGCTTTCTCCGACAGCGGCCTGCTCAAGGACAGCGAGGTCCTGACCGGCACCTTCCTCATTAACGCCTACCACACGCTGCCGATCTTCTCCATCGTGACCGATCCGGACATCCTCTGGAACGAGACGAACGGTATGCTGACCGTCGGTCAGAAGGCCCTCGAAGCCAAGGCCGCCTCCCCGGCCGCCAAGCTGCCCTTCAAGTACACGGTCTACCGCGAGGTCAAGGACAAGATGGACGCCCGCCCCGTGCATGTGGAGTACTACAGTCTCGACGGGCAGCAGATCCTCAACCAGGACGCCGAGTTCAAGCTCATGGGCGACTTCTCCCTCGACATGCCGCAGAAAAGCATGAAGTTCCGCGCCAAGTCGATCTACGGGAACAAGACCTTCGCAGCCGCCCTCTTTGAGGACAGGCAGTTCACCGAGTACAAGGGCTTCGTCCTGCGCAACTCCGGCAACGACAGCATGTGGACGCGCCTGCTCGACGGCTTTGAGTCGCGGCTGGTGGATGCCTACCAGGCCTATTACACCCGGAAGTACGGCTACGGCGAGGACACGATCCCCGTCATCCACCAGGCGTGGAAGCCCGTGGTCGTCTACCTCAACGGCGTTTACTGGGGCCACATGAACCTGCGCGAGCGCAACGACCGCTTCATGGCGGCCCAGCAGGAGGGACTCCCGCTCAGCGAGGCCGCTAACATGACGATCCTGCAGGGCAGCGGCATCCTCAAGTACGGCACGCGCTCCGAACTCAAGGAATACCAGGCCTTCATCAAGCAGGTCAAGAACGGTAAGCCGGCCATGACGAACGGCCAGCCGAACAAGGATCTGCAGTATATCCTCGACAATGTGGATGTGGACAACTACTTCGAGTATATCTCCCTGGAGATGTTCTTCGGCAACTCGGATATCGGCAACCTGCGCTTCTACCGCCTGCACAGGGAAGACAGCAAGTGGCGCTGGATCCTCTACGACGTGGACTACGGTCTCTTCACCTCCTCCTTCAACAGCCCGAGGAGTTATACCAAGGCCAAGGGCATGGGCGACAAGAACATCGACAACACGATCCTGCTCAAGCTCCTCAGCGTGCCGGAGTACAAGGACAAGTTCCTGCGCAAGTACGCCTCGGTGTTCGAATTCCTGACGACGGACACGATGCTGGAGATCCTTGAGCCGCTCGTGGAACTGATCACGCCGGAGATGTCCGTCCACTGGGCGCGCTGGGGCCCCGAGAACGACAAGAAGGTCATCGACGAGGTGCCCGTCACCGGCGACGGCGCGTACCGCTACTGGCAGAAGCGCGTCGACCGCCTCCGCAACACCCTGCGCAAGCGTCCGCGCAACCTCTGGGAATACACCCAGGCCGCCTTCAGCCTGAACAACCAGCAGATGATCAACTACTTCGGACCCCAGCCCGAGTACGGCGAGGGAGCATACTGATTTCCCCATATTGCGAGGAGGATCACCCATGCAAGAAATCTGGTCTAACTTCGGCGCCTCCATGCGGAACCTCAACCCCTGGACGGTGCTCTTCGCCCTGGTCTGCGGCCTGCTGATGGGCGTGCTGGTGGCGATGACCTACAAGCTGTGCTACCGCGGCGTGCTCTACAGCCCGAACTTCGCCATGACCCTGGTGATGCTGACGCTGATCACCACCCCGGTGGTCATGTGCATCAAGTCGGACATCGCCCTGTCGATGGGCATGGTCGGCGCGCTGTCCATCGTGCGTTTCCGCACAGCGGTCAAGGAGGCCATGGACACCGCCTACATGTTCTGGGCGCTGACCATGGGCATCCTGCTCGGGGCCGGCCTGTATCCGCAGGCGCTGATCGTGGGCCTGGGCATCGCGGCCATCCTGTTCTTCATGACCTTCGTCCACTTCACCAACAAGTCCGCGTACCTGCTGGTGGTGCACTATGACGAGGCTGCGGAGGGCGACATCCAGCAGCTGCTGCGCGCCACCGTGCGCCAGCGCCGCCTGCGCTCCAAGACCGTCACCCGTGCCAGCGCCGAGATGACCGTGGAGGTCCGCCTGGACGACCGGCAGAGCCTGGTCTCCCAGGTGCTGAGCATCGAGGGCGTCTACGACGCGACCCTCGTCGCCTGCCAGACCGAGGCTGGCGCCTGAGAAGCGAAAGCGAGGTGGGCTCATGGCCACGACCCTCCCGCTGCGCCACGAGCTGAAGTTCTTCATCAGCCCGGCGCAGCACTATCTGCTCTCCCACGCCCTCGACCGGACCCTCGGCCGCGATCCGAACGGCGATGAGAACAACGAGTACATCATCCGCTCCCTGTACTTCGACACGGTGTTCAACGATGCCCTCCACGACAAGCTCGACGGCGTGCAGAACCGCGACAAGTACCGCATCCGGATCTACAACTACTCCGACCGGGTCATCAAGCTCGAGTGCAAGACGAAGATCGGCTCCCTGATCTCCAAGCGCTCGATCTCGATCCCGCGGGACCTGTGCGAGCAGCTGATGGCCGGCGACCCGAGCGGCCTGGAGACCACCCAGTCCGGCCTGCTCAACGATGTCTATCGCGAGATGACGATCCGCCTGCTGCGGCCGGTCGTGCTGGTGGACTATGTCCGCGAGGCTTATCTCCACCCGGCGGAGGAGGTGCGCATCACCTTCGACAAGCACCTGCGTTCCGGCCTGTGGTCCACGGACCTGTTCAACCCGCATGTGCCGACCGTGCCGCCCTTCGAGCACGACGAGATGATCCTCGAGGTCAAGTACAACCGCTGCCTCCCGACCTACATCCGCGACCTCCTCTCGACCTACTGCGGCAACGCGATCTCCAGCGCCATCAGCAAGTACACCTGGTGCCGGACCTTCGAGCAGATGGAAGCGTGAGGCGGCCTGCATCAAAGCCACGGATTCCCGGAGCGGAGCCGTGGCTTTTCCTTATGCTTTCATCAGATCAATGGCGTTTATGGCAGAATATCGGCCGGTTCTTCCATGCAGAAGAAATACACCCGACGCACGGCACGTTGTGCTATAATGGGCCTGCCGGTGATCCCGGCGCATGAATCTGGGATCCTCAACAGGAAGAATAGATGGAGGAGATCGTATGAGCAGGGTTTACAACTTTTCCGCGGGTCCGGCCTGTCTGCCGGAGGAAGTGCTGCGCCAGTGCGCGGCGGAGATGCTCGAGTACGGCAATTCCGGCATGAGCGTGATGGAGATGAGCCATCGCTCCAAGGATTTCGAGGCCATTCTGGACACGGCGGAGGCCGACCTGCGCGAGCTGGTGGGCATCCCTGACAACTACAAGGTCCTCTTCCTCCAGGGCGGCGGCAACACCCAGTTCGCCATGGTGCCCATGAACCTGATGAAGAACCGCGTGGCCGACTACATCATCACCGGCCAGTGGGCGAAGAAGGCCGCCGCCGAGGCTGAGCTCTTCGGCAAGGTCAACCGGATCGCCTCCAGCGCGGACAAGACCTTCTCCTACATCCCGGACTGCTCCGATCTGCCCGTCAGCCCGGACGCCGACTACGTCTACATCTGCCAGAACAACACGATCTACGGCACCGTGTTCAAGACCCTGCCCAACACCAAGGGCAAGGACCTGGTCTCCGACGTCTCCTCCATGCTCCTCTCCGAGCCCATGGACGTGACGAAGTACGGCGTCGTCTGGGGCGGCGTGCAGAAGAACGTGGGCCCCGCGGGCGTCACGATCGTCATCATCCGTGACGACC
This sequence comes from Clostridia bacterium, assembly GCA_017429265.1. GTDB lineage: Bacteria > Bacillota > Clostridia > Christensenellales > Aristaeellaceae > RUG11272. The sequence continues at coordinate 10,481 of JAFRPG010000028.1, read as the reverse complement.
TGATCCGCGAGGACGTGCTGCCCGGCACGCCCACCATGCTGCGCTACAAGACCCACGCCGACAACAAGTCCCTCTACAACACACCGCCCTGCTGGAACATCTACGTCTGCGGCCTGGTGTTCAAGTGGCTGAAGGAGAAGGGCGGCCTGGCCGCGATGAAGGCCGTCAACGAACGGAAGGCGAAGATCCTCTATGACTATCTGGACAGCAGCGCCATGTTCAAGGGCACCGTCAACCCGGCGGACCGTTCCCTGATGAACGTGCCCTTCGTCACCGGCAACGAGGACCTCGACAAGAAGTTCATCGCCGAGGCGACCAAGGCCGGCTTCAAGAACCTGAAGGGTCACCGCACCGTGGGCGGCATGCGCGCCTCCATCTACAACGCGATGCCCGTCGAGGGCGTGCAGGCCCTGGTGGACTTCATGGCGGAGTTCGAGAAGAACAACGGCTGAAGCATTTCGGAATTCAGAATGTGAATGGACGACAAGGTAAGGAGCGTTCGGATCATGAAGGATCGCAAGGTATTTTGCCTGAACAATATCGCCAAGGTCGGCACGGACCGCTTCCGTGCGGGCTACACCCTCTCCGACACGATCGATGAGGCCGCGGGCGTCCTGGTCCGCTCCGCCGACATGAAGGAGATGGCCTTCCCGGCCGGCCTGCGCGCCATCGCCCGCGCCGGCGCCGGCGTCAACAACATCCCGCTGGACCGCTGCGCCGAGGAAGGCATCGTGGTCTTCAATACTCCCGGCGCCAACGCGAACTCCGTCAAGGAGCTCGTGCTGTGCGGCATGTTCCTCGCGGCTCGCGACGTGGCCGGCGGCATCGAGTGGGTCAAGGCCAACAAGGCCGACGAAGCCATCGCCAAGACCACCGAGAAGGCCAAGAAGGCCTTTGCGGGCAACGAGCTGCAGGGCAAGACCCTGGGTGTCATCGGTCTGGGCGCCATCGGCGTGCTTGTGGCCAACGCCGCGGTTGCCCTCGGCATGCAGGTCTACGGCTTCGACCCCTACATGTCCGTCAACGCGGCATGGAAGCTCTCCCCGGCCGTCCGCCATGCGGAAAAGGTGGAGGAGATCTACGCCGTCAGCGACTATGTGACCATCCATGTGCCGGCCACCGCCGCCACCAAGGGCATGGTGAACGCCGACGCGATCGCGAAGATGAAGGACGGCGCCGTGGTGCTGAACTTCGCCCGCGACGCCCTGGTCGACGAGAAGGCCATGGCGGAAGCCCTCGCGGCCGGCAAGGTCCGCCGCTATGTCACCGACTTCCCGAACCCGGTCAGCGCGGCCATGGACAAGGCCATCGTGATCCCGCACCTGGGTGCTTCCACCGAGGAGGCCGAGGACAACTGTGCGGTGATGGCCGTGGACGAGCTGCAGGACTACCTGGACAACGGCAACATCCTGCACTCCGTCAACTATCCGGACGTGAACGCCGGCGTCTGCGAGACCGCCGCCCGCGTGGCGATCCTGCACCGCAACATCCCGAATATCCTCTCCCAGATCACGACCTTCTTCGGCAGCCAGGGTCTGAACATCGAGAACATGGCCAACAAGAGCCGCGGGGAGTACGCCTACACCCTGCTGGACCTCGGCCAGGCCATGCCCCACGACACCGTGGAGCAGCTCCGGAAGATCGAAGGCGTGCTGCGCGTGCGCCGGGTCAAGGAGTAAAGCGGACAAAGCAAAAGGCCGTCGGCATCAGACCGGCGGCTTTTCGCGTGGAGGGAAGGATCAGAGCGCGCCGAGGATGGCGTGCAGCAGGTCGTCGAAATCCTCGAACGCCTGCAGATCCGGGTTGTCGGCCTTGATCTTCTCGGTGGAGCGGAAGAGGAAGCCGGCCTTGCTGGCGCGGATCATCGCCAGATCGTTGTAGCTGTCGCCGGCGGCGATCGTGTCGAAGCCGACGGACTGCAGGGCCTTCACCGTGGAGAGCTTGGACTTCTCGGTACGGATGCGGTAGCCGGTGATCGCGCCGTCGGGGCCGACCTCAAGGGCGTTGCACATCAGGGTGGGCCACCCGAGCTTTTCCATCAGGGGCTTGGCAAACTGGGTGAAGGTGTCCGAGAGGATGGCCACCTGGGTCTCCCTGCGCAGGGCGTCGAGGAACTCCCGCGCGCCGGGCATCGGATCGATGGTCGCGATCGTGGCCTGGATGTCCTTCAGGCCGAGGCCGTGCTCCCGCAGGATGCCGAGGCGCCAGCGCATCAGCTTGTCATAGTCCGGCTCGTCGCGGGTGGTGCGGCGCAGCTCGGGGATGCCGCTGGCCTCGGAGAACGCGATCCAGATCTCGGGCACCAGCACGCCCTCCAGATCCAGGCAAACCATATTCAGATCACTCATAGTGGATCCCTCGCTTCCGGTTGAAGGTGGAACGGACGTCCTGTCCGGTCAGGTCGATTGTATCACAGATGGCGGAGGAGCACCGTTCTTCCTCTGCATTTTATTGATCGTGGGAGAGGCTGGAGAAGCCCTCGCCCAGGGCCTCGAAGGCCTCGGTGACGAAGACGAAGGCCTTGTCGTCCTCCTGCCGGACGATCTCCTTCACGCGCGGGAGCTCGCTGCGGCTGATGACGGCCAGCACCAGCGGGCGCTCCTTCATGCTGTAGCCGCCGCGGGCCTTGAGTTGGGTCACGCCGCGGTCCATCTCCTTCAGGATGCGGTCCGTGATGCTCTCCCAGCGGTCGCTGATGATGAAGCAGGCCTTGTTGGCGGTGAGGCCGATCATCACCGCGTCGATGACCTTGGAGCAGACGTAGATGTTGATCATGGCCCAGAGGGCGGCCTCCGGCGTGCGGAAGGCGATGCCCGCGGCCACGACGACCATGAAGTCGAAGGCGAAGAGGAACATGCCCACACTGATGAAGGACAGTCGCTTGTGGACCATTCGGGCCGCCATGTCCGTGCCGCCGGTGGTCGCGCCGCCGCGGAGGATCATCCCCAGGCCGATGCCCAGCAGGACGCCGCCGAAGAGCGAAGCCAGCAGCGGGTTTTCGGTCATCGGCTGCAGGGGCATCAGGTCGATCGCCAGCGAGAAGAGAACGGTGGCGATCAGCGAGCGGAGCACGAAGATCGGGCCGGAGGAGCGGTACCCCAGCAGGAACAGCGGCACGTTGAGGACCAGGGAGGTGGTTCCGATGGGCAGGAAGTCGAAGAAGTGGTGCAGGATCATGCTGACGCCCGTCAGGCCGCCGGGGGCGATGTTGTTGGCATTGAGGAACAGCGGATAGGCCGCGCCGCCGATCAGGCTGCCCAGCAGGATCTGGACATAGGCCAGCAGGGTCTCGCGCCGCCAGACGCGGCTGCGCAGGTACTCGGTGAACTTCACTGTGATCTCCTCCGTGAGGGTTGTTTGTGTGTCGGAAATGCGGGCCCGATCACCCGATCAGCGCCTCATAGACCATGACCCACAGCGGAATGGTCGCGATGCAGGAGAGGGTAGTCAGGACGTTGATGGCCGAGGCGTATTTCTCATCCTTGTCGTAGAGGATGGCCACCTGGTTGATGTTGGAGGCCGACGGGGCCAGGGCACCGAGCAGGGGGATCAGCACGATCATCCTGTCGAGCGGGAGCAGCTTCACCGCGGCGGCCGCGGCCAGCACCGCCGCGCCGGAGGCCAGGACCATGCGGAAGAAGATCACGCCGAACACCCTGCGGTTGGCAAACATGCCTTTGAGCGTCATGCCGCCGATCACCATGCCGGTGATCATCATGCTCAGCGGACCGATCATGGCGGCCACGTCACTGAAGGCCATGGACAGCGGCTTCGGCAGTTTGATGCCGGTGAACAGCACGATCAGCCCGGCCAGGATGGCCAGGATGTTCGGGTTCAGCAGCACCTTTTTGATGCCGGGCTTCTGCCGGCTGTCGAACATCCGCACGCCCACGGTCCAGAACAGCACGTTGAACACCAGAATATAGGCGCTGGTGTAGGTCACCCAGTTTCCGCCCCGCTGCTCCTCCAGGAAGGCGACCAGCGGGATCACCAGATTGCCCACGTTGGTGAAGATGACGGAGGTACGCTCCACCTCGGTGGCCTTCCAGAAGCGTTTGAGCAGGGCGGCGATCCCGAAGAAGATAAGCTGGAACCCGACGGCCAGCGCGACTGCGGTCAGCAGGCCGTCCCGGATCTCCGGCGTGAGCTCCTTCTGGAAGGAGTTGAAGATGACGCAGGGGGTGATGAAGTACAGGGACAGCCTGGACAGCACCCTGCTGTTCTCCACCTTCAGCACGCCGGATTTCACCAGGGCGGCCGTGGCGAAGAGGATCAGGAACAGCGCCGCGATCTTGATGGCAAGCGGTTCGGCGATCATGGATTGACCTCCTTTGTTTCAGTGGCGGGAGGCTGCATCGGGCGCGCCGTCCTCCTCCGGCAGCGGGGGCAGGGGGCGGAGGTCGAAGGCTTCCAGCCGCTTTTTCCTGTCCTTCCAGTCGGGCATGAGGGCGGTCATCTCCGCGTGAAAGGCGGGGGAGTGGTCGGCGTGGTGCAGGTGGCACAGCTCGTGGACGAGGATGTACTCCAGGCACTCCGGCGGGATGCAGAAGAGGCGGGTGTTCAGGTGGATCTCCCGCTTCTGCGGCTGGCAGGAGCCCCAGCGGGATTTCATCAGCCGCCACTTCACACAGGAGACCTGCACCTGCATCCGCCGCTGCCAGGCGGTCAGCATGGGGCGGAGGACCTCCAGCGTCCGGGCGTACTGCCAGTCCCAGAAGGCCTTGCCCGACGGGACACCGTCCTGTCCGAGGGTGACCCTGCGGCCGAGCACGCAGTGGCGCTCGCCCGGGGCGGCGACGGGCTGCCAGTCCAGGAGGCGTTTCGCGGAGGTCTCCCGCATCCAGTCCCGCTGGCTCTCGAGAAAGCGGAGGGCGTCTTCCCGCGGGAGGCCCGCCGGCACGGTCAGGCGAAAAATGTTGTACTTGCTGTCCGGGCGGAGGATCATCCGCTTCGACGCGGCGTTGGGGGTGATCAGCACCTCCCAGTCGCCCACGGTGATCAGCTCCCTGCGGCACGCAGTCTGGCTCCGAGGCATCGCAGCACCCCCTCCCATTCGGCCCAGTCGGGCATCATGTCGGTCAACAGCCGCCAGAAGGCCGGGGTGTGAGCCGGCTCCCGCAGGTGGCACAGCTCGTGCAGCAGCACCTCCCGGGCGGCCCCGTCCGGCATCCTGGACAGATCCTCGTGCAGCGCGACCAGTCCGAGGCGCGCGTTGCACGTTCCCCAGACCCTGCGGCTCAGGATCAGGGTGAGCCGCGGCTCTTCCACGCCGAGGCTCCGGGCAAAGGGATCGGCCCAGCTTGCGGCGGCGCGCAGCAGGGCTTCCCCGTCGCGGGGACGGAGGACCGTCTCCTCCGCGCTCCGCCAGCCGCGCATGAAGGCCTCGCCGGCCCCGGGCGGTGCGCCCGCGGGCACGAGGAGCAGCCGCCGGCCGCGGGGATCCGCTGTCAGACGGATCGCCTCCCCGCGCCTGTCCGTCCGCTGGGGCGGGATACTGCGTTCGCGCATGGAGACTCCTTCCGGTTCGGTCGGTCCGGTCCCGCCGGACACCCGCATGACAAAAGCCACAGCCCGCCGTCCGGACGGGTCATGGCTCACTGCTCAGACATGCTCGAAGAACGGTTCGCCGTCCTCCTGACGCAGGACACCGCCCTCAAAGTGCAGGGGCACCGGTTTGGCGATCATGTACTTGAGGATCTCGTCCATGCGCACGGTCTCCTGGAAGGTGACCAGGGAGAAGCTGACGCCGTGCTTGTGCGCGCGGCCCGTGCGGCCGATGCGGTGGAGGTAGTACTCGTTCTCGTTGGGCAGGTCGAAATTGATGACGGCCTCGACATCGTCCACGTCGATGCCGCGCGCGGCCACGTCGGTGGAGATCAGGATCGGGAAGCGGCCGCGCTTGAAGTCGCTCATGACCACGTTGCGCTTGCTTTGCGGGATGTCCCCGTGGAGGCAACGGGCATCATAGCCGTCCTTCTGCAGGCGGCTGGTGAGGCGGTCGGTCATGAACTTGGTGTTGCAGAAGATCATGACGCGCTGATAGACGTCGGCGTCGAGCAGGTAGGTCAGGTTCTCGATCTTCTCGTTCTGCTCGGTGCGGATCACGTACTGGGTGATCTGCGGGCGGTCCTTCTTCGTGGCTTCCACGGTGATCTCCACCGGATCCTGCTGATACTTCCAGGCGATGGTCAGCACGTCCTGGTTGGTGGTGGCGGAGAATAGGACCAGCTGGCGGTCGTTCGGCGTGGCTTCGATGATGCGCGTGACTTCCTTGACAAAGCCCATGGAGAGCATCTCGTCGGCCTCGTCGAGCACCATGGTGTGCACGGCGTCCAGGCGGATATTGCCGCGGTTCATGTGGTCGAGCAGGCGGCCGGGGGTCGCGATGACGATCTGCGGCTTTTTCTTCAGGGCGTTGATCTGTCTGGCGAAGGGCTGGCCGCCGTAGATGACGGTGAGGCGCACGCCGGGGATGTACTTGGCCAGGCGGGTCAGCTCCTCGCCGATCTGCACGGCGAGCTCGCGGGTGGGAGCCAGGACGATCTCCTGGACCCGCTCGTCCTTCAGCTGGACGTATTCGAGCATCGGGATGCCGAAGGCGCAGGTCTTGCCGGTGCCGGTGGGGGCCTGGGCGTTGATGTCGGCCCCGTTCATCATCAGCGGGATGGTCAGTTTCTGGACGGTGGAGGGCTCGTCAAAGCCCATGGCGCGCACGGCCTTGAGGATCTCGGGGGAGAGGTCCATGTCCTCGAAACGCTGGGGTGTCTGGTTGATTTCGGACAAAATGATCTCCTTTCGCTCTCAGGCGGAATAAGCGCGGATGGCCCTGGACAGCTGGTCCGGGCAGGACGTGTCACCCCGGCAGGGGATGCCCTGCAGCATGTCGGCGACCTCATCTGCCTTGCGGCCGATCACCATCTTGGCGAGGCCGGCGGTATTGCCCTTGCAGCCCTGGATAATCTTGCAGTAGGTGATGATGCCCTCGTCATTGATCTCGAGGTCAATGCCGGTGGAGCAGGTGCCGTGGCAGTTGTAGTGGAACATGTTTTTCCTCACTTTTTCGGTTTGTGTTCCGGTCATAGCCGGACAAAATACAGTATAGCACAGAATCACGAAAAAAGCATCGTGTGTTTTCGCATTTCATGCCGGCCTGCGGCGAAAACGGTTGCATACGCACGGGAACTGTGATAGGATGACGCTATCGGAACAGATCGGACTGCGCGCGGAAAAAGACCGGCAGCGTCCGCCGTATGTGTCATCGGCCCATCCGGCGGCGCGCGGGAGGGGACGGCCCGGCAGACGCCGTCATTTTGCAAAAAGGTGGGTGGTATCTGTGAGAGGAGATCCTCGTGTCTTCGAAGACGCTTCCAGAACGGTCAATGTGCGATGGACATGCCATGAATGCGGCCATGTCAATACAGAAAGCCAGGTTCTTCGCGCATCGGCATCAGGCATTCTTTCACCCGGTGAATCAGAGCGCCGGTCCCGGAGAAATGCGCGTCACGATGCCCGGTCGAAGGTGACGGCCATGTGCTCCCAGCTGCGCAGCCGGCAGGATTCGTTTTCATGCTACAGGCGCATGCATCTGTGCTGCACCTGTGAGCAATGCGGCTGCCGCGAACCTTGGGCAACGAGACGGCCGGCCCGGGTCCTGCAGCTCGATCCGTGGATGGTCTGCATCCTGGCTCTGTGCGCTGCCGTGCTTGTGGCATTCTGCGCGATTTCCCTGATCCACATCCCCCACACGCTCGCCTTCGGACGTCTGAGGGATGCCGATCCCTTGTTCTGGGTCAGCGTCATGTTCTGGGGCGCTGTCCTGGCTGCGGGCATCGTGTACCTTGTGCTACGATATGCAAGAGATCGCCGGCTCCGCGAACTGCCCGACAAATCGTTCCCCATCATCGTGGAAGAACCGTCCGACGTCCGGCAGTGACGCAGCTTTTCCCATAGAAACAGGCTGTTCCTTTGACAGACAGGACATCCGTCAGCCGGAAAGGAGACGTGTATGCCGCGCACCGGTTTTCTCGACAGGCGGTGGGATTACCGCAAAGACATCACGATCACCTGGACATGCGCATCCTGCGGGTATGTCAACACGTGTGCCACGGCCCTGCGGTGCGAGCGTGTGAGTGAAAGCGAATCAGCCGCCCGACGCTCAGCGAGGGAAGAGCTTCGCAGGGGAAAACACTTCCTGCTGACGAGGCATCAATCGGCTTGGGAATATCAAAGACTCTGCCTGCAGTGCGCATGCGGGAAGTGCGGGCACCGCGAGCCGTGGGTTTGCACGAACCCGAAGTCCGTTTCCCTGACCTTTTATCTGTCGTTCTGGTTCAGATTCCTTGCGATCGTCTGGACTGTCCTGCTCTTTGTATTCTTTATCGTGCCGAAGGTGCCGCTCGGCGTGCGGCTGACTGTTATGCTCGTGTACGGCGGTGTGCTGGGCGTCTGGTATCTCTGCGACCGGTGGATCTGGCACAGGCGCGACCTGGCTCTGGCTGCGCTGCCCGATTCCGCCTTCCCGATCCTCGTGAGAGAACCTCTGGAGAAGGGATGAGACCGCTTTTCTCTTTTTTGACAAGTACTTCTTCGGCTCACTTTGTGAATATTTATTCTCCACGTCAAGTGTGCCTTTAGAGAAAACATAGTCATTTTGCACGGCAACATCTTCTGACTATCAGCATGATGTAATCCGTTACACATATGTTGACATTTTGTGATGGGAAGGATACTATAACTATCGAAAAGGCTATTTGTAGGTAATATTACTCTCTTGATAATGTAAAAACCATATACAGATATGGAGGCAATGGGTATGGCACAAACGGAATATACATACAAAGCGAGAAAAACGATCACAATTATGTGGAAGTGTACAAAGTGCGGAGCTGTCAATGTTCAGGATGTGAACATTTATGCGACTGGTTATGCTTCCGGACACAAGCATCAATATGACGAAAATGCTCATGAGAGCGCTAAGACAGAGGCAGAGAAATCGCTGAAGCATAAACAAGAATGCTTCTATAGCAAACAGCAGTATTCAACATACAAGGAACTAGGCTTACTTTGCAAATGCAACAACTGCAATCACAGGGAGAGTTGGTCGGCAGGAGTGCCGGTGAGAGAAGATAGAACTCTTATCGAATTTGTTCTAGTAGCCCTTAGCTTTTTCACTTTGGCATTCATTGTCTCAATTTTTCCCAAAAATATTAGAGAAATAATGTGGTTGGCAATACTGATTCTTGGAGTAGCCGCCTCCATTGTGATGTTGATCATGATTCAAAAGCGTAAACAGACACAAGCAGCTAACAGGGACATAGCTTCGTTGCCAGAAACAGCATTTCCCGTGTTGGTGGTAGACGGAAAGCCGGTTGCAAATAAGTCGTTGTTGCTTGAATATCTAGATCAGAATAAAGTCAGTTACATGGAAAAAAAAGAAAGTTTGGCCGATGAAATCTCCTTCTGTCGTATGTGCGGAAAAAAGATACCGGAAGACAGTTCATTCTGTCCACATTGCGGAGCCGAAGTCTAGCGACTGAGCAGGAAAAAATCAATGGAGGCATGAGATGGCAATTACTGAATACACTTCAACAGTAAAACAGTCAGTCCAGATTATATGGAAATGCTCAAGGTGTCATAAGGTAAACCTTCAAACGGTCGAGATCCGAACAAATGCTAGCACGGTACGCGCAAGTAGATGGCATGACGCGGCGGCAAGCCAAGAAGCAAAAGATCAAGCACATGACTTACATGAGCGAAAGATAGAGGCGCTCAAGAAGCGATACCATTCATATGAGTTTTATACATTGTTTTCCCTTAATGCTGCTTGTAAGTATTGTAATCACAGAGAGAGCTGGTCAGTTGAAAGGGAAAGCAATGGAATCAGTCGAAAACTACTAAAGATCGGTGTGGTGCTATCTCTGGTTAGTTTACTCGTGCTTTTCATGCATCAAAACCTATGGTTTATACCTGTGTTACTTGCGACAGCGTGTACAGTTGGTTACACTATAACTAAGATTAAAGATAAAAAGAGAATCAATGAAAAAACTCGGGAGGTTGCTAATCTTCCGTTATCAGCATTACCAGTGATAGTGAGCAATGAAGCAGATATTGAAAACAACCTAAAGTATTTCGAGAATGAAGCGCGAATAACCGATAGAAGCAAAGAGATATCTCAAGACCAGATGTTTTGCCGCAAATGTGGAAAACCAATACCGCTAGACAGTCGTTTTTGCAGATACTGTGGGCAAAAAGTGTTATAGTCATTGGAGCGTTTTCAAAGCGGATTTCGAATGAGTTATAGTAGAAAAGAGCGCCTGCCGTTGCCGACAGGCGCTCCTTTTGTTTCGATTATTCGATGACCTTGGCCACGACGCCGGAACCAACGGTACGGCCGCCCTCGCGGATGGCGAAGCGCAGGCCCTGCTCCATGGCGATGGGGGTGATCAGGGTGATCTCCATGTCGATGTTGTCGCCGGGCATGA
>JAFRPG010000027.1 GCA_017429265.1 Clostridia bacterium | reverse complement strand
TTTATCAACATTGCTTTACAAAATGCCAAACAAGAAAGAGTCGATCCCGAAGGGTCCAGGGGCGATCGGAAAGCCCCTGGCGCGCTCCGCAGAGCGCGAACCCTCTCCCATATGGTTTTCCCGAACTTTCCGTGAAGAACCGGTATAAAGCAGCACAAGAAAAACGCCGCCGGGGGACCGTTTCCGGGTCCGTGTCCGGCGGCGTTTTCCGATTGTCCGGTTCAGCCGAAGATCATCTGGCCGAGGCGGGCGGTGCGGCTCTGCATCTGGTAGCCTCCGCGCCGCAGCGCCGCGAGGCGTGAGAGTTTCGGCAGGTGTTCCGTGCGCAGGAAGGTGCGGATGCAATCCTCCGGGGCGGCGGGAAGCAGACTTGCGTAGGCGTCGAGCAGGGCCTCGGCCTGGCGGTAGCAAAGGCTGATGCGGCCCCGGACCCTTCCGCGGTGGACGAAGGCTTCCATTCCCCGGGCAAGCAGCCCTTTGCCGGAGGCGCCCACGGCGTTCCCGCCGTGCTGACGGTAGTCGACCAGCGGCTCCGGGAGACAGAGGATCTTCCCGAAGGCAGCCGCCGTCTGGGCGATGAACCAGTCGTGCATGAACAGCCGCTCCGGCACCGCGTGATCCGCGCAGAGGCGGCACAGCACCCGGTTCATCAGCACCGTACACCCGGTGACGTTGTTCTGCACGAGCAGCTGCGGCAGGGTCACGGCATCCGCGGACCATCCCTGGTGCCGGAAGAAGCTCTCCGCGAAGACATGCCCGTCCGCGTCCGTCAGACGGCAGTCGCTGTGCGCGAGCAGCGGGGTATCGGCGCCGAAGGCCTCCTCCGCCCCGGCGAGGGCGCGGAGCCCGGCCTCCAGACGGTCCCGGTGCCAGACGTCGTCCTGGTCGCACAGGGCGACATAAGGGGCGTCCGCCTGCCGCATCAGGCTGAGGAAGTTGCCCTTTGCGCCGAGATGCTTTCCCTGCTCGCACCCGGGGGAGAAGCGGCCGTCCTGCGCGGTGACCCGCTCCAGCAGCCCGACCGTGCCGTCCGTCGAGCCGTCGTCCTGCCAGAGCACGCGGAAATCGCGGACCGTCTGCGCGCGCAGGCTGTCCAGCAGGGCGGGCAGCCAGGCCTCGCCGTTGCAGCAGGCCAGGGCAATGCAGACCGCGCTCACCAGCGCCACCCCCATTTGTGGAAGAAGAGGACGGACGAGCGGATGTGCCGCAGCAGGGGCAGCAGCTTGTGGGCGGAGTCGCGGTGCCACGTGTGCGTGACGTGCATGTCCGGATGGTAAACGATCTTCCCGTGTACGGCGGCGGACATCGACAGGTCGCTGTCCTCGTGATACAGGAAGAACCGCGGGTCAAAGCCGCGCATCCGGTAGAACGTATGGGTGCGGATCATCAGAAAGCAGCCCGTGGCCAGCTGGATTTCCATGGGCTCCGTGGGGGCGGGATCGGCCAGCGTGTACTCGTCGCGCCAGGCGCGCATGCGGGCGGCCTTTTTTTCCAGATAGGCGGCCCGTTTGGTGAGGAGGGTGAGGGCCATCTCCTGCCGGTTGCCGCGCATCAGGGAGCGGAAGCCGCCGCCCGACCTGTTCTCCGCCCAGGAGGCTCTCGCGGCCTCGTCCGTCTGCGCGGCCTTCTCCCGGAGCGCCTGCGCCTTTGCCAGCACCTTCTCCGAGCGCAGGGCGCGGCGGCCGCCCAGGAGATAGCGCACCGTGGGCTTGCGGCGGGGGAGGAACTGCTCCGTTCCGTCGGGATTGAAGACCTTCGGCGAGAGGATCACGACGTCGTCGTGGGCGTCCATAAAGGCGACCATGCGCCCGATCAGATCCGGGGCAAAGGTCACGTCGGGGTTCAGGATCAGGTGATAGCGGGACGTGAGGGACTCGATCACGGTGTTGTTGGCCCTGCCGTAGCCGAGGTTCTTCTTCGTCTCGCTGTAATTCACGCTGAGATAGCGGAGATGGATCTGCTCACCGATGCCGTCCTTCGGCGAATTGTCCACGACGAAAATCTCCACGGGCTCTTCCGAGTCCAGGAGGCAGCGGACCGTGTGCATCGCTTCCTCCCCGGAATGGTAGAGGACGACGCAGGCGGAGACGCGCGGATCCGTGAGCATGGTGTCACCTCCGTCATGGCGGATTGCGGTTGATCACAGGGTATTTTACCCCGGGGCGGTGTTTTTGTCCATAAGGATGTGGATTTTTCGGAAAAAGGATGATATACTGCTTTTGTCTGCGCCCTGCACAGCGTGTTTCGCGCAGACCGAATGTCGAAAGGGGAGAACTTCATGGCGAAATTCGCCGTATTTGTGGATCTGGAGAACTGCGGCGCCAAAGAGGCGACGCTGGCCTCCATCATCGAGAAGGTCAAGATGCGCGGGGAGATCCTGCTCGGCCGGGTTTATGGCTATACCGACCGCTTCTCCGACCTCAAGCAGATCCTGCTGTCCAACACCTTCTCCGTCGTACCCTCCATCCGCTACGGGTACGCGCAGAAAAACAACGCGGATATCCAGCTGGTGGTGGACGCCCTCGAGGTGGCCTACACCAACCCGCTGATCGATTCCTTCTGCATCGTCTCCGGCGACAGCGACTACATGCCGCTGGTCGGCCGCCTGAAGGCCATGGGCAAGTATGTGCTCGGCATCAGCCGGTCCGAGGCGGCGAGCAACATCTTCATCAACGCCTGCAACGAGTTCCAGTTCCTGGAGAGCATGGGCAGCCGTCCCGCTCCGCGCACCCGGCAGACCGCCCGCGGCGGGAAGCAGAAGGCGGCCCAGTCCAACGACGAGATGGATCTGGCCGCGCTCAACAAGCTCCTGTGCGACGTCTTCGAGGAGCAGGACGATACCGGCGAGATGTACGCCAGCGAGCTCAAGGGCGTCCTGACCCGTCTGCGCCCGGATTTCAACGAAAAGACCTACGGCTGCGCGACCTTCTACAAGCTCCTGCAGAAGCTGGCCTCGAAGTTCGGCGATCTGCGGGTGACCAACGACAACTTCAACGTGATGGTGTCCCTCGCGGCCCAGGCGGACGCGGGCGAGGAGGAGCAGATCCAGCTGACCCGCGAGAACTGGCACGAGGCCTTCGAGGCCCAGCTGAAGGCTTACAAGGAGGGCGGTTTCGACCGCATCAACCCCTCCATCCTCAAGGCCGACATCCTCACCACCTATCCCGACTACAACGAGCGGGCCATCGGCTTCAAGCGCTTCTCCGAGGTGATGAAGCAGCTGGAGAAGGACGGCCTGGTCCAGGTGGAGATGGACGAAGAGAACACGATGATGCTCAAGCTGATGTGAGACATCGCCGCGCCCCGATGCGGAAGAAAAACCGCTGCCGGTTCGTTGGACAGATGAGAGGAGGCGGTCCGGATGAAATATGTGCGGCGCTTCATGAGCTGGCTGGCATCCCGGCTGCTGGTCGTCACCCTGATCCTGGCGCTGGCGGTCACGGTTTTCTACTACGCGATGAATATGGCCAACATCCAGGTCGTGCTCAAGGACGGCATGGCGGCCCGCGTCAAGATACAGATGGGCATGACGGACGGGCAGGAACTCGACAAATTCTTTGTCACGGACCTGATCGCCTATGACGAGCGGCAGCTGAGCCCGTATTACGACGGCTACAACGTCCGCGGCATCGACCACCGGCTGGACATGGGCTATGCCTGGCTGTGGCCCTGGAGCGACCAGGTGACCCTTGAGGTCAGCGAGCGCGTGCCGGGCATCGACGGCCGGGCGAAGGAGAGCCGGGCGGAGGCCCTGGTCGCCGTCGGCGGCGCGGAGGCCCTGAACCCGCCCGCGTGGAAGGCCTCGCGCTACCGCGTGACCCTGCGCCTGGTGCAGGTGGGAGACAGCAAATACTGGAAAATCACCGATCTGACGAGGATCGGAGACCTCGACGACTGAAACCCGAGAGAGAGGGAGGAACCATCATGGCAGAGGAGAGGAGCAATTTCATCTGGGACGCGATCCGCAAGGATCTGGACGAGGGCGTATACGGCGAGGTCCACACCCGCTTCCCCCCGGAACCCAACGGCTATATGCATATCGGCCACTGCAAGGCCCTGATCATGGACTTCCTGACCGCGGAGAAGTTCGGCGGCAAGTGCAACCTGCGCTTTGACGACACGAACCCGGCCAAGGAGGACATGGAGTATGTCCGCAACATCGAGAAGGACATCCGCTGGCTGGGCTTCGACTGGACCGGCGGCCTCTTCTATGCCTCCGACTATTACGACAAGTGCTATGAGATCGCCGAGGACTGGATCCGCCGCGGCCTGGCCTATGTGGATGAGCTGAGCAAGGAGGAAATGCGCGCCTACCGCGGCACGCTGACCGAGCCCGGCAAGGACAGCCCCTGGCGCGACCGCCCCGCGGAGGAGAGCCTGGACCTGTTCCGCCGGATGCGCGCGGGCGAGTTCGCCGAGGGCACGAAGACCCTCCGCATGAAGATCGACATGGCCTCGCCCAACATCGTCATGCGCGACCCGGCCATGTACCGCATCCTCTACAAGGAGCACTGGCGCACGGGGAACAAGTGGTGCATCTATCCGATGTACGACTTCTCGCATCCCATCGGCGACGCCCTCGAAGGGATCACCCATTCCCTGTGTTCCCTCGAGTATGAGATCCACCGCCCGCTCTACGACTGGGTGGTGGAGCACGCGCAGAACATGCTGCCCGGCCATCCGCGGCAGATCGAGTTCGCCCGCCTCAACATGACGCGCACGGTGATGAGCAAGCGCTACCTCCGCCAGCTGGTGGAGGGCGGCTATGTCTCCGGCTGGGACGATCCGCGCATGCCCACCCTCTCTGCCCTGCGCCGCCGCGGCTATACCGGCGCCGCGATCCGCGACTTTGTCGACCGGATCGGCATGAGCAAGGCGGACTCCGTCGTGGATCTGGCCCTGCTGGAGAGCTGCGTGCGCGACAGCCTGGGCGAGACCTCGCCGCGCGCGATGGCCGTGCTGCGCCCGCTGAAGGTGGTGCTGACCAACTGGCCCGAGGGCGAGACGAAGACCCTGACCATGGAGAACCATCCCGATCACCCGGAGATGGGCACGCACACCGTGACCCTCGGCCGGGAGCTGTACATCGAGCAGGACGACTTCATGGAGGTGCCGGTCAGGAAGTACCAGCGCATGTTCCCGGGCAACGAGGTCCGGCTCAAGGGCGCGTACATCGTCCGCTGCGACGGCTGCGAGAAAGACGGCGAGGGCAACGTGACGCAGGTCAACTGCACCGTCGACTTTACCTCCGAGAGCGGCACCCCCGGCTCCGACCGCAAGATCAAGGGCAAGACCCTGCACTGGGTCAGCGCGATCGATGCCGTGCCCTTCGAGGCGCGTCTGTACGAGCCGCTGCTCTCCGACGAGGAGGCCATCGAAGCCGAGGATGAAACCGCCGAGGCCGAGGAGAACGCCGCTCCCGCAAAGAAGGACTTCATCTCCCGCCTGAATCCCGACAGTCTGACCGCCCTGCGCGGCGTGGCGGAGCCCTGCGTGCGCTCCGCGGCCGTCGGCAACACGTTCCAGTTCCTGCGCACCGGCTACTTCTGCAAGGACCCTGATTCCACGGACGAGCTGCCGGTCTTCAACCGGACCGTCGGCCTGCGCGACACCTTCGCGAAGCAGCAGAAGGCCTGACCCACTTACAGAAAGGAAGATCCACATGGAAGTCAGGACACGATTCGCGCCCAGCCCCACGGGCTTTATGCACCTGGGCGGTGTGCGCACCGCGCTCTACGCCTATCTCTTTGCCAGGAAGAACAACGGAAAGTTCATCCTGCGCGTCGAGGACACCGACCAGGTGCGCTTCGTCGAGGGCGCGACCGAGGTCATCTACGACACCCTCCGCGCCTGCGGACTCAACTGGGACGAAGGTCCCGACATCGGCGGCCCCTGCGGCCCCTACATCCAGTCCGAGCGCAAGGACCTCTACCTGCCCTACGCGGAGCAGCTGGTCAAAAGCGGCCATGCCTACTACTGCTTCTGCACCAGGGAGGAGCTCGAAGAGCGCCGTGAGAAGGTGGAGGCGGCGGGCGGCACCTGGAAGTACGACAAGCACTGCCTGAGCCTGACGCCCGAGGAGGTCGAGGCCAAAAAGGCCGCCGGCATCCCGTGGACGATCCGCATGAACGCCCCGACCGAAGGCGAGACGAGCTATCACGACGAGGTCTTCGGCGACATGACCTTCCAGAACAGCGAGGCCATGGATGACATGGTCCTGATCAAGCAGGACGGCATGCCGACCTACAACTTCGCCAACGTGATCGACGATCACCTGATGGGCATCACCCACGTGATGCGCGGCGTCGAGTACCTGTCCTCGACCCCCCGTTACAACTATCTGTACAACGCGTTCGGCTGGGAGATCCCGGCCTACATCCACCTGACCACGGTCATGCGCGACGCCACCCACAAGCTTTCCAAGCGCGACGGCGACGCCTACTACTCCGATTACATCGACAAGGGCTACCTCACCGAGGCCCTCGTCAATTACCTGGCCCTGGTCGGCTGGAACCCCGGCGACGAGCGGGAATTCTTCACCCTGCCGGAGCTGGTGGAGGCCTTCGACGTGCACCGGCTGAACAAGTCCCCGGGCATCTTCGACGTCAACAAGCTGACCTGGTTCAACGCCGAGTACATCCGGCGCATGGACTTCGGCCGCTACCTGGAACTCGTCACGCCCTGGTTCGACAAGGTCCTGGCCGGCAAGGGCATCGATTACCGCCGCCTGGCTGAACTGATGCACGAGCGCACGGAGATCTTCAGCCAGGTGCCGGACATGGTCCGCTTCCTGGGCGAACTCCCGGACTACGACATCGAACTCTACACCCACAAGAAGATGAAGACCAACCCCGAGGTGGCGCGGACGGCGCTGGCCCTGTGCAGGCCTGTGCTCGAGGCGATCCCCGCGGAGGACTGGAACGAGACGGTGCTCCACGACCGCCTGATGGAGGCCATCGCGGCTTCCGGCATGAAGAACGGCGCCGTGCTCTGGCCCCTGCGCATCGCCATCTCCGGCCAGGCTTCCACGCCCGGCGGCGCCATGGAGATCGCGTACCTCCTGGGCCGCGAGGAGACCCTCCGCCGTGTGGCGCTGGGCGAGGAAAAGCTCCGCAACGCCTGACATATCCCACCAAGCCATGAGACCGATCGCAGCCCGGTTGTCCCATGGCTTTTCGAGTCCCCCCCATGCCAACGGACAGACCGTCGAAAGGAACACCATGCAGCGCAGAACCGAAATCGATATGCTTCACGGACCGCTAACGGGCAAGATCTGGCGCTTTGCCCTGCCCATCGCGGCGAGCGCCTTCCTGCAGCAGCTCTTCAACGCCGCGGACAACGCGGTGGTCGGCAACTTTGCCCAAAACTCCGAGGTCGCGCTGGCAGCCGTGGGCGGGAACGCCTTCGTCATCGGCCTGATCGTCAACCTCTTCCTGGGCATGAGCGTGGGGGCGAACGTGGTCATCGCCTCCTACCGGGGCCAGAAAAACGACGAAGGCGTCTCGAAAGCCCTGCACACCGCCGTCACCTTCGCGGTGATCTGCGGCACCGTGCTGATGCTGGCTGGCCTGGGCATCGCGGATCTGGTGCACGAATGGCTGGGCACCGGCGCGGCGGGCTCCCTCAAGCGGGACCAGGCGGTGCTCTATTTCCGCATCTATTTCCTCGGCGTCCCCTTCATCATGCTCTACAATTATGAGTCCGCCATCCTGCGCTCCAAGGGCGACACGAAGCGCCCGCTGATCGTGCTGGCGGCCTCGGGCGTGCTGAACGTTGTGCTGAACGTGGTGCTGGTGAGGTTCGTCCACCTCGACGTGGCCGGCGTGGCCATCGCGACGGTGGCCTCCAACGTCTTCTCGAGCGTGGTGCTGTTTGTGATCCTGATGCGCGAGGACGACGCGTTCCGGCTGAGACCGCGGCAGCTCGGCATCGACGGGCGCATGCTGGGGCGCATGGTGCAGATCGGCCTGCCCGCGGGGATCCAGACCAGCATGTTCTCCATCGCCAACGTGATCCTGCAGGGGCAGATCAACGCCCTGGACGGGGTGGAGGGCCCGATCACCGCCGCCACCACGGTGGGCCTGTACGCGGAGTTCTTCGCCTACGACTTCATCGCGGGCTTCAGCCAGGCCGCCACGACCTTCGTCGGGCAGAACTACGCCGTGGCGAACACGGAGCGCTGCCGGACCATCACCCGCATCTGCTTCTTCTGCGGAGTGGGGCTGACCGTATGCGTCTGCGCCCTGCTGACCCTGCTGCGGGTCCCGTTCGTCTCGATCTTCAACCAGGACCCGGAGATCGTGCATTTCGCGGCCGAGCGCGTCCTGATGGTCGGCAGCCTGCAGTTCCTCAACGGGGCGGGGGAGATCCTCTCCGGCAGCATGCGGGGAATGAAACGTTCCCTGATCCCGGCCCTGATCTCGGTCATCGGGGTCTGCGGCGTCCGGCTGATCTGGGTGTGGACGGTGTATCCGGCCATCGGGATGACCCACGCGCACCTGTGCGTCGCATGGCCGCTGAGCTGGGGCGTCACCGCGGCGGCGATGGCGGCGGCATATTTCTTTGTGCGCAGGCGGGCGGAACTGGAAGTCTCGCTGCACGCACAGAACGCGTGATACGATGAGAGACGGAGGACCGGAACATGGACGCATTTGAAGCCGTTCGGAGGATGGGCGCCGGCTGGTGTCTCGGCAACACCCTGGACGCCATGAAGCGGGGCGTTCCGCCGGGAGAGATCGTGCCGCCCGGGGAAGCGGAAACGGCCTGGCACAATCCGCCCGCCTCGCCGGCGCTCTTCCGGGCCGTGCGCGAAGCGGGCTTCGGCGCCGTGCGCGTGCCGGTCACCTGGATCCAGCACATGGACGCGGCGGGCCGGGTGGATCCGGCCTGGATGGACCGGGTGGAGGAGGTCGTGCGCGATGTCCTCGACGCCGGTCTGTTCTGTCTGCTGAACGTCCACCATGACGCCGGCTCCCACGGCTGGCTTCAGGCGACCGGGGACTGCCACAGGGAGATGGGAGCGCGCTTCGACGGGCTCTGGCGGCAGATCGCGGAACGCTTTGCGGAGACAGACGGGCGGCTGATCTTTGAGGGCTTCAACGAGATGCTCGACGGCCGGGGCCACTGGACGCTCACCGACGACGAAACCGCCTACGCCGCGCACAACCGCTGGAATCAGCGCTTCGTGGACACGGTGCGCTCGGCGGGAGGCATGAACGCGGAACGCGTGCTCTCCGTACAGACCTACTCCGCCGGGAATGCCGCCCGGACGCTGGAGCACTTCCGCATGCCCGCGGACACGGTTCCGGGGCGGATCATCCTGCAGACCCACAACTATGACCCGGAGGGCTTCTGCTGGCGCCGCGCGGAGAACCGTGTGATGCGCGGGGACTGGGGCGGCGAGGAGGACGAGCGGGAGCAGGACAGGCTCTTCGATGCGCTGGGGGCGTTTGCCGCAGCGCGGCACGCGCCGCTGATCGTCGGGGAATTCGGGAGCGAGGACAAGACCGGAGAAGCGAACCGGCAGGCGCGGGCCCGCCACGCCGGGAGCTTCACACGCAAGGCGGGGGAGCGGGGGATCGCCTGCTTCTGGTGGGACTGCGGCTGGTTCGCCCTCTTCGACCGCCGGACGTCGGCGCAGACCCAGCCGGAGATCATCCGCGCACTGACGAAAAAAACCGGAGAAAAATGTCTCTGATGGCAGGAATTCCACCAGATATGTCGAAAGATAGAACAAATATCGGAGAATTCCGTATCGCACAACAGAGATAGAGGAGGCTTTTCGATGGAATTAGGCACGATTTCCGACATGATCCTGCAGAACACCATGGTGCTCAACGCCCAGCCCAAGTGGACCTTCGGCAAGAACACCTGCAATACCTATGAGGTCTTCGCGGCTTATTTCAAGGCGGCGGACGGCAACCTGATCCCGTCCTGGCCGATCCTTGAGATCATCGAGAAGGATGAGGCGCTCACGATGCTCTTCTCCATCAGTCTCCTGCGCGAGGCCGTGCGGAAGACCGTGGAGATCAGCAACCGCGTCAGCACCAACCTGACCCTCTCTCTCAACCTCCTGCCCAAGTTCGCCGAAAGCCCCAACTTCGTCGACCAGGTCAAGACCTGCCTGCACGATTACGGCCTGGAAGCCAAGCGCCTTCAGTTTGAGGTCAGCGAGCTGCAGGACCTCAACGAGACCGGCTGCGAGAACCTGAACATCATCCACGATGAGCTCGGCGTGGCCCTCGTGATGGGCAACTTCGGCACCCGCCACACCAATATGCCCCTGCTGCGCCAGGTGCATTTCGACGGCCTGGAGCTCGACCGCAGCTATGCCGCCCACATCCCGGAGGATGAGCTCACCTGCAAGATCGCCATCGCGATCCAGCACATGGCCCACACGATCGACATGTTCCTCTGCGCCAAGGGCATCGACTCGCAGGATCAGTTCGAGTTCTTCGAGGAGATCGGCACCTTCAAGGGCCAGGGTTCCCTGATCGGCAACCCGATGACCATGGAGGAGATGGAGAACTACGTCAAGCTCTACGCCCTGCCCAAGGGACACAAGTGAAAAGCATCCCGACAGGCCCCGCCGCGCGCGGGGCTTTTATCTTGGGGCCCTTTGCAGGAATTCGCGCGGGGGCGTCGAAAGAGACGTGGAACCCATCGGCAAAAGGAGGAGCACCATGGATATTGCGATCATCGGCCTCGGCCTCATCGGCGGCTCACTGGCCCGCACGGCCAGGCTGCGCACGGACTGCCGCGTCTTCGGCTGCGACCGGGACGGCGAGACCCTGCGCCTCGCCCGCGAGCTCGGAGCCATCGACGCGGAGCTCAACGACGAGAAGCTCCGCGGCTGCCAGATCGTTCTGATCTGCCTTTACCCCGGGGAGATCGTGAACTGGCTCGGGGAGTACGCGGACCGGATCGCACCGGACGCCCTCGTGATCGACTGCGGCGGCGTCAAGCGCACGGTGATGGAGGGCGCCGCGGAGATCGCGCAGGGCCGGCGCTGGCACTTCATCGGCGGGCATCCGATGGCCGGCCGCGAATACAGCGGCTTCCGCTACGCGCGCGACGACCTCTTCGACAACGCGAGCATGATCCTGACCCCGATGCCGAAGGAGGAGCTTCCCGTGCTCCAGCGGGCCCGCGATTTCTTCATGGATCTGGGCTTCCGCCGGGTACAGTTCACCACGCCGCCGATCCACGACGAGCTGGTCGCCTACACCTCACAACTGGCGCACATCGTCTCAAGCGCCTATGTCAAGGATCCGCTTGCCCCGCGGCACAAGGGCTTCTCGTCTGAGTCCTTCGCGGACATGACGCGTGTGGCCCGGCTGAATGAGGACATGTGGACGGAGCTCCTCATGCTCAACCGCGACAACATCCTGCCGCGGCTGGAAAGCTACACGGAGCGTCTGAACGCCTACCGCGACGCCCTGCGCGACGGGGATGCGGAGAAGCTGCATGCCCTGCTGGCGGAGGGACGCCGGCTGAAGGAGAGCCTGGAGGAAGCATGAGGGCGGTGATCGTCAGCGCCTGCCTGCTGGGTGAGGCGTGCAAGTGGTCCGGCGGCAGCAACCGCGACGAGCGGGTGATCGCCCTGTGCGAGGGGCGTCCCGTGATCGCCGTCTGCCCCGAGGTGGCCGGCGGTCTGCCCGTGCCGCGCCTGCCGGGGGAGATCCGCGGCGGCATCGTGATCAACCGCGAGGGGGAGAGCGTGGACCGGGCCTTCCGGGAGGGAGCGGCCGCGTCCTGGGCGCGCTGCGAGGGGCGGGAGATCGCCTGCGCCGTGCTCAAGGCCCGCAGTCCTTCCTGCGGCAGCGGGCAGATCTACGACGGCACGTTTTCCGGGACCCTGACCGCCGGGGACGGCATCTTCGCCGCCCTGGTGAAGGAACACGGGATCCCGGTGTTCACGGAGGAAGAGACGGAACAGGCGCGGCGCCTGCTGGAGGAAACAGACGGATGAAGTGGCTGATCGCATCGGATATCCACGGTTCGGCGAAGTGGTGCCGGGCCCTGATGAGCGCTGTCGCGGACGAGCATGCCGACCGCGTGCTCCTGCTGGGCGACCTGCTCTACCACGGGCCGCGCAACGACCTGCCGGAGGAGTATGATCCGCGGGCGGTGATCGCCATGCTCGGCGGGCTCACGGGCCGCGTCCTCTGTGTGCGCGGCAACTGTGACACCGAGGTGGACCAGATGGTCCTGCCGTTCCCGATCCTCGCGGACTATTGCCTGCTGGAGGTGGCGGGGCGGATGATCTTCGCGACCCACGGCCATCACTGGCACGCGGGGCAGTTGCCGCCGCTGACGCCGGGGGATGTCCTCCTCTACGGCCACACCCATGTCCCGCTTTGTGAGGAGAAGGACGGCATCCTCCTGCTCAACCCGGGTTCCGCGGCCATCCCCAAGGAGGAGAGCCCCCACAGCTGCATGACGCTGGAGGACGGCTTGCTGCGCTGGCATGACCTGTGCGGCGGCGTGTACCGGGAATGTGATCTCAACAGACGGGAGGGGTGCGGCGCATGTTTGGCACACTGATCGACGAGCGCTTTCCGCGCATGCCCTGGGAACGCTTTGACACCGTGGTTTTCGACGTGGGCAATGTGCTCCTGCGCTTCGATCCCGAAAAGATCATGGAGGAATTCATCCCGGCGCGGTGGCATGACGCCGTGCGGGAGCACGTCTTTCACTCCCCCTACTGGGTGGCCATGGACCACGGTCTGCTGAGCCTGGCGGAGGCGGCGGACCGCTTTGCCGGCCTCCTCCCGGAGATCGGCGACGAGGTCCGGGCGATGCTGGTCGGCTGGACGCCGATGAAGGAGGTCGTCCCGGAGGGTGTGGCGGCCCTGCGCCTGTGCCGCGAGAAGGGGAAGCGCGTCTGCATCCTCTCCAACTACGGGGACGAGGCCTTCAGCACGGCGGAGGAGAACCACGCCTTCCTGCGCGAGGCGGACGTCCTGGTTGTCTCCTCGCGGGTGGGCGTGATGAAGCCGGACCCGCAGATCTATCGCATCCTCACGCAGCGCTGCGGCTCCAGCCCGGCGCGCACCCTGTTTGTTGATGACAACGCGCAGAACATCGCCGAAGCCCTCGCAATGGGCTGGGAAGCCCTCTGGGCGCCGGAACCCTCGCGCATTGCCCGGTTCTTCGGCGTCTGACGGAGCCTTGCATCCGCGCGCATGATCTGTTATAATACCATCTGCATAACCTGAGACGGAAGAGGTGTTCTCCTGATGTCCGAATGTACACACGACTGCTCCACCTGCAGCGCGAACTGCGCTTCCCGCAGTGAGCCTCAGTCCCTCCTGGCTCCGGCCAATACCTACAGCCATGTCAAACACGTGATCGCCGTGATGAGCGGCAAGGGCGGTGTCGGCAAAAGCCTGGTCACCGGCCTGATGGCCGCCGAGATGCGCCGCCGCGGCCGCGAGGTCGCGATCCTCGACGCCGACATCACCGGCCCGAGCATCCCGAAGATGTTCGGCTTCACGGACAAGGCCTACGGCGACGAGCGCGGCATCCTGCCCGGCATGACGGCCGGCGGGATCAAGCTGATGAGCATCAACATGCTCCTCGACCAGGAGACGGACCCCGTCGTCTGGCGCGGCAGCCTGATCTCCGGCACGGTCAAGCAGTTCTGGACCGATGTGGTCTGGGGCGACGTGGACTTCATGTTTGTCGACATGCCCCCCGGAACCGGCGACGTGCCGCTGACGGTCTTTCAGAGCCTGCCCGTGGACGGCATCATCGTGGTGCTCAGCCCCCAGGAACTCGTGGGCATGATCGTTGAGAAAGCCGTCAACATGGCCAAAATGATGAATATCCCTGTGCTCGGCATCGTGGAGAACATGAGCTGGATGGCCTGCCCGCACTGCGGCGAACGGCTGTATCCCTTCGGCGAGGGCCGCGTGACCGAACTGGCCAGCGCCCACAGCCTGCCGGTCCTGGCCCAGGTCCCGATCGATCCGAACCTGGCCGCGGCCTGCGACAAAGGCCAGGCTGAGACTGCCGGCGCCGGTCTGATGGCGGACGGCGCGAACCTGATCGACGCGGTGCTCTCCAGAAAAGATGCATAACCGATGACGCGCGGCCTTACCACCGCGCGATTCTTGTGTTTCGGGGAGGTGAACGGGCGGTGAAGCGCGAGCGGATCCCGGAGCTGGACGGCTTCCGGGTGCTGCTGATCTTTCTGGTCAGCTGGTATCACATCTGGCAGCAGTCGTGGCTGATGCCGCGGGTCGGGAGCGTCTCGCTGGACTTCCTCGTGCGCGCCGGCTATGTCCCGGTGGACGGGACGATCCTCCTCAGCGGCTTCCTGCTCTACCTGCCGTGCGTCACGGAGGAGGGGAGGACGGCGCCGGAGATCCTGCCGTTCTACCGGAAGCGGATCGCGCGCATCCTGCCTAGCCTGCTGTTCGTGACCCTGTTCATGCTCTTCGCCTATGCCCTGCCGATGGGACTCTACAGCGAAAGCTGGCGGCCGCCGATCTGGAAGGACCTGCTCACCCACGCCACCCTCACCTTCCCCTTCTTCGAGGACACGTACCAATGCACACCGCTGGGCGGGGCGAGCTGGACGATCGCGGTGGAGGCGCACTTCTACCTTATCTTTCCTTTCCTTGCGCGGGCGGCGAAGCGGGCGCCCGGCGCCGTGCTCTGCGGGATGGCGGCTGCAGCCGGTCTCTTCCGCTTCTGGTGCATCCGCACCTTCGATGAGTATCCGATGGTCGTCAACCAGATGGTGAACATGCTGGATCTGTACGCCCTCGGCATGGCCTGCGCCCTTGTCTGGCCGCGGCTGCGGAGACTGCGGGAGCGGACGGAGAAGGAACACAGATGGCAGCGGGAGATTCTCGCCACCCTGGTGTTGGCCCTCTCGGTCTGGTGCTTCGTCCTGCTGATGCACCGGCAGGCCTACGGCGACGATGAACTCCAGAGGTCCCAGATGCTCCTCAGGCCCCTGTTCGGCCTGTGCTTTGCCGGCATGATGCTGTCCCTGCCCCTCTGCCTGAAGCCGCTGCGGTATTTGTTCGGGAATCCGGTGACGCGCTTCCTGTCGGTAATCTCGATGAACTATTATCTGCTCCACCAGAACATCGCGGTGCTGCTGAAGACGGCGCCCGTGCGCGCCTTCCTCGAGACGCCCCGCAGCTGGCTCGGCGGGCAGCCGATCCTGTATTCCGCTTTCGAGAATCCGAACACCGAGTTCGACCGCCCGTGGCAGTTCGGGTACACCTGGCTGTGCTTTGGGCTTTCCCTCGCGGCGGCGGTGCTGGTCACTTACCTGATCGAAAAACCCTGCGCAAAACTGATCATGCGCTCATGGAGGAAAAAGCCCTCTCCCGCCGATGCTGAGCCGGCTGAATGAGCACATACGCAACGATAAGAGGGACTTCGACGGAAGCACCGTGTATCGGGGAATGCGTCTGCGGGCGCACCAAAGGGCTTTCCGATCGCCCTTTGGAAACCTTCGGGGCCGACCCCGTCAAAGACAGGCTTTGGGAAAGACAGGCATGAAAACCTCTCTGCCGCAGTGGTGGAGAGGTTCCTTTGTGTGGCAAGCGGTAATGATCACGATAACCCGGAGAGACGGTCCCCGAAAGGTCCGGGGGCGATCGGAACGCCCCAGGCGCGGTCCGCAGAGCGCGGAATCCTCTTGTTTCGTTTAACGGTTTCATTAGTTCCCCTAACTTTCCGTGAACCAAAAAAGAGCGCCTCCGCGGGGAGACGCTCTGTTGTGCCGGGTCGGTCACTTGATCTCGCCGGTCGCCTTCATCTCCTCGAATTCCTCGCGGGAGATCAGGCACTGGCGGGGCTTGGATCCGTCCTGCTGGGATACGATGCCGCGCTTCTCCATCTCGTCCACCAGACGTCCGGCGCGGGAGTAGCCGACCCGCAGGCGGCGCTGGAGCATGGAGGTGGAGACCTGACGGTCCTGCACCGCGATCTCGATGCACTGGGCCAGCAGGGTCATGTCGGTGGGGCCGTTGGAAGGCTCGTCCGCGGCGAAGTCGTTGATGGAGGCCGAAGGGCCGCCTTCGTCCTCCTCCACGGAGCGTTCCAGCTGCTCGATGACATCCGGATCGTAGTCTGCGGGGCAGGTGCTGCGGATGAAGTCCGTCACGGTGTTCACTTCCTCATCGGTGAGGAAGCAGCCCTGGATTCGGGTGGGGGAGAAGGCGCCCGTCGGCTTGTAGAGCATGTCGCCCCAGCCCAGGAGCTGCTCGGCGCCGTTGCCGTCGAGGATCGTGCGGCTGTCCACATAGCTGGTCACCTTGAAAGCGATGCGGCTGGGGATGTTCGCCTTGATCAGGCCGGTGATGACGTCGACGGAGGGGCGCTGCGTGGCGACGATCAGATGGATGCCGGCCGCACGGGCCAGCTGGGCGATGCGGCAGATGCGCTCTTCCACGTCGCGCTTGCAGACCATCATCAGGTCGGCGAGCTCGTCGATGATGATGACCAGCCGCGGCAGCTTCTCCTCGCCGGGCTCGAGCTTGC
The DNA here is from genome assembly GCA_017429265.1 of Clostridia bacterium. Taxonomy (GTDB): domain Bacteria; phylum Bacillota; class Clostridia; order Christensenellales; family Aristaeellaceae; genus RUG11272. The sequence continues at coordinate 26,302 of JAFRPG010000027.1, read as the reverse complement.
TGTTGTAGCCGTCGATGCCGCGGACGCCGCGGTCCTCAAACTTGCGGTAGCGGTCCATCATCTCATCCACCGCCCAGCCGAGGGCCGCGGAGGCCTTGTGCGGATCGCTGACCACGGGCAGGAGGAGGTGAGGCACGCCGTTGTAGCACTGGAGTTCGACGACCTTCGGGTCGATGAGGATCATCTTCACTTCCGTGGGCTTGCTGCGGTAGAGGAGGGAGTTGATGATCGCGTTGATGCAGACCGATTTGCCGGAGCCCGTGGCGCCGGCGATCATCAGGTGCGGCATGCGCGCGAGGTTGCAGATCACGGGGGCGCCCGCGATGTCCCGCCCGAGGGCGACGGTCAGCGGCTCCTTGTCCTCCTGGAACGGTCTCGACTCGAGGATCTCCCGGAGGGTGACCTTGGCGATGGAGCGGTTGGGCACCTCAATGCCGATCAGGGATTTGCCGGGGATCGGCGCCTCGATGCGGACACTCTTGGCCTCCATGTCCATGGCGATGTTGTTGCCGAGGGAGGTCACACGGTTGACGTTGATGCCCGGGGCGAGCTCCAGCTCATAGCGGGAGACGGCTGGGCCGTGGGTGATGTGGCGGACGGTGGCGTCCACCTTGAAGGAGGCCAGGGTCTTCTCCAGCACGCGGGCCCGCATGCTGTCTTCCTCGGGGCTGATGCCGATCGGGGGCTCGGGCTGGCGGAGCATGTTGAGGTCCGGGAAGATGTAGGGGCGGAGCTTCGGGGCTTCCTCATCCGGGTCCGTGCGCCGGGTCAGGCCGGCCGTGTTGATCTTCAGCTGCTCGCCGGTGCCCATCGTCCTGTCGCGGATGACGGGCTGAACGGGCCTGGAGGGCGTCTCGGGCTGCTCTTCCCAGGGCGGCGTGTCGTCGTCGCTCCAGGAATCCCTGGGCTTCTGCGGCTGGCGGGGCCGGGCGGCTTCGGCCTGGCACGTCCGCTGGGAGCGGCGGTGGCGGCTGCCGTCGTCGGGCATGGGCTCCCGGGCCTCCTCCTGTTGTACGGGCGGGATCTCGGGTTCGTCGGCGTATTCACGGAAGGCGGGCTGAGTCGTGGCGGGATCGATCGGTTCCTGTGCGTTCCCGAAGGACGTATTCTCCGCGGGCGCCGGCTCGGCATCCCGGACGGGCTCCGTGCGGCGCGGGGTGCGCAGGGACGCGGCCGCCTCACGGTTTTCGTTGTCATCGGCGCGGGAGAAGAGACGGGTGGTGAAGCGCTTGCGGGCGGAGCGGGACTGCTCCGGCTCCTCGGGCTCGAAGGGCTTGCGGGCGTCGGCACGGTTCATCTCGCCGGTGACCGCGGGTTCGGGCTCGAAAGGCTTGCGGATCGCGCGGCGCGGCGTCTCATCCGCCGGATCGGCCGCGGCGGGGGACTCGGGCCTCGCGTAGGGGTTGCGGCGCGGCGGCGTGTAGGAGGTCTCCTCCGGCACAGGCTGGAAGCCGGCGGTCTGCTGCATGGGCCGCAGCGGCGGGAACTTCGCGGGCTGCGGCTGCTGTTGGGGCCTGACCGGCACGGGCTGCTGCTGTTCCTCTTCCTTCAGCCAGGCGGCCTTCTCGCGTTCCTTGCGGCGCTCGTCCTGCTTCTCGGCGGTCTTTGCGGCGTAGGCCTTGAGCTTCGCGTAGAAGGCTTTCGGCTTGAACCGGAAGAGGGCCAGCACGACGACGATGATCAGGATCGCGCAAAGGAGGGAAGCGAGTACGGGTCCGCCAAACAGCCTCCACGGCACAAATGCAATAATACAGCCAATACAGCCACCGCCGTAAGGAAATTCTCCAGAACACAGCTCCCAGTTGTTACGTACCATTTGCGATAGCTTTGGTATTTCCTCTGAAACGATGCTGTTATATGTGTGCACATAATCCATCCAGGGTTGCCGGTTTTCTGTGTATGTAATCAGCTGGACGAAGGCCAGCAACAGGAAAAACAGTGCCAGCATCAGGAAAAACACCTTCAGGTGGACTTTACGCTGTGTGTGCACCCAGAGCATTACACCCGCCCAAACCAAAGGGACAGGTAGGAGAAACGCCATCGCGCCGGCTAACCCGTAGGATACGCTCCGGACTGCTTCAAACATGGCGCCCCGCAGCCGGAGCCAGACAGCCAGAACGACAAAAGCACCAGCAACGACGAAAATCAGTCCACTGATGAGGAACAGGGCGATGTAGTCCATCGAGAAGCTCTTGGCGCGCGTCTTCTTGGGTTTCTTTGCCATGATTGTGATTGCCTCCGTTACGGGAGCAGGAACAGGCTGGTCAGGATGTCCCCGCTGTCATAGTGCAGGCGCAGGCGGAACTCGCCGCACCGGTAGTAATCGCTGGTGCCCTCCGGCAGCCGCATCGCGTCGGCGGCCCCGGCATCCAGTTCAACGCTGGCATAGGGTTCCCCGAGCGTCTCCAGCGCCTCCTCCCTCGCCGTGCGTCCGGTGACCAAACCGTACAGGCCGAAGCGGTCACAGCGGATGCCGTTGAGGGTGCTGCCGTCGAAGCGCTTTTCGGACAGATCGTCCGTCATCAGATAGACGAGGCGGAAGCGGCTGTCCTCCAGCTGGATATAGCGTCCGCCGTCGTAAAGGTCCGGATCGCAGAGCAGACGGTACTGTGCGGTCAGGGCCTCCATGCTGTCGCCGAGGGCGCAGGGGAGGCCGGGCAGGCTCCCGGAGGAGAGGGATTCGAGGAAGGCTCCGTCCGCGGGCGACATCCACCCGGCAATGCCGAAGCGGTCGGCGGCCGAGCCCTCGCTCAGGTCCAGCCATTCGGCCAGCTCACCCCAGGAGAGGGTGACCGCGCCCGCGCGGTCGGAGAGGGTGGACAGGCGTTCGATCGGATAATAGAGGGTCAGGCCTTCCGGCCCGATGCGGAAATCGTCGGGCAGGGGCGTGAGCTCGCAGTTCATCAGGTGGGCGCTCATCCCCGGCAGGACATCCTCCTCAAGATACGCCTCGATCCACTCGACGGCCTCCTCCGGCTCGGAGAAGAGAGCGGTCATCGGGAAGGCCTCGCCGGTGCGCAGGTCGAGGTGCACCGTGTGCCACTCGAAGCGCGGCCGGGCGCCGGTGAGCGGACCCTCGGCGCGGATCACGCAGGAGAGCAGGTCTCCGCGCAGCGTCCCCTCCCAGGAGACGGTCAGCGGCGGGTCGGCGTCCATGACGGAGGCGATGCGGGCCGTGTACGCGTCGATGCCGCAGCTTTCGCGGATCGCGAGGTTCAGCGTCTGCTGGGCCTCCTCGTCGTCCATCCCGGTCAGCGCGGGCCAGTGGACGCCGGCGGTCCCCAGATCGATGCCCCGGTCGGTCAGCTCGGGTTCGGCCAGCGCGGAGAAGGACGTGCAGAGCGCCAGCACCGCGCAGAGCAGGAACAGCGGCAGCCCGGAAAATGTTCGGCGTTCCATCGGATTTCCTCCTTATCCTTACAATTGAGCATTCTACAACAAATGACGATTTTCATCAAGTTTTTCATGCATTGCTTTCCGTTCTTTTGCAATTTTGTAAATTCCGTTTCATATTCCGATGTAAAAAGATGTCTGAAAGCCGCGGGTGCCTCTTGCCAAAGCCGTGCCGCAAGCGTATACTCAAACTGTCCAACTCTTAAGAGGGAGGTATTGACCATGAGACGCTGGCTCACAGCAGCCCTGTGCTGCCTTCTGCTCCTGACCGTATGCGGGATCGCCGCCGCCGATCAGGATTTTACCTTTGCCGAGCGCGAGTTTTCCGTATTTGAGGGGGAGACACTGCAGCTGAACCTTCTCCGCCAGGGCAATGCCCTGGACGGGGAGGTCACCTGGACGAGTTCTTCCCAGAAGAACGCCACCGTCACCCCGGAGGGCCTGGTTACGGCCGTCCTAAAGGGTGATGTGACGATCACCGCCGCCTGCAAGTCGAACGGCAGGAACTACAGCGCGAGGGTCACGGTCCACGTGCTGCGCGCCGTGACCGAGGTGGCGGTCGAGGAGAAGAACCTGACCATCTATGCGCCCGACGACCCGCTGATGGGCGAGCGCCTGATGTACGTCTTCGACGACCCCGAGGAGGGGATGGCCATGCCGGTGCTGCTGCTCTATGTCGGGCAGGGCACCGAGATCAGGGCCAACGTCATGCCCAAGGACGCCAGCAACAAGCGCGTTGACCTGACCGTGGAGGACACGGAGCTGGTGCAGGTCCGCGGCAGCTCCCTGACCCCGAAGGCCGTGGGCGAGACGATCCTGACCGTCTCCAGCCAGTCGAATCCCGAGGTCTTCGTGCGCTACCACCTCTACTGTGTGCAGCGGACGCGTTCCATCACCGTGAACGTGGACAAGAAGGCCATCGGCGTGGGCGGGACTGCCCTGGCGACCGCCGTCTTCAACCCGGCGGACACGACCATCCAGGACGTCGTCTGGTCCAGCTCGACCCCGAAGACCATCGCCGTCAGCGAAACCGGCGTCATCACCGGCCTTGCGAAGGGCAGCGGCCGGGTGAAGGCCACCGCCGCGGACGGCTCCGGCCGGACCGCCGAGGCCACGATCAACGTGCAGCAGATGCCGACCGCGATCGCCCTGACGAGCAAGGACAGCTCCGTCTTCGTCGGCGGCAGCATCAACATCACGGCGGAGGTCCAGCCCAAGGACGCCAACAACAAGAACGTCGTCTGGAGCTCCTCCGACCCGAGCGTCGCGACGGTCAAGAACGGCCGGGTCACCGGCGTGGGCCGCGGCACGGTCGTCATCACCTGCACGGCGGACGCCGATCCCACCGTCACCGCGCAGATGACCCTGACCGTGGGCCAGCAGGTCACCGCCATCAAGGCGGCGGAGCGGACCGTCACCGTCTCCGTGGGCGGACGGATCCAGCTCGCCTGGACCGTGGAACCCGCGGACGCCAACAACAAAGCTGTGACCTTCACATCCTCCTCCACCCGCAACGCGACCGTTGATCCGGACGGCACCGTGCGCGGCGTTGGCCGCGGCGAGGCCACGATCACGATCAAGGCCACCGACGGCTCCAACCGCTCCACCACCGTGCGGGTGGTCGTCACCCAGCCGCCGGAGTCCATCTCCCTCAAGCAGACCAGCGTGAACGTCTTCACCGGCAACAGCACCACGCTCAACTACACGATCCTGCCCACCAATACCAACAACAAGAAGGCTGTCTGGACCGTCGAGAACCCGGCGATCGCCACCGTTAGCAAGGACGGCCGCGTCACCGGCGTCAAGGCGGGTGTCACCACCGTGACCTGCGCGTCCGAGGAGGACCCGATGCTGACCGCGACCTGCGTGGTGAACGTCATGCAGCGCGTGACCGGCATCAGCGTGAGCCCCAGCCAGATCAGCATCAAGGTGCAGGAGAGTGCCCGCCTGGCCTGGACCGTGGCACCCGACGACGCGACCGACAAGTCCGTGACCTTCACCAGCGCCAACACGAAGGTTGCCACCGTCGATCCCGACGGCACGATCCACGCCCACAAGCGCGGCGAGACCACCATCACCGTGAAGGCGAACGACGGCTCCAACAAGAGCGCCCGCGTCAAGGTCAGCGTCATCCAGCCCGTGACCGGCGTGCACATGGCCAAGCAGGAGTACGTCCTCGATCCGGACGAGTCCCTGACCATCACCGCCGTGCTCGAGCCCAGCGACGCCAGCAACAACAACATGGTCTGGGTGTCCTCCGATGAGAGCGTCGCGACGGTGAAGGGCAAGACGAACCGCCCGCGCGTGTACGGCAGGCGCTGGGGCGAGGCCATCATGACCGGCACCACCGAGGACGGCGGCTTCGTGACCAGCACGCTCGTGCGCGTCGGCACCTACCGCAAGGCCCTGACCATCACCGACTTCTATCTCGAGGGCAACGCGCCGAAGATCGCGATCCGGAACAACAGCAACATGAACATCACCCGGATCTACTTTACGATCGAGCTCTACGACGTCTATGACAACCCGATCATCTGCACGACGGACGGCAGCGCAAGCTTCGGCGGGTACTACATGGAGACCCTGACCGAGGGCCGCACCACGCGCCACGGCCGCTTCCACTTCGACAACTATGTCCAGCCCTCGACACCGGTCGGCTACATGGTGTTCACCCTGACCGGCTACCGCTGCGACGACGGCTTCCGCTTCACCTACCGCGGCGACGATATCCTCCGCAAGACCTGGATGGCGGACGACTACATCGGCCCCTACGTACCCGAGGAGGATCCCGAACCCTCCGACGAGCAGCCCGGCGAGTGAGGAGACAGCCTGCCGCATCATCCCGTACACAAAATCCCGCCTTTCGCGAGGCGGGACTTTTCTATGGACCGGAGGATGAGAACGGGTTGGATGGAATCCCTCATGCTTGATCCCGGAACAGGAATGCAAACCCTGAATGGCGGCCGCGAAGGGATCCCGGGCCGCTCCGCGGAGCGAAATCCCTTTTGCAGGAGATCGTTGCTTCTGCCGGGTATCACGCCTCGCCGGCATGCCCGGACAGGAAGCGGACGATTCCGCGGCAGCCCCGCTCGATATCGGCGAGGGCACCGCTGAAATCGCGCGTGTACCAGGGATCGGAGACTTCGCCCGCCTCACCGGCCCAGGACATCAGGAGGCTGAGCTTGCCCTCCGGGTTGCCCCGGTAGACGCGGAGAAGGTCGTCCATGTTCTCCTCGTCCATCCCGATGATCCTGTCGTAGAGACGGTAATCGTCGCGTATCGTGCGCCGGGCATGATGCTCCGGGAGCGGATACCCGGCCCCGGCCAGCGCGCGGCGCATCGGCGGATAGATCCCGTTTCCGATCTCCTCGTCCGTGGTGGCCGCAGAGGACACCTCCGCACTGATGCCAGCCGCGCGGCACATCTCGCGCAGCACGATCTCCGCGGCGGGGGAGCGGCAGATATTGCCGTGGCAGATAAAGAGAATACGGATCATAGGGTGATCAAATCCTTTCCGACTGCATCGGATCGCGTTCCCGTCATTGATGGTAAGAGGTGTTTTTTCCGTTCCCCTCTCGTTTCAATTCTCCGAGTTCCACCATTTTCCTGAGTGAACCCTCAACGGAGCTGAGACTTAGCGACGGACAGAGTTCCCGGATATCCTGCTTTGTAAAGCGCCCGATTTTGTTCCGGGCGGCAAGCCTTACCGTGTCCAGGGCAGACCGCTTTATCTCCACAAGCGCAAACCGGTCTTCGAAATCCCTGTAGGCCGACAGGATCGTGCTGAGAAGGTATTTGATGAAGGGAACGGGGTCATCGCTGCCTTCATGCCAGCCGATCTGCGATTCAGCCAGGGCATCATAATACAGGTCTTTGTGCCTGGCGATCTTTGCCTCCAGGGAGATATACTTACCGACATAAAACCCGCTTCTGTACAGAAGAAGCGTCGTGAGCAGCCGGCTCATACGTCCGTTCCCGTCATTGAAAGGATGGATGCAGAGAAAATCATGAATAAAAACCGGGATAGCGATCAGCGGTTCAAGCTCAAGATTGCCGATCACACGGTTGTATTCCTCGCAGATCCGGTCGAGAGCCGTCGGCGTCTCATAAGGAGACAGCGGTGTAAAGAGCGTTTCGGTGTGTCCGTCCGGCCAGGTCGCGCTGATATAGTTCTGCACTGTTTTGGTACGCCCGGCCGCCGGATTGCTGAGATGGCTGTACAGGATCTTGTGAAGCTGAAGAATGTAGTTCTGCGTGATCGGAATGGCGTCAAAGCTCTCATGGATGATGCCCAGCACATCCCGGTAACCGGCGATCTCCTGTTCATTGCGGTTCCTCGGCGTGGTTTTCTCTTCAACGAGCTGCCTTACGCGCGTGTTTGTGGTAACGATTCCCTCGATAGCGTTTGACGCTTCCGTGCTTTGGATCTTCGCTATTTCCACAAGCTTTTCCAGCTCTTCCGGCCGCTGCTTCAGATACATTTCCTGCTTTCCCGCCGCTTTGTAAATCGCGGCAATATACCCAAGCAGTTCGGAGTCCCACTGACGGTCCCTGATCCGGGAATAATTGAAAACACGCATTCCCTTACCTCCGTGCTTATTCCCTTATAATGAAGCACATTTTAAGGGAAAAGTCAAGCGCAAGACCGCTGTATCGATGACCTGTCTCATGATGACGATCGGAAGGCAGCATCCGGGACTGTCGGCCCCGCACTATGCATTGTTCCGGTCCTGCTTGCGCACCGCTTTCCCGCAGCCGCTGCAGATGCCGGTGTGCACGCAGACGACGCTGCCGCAGGCTTCGCACGTCCATTGCCGGCGCTCGTTTTCCAGAAAGCGCTCCATGCCGAGCGTGCGGATGTCGCGCAGGTTTTTCAGCGGCGACTCATACAGCGGGTACTTCGAGGTGTAGCGGGTCTCCTTCTCCATGACGTCCGCGCAGGGGAAATTCGGGCACTCGTCGCAGAACGCATAGCCGTTTGCTTTGCGCATTTCGCACAGAACGATGCCGCAGCGTAAGGCGCAGAACTCCGGCTTCCGATCGTCCGGACCGTGGCATCCGGGACATGGGTCCGTTTCGTCCAGCGCGCGCTTGCAGAGGCTGTAGTCCAGCCCGCACGGGGCGATCATCGCGGCGGTGATGCGGTCGCTCTTCATCGGGCACCTCCTGATTGCGGTCGGACCGGGCAGAGGACGGTCATCGGGGCGGGGCTCAGGATCGCGTCGGATCACTTTTTGTGTGGGCGCTGCTGTGATCCCGGCGCCAGAACAGCAGGCGGATGAGGTTCTTCTCGTACGGGATGAAGCTCCCGTCGTCGATCATCTGCAGGATCTCCTCCAGACCGACCCAGCGGACACGCTGCACCTCCTCGGGCTGGAGCGTCAGGGTGCTCAGGTCGACGTCCCGGGTAAGGACGAAGTAGTCGTCGCAGCCGTGCTCCCAGTTGAGGGTCAGGGTGGGTCGGCAGCCGGTGAAGTCCACGGACAGTCCAAGCTCCTCCCGGGTCTCGCGCTCGGCGGCCGCGCGGCTTGTGTCGCCGGCGACGGCGCAGCCTCCGACGCTGATATCCCACATGTTCGACCAGCCGTGCTTGAACGGCTGCCGCTGCTGGATCAGCATCCGGCCGTCGGACGAGAAAATGCAGACGTGGATCACCAGACGGTACAGCCCGTCCGGTACCCGCTCGCCGCGCACCATGGTTTTACCGGTCCGCTCGCGGTCGGCATTGTAGAGATCAAACAGTTCCATCGGCGGATCACCTCCGTATATCGTTCCCGGGAAGGCATCATCAGTAAGCGACGGTGAATCCGTGTTCGGCGGCCCAGGCCTCGGCGGCGGAGCCGGGGCAGACCAGCAGCACCACGCCCTCGTCAAAGGCGTCCGGCGCGATGTCCGTCAACCCTTCCGGCACGCGGATCATGTCCGCCTGCACACCGGCGAAAGCCTGACTGCCGGCGGCACGCAGATCACGGGGCAGGACGAAGCAGGTGCCGATGTATGTCACCGGGATCCCGTGCTGAACCGCGTAGGTCTCGGCGGCGGAGCCCGGATGACAGCGGAAGGCCACATCGCTGCAGTAGGCAAAGGTGTCGCTGCGGGGCACGGATGCATCGCCCAGGAAGGTCACGGTCAGCCCGCTGCACAGCTGGAAGATGTTGTCCCGCAGGTCCAGGCACGCGGCGGGGATCGTGAGACTGTGCAGGCTGGTGCAGCTGACGAAGGAGATGCCGTCGATCCACTCCAGGCTCTCGGGGAGCGAGACCCGTTCCAGCGAGATGCAGTTGGAGAAGGCGGCGCCTGCGATCGACCTGACGCCTTCCGGTATCGTGATCTCCTCCAGGGCGGCGCATCCGTTGAACAGATAGCTCGGCACACCCGTCATGGTGGCGGGGAGACGGACCCGCTTCAGGGCGGTACAGCCCTGGAACAGACTGACGCAGACCGGCACGCCGTCCGCGATCCAAACCTCTTCGAGTGCCTTGCAGTTCTGGAAAGCCCATCCCAGCTCGGTCACCGTGGCCGGGATCTCGATGCTCGTGATGCCGGTGTAGGAGAAAGCCAGCTGTTCGATGGCGGTGATCTGCGGCGGGATCTCGAAAGCGGTCATCTGCGCACAGCCCGAGAACGCGCTGGAGGGGATCCGGGTCAGGGAGAGGGGAAGGGTGACAGTCTGCAGCCGGGAATTGGCAAAGACGGAATCGCCCATCCCGGTGACCGTATCCGGGAGGACGATGTCCGTGATCCCCGTGCGGGCGAAGGCGGAGCGGTCAATGAAAGTGACAGGCCCGTTGAAAAGCACCTCGGTGAGGGACTCGTCGGCCTCGCACACGGCGTAGGGGATGGAAGTGAGGCCGGCGGGGAAGGTGATCCCCTCCAGCTGCTTGCAGTTGGAGAAGCAGCGGATGCCCATCGAGGTCACGGCGTCGGGGATGACCACATGGCCCGTGAGGCCGGTGGCGTGGAAGACTTCATCGCCGAGCGCGGTGACGGTGGGCGGGATCACCGCCTCAGCCAGGGAAGAGCAGCCGTAGAAGAGGCCGTTCGGCAGCTCGGTGAGGGGCGCGAGGAAGACCGCCTGCGTCAGCCGGGACTGCATGAAGGTGTGGTCACCCAGGGAGGTGACGGAGGCGGGGATCGTGATGCCGGTGAGCGCCGTATTGGCGAAGGCGTAGGGGCCGATGACCTCCAGTCCGTCCGGCAGCAGGACGGCGGTGATCGGCATGCGCGCGAACGCGTGACCGCCGATCTCCTTCAGGCCGCTGCCCAGGGTCAGCTGCGTGACGCCGGTACAGCCGGAGAAGGCGTAGGCTCCCAGCGTTGTCAGGGAGTCCGGCAGCAGGATCCGCGTGAACGAGGTGCAGGCGAAGAAGGCGTTCTCCCCGATCTCCTCCAGGCCCTCCGGATAGGTCAGATCCGGCAGCGCCGTGCACTGGTAAAAGCAGCGGGCGCCGATGGACAGGAGGCTTGCGGGGAGCTGGAAAACGCTCAGGACGGAGCAGCGCATGAACACCTGCTCACCCAGGACCTCCACGCTGTCCGGAAGGCTGACGGAGGCCAGGGCCTTGCAGTCCAGGAAGCAGGAATCCCCCAGCGCCAGCAGCCCCGGTGCGAAGGAGACAGCCGTCAGGGCGCGGCAGTCCTTAAAGGCCTCGGCGCCGACGGCGATCAGGCCGTCCGGCATGGTCACGCTCTCCAGCGAGGTGCAGCTCTCGAAGGCTTTGGGCAGGATCATCTGTACGGCGGGCGGCAGGCTGTACTGCCGCAGAGAGGTGCAGTTGTAGAACATGGACGGGGGCATCACCGTGAGCCAGGAAGGCAGGACCGCGCTTGTCAGCGAAGTGCAGTGCATGAAGAGACCGCCCCCGACCTCCTCTACCGTGTCGGGGACCGTCACGCTCGTGAGCGCGGCGCAGTTGAAGAAGGCCTGGCTCCCGATCGAGCGGACGCTGGCCGGGATTTTGACCGATGCGAGGACGATGCAGTTGGCGAAGGCGGCGTCCCCGATGCTCACCGTGACCGAGGGGATATTGCAGCTCCGCAGGGATACACAGCCGGAAAAAGCTTCGGCGCCGATCGTCGTGACCGTCGACGGCAATGTCACGGAGGTGATGGCGGTCAGCTCCGCAAAGGCTCCGTCGCCGATGGCGGTCACGGGCTTGCCGTTCAGTTTGCCCGGGATGGCGAGGATCTTCGCGTTCCCGGTGTAACCGGTCACGGTCGCGGACGTGTCATTGGCGGTCCAGGTATAATAGCTGGTGCTGCCGCTGGTATCGGCCAGGCCGCATCCGACGGTCAGCACGAGCGCCGCGGCGACCGCGGTGCAGATCCAGAGCCTGATTTTCATGAACATCGCTCTCCTTATCCGGGAACGGTACGGACACAGCCGGGTTCCTCTGCCTGACAGTATACTCGATTTGGCTTGAATTGGGAACGGCGTTTTCGTGACAATTTGTAAATATCCGATCGGAACCGCACAAAAACGGCGGACAGCCGCAGTTCCTCACGGAACGCAGGGCTGCCCGCCGTTTCCTGCTGCGGTCAGGCGCGTTTCTTCTCGGGGGTGTCATCCTCCTTGTAGAAGCGGAGCATGACGGACGCAAGCACCATGTACACCAGCATCAGCAGGACCATCCAGCCGGCATAGGCCGGGACCATGATCGGGAGATCGAAGAGGCCCGAGATCGCCGTGAAGCCGATCAGCAGGGTGACCAGCACCACGAGGGAGGTGGAGAGGTACAGCTGCTTCGAGGCATTGTCCTGGATGAAGGGCAGCTTCGGCGTGCGGATGGTGTGAATGACGAAGGTCTGGGAGATGACGCCGAACATGAACCAGCCGCACTGGAAGTACCCGGCTTTCTCCGGATTGTCGAACTTGAAGACGAACCACAGGACAAGGAAGCACAGCACGTCGAGCAGGGTACTCAGCAGGCCGAACCAGACCATGAACTTCCGGATCCCTTTGGTGCTCCACCGGATCGGTCTGCGGATGTACTCTTCCTCCACATGGTCGAAGGGCATGCCCAGCTGGGCGAAGTCGTTGAGGATGTTCTGCACAAGGATGTGCAGGGGCAGCATCGGCAGGAAGGGGAGGAAGATGCTGGCGATCAGCACGGAGAACATGTTGCCGAAGTTGCCGCTGACGGACATCTTGAGGTACTTGGTCATGTTGGTGAAGGTCTTGCGGCCCTCGACCACGCCCTCCTCGAGGACGTTCAGATCCTTCTCGAGCAGGATGATGTCGGCGACCTCCTTGGCGATGTCCACCGCCGTGTCGACGGAGATGCCGACGTCGGCCTGCTTGAGCGGCAGGCTGTCGTTGATGCCGTCACCCATGTAGCCCACCGTGTGGCCGTTGGACTGGAAGGCCTTGACCACGCGCTGCTTCTGGTAGGGGGAGAGCTTGGAGAAGATGTGGCAGTGCTCGCAGGCTTCTTTGAGCTGAGCATCGTCCATCTCCTCCACCTGCGCACCGGTCAGGGTGTAGTCCGTCGGGATGCCGAGGCGGCCGCAGATGTTGATGGCCACGCCCTCGGTATCGCCGGTCAGGACGACCGTGCGGATGCCGTTCTTTGTCAGGGCCGTGATGGCCTTGCCGGCGGAAGGCTTGGGCGGGTCGAGGAAGCCGACGAAGCCGATCAGGACCATGTCCTTCTCATCCTCGACGCCGAACTTGCCGGCCTCGCGCACATCGTTCTTCTGGGCCACCGCGATCACGCGGATGCCCTCGAGGTTGTTCTCGGTCGCGAGCTTCTGGGCGTTGACGGCGAGCTCTTCGGTGAGCGGCTTCACCTCGCCGTCGATCTCGATGTACTTGCAGAGGGACAGCATCTCCTCCACGGCGCCCTTGGTGATCAGCTGGCGCTTGCCGCTGTGGTCGCGCAGCACCACGCTCATGCGGCGGCGGCTGAAGTCGAAGGGGATCTCATCCTCGCGGACATAGGCCTCCTTGAGCGGGGAGAGGTCTTCCTTCTCCGCCCGGTTGATGATGGCCACGTCCATCAGGTTCTTGAGGCCGGTCTGGAAATAGCTGTTGAGGAAGGCGTGCCGCAGGATGCGGATGTCCTCGCGTCCGAGCACGTCCATGTATTTCTCCAGGACGATCTCATCCTGCGTCAGGGTGCCGGTCTTGTCGGTGCAGAACACGTCCATCTCGCCGAAGGTCTGGATCGCGCCCAGACGCTTGACGATGGTCTGCTTCTTCGACATGTTCACGGCGCCCTTGGCCAGACAGGAGGTCATGATGACCGGCAGCATCTCGGGCATGATGCCGACCGCGATGGTGATGCCGAACATCAGGGACTTGAGCCAGTCGCCCTTGGTGATGAGATTCGCGATGAAGATGATCGGCACCGTGATCAGCATGAAGCGGATCAGCAGCTTGCTGATGGAGTCGATGTTCTGCTCGTAGCTGCTCTTCTCCTGGAAGGTGTTCAGGCTCTTCGCCATGCTGCCGAAGTAGGTCTGGTTGCCGGTGGAGAGCACCACGGCCTTCGCGCTGCCGGAGACGATGTTGCTGCCCATGAAGCCGATGTTGTCCAGCTCGGAGATCGTGTCTCCGCTCGGATCGGGGCCGGCGAACTTCTCCACCGGGTTGCTTTCGCCGGTCAGCTGGCTCTGGTCGATGAAGAGATCCTTCGTCTCCACAAAGCGGACATCGCCGGGGAGCATGTCGCCGGAGGCCAGCTTGACCATGTCACCGGGCACGACTTCCTCGATGTCGATCTCGATCACTGAGCCGTTGCGGATCACGTCGATCCGGTTGGTGATCATGTTCTTGAGCTTCTGCGCGGCGTTGTTGGACTTCTCCGTCTGGATGAAGGAGATGATGCCCGACACCGCGATGACGAAGACCAGCATCAGGAAGGTGAGCCAGCTCCGCTCCTCGGGCTTGGCCAGGATCACGTCGGTGACCAGCGTGACCGCGGCCACCGCCAGCAGGACGAGGTTGAAGGGGTTGATGAGGGCCTCCCGGATCCGCCGGAAAAGGCTGCTCTCGTTGCCGGTATCGATGATATTGGGACCGTACTCATCCAGCCGGTCCGCGGCTTCGACCTGGTTCAGGCCGTCCTCGTCCGTTTTGAGTGATTCGTATAACTCCGCATCGCTCATCCGGCTGATGTCCGTCAGGCGGTGCTCGACCTCCGACCTGCGGTCCGCTCTGTTGTCTGCCATGCTCTCGTCCTCCCGTTCAAGGATGATGTGTCGTGGACTTCCTGCTGCAGTATACTCCGTCAAGCCCGCTTTTTCAAGCGAAAAAGCCCGCAAATCATCCGGTCCGCCGGAAAAACGGGCCCCTGAGCAAGGCCTGCGCAGCACGCCCGAATTCTCGGCAAAGGTTGCGCATTCGCCCCAAATGTGATAGGATGAATCCGGCGAATCCGGGACCTGTTCCCTTCGGAAAACTGCGAGCAAAACGGGAGACAGACATGACAGAGACGAATCATTCGGCGATCGACGCCATCCTCAACGATTACGCGCGCGGGCGGCTGATCGACCGCCTGCAGCTGCCGCACCGGCCGGACAAGGCCAGCGTCTACGCGCTGCTGGACCAGCTGTTCACCGTGCTGTATTTCGGCTATTATCCGGATGCGCGCCGCCTGGCGGACGATCCGACGGACGCCCTGCACATGGCGGTGGAGGAGGCCATGCTCCGCACGCGCCAGCTGGTGGTCAGCGCCCTGCCCTGCGACGCGCGCAACACTGCGAGCTGCCAGGAGGACCTGCTCCGGAAAGCGGAGGAGATCACGCAGGCCTTCTTCCTGCGCATCCCCGCGATCCGGCAGATGCTCGACATGGATCTCCAGGCCCTCTTCGACGGCGATCCGGCCGCGTCGAGCCGGGACGAGATCCTGCTGGCCTACCCGGGCTTTTACGCGATCACGATCTACCGCCTGGCCCACGAACTCTTCCTCGCCGGCGTTCCGATGCTGCCGAGGATCATGAGCGAGCGCGCGCACAGCGTCACGGGCATCGATATCCATCCGGGCGCGACGATCGGGCGCTACTTCTTCATTGACCACGGCACCGGCATCGTCATCGGCGAGACGACGGTCATCGGCGACCATGTCAAGCTGTATCAGGGCGTGACGCTCGGCGCGCTGTCGACCCGGGGCGGACAGGCCCTGCGCGGCAAAAAGCGTCATCCGACCATCGGAAACCGCGTGACGATCTACGCCTGCGCATCGGTGCTCGGGGACACGGTGATCGGAGACTGCTCCACCATCGGTTCCAACGTCTTCATCACGAAGGATATCCCGGCCAACGCTGTCGTGACCATGCAGGAACAGGAACTTTCCGTGCGCCTTCGGGACACGGACGGAGGTAAGTGAGATGGACCGCAGTGCATTTTCGACCCCCCTGCCGCTGAAGGACTTCAAGGTGAGCGATGCGTTCTGGCAGCGGGAGATGGATCTGGTCCGCCGCGAGGTGATCCCCTACCAGTGGGAGGCGTTGAACGACCGCGTGCCGGGCGCCGCGCCGAGCTGGTGGATGCACAACATGCGCGCCGCCGCCCGCGTCAACGCGCTGAAACGGGCGGGCAAGGCCTGGGAGCCCCCGGCCGCCGCGAAGGCGATGCGCTTTGAGCCGCTCCCCGAAAAGGGACAGGAGCCGGACGCCGACGCGTTCTACGGCTTTGTCTTCCAGGACAGCGACGGGTACAAGTGGCTGGAGGCGGTCAGCTATCAGCTGATGCTGCGGCCGGACCCGGAACTGCAGGTCCGCGCGCAGGAGGCCGTGGACGCGATCTGCGCCGCGCAGGAGCCCGACGGCTATCTCGACACCTACTACACGCTCGGCATGCGGGACCGCGCCTTCACCAACCTGCGCGACCACCACGAGCTGTACTGCCTGGGCCACCTGTGCGAGGCGGCCGTGGCGTGGCATCAGGCCACCGGACGGACGGACCTGCTGGACTGCGCCTGCCGCTATGCGGACTGCGCGGCCCGGAGCATCGGCCCGGAGGAGGGGAAGAAGCACGGCTATCCCGGCCATGAGATCGCCGAGATGGCGCTGATCCGCCTCTGGGAGGAGACCGGGGAGGAGCGCTTCCTGCGCCAGGCCGCCTACTTCCTCGACGAGCGCGGGCGGAAGCCGCACTGGTTCGCGATCGAGGAGGCGGAGCGGAACGGTTGGGACAGGCCGAACGAGGAAGCCGACTTCTCCTATCATCAGGCCCACCTGCCCGTCCGCGGCCAGTCCGAGGTGATGGGCCACGCGGTCCGGGCGATGTACCTGTGCAGCGGCATGGCGGACATGGCGCGGCTGACCGGCGACGAGGAGATGCGCGCGGCCTGCGAGCGCCTGTGGCAGTCGACCGCGGAGGAGAAGCGCTATGTCACGGGCGGCGTCGGGGCCACCCATGTGGGGGAGGCCTTCTCCCGGCCCTATGATCTGCCGTCCGACACAGCCTACTCCGAGACCTGCGCCGCCATCGGCCTGGCATTCTTCGCCAGGCGAATGCTGCAGATGGAGCCGGACAACCGCTATGCCGACGTGATGGAGGAAGCCGTTTACAACACGGTCCTCGCCGGCATGGCCCTGGACGGCAAGTCCTTCTTCTATGTCAATCCGCTTGAATCCGATCCCGCGGCCTGCAGAACAGACCGCCGTCTGGAGCACGTCAAGCCGGTCCGCCAGAAGTGGTTCGGCTGCGCCTGCTGCCCTCCCAACATCGCTAGGCTTGTTTCATCCATGCCGCAGTACGCTTTCACGGCCAATGACGACACGCTCTTCCTGCACCTCTACATGGGCGGGGAGCTGACGGTGCGCCTCAACGGCCGCACGATCCGTCTGGAGGTCGCCTCCGATCTGCCATGGCACGGGAACGTCCGTCTGACGGTCCTCGAGGGGGACACCGAGGGGACGATCGCCATGCGCCTGCCGGGCTGGTGCCGGCATTACGGCCTCGAAACCGACGGAAAGCAGACCGAAGTCAAAAACGGATACGCATATCTCACCGGCCGCTGGCAGACCGGCGACACGGTGGAGCTGGCGCTCGACATGCCCGTCCGGGCGGTCGGCGCGCATCCGCTCGTGCGGGAACTGGCCGGTCAGGTGTGCGTGAAGCGCGGCCCCATCGTCTACTGCGCCGAGGGCCATGATAACGCCGGTCCCCTCCACCTGTGGCGGGTCGACCCGACGGACATCCCCGCCGCACTCGAGGAAGAGACCGAAGTCTGCGGCACGCCCGCCGTCATCCTCCGCGTGCCCGCCCTTCGGACCGCGGTCGAGGACGGCCGGAGCCTGTATGACGACTGGTCCACTCCGGAGGAGGCGCGGGAGACGCTGACCCTGATCCCGTACTTCATGTGGGACAACCGCGGCGAGAACGCCATGCGCGTCTGGTTCAGGACCTGATGAGGAGGAAAACGGTATGATCGCTCAGACCCCGCCCATGGGATGGAACAGCTGGGACTGCTACGGCGCCGCCGTGACGGAGGAGACCGTCCGGAAGAACGCCGATTACATGGCGAAATTCCTCCGGCCGTTCGGCTGGGAATACATCGTGGTGGACATCCAGTGGTATCAGCCGACGGCGACGAATCACAGCTATGTGCCCTTCGCGGACCTGACGATGGATGCGTACGGCCGCCTGCAGCCGGCGCCCGGACGTTTCCCGTCCGCGGCGGACGGAAAGGGCTTCGGGCCGCTTGCGGACTATGTGCACAGCCTTGGGCTCAAATTCGGCATCCACATCATGCGGGGCCTCCCGCGGATGGCCGCGCACCGTCATCTGCCCATCGAGGGCAGCGAATACGGCTGCGACCGGGCGGCGAACCCCAACTCCGTCTGCGCCTGGAACCCGGACATGTACGGCGTATTCGCGGACAGCGAGGCCGGGCGCGACTGGTACGACAGCATCTTCCGCCAGTACGCCGAATGGGGCGTCGACTATGTCAAGTGCGACGACATCGCCCGGGAATACCCTCACTGCCGCCGCGAGATCGAACTAATCTCCGAGGCGCGCACGCGCTGCGGCCGGCCGATCGTGCTGTCCCTGTCGCCCGGTCCCGCGCCGCTGGAACAGGCGGAGCACCTGAAGCGGTACGCGAACATGTGGCGGATCACCGACGACTTCTGGGACGAATGGCGGCTGCTCCGGGGCATGTTCGAGCGCGCCGAGAAGTGGTGCATCCACGCCGGCCCCGGCCACTGGCCCGACGCGGACATGCTGCCCATCGGCGCCCTGCGCCAGTGCGAGAGCCCCGACGAGTGGACGCACTTCACCGTCCCGGAGCTCCGCACGATGATGACGCTGTGGTGCATGATGCGCTCCCCGCTGATGATCGGCGGCGAGCTGACCAAGATGGATCCCCTGTCCGTGTCCCTGCTGACGAACCGCGAGGTCCTCGGCATCCTCCGGAGCACCGACGGGGCGCATCCCCTGCAGACGACGGAGGAGGAGAGCGTCTGGGTGACCCGGCGCACGGACGGCTCCGGCCTGTACTGCGCCCTCTTCAACCTGTCCGACAGGCCGCGCACGGTCACGGTCCCCGCGGCGTCGCTGATGACGGACGCAAGGACGGCGCGCGAGCTGTGGAGCGGACGGACGGAGACATTCGGGGACGCCCTCTCCTGCGATCTGCAGCAGCATGACGCGGCCGTGTTCGCCGTTGACAATGCATAAAACCGATCCCAAACCCACCGTGAGCCGCACGGAAAACCCACATGCGGCTCATTTTTTGTGCGGAATCGGAGTGAAAATCCCACCGATTCGGTGTTTTGACTTTACGAAAGTGTGAATATGTGTTACAATACTGCGCAGGAGGTGATCCGTAGTGAAACGTCAGACTTGGCAGTCGGTGTCCTTCGGGGAAGGGGACCGCATTGCCAGACGGGTCCAGTTCGTCATAATCCTGGTGCTGCTTGCCGCGCTGATCGCCGCAGCCGTGTTCACGATCCCGAACCTCGGCGTCCGGGGACGCTTCCAGCGCGACTGTCTGACGGTCATGCTTCGCGAGGCGAACAGCGCGGTCTCCAGGGCGGAGAAGCTCGACGGCGGCAGCGTCAGCAACCTTCCGCTCGCCGAGATCTACAGCAGCGTGGCGGTGATCGAGTCCGCGAACAGCCTGTACCGCGGCAACGGCGGGGAAGGCGCGCTTTCGGACGATACCTTCGCGGGCATCACCCGGCAGATCGAGGAGATCATCCGGGACGCGAAGACCACGGTGCATTCCATCGATCAGAAGGTCTACGGGCTCCGCGACGACCTGATCCTGCTGCGCAACAGCATCAACGAGCTGCTGCCCGACGCGCGGAGCGAAGCGCCGGCACGATGACGGGAGGACGGAAGATGACAGATCAGGCTTTCACCTGTGTGCGGGACGGTCTGCGGATCGTCGGACACGCCTTTTATCCCGAGTGCGCCGGACGGTCTCCGGCCGTCATCATCAGCCACGGCTTCACCGGCAATCTGGCGGACTGTGAGCCCGTCGCGCGGATGTTCTGCGCGGACGGCTATGCCGCCTTCACCTTCAGCTTCTGCGGCGGTAGCCAGGACAGCACGCCGCCGGAGAAGAAAAGCGACGGGGAGAGCACCGCGATGTCCCTGCGCAGCGAGGTGCGCGACCTCCTCACCGTCCTCGACTGGGTCCGCACCCGGCCGGAGGTGGATCCGGAGAGGATCAGCCTGCTTGGCTTCAGCCAGGGCGGCTGCGTCTCCGGTCTTGCGGCGGGCGCCGCGCCCGACAAAGTGGAGCAGCTGATCATGGTTTTCCCTGCGCTGTGCATCCCGGATCACGCGCGCCGGGGCTGCCTGGGCGGAGCCGCATACGATCCGGCCGATCCGCCGGAGATCCTCGACTGCGGCAGGACCCGACTCGGCAGGGCTTTCCACGAGGAAGCCTCCGCGACGGATATCTATCTGGAACTGGAACGCTATCGGGGGCCGGTGCTGATCCTGCACGGAACGGAGGATCAGGTGGTCGACTGCACCTACTCGGTGCGCGCGCAGGCTGCCTACCGCAAGGGCCAGTGCCGGCTGCAGATCGTCCGCGGCATGGGTCATTCCACGGAAGGGATGCTCGACAGCCTGTATGCCTCGATGCGCGCCTTCCTCTCCGGAAAGCGCGAGCTGTTCAACGTGCAGGTGGTCATCACGTCCGTGGAGGACGAGCATGAGGGCGACACCCTGATCCGCCGCATCCCGTTCACCGGCTGGTGCGATTCTTCCGTCTTCCGCGGCGCGATCCTGCCCGGAGCCTGCGATACGCAGCGCTATCCCGCCTCCGGCGAGGGGACGTGCGTCGCCGACTATACGCTCTCCGGCCTCGACGCCGACCGGAAGGCCTGCACGATTCACATCGTCAACCGCATGATCGGCGGTGAGTGGAAGCCGGCCGTCCGCACGGACAGCGAATGCCTCTCCTGGATCAACGATGCCGATTTCACGGCGGTGCTGGAGCATTCCGCCACCGGTCCCACGGTGCGTTTCTGGACGGATCCGCAGTCGGAGAAATGAGCCGGCCGCACAAGAAAACAGGGTGTCTTCCGACGCATTCAGGCCGGAGACACCCTGTTTTTGCGGTTCTTCACGTTTAGTTAGGGAAATTCCGTTGGTGAGGGAATGCGCCTGCGGGCGCACCAGAGGGCTTTCCGATCGGTCCGGGGCTGCCGCCCATTCTCCGCTGAAAACTGTCCACCGGACAGTTTTCCGGGCGCTCCGAATCCTCTGGACTCCTTCGGGACCGTCCCATTAAATTATTCTTGGGGAATTGTCAGGTTTTTGATGGAATGCCAGGCTATGCTCTCAGCCTTACCCCCGACAACTAACAAGAAAGAGACGGCCCCGAAGGGTCCAGGGGCGATCGGAAAGCCCCTGGCGCGCTCCGCAGAGCGCGAACCCCCATATGCTTTCCCGAACTTTCCGTGAAGAACCTTTTTTGTGCTGGGGATTTGCGGGGGTCTGTCATTTCCTCACAGACCGCACCAGCAGGGAGACCATATAGCAGGCCGCGGCGATCAGCACGATGGTGGGGCCGGTCGCCAGACCGGTGGAGCAGGACAGGAACAAACCCGCGACGCCGGAGAACAGCGCGATGCAGACGCTCCACACCGCGTGCTGGCGGACCGAGCGCGCCAGATTCCGTCCGGCCGCGGCGGGGATGATCAGCAGGGCATTGATCAGCAGCACGCCGATCCAGCGGATCGACAGCATCACGGCGACGGCGACCAGTACGACGAAGGCACCCTCCCACAGGCGGATGCGGAAGCCGCGGCTGCGGGCCAGGGAGGCATTGATGCCCGTGAGCAGGACGCCGTTGCCGATCAGGGCCCAGACCGCGATCCCGAGCACGAGGGCGAGCAGGAGCCAGATCAGGTCCGTCTCCGCCACGGTCAGGATGTCGCCGATCAGGAGGGAAGAG
Organism: Clostridia bacterium; assembly: GCA_017429265.1. Taxonomy (GTDB): domain Bacteria; phylum Bacillota; class Clostridia; order Christensenellales; family Aristaeellaceae; genus RUG11272. The sequence goes on along the minus strand of JAFRPG010000027.1, from coordinate 4,544 downwards.
TACTTCGAGAAACCGCCGCCGGAGGAGAGGATGACCAGGCCGGCCGCCACCGAGGTCGACGAGAACACGCTGATCACCGTATCCGCGGAGGCGGCGCCGGTGCGCTTGATCGCGACGATCATCAGGGCCCAGAAGATGCCGAAGACCAGCATGCTCACGAGGTCCAGGTCCCGGCTCAGCCCCAGCAGCATGCCCAGGCCGATGCCGGTCAGGGCGCTGTGTCCGAGGGCGTCGGAAAAGAAGGCCATCTGGTGGTTGACTGCCATGGTGCCGAGCAGGCCGAACAGCGGGGTCAGCAGCAGCACGGCGAAAAGGGCGCGGACGACAAAGGTGTAGTTCAGCGACTCCACCGGCAGCGTCCGGAAGAAATCATAGATCGCCTGCACTCAGCTCACCTCCCCGCTGCCGAAGACACGGTCGAACTCCGGGGTCCCGAAGACGTACTCCGGCGCCCCCTGGGCCAGGACGCTTTTGTCGAGGAGCACGACGTGATCGGCGTACTCGCGCACGAGGCGCAGATCGTGGGAAACCAGCAGGATCGCCATGTGGTGATTCTTCCGCAGCCGGCTGACGAGATCGAGGAAGAGCGTCTGCCCGTTGGAGTCGATGCCGGAAACGGGCTCGTCGAGCACCAGCAGGTCCGGGGCCGGGTGCATGCTCAGCGCGAGCAGGACGCGCTGGGTCTCGCCGCCGGAGCAGCGGCCGAGGGGCCGGTCGATCAGCTCCTGCGCGTTGACCTCCTTCAGGGCCTCGAGGATCGCCGCGCGCGTCTTCGCACCGACACCCGTCCACACGGGGCGGCGGGAGAAGGCCGCGGCCATCAGGTCCTGCACGGTGAGGGGCATCTCGCGGTCAAACTCGAGGTGCTGAGGGACATAGCCGGTGATCAGGTGCGGAACGTCGCGGCCGTTCTCGTTCACATGGCGGATCTTGCCGGTATAGGGCAGTTCGCCGAGCAGGGAGCGGATCAGCGTCGTCTTGCCGGCGCCGTTCTGCCCGATCAGCGCTGTCAGCTGGCCGCAGTGGATGTGCATCGATACCTCGTGCAGCAGCTCCTGACCGCCCCGGGTCACGCTGATGCGGTCGAGGTCGATATGGCATAAATGGCAGACATGGGTCATGCGGGATTCCTCCGGAATCGTGTCGGATCGGGGATGACAGGGGATACGCAGGGCATTATAGCATATGGGCGGAAAGCTTGCAACCGAGGGCGGGAAAAGTACAATTGCCATAACTTTATCAATCTAAAAGGTTGCGAAAGTCCCTGAACGGTGGTATAATTCTGCGTGACAGAAAACAGAATCTGCGAGGGCATGTATGAGATCGGTGAGGATTCTTGCGGCCTCCTTCCTTATGCTGCTGCTGTTGGCCGGGCTGACGGCCTGCGGTCAGCCTCCCGCCACGGCGGATGAGGACTGTGTGTCGATCCAGGTGGACGGCAGGGAAGTCAGACGGATCCCCCTGAGCAAGCCGCAGACCGTGACCATCGATCAGGGCGGCGGCGTGGTGAACGTGATCGAGATCACGGAGCGCGGGGCCGTCATGAAATCCTCCACCTGTGAGAACCAGCTGTGCGTCCACATGGGGGAGGTCAACGTCGACAACTGGGAGTACAGGCCCAACGGCGCGTTCATCATCTGCCTGCCGCACCGGGTCACCGTGGAGCTGAAGGTGAAGGAATGATGGAGATGAGGAGACGCGCGGTCATCCTCCTGGCCCTGGCAATGGCGATCACCTGGATCCCGGCGGCAGCGGTCTGTGAGGAACAGACTTCCGTCGGTTTCTACTTCGATACCGTGGTCACGGTCAGACTGTACGACCCGGACAGCCGCCTGATGGAGGACATCATGGCGGCCTGCGGACGGTATGAGAACCTGCTGAGCAAGACGGTGGCCGGCAGCGATGTGGACCGGATCAATACCGCGGGAGGCAGGCCTGTCACCGTGGACCACGAGACGTGGGAGATCCTCACCCGCGCAAAAGAGATCAGCGAGCGCAGCGGCGGGGCTTTCAGCGTTACGGTGGCACCGCTGACCGCGATGTGGGATTTCACGGAAGGAACGCAGCGGATGCCCTCGGACGCCGAGCGTCTGGTCGCGCTCCCGCTGGTGGATGACACGGCCATCGTGCTCGGCCCGGACGACACGGTCACGCTCCCGGAGCATATGCAGATCGATCTGGGCGGCATTGCCAAGGGATACATCGCCGACCGGATCGCCGATCTGGTCCGGGGCAGATGCGCGGCGGCTCTCCTCAATTTCGGCGGGAACGTCTACTGCGTCGGGATAAAACCCAACGGTCAGCGCTTCAAGGTCGGGATCCGGGATCCGCAGGGTACGCCCGATTCGGTCTTCGGCGCCGTGAGCGTGGCCGATGTGAGCGTGGTGACCAGCGGGGTGTACGAGCGTTTCTTCATCAAAGACGGCGTGCGCTACCATCACATCCTCAATCCGGCCACCGGGCTGCCCGCCTGGACCGACCTGGCGGGCGTGACGGTCGTGGATCAGAGCTCCATGACGGCCGACGCCGCGGCCACGGCCTGCATCGTGCTCGGCAGTGAGGGAGCGCTTGCCTTCCTGACGGAGCTCGGACTGGACGGGCTTCTGGTGACCAATGAGGGACAGATCCTGGCGACGCCGGGATTCGCGGACAAATGGGTACAGTGATCGGTATGTTCCATTGAAGGACATTTCATTGCGGTGCAGCAGCATTTCGATCGATACACGGAGGTGCAGGATCCATGTCGGAAAAGAACGCCAAGAAGCCTTTGCTCCCGGCTTTCGCCATCCTGGCGATCATCGCGGTTGCGGCGGCGCTCATCCTCGGCTTCACGAACAAGGTGACCGAGGAGCCGATCGCCAAATACAAGGCGAACCAGCTGAAAGAGGCTTTCTCCGCCGTCATGCCGACGCAGCAGGAGAACCAGGCCTTCAACTTTGAGGCCGGCGCGATCAGCGACGCGGCGCAGAAGGCCGGTGTCACGGACTTCGCCGTCGTCACCGATCAGGACGGGAAGCAGATCGGCTACAGCGTCAAGGCGAGCAGCAAGGGCTACGCCGGCCCGGTGGCGGTCATCCTCGGCCTGAACGCGGAGGGCACGGTCATCGGCGCGCAGATCGGCGACAGCGACTTCGGCGAGACGGACGGCTTCGGCAAGCGCTGGCTCGAGGAAGGGAACGTGGCCTCCCTGCTGGGCCTGAACGCGCAGGAAGGCGGCACGTTTGACGCCCTCTCCGGTGCGACGCTGACCTCCAACGCGGTGCGCAATGCCACCAATGCGGCGCTCAGCTTTGTGGCGCTGGAGAAGTTCGGCAAGGACTGGGGCGAGGAAGCCCCCACAGCGGCCGGCGCGCCCGCGGGCGTCTCCTATCAGACGATCCAGAAATCCGGCACGGCCACAGCCCTGCTGGACAAACAGTATTACACGGCACCGGCCTCCGGGACGGATGACGCGGGCAGCGCCGATATCCGCGTGGGCAAGGCGGTGGGCTTCGGCGGAGGAGAGGTCACCGTGACGCTCGCGGTGGATCCCGACACCTCCGAGATCAGGAACCTGCAGCTGGATGTCTCCACGCAGACCGACGGCTACGGTCAGCGCTGCGGCACGGACGAGACCTTCCTGGCCCAGTTTGCCGGCAAGACGGTCCCGCTGGAGAGCATCGATGCGCTCAGCGGCGCAACGGTGACCTCCAACGCGATCATGGAGGCGATCAACGCCGCCGAGAGCGTGATCGAGACCCGGACCGGCACGGCGGAGGGCTTCGGCGGCGGTGCCGTGACGGTGGACGTGCAGGTCAATTCCCTTGACGAAACCATTGTCGGCCTGACTGTGGACGTCTCCACGCAGACCGACGGCTACGGTCAGCGCTGCGGCACGGACGAGGCCTTCCTGGCCCAGTTCGCCGGCAAGACCCTGCCCCTGGAGAGCATCGATGCGCTCAGCGGCGCGACGGTGACCTCCAACGCGATCATGGAAGCGATCAACAGTACGCTGGCGACCACCGAGAAGCTGGCCGAGAGCGACGCGGCGGTGATCCTCCGCAACAAGGAGGACGGCTCGCTGATCGTGCAGCCGACCGAGGGCTTCGAGGGCAAGGTGACGGTGGTTTATGAGGTCGCGGGCGGACAGATCCAGGGGACCGAGGTCACCTCGCTGGCCGCGGGTGCCGAGGCAGCGGAGAAGAGCGGGAACGCCGCCCTGACGGCGACGAAGCCCGGCTACAATGACGCGGACGTGACGGTGTCGCTGGAACTGGACGGCAGCGGCGCGATCACGGCGATCACGGTGGACGCGACCTCGCAGACGCCGGGCATCGGCCAGCGCTGCATGGAAGAGGCCTTCACGAACCAGTTCATCGGCAAGAGCGGCAAGGTGATGCTGGACGCGGGCATCGACGCGGTGTCCGGCGCGACGGTCACGAGCACGGCGGTCGTGCGTGCGGTGAACGAGATCCTCAAGAATGCGGCGGCCGCACCGGCGGAAGAGAAGAAGGAATCCGCGGCTCCCGCCCTGACGGCGACGAAGCCCGGCTACAACGACGCGG
>JAFRPG010000026.1 GCA_017429265.1 Clostridia bacterium | reverse complement strand
GGGAAGACGATGACCATCCCCTTCGATAAGATGGAGTTCGCCGTTTGGGATGGCGACGAGGCGTCCTGGGACCTGCAGCAGGTCACCGAGGAGATCGTCGCCGACCTGGAGGGCGCCGTCCCGGCGAGGCTCCGCGAGGAGGGCCGGTAGACGCCTTCCTTTCCGCTTTACGGTTCGTCCGTCTCCAAGCTCCTGCCCACGAATTCAGCCATCAGCTTCGCGAAGTCCGTGATGTCCATCTCGACGCAGGCTTTCTCCAGCGCATTGTCGTATTTCTCTTCCCACATCTCCGGGATGACCGTCCACGGGTATCCCCCGGCCACCAGCTGGGTGTTCATCAGGAGGCGCGCCACCAGTCCGTTCCCCGCCTGGAACGGATGGAGCCAGGCGATGAGGAAGTGCCCCATGACCGCCCGGACGAAGGCGTCTCCCTCGCCGGTGAAGAGCTCCCTGAAGACGTCCATGGCCCTGTCGAGCGCCCCGGGCTCCGGGGGTATGTGCCTTGAGTTCCGGACGTGGAAGGGGGTGTCCCGGTACCAGAATACCAGCTCTTCCCAGTCCCATACCCCGGCGTTGAAGACGGGATAGGTCAGGTAGTCGAACAGGCCGACGAGAAAGTCCCCGTCGGTTATCCAGGCCGCGCCGTCGCTCCCTCCCGTCATCAGGTTGAGCAGGCGGGAAACCGCATTGTCGAAGGCGCGCGCGTAACCCAGCGTCGCGCACGAGCTTTCCAGGTCATGTCCCCAGTCCTCGGGATTGAATTCCGGGTCCGAGCGCGCCTTCTCCGCGGCCTCCTTGTCCACCGTATATCCGTCGAGGCCGAGGGAGTTGAAGATGTCCTCCGGGTAGGCCTCGGCGGTCATCCGGAGGATCTCCCCGGGTGTCCTGTCGACAGGTTTGACGGCGATGCCGCCTTTCGCCTCCAGGACGGCGGGATGCATCGAGCGCCACATAAGCCGCATGCGCGTGGCGACGGCGCACGTCTCCATCGGCACGGCTATGTCCTCGCTGAAGGGGTTCTCCTCCTCCAGCCTGCGGCCGGACTCGCGGAGGCGCCCCATGATGTAGTCCGCGTACCACGGGTTGCCGATGGAGCGCAGGCCCCCGGCCACCCGGCAGGCACCCTCGAAAAGGCCCTTGCGCAGCGCCAAGTCGACGAGCCCGCCGGTGTCCTGGACCATGGCCAGGCAGGTGCGCGCGTCCGTCGGATGCTCGCGCCAGAACCCCGGCGACGCGGTCAGCAGGGCCCTGTTCAGCCCGTAGAGCCTCACGCCGTAGCGCGGCTCGGTCTCGATGTTCGCCCCGCCGCAGGGCTCGGCCGGGTCGGATCCCCGGACCTCGACCAGCTCGTGTCCTCCGGGCAGCCACGTGAAGGTGTTCTCCGCGCAGCCGGACCGCACCGTCAGATGGCGGGGGATCACGCCGCCCCCCGCGCGGAAGAGGAGCGAGTCGTCGGCCGCGAGCACCCATCCGTCCTCGCCGAACATGCTTCCGCAGTAGGCGGCGACGAAGTGCCAGAAGGCCCTGTACCAGTCCGACACGAAATGGTCGCGGTAGGTGATGAAGTACCATTCGCCGGTTATCCTCCCCAGATGGCGGCTTTCCAGGAGCCTCCGGGTGTGCTCCACGCCGAGGGTCTTGTCCCCGTGCAGGATGGGGAAGGCGTCCCCGCGGGATTCCTTGAAACGCCTGAGGGCGGCGAGGGATTCGTTGAGCGGTTGTTCCTGTGTCTTGTTTTCCATGTTGACGTGTTTTCGTTTCCTTCTGAAAAGATACATGTGCGGTGTCATTATTGGGACACTACCTTCAGCCCGCCGGCCTTCTCGACCAGCTCGTTGATGAGATCCGCGAAGGAGTCCAGCTTCAGGTCCACGAATCCTTCTTCGAGCGCCCGCCGGTAGTCGTCGTGCCGCTCCTCCGGGATGACGATCCACGGGAAGCCGTAAGAGATCAGCTGACTGTTCATGTACAGGCGTGCAAGCACTCCCGACATCCGCTCCACGGGCCGGATGTAGTCCAGGAAGAAGGCCCCGAGGACGGCCCGTATGAAGGGATTCCTCTCGGTGGGGAGCAGTCTCCCCAGGGCCATCATCGCACTGGGGATCTCGTCCGGTCCCACGGGGATGTAGTCTGAATCCTTGATGAAGAGCTCCTTCCTCCGGAAGAGGGTGCAGGCGTCCTCCTCCAGCAGCTGGTGGTCCCTGAAGGGTTTCATGAGGGTCCTGTGCCACTTCGGGAACCTCTCCAGCATGTTCCGGGGGTCGGCTCCGCCGGTCAGCGAGTCCAGGATGTCCGTCTGCACCAGCCGGTAGGCGTCGATGTATCCGGTCGCTGCCGCGACGTTCTCCTCCCCCGCCTCCCTGCTCAGCACGTCGTAGTCCCAGCTGCCCTCCGCGGCGCCCCGGGCCAGGTCCTTCGTGACTTTGAAGCCGTCGAGGGTCAGGGTGGTCGAAGCGTCCTCCAGGCGGGTCCGGTCCATCGTCTCCTTGACTTCGGACGGCGTCCGCGGTGTGAAGTGGATGAAGCTGATGCTCTCCGCGTCCAGCACGTCGTCGTTCATCCGGCTCCACATCAGGCGTATGCGCGTGGCGATGGCGGAGTCGTCCTTGGGCGCGACGGTGACATCCTCGCGGAAGGGGTTTTCCGGCTCCACCCTCAGCTTCATGCAGTCGAGGTTCTGGAGTATGTTCTCGGCGAGGATCGGATAGCCGATGGAGATCAGGCCTCCGGTCACCCTTGCCGCCCCGCCGGCGAGCACCTCCCGGGCGGCCACGGCGGCGACCTCATCCTCGTCCCGGACGAGGGACAGGCAGGTGCGCGCCTCCATCGGGTGCATGAGGTAGAACCCGGGAGAGGCGGCCAGCAGCGCGTGCTCCAGCGGATAGAGCCGGACGCCGAAGCGGCGCTCCGGTTCGGCGCCCGCCGGGACCGACGCGCCCACCACCAGCAGTTCCCCTCCGGCGGGCAGCCTTACGAAATGCGTGGCCTGGCCGGCTGCGCGGACCGTCAGGCTCCGGGGGACCTTGGTGTTGGCCGCGTGGAAGAGGAGCGAGTCGTCGGCGCCCAGGCACCAGTTCTCGCCGTACAGGCTCTCGAGGTAGGCGGCGATGAAGTCCCAGTAGGCCATGGACCAGTATTGGGGCCGGTCCCAGTCGAAGGGGTCGCCGTCCGATACGTAGTACCATCCGTCGACGATTTCCTTCAGGACGCTTTTCACGACGAGCGGCCACAGGTAGTCCTCGGGCAGTTCGTCCTTCCTGACGACCGACCCCGTATGATGGTCCGGGGACAGGAGGAGCTCCTTGAGTGCGGCGGCTCCCTTCTCCGCGTCCTCCTCCATCTTCAGGAATCCCAGCATGGATTTGCTTTTCTTTGCCATAATGTGAATTGTTAAAGGTGTTTACGATATGTGTCCGGAACTATTGCATGAACAGCTCGATGCGGCAGTTCCGGTTGGCGGACACCGGCTCGTAAAGGGCAGTCCCGCCCTCGGAGAGGACCTCGATGCGCTCCTCCGGCACGCCCCGCTTCTTCATCAGCGAGGCCACGTGCTCCGCCCTGGCGAGTGCGATGGAAGCGTTCCTGTCGGGCGATCCCGTCGCCGAGTCCGCAGCGCCGGTAATCCGTACCCGGAAGTTCCGGGCGACGGCGAGGTCCGCGGCGCTGTTGACCGAGAGCATCTGCGGGAAGTCCGTTATGTACGTTCCCGCCAGGCGGAAGAAGACGAAGGTCGGCACACCGACGGGCGCCTCTCCCCTTTCCACTTCCAGTATGTAAGGATCGCGAGGGGTCTCGCTTACCTCTGCCAAACCGGCC
>JAFRPG010000064.1 GCA_017429265.1 Clostridia bacterium | reverse complement strand
GGGCGATCGGAAAGCCCTCTGGTGCGCCCGCAGGCGCATTCCCTCACCAACGGAATTTCCCTAACTAAACGTGAAGAACCATTTCTTTTTCACTTCGCATTAGTTCATCATGGCAGCCGCACAAGTCCGGTAAAGGCAATAAAGCCCCGCGCTCAGCAGCACAGAACCAACGATATCCGTGAGCCAGTGCACCCCGGCTGTCAGCCTGCCGATCACCATGAACGCGGAGAACAGGATGACAAACGCCGCTGTGATCCGCCGGATCGTTTGGCTCTTTGCCCGCCGGTTTATCTGGAACAGCAGCGTAGGCATGACGCTGAGCACCAGCAGCGTGGTGGAGGAGGGATAGGAAGCCTCCATGGCCCCGTTGATCAGAACGGGACGGTAATTGATGGGAACCATCTCAAAGATCAGATAACCCAGAATGACCAGGATGAAATACCCGCCCAGCAGCAGGATGTCCCTGTCCACTTTGGTAATGCTTTTCCTGTGGATCCACTGTGTAAGACCCAGCAGGCCGAAACCGATGCAGACCGCGATGGGCACCAGCCCCAGCCAGTCGGTGACGGTGTAGATGCTCATATGAACGCCCGTCAGGCGGTGAAACCGGGTGTTGACAGCGGCGAAGCCCACGTTCGTCCCATTGACGCCTGCGGGCTGAACGTCCACTGTTTGAATCAGCAATGTCCATAGAACAAAGGCCAGGAGCAGGCAGCCGCCCAAAAGATAGCCTTTATATTTGCCTCGATTCATATTATCCTCCATAGATCACTTAAACAGCTGTCCCGGCAGTTTCAGTTGTTCCCTGGGCGGGGATTTGCATTCCTTTCAGACTTCTTTTCCAGTCGGTTCTCCCGGATCTTTTCATTGATCTGTGCCGCGGTTTTCGCGTTGAGGCTGTAATCCACCAGATGCCACAATGCTTTGGCCAACAGAATAAAACCCGCATAAACCAGGATGTCGGTTCCGCTTTGCCAGAAACCCCAGGCATGCGCCAGAGGCAGCAGCACCGCTTCCAGCAGGAGCAGATGCAGCACGGTCCGCACCCACCAGGCTTTCACCGTCAGTTCTTCCTTGGAATAGTACACAGCCAATGAAAGGAGGGCGATCAGCGTGAACACCATGATGCGGCCGAAGAAGGTGACGACCGGAAGCTCGGAGGCCGGATTGAACAGCAGGCACATGAAGAATGTGCACAGCATGATGATCCCATAGACCGTCACATACCGTCTCACCCATAGCGTGATGTATTTCATAGACGCTTACACCCCCAGCATCCGTTTCAGATCCGTCACATATTTCCGGGAGACGACGACCTTTTCTCCGTTGGACAGCACCGCTTCAAACCTTCCGGACAGGGAAGGGCGGACATAATCGATCTTCTCGGCGTTCAGGATCATGGACTTGCTGCAGCGAAACAGGGTGCTGCCCGCGCACATCCGTTCAAACTCATACAGCTTCTCTTTTGATTCGAATACTGCCGCCTGCGTGTAGAGAAAGGACCGGTCATCCACGACCTCGAAGTAGAGGATTTCCGAAAGCTTCAGCCGATGCATCGTATCTTCCTGCCAGCCGCAGATCGTCCGCTGGCCGGAAGCTGCCTCCGCCACGCCCAAGACCCACGCTGCGCCCGGGTCATAGCAGCGCACGATCAGCTCCTCTTCGTGCTTTGGATCGATCTGCTCCACCGTCACCCTCATTGTGCCACCCCCGGAACCCATTGTATCCGAATACCGATCCACGTCCATACATCAGCCGGTGACCTGCGGAAATGTGCCGGCAAGATGCATTTTGACCTCGTGCAGCCCGTTTGTTATACGGCTTCTTTAACACGCTCTTTGAAAACCCATTCGGAGACAGAGCTTTCCGCGCCGGTATTGTTTTCAGAAATCCGTAACAATCTTGCGAATGCTCTCCCAGTCGGAGCATCTTTGATAGTTTCCATTCGGAAAAGTACATTCTCTGTTCCATGGCCTGTCAAACACCAGAACCTTCAGCTCCGGCAGATGTTCGAAAAAACCGAACGCCTTTGGAGAATCCTCAACCGCGAAATCAAACTTCATCCTGTAATAGTCTTCAAGTTCAAGCGTGTAATTACAGTTTTTGTAAAAATTGTCCCTTCCGTATTTGTTGAGGCAGTACAGTCCGGCGTTCTGAAGCCCATGTTCATCCAGCCACATGCGGGACGGCTCATAAGCGCTGGAAGGGCGGCCGGTAATAATCGATACCTCGTGCCCGCAGGAAATCCATTCGTTGATGGTCTCCGCAGCTCCTGGCGTCGCATCAAACGACAGCAGGATCTCCGGCTCGTGCCCCCGAAGCATAAACCGCTCGTATTGTTCCGCGTCCAGATCAAAAGACCTGTCCAGTTCAAAATACCGAATCTGCTCGTAAGGAACATGCTTATCGAACATTTCCAGCGCAAGCCTTGAGAAGGCTCTTCCTGTCTCGCACAGGCAATCGTCAAAATCAACATAGATACGCATTGTTACATGCTCTCACTTTCCCGAATTCCAGGTCCGTCAGGATATCCATACGATGAGAATCAGCCGGGGCGATCGTCTGGCTGGGTATCCTTCCTTCGTTTCGTGCCGCAGAGGAGCGGCTTCTCCATGCAGACGGCATCCTTTTCATCGCCGTACGGTGGGTATTTCTCACAGACCGCATACCCGATCCTCCTGTAAAACCCGATGGCCGCGGCATTGCCTTCGCGGCACTCAAGCACCAGGCACCGGTATCCGACTGCCGCCGCGTGCGCTTCCACCGCTGCCATCAGGGCGGTTCCGTAGCCTTGATGGTTTCTGCGCGCAAACACGCGCTTGACCTCGCCGGTTTGGCCGGAAAGCATCCGGACGCCGGCGCAGCAGACAGGGTTGCCGCCGTCGTATCCGACAAGGAAGAACCCTCCGTCCCGGCTGAAATCATCCATACAGACATGCGCCGTCCCGTTGTGTCCCAGAATGCCGATGAGCGTCTCATTCAGTTCTTCCAGAAGCGCCCGAGCGTCCCGCCCGTTTCCGTCCGATACGGCAAAAACAAGTCCGACCTCAGCACCTGACCCGTCCGATCCCATACCGTCCGTCCCTCCTTCACGCCACCGTGAACGCCGTGCATTCGACATGACTGCAAGGTTTATGGTTTCCGTTCCGTCATTTGCCTGACAAGGAAGGATTTCAAGTGCCTTTTCTTATGATTTCCAATCCTTTTTCAAGCACCGGATCCCGACCCGATGCGATGTCTTCCGCCGTCGGGATGATCCTGATATCAGGTGTGAAGCCCTTGTTGTAGATGTCCTCGCCGTTCTGGGCGACGCACCTGCGCGTACAGATCCGGAAAAAGCCGCCGCTTTCAAGCGCCTCGCACAAAGGCTGACCGCTGGTGCCGCCGGTATTGTTCCCGATGAAAACCGCTTCCGTATACATCTTCATGACGTCAACGAAATCCTCCGCAGCGGAAAACGTGTACTGATTCATCAGGACGGCGATCGGCCCGTTCAGTTTTCCGGGAGCGGTGTTGGCGACGGCTTTTCCTTCATCCCTGACGTAGAATACATTCTTTCGCATTCGGAAAGTCTTCAGGCTGTACGCGTCATCAGTATATTTCAGCACTGCATCATCAAGCGAAAGGCCTTTGAAGTCCTCCCGGAACATCGACCATGCTTTATATGTGGGTTCATAGCGCTGCGTTTCAGCATAGCAGCTATGAAAATCTCCGCCGATAAACATGGCGGCGATTGCGTCGGCATTCCCGCTGTTTCCGCCGCTGTTGCCTCTGATGTCGAGGATACAGCCCTTCGCTTTTTTCAGCTCGTCAAAACAGGCATAGATTTTGCGGGGCATGGCGTCATCATCAAATGAAGTGATCCGGATGATCGCGATCCCGTCGTCGGTGATTTGCACAGTATGAGCATCCGAGCTTCTGATCAGCCTTTGGGCCGTGCCGCTTTGGGGAACCGGCTCCGCCTGATGCCATACGATTTTCGAAGGATCTGTTCTTTCCAGCCGGACATCAAATTGCCGCCCATCTTTTGCAAACGTGAAAACCGCGCTGCTTCCGCGCCGGCCGAATACCAGACTGTTCATCACGGAAATGCCGCAGGCAGTCTCGTTGGCATGCCATAAGTACGGATAACAGTTTTCTTTGATGTAATCATGGATGTCTGTTCCGTCGATTTTGATCAGGATGCTGAACAAAGGAATATCATCCTTCACATCCTCGGAGGTGCCCACGACGATGATCTCATCCCCGGGCTTTACGAAGAATACGGGAAACATGGAGAAGAATCCGGTGTCCTGATAGATCTCGTTCGGGAAACTGACGTCGGTATGCCCGTCATTCAGCAGGGCGACGAATCGCTTCAGTTCAAGGTAATAATCATAGAGGTCTTTTGTTTTCAGGACCCGCGCAAGCGCTTCTTTGTATGCCTCGTCCCAGTCGATATTCACCTTATCCCAGAAGGCGAAATTGTACGCGGCTTCTTTCCAGATCTTCGAAAGCTCATATATCTTCAGGGCATCTGTTATGGTATTCATATTGCACCTCCGGCGATGAATGGCTGATCTTCAACAAATACTGACAACAGACATGGATCGTTGCTCTTTTATAATCTGTATTCCATTTGGACATCAAACGGCTCCGCTGCCGCCAGTTCCTCATTGATTTCTTCCGCGAAACTGCATCCAAGCGCCCGGTATGCCGCCTGGGACTCTTTTGAGGAATGAGCCGAGATGTACAGTTTGTCCGCACCAAGCCGCCGTGCCTCTTCGCAGGCCATGGAAAACAGCTTTCTGCCGATGCCCTGACGCCTGTATTCCGCTGAGATCTGGAAACAAACCAGCTGCACATATCTTGACGTCACACCGAAGACACGGTGGGAGACGGTCGCAAAACCGATGATCCGCTTGCCGTCGAATGCGCCGAAGCTGGTTCGGTCAAGGTTGATATGTTGCGCCACGTCTTCCGCGATCTCCCGGCACTGCACCTGTGACCAGTTTTCTTCATAGACATTCGGCACAAGCTGCCAATCGTTGTTGATCTTCCTCCAGCACGCTGTAACCGTCTGGTAGCGGACATAATCATCCAATGAATGACCGGTGAAATTATGATTGTCCAGTCTCTTGTATTGATATTTACTTCCCATACAGCCGGCAAGGTCCTTGACTTCGCAACCCTTGTCCGCGTAGTAGGCAAGCATCACCGGCATTTTCTTTAAGTCATAGCTGGTCACACAATCGGAGATGACATGCACGGCATATCCGGCCTTTGCCATGTTGAAACAGGTGGATTTCACACAGGCCGTGGCATCGGCACCGGTGATGTAAAACTCCCTGATCTCCCTTGACTGGATGAACTCCGAAAACGTCTCGCTGGTCAAAGCGTTGGCCTTTGTCTTGACGAAGATATGATCCGAGACAACCTTGAGCTCCGGCACGAGTTCCGCTCCTTTTATGCCGGGCTTGAAGGTGCGCGTACCGGCGGACAGGTTGTTGTGCTGTATATAAACGATTTCCATGCCGCTTTCCGCCGCCCATTCGATGGCGGCATTCAGTCTTTCCATGATGTCCCTGCAGTGCTTGGTTATATCGTTCTGAATATCAATCACGACAAGTGCTTTTCCGTTCATTTCTTCTGACCTCTGCATGCTGTTCAGTTCATCGCAATTCCATTTCATCCGCGTTGGCATCTGAATCCTTTCGCTCTGCGCCGATGCCTATGGCTTTTGCTTCAATACGCGATCGATCGGCACCCAGCCGATGTATTTGGGATGATCCCCGGAGAGCGCTGTCATGGCTTCGATTTCCCGGTAATCGTCGATCCGCACCGTGTCCCAGGCATGGATGATCCTGCCGGCCCCGAGGCTGATGCCGCAGTGGCCCCAGTTGACCGGACCGTCCGGGCCCTGACAGATGCAGTCATAGAAGACAAACGCGCCTCGCTCCGGTATGCCCTGGCGCATTCCGTCCGCATAGAGCAAAGCGGACGCTTTCGCGGAATCTCCGCCGAAGATTTCAATGTCGTTGCTCTTCTCAAGCGCCTCCTCGATGAAGGACAGGCACCAGCCGGCGTATTCCCGGCTGCCGAGTTTCTCTTCCGCCCGGCTGATCATATTTTCTGTGAGTTCGTTCAGCCATTCTTCTCCGGTCATCACGGATACATGCGTTTTTCCGTTGGCATCATCCGGATATTCGCAGGCAAAACGCATCCCGATGGATTCCGCCGTCCGGAAAGAAGGCTCATTGGTGTATTTGCAGTAGGAATACAAGGCAGGATAATCCGTATTCCGGAACGCCCAATCACGGACAGCCCTGGCCGCCTCTTTGGCATAGCCCTTCCGCTGGCAGTCGCGGCGGATATGGAAGCCGATTTCGGGGAGCGTTTCTCCGTTGATCTTTTGCAGCGTCAGCCCGCAGTCGCCGATCAACTCGCCGGTATCCTTCAGGCAGACGGCCCAGAGCCCAAAGCCGTCCTTCCGATAGTGGTTCCTGTTCCGTTCGATCCAGTCCATGACGCGATGCTTGTCGAAGGCATAAGGATAATGCCTCATGGCTTCGGCGTCGCCGAGCACCTGAAACAGCGCCTGAAAATCATCCGGCTTCATTTCCCGCAAAAACAGCCTGTCTGTGATGATCTTTTTCAATTCCTCACATCCTTTTCATGCCATGGAACAGATACACGTCCGGCACAGCAAAACCGCTGAAGCGTTCCACAATTCAACACTCTTCCAGAATCCGCAGACCTTCTTGCCGGTCCTGACCAAGAATCTCCTGGACTTTGGCAAATTCATATCTTTCATGGAGGTGATCCTGCACCTTGAGGAACGCTTTCTTCCCGTGTTTCCGGATGTACATGGCCTGAGCCTTTGCCGCGTTCGCGCCGTCGTTTGACGGGACATAAAACCCCTTGTCACAGGTTTCCAGCAATTCACATTCCCAGCAGCCGTCGATGCCTTTTTCCCGGCAGCAGACCGCGTTGGGGCATTTCCTGTCCGGCGAAACCGTGGCGAAAGAACAGGTATTATACGCCGTCCGGCAGGAGCCGCACCATTCGCTCAGAAAACAGTGGTTGCAGGAAAGACCGCAGAACGCAACGGGGTCGACGCCTTTTCGCGCTTGCAGGCACAGCTTGTTTTTGATGCGCCGCATCGCCTCGACGTGCATGATCCAGTGCCGGCTGAACGGCATCCGGATGAGTCCCCGCACATCCTTCCCGCACCAGTATCCGATCAGCCAGGCGGCGCTTTCGGCATCGCTGACACAGCCGGTGCGTTTCAGCTTTTCGATCATGTCCTCCCCGAACCTGCGTTTCAGGTCGGGATATGTCAGACTTGTCAGGATCCGTTCCGTGGACCGCGCCACTTCCTGCGCATAGCGATACAGTTCTTTGACATTCAGCTGCCGGGAAAACGCTGCGATTTCATCACCGGATAATTCGTTGCCCGTGGTGATGACGGGCGAGTGGATAGCCGCCCGGAAATTCCCGCTGAACAGCACCTGCCGATCCTCCGCGATCATCTCGTGGGCGACAATGTCCTCGATGCGGAAAATGTGCCAGACGGAATAGGCAAGCGTCTTGCTGTGATACCCTTCCGCCCCGGCAAAGGGCATCCGGTAAAACGCCTCCTCCGGGAAAGTGCTCACGATCTGCGTGATCTGCTCAAACAGGCTTTTCCGCAAGGCCAGCAGCTTTTCGATGCCGTCCTTGAAGGTGACTTCCTTCGCGATCAGTGCCTGCATCTCTTTGCACATCTCAGCCCAGTTCTTGTCCATCATCATGCTCCTTTCCGGTGAGTCCGCTCAGCCGATCATCCGGTAGCGCAGCCGCAGGTAGGAATCGTGCAGCGGTTTGGCTTCCAGCAGGTGCAGCACGCCCAGTTGGGCCAATTCATCCTTTGCCCGCAGGGAACGCCCGTCGATCAGCGTGGCTGTGTCCTTTCCGCCGATCAGTACGGGAGCGACAACAATATCCACGAAGTCAAACAGCTTTTCACGCAGGAAAAGCCCGTTCACCGTCCCGCCGGACTGGACGGTCAGCCGCTCGCAGCCGAATCGTTCTTTCAATACCGACAGCGCGTCCGTCAGGGACAGCCTTTCCTGAAAGATGATGTGCAGGTTCTCTGCGCTGACACCGAAAGCGGGATGATCTCTGTTGGTTGTGATCAGGACAAACTGCTTTGACCTGGCGCAGAAATACCGGACACCCTGCTCATTCAGGTGATGATTGTCCAGCAGGACGAAGGACACCGGGGTCTTGGCGGGGCTTTCCGCCGTGTTGGCGCCCATTTTCGCCTGCACGCGTCCCGTGTTGAAGGACCACAGATCGGTGGTCTGTTCGATCTCGTAGTACTGATGCAGGCCTTCCCTCAGCCCGGCGATCTGCGGGAAATCCCGGTCCACATCCAGTTCGTCCGTTGCGCCTGTGCTGATCTTGCCGTCCACGGACATCAGCATGAACAGCGTAGTGACGGGTCTGCCCATCATTTCTGCCCCCCCTTTTTTATACAGCCTGTTCCGAGGCGCCAAGGCGTTCCATGCGATCACAGGTTCTTTGGCACCAGACAAACAGGGAAGAAAAAGCCTGATCGAAATCATAGCCGTCCGGCAGATCAGCCAATTCCAGAACCGATCTGTCTTCTTTCATGACTGCTTCCTTCAGATCCTTCCTGCTGAGGATGAAATCCCCGCTTTCCAGAAAATGCAGATTCTGGATCAGGTAAAACACGCTCTTGCAGGTCCCTCGGAATTTGGCTGCATTCTTATCTCTGTCCGCATGGATATAGCGATGACAGAGTTCGTGATACAGATTCCCCAGGCTCAGTTTGACATAGTTGATTTCGTCTTCCCGGGTCGCGGATGGAAGATAATCCGTCAGTACGCCGACCAGGTCTTTCGTTGTGTGGCGCAGCTGGCACACCTCCAGGGGGTTCCAGCGCTTCATTTCCTCTTTCCCGCAGATGAAGCCGCAGGATTTCTCATAAAACCCGATCTTCTTCAGAATATCGCGGTATGTGTCCATATCCCGGACGGAAAACCGCTCCAGGATCACCATGACGTCGATATCGCTGTTTTCATGGGCTTCACCGCGCAGCCGGCTTCCCTGCAGGCCAACGTACAGCAGCCGCTCTCCGAAAGCCGACCGGCAGTTCAGGATCAGATCAGCCAGGTATTTGTTCAGATCAAACATCATGCTTCACTCCGTAAACCGTGATGAAGTGACGGCTGAATGCCTCGATCTTCGCGATCGCATCCTCCGTTCTCTCCGGCTCCCGGTCGCACAGGTGGATCAGGGCGGAGATCGGCGCGGTATAGGCAAAAGCCAGCATGGCGGGGTCATCCCGGCGGATCAGCCCCTTGTCCATCATCCCGGCCAGGATGTGCGTGAACATCTCCGTCAGCCCGGTCAGGAAGTGCTTCGTCGCCAGATCCCGCGCGCGCTCGTCACGGTATTGCTCCAGCGTGAGCACCTTCCTCGTCATCACGATCTGCTCGTCGCGGATCGTGAGATTCACCATCCGCATGGTCATGGAGACGAAATCCTCCGGCGAATCCGGCACCGGGGGCAGATGCTCGGCGGAGCCGAAGCGCTCTCCGTAATAAGCGATCATTCTGTCCAACAGGGCATTCCAGATGGCTTCCTTGCTCTCAAAATGCTTGTAGATGCCCGACTTGACCAATCCGAGGGACGCAGACAATTCCCGGATGTTGGTTCCCTCATATCCCTTATGTGAGAACATCTCCAGCGCCGCTGTCAGGATCCGCTCCTTCGTGTCTTTTGCCATATGAACCTCCGCAGAACTTAAGTGACCTCTCGTTCACTTATTATAATAAACGAGAGATCACCTGTCAATCTGTTTTTAGGTTTTGCATTCCCATGCCCCAATTTCTGTCCCCCCCAGGCAGCGTGAACACGCGATGAACCGCTCGAACTCCGGCCTGCGGATGCCCCGACACGCCACAGATGAATATCCATACGCAAATCTGTATATTTTTCGGGAACAATTGTTCCGTTTTTTTGTTAACCGAATGGTTGAGGTTCGAGCCCTGCCTGGGGGAGCGCAAGAAAGCAGTTGGAAACACTTGCTTCCGGCTTCTTTCCGATCTTTCGGCGGATGAACGGTTTGCAGATGCACTTCCGGCAGATCAAACAGGCGCTTCTTACAAACTCATACTGTAAGTATGGCAAAGCACCGATAAAACAGTAATGAAATCCTCTTTACAGAAATTGGAGAATGAAGTAGAATGAAGCCATCAACCGGAAAGAAGATGGCGGTATGGAGACATGCATTGCGGAAAACATCCGGTCTTACCGGAAACAGCGGGGGCTGACCCAGGAGCAGCTGGCGGAGGTGCTGGGGGTATCTGTCGGTGCGGTGTATAAGTGGGAATCCAGATCGTCTCTGCCCGAGCTGCGGCTGATCATAGAACTGGCGGATTTCTTTGAGGTTTCCGTGGACGCGCTGCTGGGGTATCAGATGAAGGACAACCGGCTGAACGCCACGGTGGAGCGCCTGTGGAAGGCTTGTGCCGCCCGGGATCACGACGCGGTTTCGGAGGCGGAGAAGGCGGTCCGGAAATACCCGCATTCCTTTGAGGCGGTATATGCCGCCGCGTTCCTCTATTATGCTTTCGCATCGGAGACAAAGAAGGAGTCCTGGATCCGGCGTGCCATCGAATTGCTGGAGAAAGCGCGTGTGCTGGTCCCACAGTGCACGGATCCGCGGGTGAACGAGTCCGTCCTCTATGGCCGGATGGCGGAGATGCATGAACTGCTGGGAGAGACGGACAAGGCGCTGGAGCTGCTGAAGGCCCACAACGCGGGTGCGATCTTCAACGATATGATCGGGATCACGCTGCTTTCCCACGGAAGGGATCCGGAGGAAGCGCACGGTTTTCTGGAGGATGGGTTCCTGCGGGCGATCAGCACGCTCATCCGGACCGTGATCGGCTATGCGATGCTGTTTGACGTGCGGGAAGACAACGCGTCCGGCATGGAGATGATGCGGTGGATCATCCCGACGCTGGAAGGGCTGAAGCGGACGGACGAGCCGGACTTCGTGGACAAGATGATCGCGGTCTTTCATGCCTGTCTGGCGATCTTTCAGTTCAAGTCCGGGGATCGGGACGGAGCGGAGGATTCACTCAGGAAAGCAAAGGCTCTGGCCCGCAGCTTTGACGCCGCGCCGAACTATGACGCGGAGCGGCTGAAATTCGTGCGCGGTTCCCAGTGGAACAGTGCGCATGACGCCCTCGGGAAAACCGCCATGGATGCGGTGGCGTATGTCCTGCATGATAAGGATCCGGAGCTCCGCAAGCTCTGGGCCGAGGTATGCGGCAGTGAGGACTGATCAGCCGCTGCCTGAATGACAATCAATGGGAGGCGATGGCATCATGAATATCACGACAAAACAGTTTCAGTTATTGACAGACATCAATCCGGTCTGGGATTTTCTGGTGGATATCTATGACAGGGAAACGGGCAGCGGCGTGGCTGCGCCTTTCTTCGAGTACGCCCTGCAGTCCTCCTGGATGGATACGTCCTACAGCTATCTGGACAGGCTGTGGCTGGACGGAGACAGGGTCGTGGCCTTAGTGTTCTACGAAGCGCCCGTGACGGATATCTATTTCAGTGTCCGGAAGGGGTATGAATTTCTCGCGGATGAGCTGGTGGACTATGCCGTTTCATCCATGCCGCATTTTGACGGAAAGCAGCGGCTCGTGCTCTTCAACGGCCAGGAATTTCTGAAGGAGGCGGCGGCAAAGCGCGGATTCATCATGACGGAGGAATACGAGGATCGCCATTTCGACTTCCGGAATGAACTCAACCGTCCGCTGCCCGAAGGCTATCACTTTGTGGACCCGGAGGACGCGGACGGCTTCAGGCTGGCGAAGCTCCTCTGGTACGGCTTCGGCCACGGAGAGGAAGGGCCTTTTGAGGGCTGGGATCGGGAGGATTCTTCAAATGACTGGACGCCCGCCAAGTCCTATAAGGGCGTCATCGGACCGATGACCGCGCCCGCGCCGCATTCCACCCACGAGTATGACGTGATCATCGCGGATGAAGAAGGGGAGTACGTGTGCTTCTCCGGCATGTGGTGGGTCCCGGAGAATCAGCTGGCCTACATGGAACCGCTGTGCACGCACCCGGATCACCGCCGGAAGGGACTGGCGGCCGCCGCCCTGTCCCGGCATTATCAGCGGATGAAGGCACTGGGCGCCACCCACATGACCGGCGGCGGAGACCCGTTCTACGAGAAGCTCGGGTATGGAAAGGGCCTCCACTGGACCTTCTGGAAGCGGGAGGAAAAGCAGGCCGACGCTTCTCCGGCCAACCCCTGCCAGGCCGGGCAAGATGATACCGCGGTCGTCGCCGCACTTGCCTGTGAACTCTGGCCGGAACATTCTGTGGAAGAGATGACAGAAGAATTCGAATCCCTGCTCGCCCGGGAGGGCGCGGCGGTCTTTCTGTACAAAGAGCAGGGTGAAGCCGTGGGCTTTGCCCAGTGCCAGCTTCGCCACGACTATGTGGAGGGCACGGAATCCAGCCCCGTGGGGTATCTGGAAGGGATCTTTGTCCGGGAGGGCGCGCGGCGTCAGGGTATTGCCCGCAAGTTGCTTTCCGCGTGCGAAGGCTGGGCGAAAGCGAAGGGCTGTGCGGAGTTTGCCAGCGACTGCGAGCTGGACAACACGGACAGCCAGCGGTTTCATCGGGCCGTCGGCTTTGAGGAAGCCAACCGGATCGTGGCGTATGTGAAGAAGCTGTGATCCGTTTTGAGTCCGGCGAGAACCGACGATTCACACCCGTAACAATACGGGAACGGCATGGACAGAGGGATGATTCTGAAGATGTTTGGAAGCGGCATCAGCTATCTCACGGTTGACCTGATCAGGATCTGGAAATCCAGCGGAGAAAACGATTTCGCGGAAAAGAGGGACAGATACCTGGCTGCGGAAAACCCGCCTGATGCATCTTATTACCGTCAGCTGGACTATCAACGGATGAAGAAGATGGTTCGGTTTATTGACCGGTACTTGGATAGCGTAACGCCTGAGAACGAGATGAAGATGGAGATCTACTTCAACCGGGATCAGCCGGCGTTTATCGATGATGAAGTCAACACGCGCCTGTTCAACTTTTCATACGCAGATAAGGTCTATGCGTTCGCGCGGGAAAACGGGCTGAATATCCGGATCCACACAATTGTCTGGTACCGGCATGTTCCCGGGCAGCTGGCGGAATATCTGGAAAACAGAAGCGCGGAAGACCGGAAAAAGCTCACGTATCAGTTTATCAGGACCTATCTGCAGTGCCTAAAGGAACGGTATCCGGACGCGTACAGTATGGAACTGATCAATGAGATCGCGGCCGATCCGGATGAAATCAGGATCCTTCGGGAAGAGGGGAAGCCCGTCTATGATGTCGATGACGAGGGTGTCCGGATCGATGACTGGTACAGGCTGCTGGGGAAGCACTATTACATCGAGGTCTTCAGGCTGGCGCGGGAAGTGTTCGGAGATAAGATCAAACTGTTCTATAATGACAACAACGAGGGAAACCGGGAAAAACAGATCATCTTCAAAACGGTGATCGACCGGATCAGGGCGTATGAGCGGGACCACCAAATCCGGCTGATCGACGGCTTCGGCATGCAATGCCATTTCTGGGGATCTAAAGACGAAACCCGGGCATACATGGAGGACATGTTCTCCTTCTGCACAAGCCTGGGCGTGGAAGTGCAGATCACGGAATTTGACGTGAGCAGCCACAGCACAAGAGAGATTCAGGAATCCATATTCAATGCTTTCCCGGAGGTTGCACGGAAATACGGCATCAAGGTTTTCACAACCTGGGGACTGAACGACATCGTTTCATGGCTCCATGGAGAGGATGCGTCCCTGGTGGATGCCGACTGTGACCTGAAGCCGTTCACCATGAAATACATCGAGGCGTTTTCCGGGAAATACGAGCGTGCAAAACGCATGGAGTGATGAACAAATGATGATCGAAACGGCAAGGCTGGTCGTCCGTCCGTTCCGGGCGGAAGACGCCGACGCGCTGTACCGGATCAAAGCCGATCCGCAGGTGATGGAATTCTGCCCGGATTTCCTGGATGTTAACATCAGCCTTGCGGACATGACCGACCGGATCCGCAGATTCCGGCAGTATGAGGAAGACGGAGACATTGACTCATGGCGCTGTTATGCCATTGAAGGCAGGGAGACCGGCGTCGTGATGGGCGCTCTCACCTTCGGCAAGCAGAAGATGCTCCATGAATACGAGCTGGGATGGATGATGATCGGCGCGTATGCCGGGAAAGGCTATGCGTCCGAAGCGGCGGATGCGTTTGCCGAGGAATTCTGCCGGACGCACGGGATCGACTATTTGATCGCGGTGATGGATGTGGACAATCCGGCATCCCGCAGGACGGCGGAGAAGAGCGGTTTCCGGCTCTTTGAAAAGAGGACCGTCTACGATGATCATTGCCATCGATACTGCGATGACTATTACTATTTCCGCAGATATTGGTCAGGCTGTACGCGGAAGGACCGGTATTACGGGGACTCTCCCTATTACGGGCGAACGGCGTCGAACGGGAAAGAAGATGCGCTGTCCTTCCGGAAGCTGACGGACTTCGGCCGGGGTATCATGTACGACATTCTGAAGGACGCGTATTCCTTTGACGCACGCTGCGCGCAGTGCTGGGACGAAAACTGGAGAGAAGCGGATGAATTCTTCTTCGATCATCCGGAGATCGCGGAGAAGTACGGGTTCGTCACCTGCTTTCGGGGGGAACCCATCGGCTTTATCTGCTGGGATCCCAGGAATCGTCCGGAATATGTGGAGATCGGCCACAATGCCATCAGAACCGCTTACAAGGGAAACGGGTTCGGCAAGGCGCAGCTTGCGGAAGCCCTCCGCCGCATCCGGGCATATGAAGGGCTGAAGGAAATCCGCGTGCGGACGAACGCCAATCTGATTGCCCCGAAAAACTATGAGAGCGTGGGATTTGTCCTGTATGACCGGAGAAAGAATCCTGGCGAAACGGCGTTTTCCGGGGACGATCTGTACTACAGGATTCAGCTGCGATGAACCACAGAGGGGATCTGCATAGCGGATGATACGAAAAATCCTGGAACGATTCCCGGGGATCGGCTGTGCGTGGACCGACGCATCGGGAAATGTATCAACGGCGTATTACGGACTTGCGGATCGGGAAAACCATATCGCCGTGGAGGACGATACCGTTTTCCCGGCTTGTTCCGTCTCAAAGTTCGTGACCGCGATCTGCGTGATGAAGCTGTACGAGAAGCGGCTGATCGATATTGACAAGCCTGTCAACGATACTTTGAGGCAATGGAAGCTGCTCACGCCGGAAGGCGAGGAAAGCGATGCCTCGATCCGATCCCTTCTGTGCCACATGGCCGGGATCATGGATGGCGAGGACGGGTTTTGCGGCCTTCGCCGCGGCAGCCCCGAAGTCAGCCTGATCGATATCCTCGAAGGCAGAACGGCGTACAATGATCGTCCGGCACGGGCGGAGAAACCGCAGGGAACGGCTTTTGAATACTCTGATGCCGGGTATTGCGTCCTGCAGCTGATGCTGGAGGAGGTGACGCACAAAGCCTTTGAAGACATTGCGCGGGAATCGGTTTTCGATCCGCTGCACCTGAAACATACGTTTTTCGCGTCCGGCGAGAAGATCACTCTTTTTGAAAACAGGATGGCGACAGGATACGACGACAGGGGGCTGCCCATACCGGGAAGGTTTCCGATGGTTCCCGACCCGGCGGCGTCGGGACTGTGGAGCACACCGAAAGAACTGCTGATGATTGCGAAGGCATTTTTGAAAGCGTTTCATGGCGAAGGCACATTCCTGCAGGCAGAATTGGCACGGGAAATGGCAATTCCCGTAAAGGGTTTTCCCTGGACAGGTCTTGGCCTGTTTTTGCAAGAAAAAGATACGCTGGGTTTCGCAGGGCTGGGGTGAAAACGGACAGTGCATAATGAAGATGAACATCCGGACGAACCGGATCGCGGTGGTGATGACGAACCGGAATCCTGGAGCTGATCAAAAGGAATCCGGCGTCGAATGGCTTGCGGACAGTAAGCTGAAGGAAAAGGAGTAGATGGAAATGAGCAGCATTGAGAAATACCGGCAATACTTCACAAAAGACTACCTGATGGGGCCGAATTCATTCCGCCTGCTGGATGAACTGATCCGCAGAAAGCCAACCGACGCCTGTTTTCGCCGGACGCTGGACCTGGGCTGCGGCTTTGCTCTGACCTCCCTGTTCATCGCCAATGAAACGGACGCGGATACCGTGTACGCCTATGATCTGTGGATCTCCGCGACGGAAAACTACCGGAGGATCCAGGACAATCATCTGGAGGACCGGGTCATCCCGATCCACGGCGATGCCATGGATATGCCCTTTGCCCAGGACTATTTTGACGCGGTTGTCAGCATCGACGCCTATCATTACTTCGGCTGCAGGGAAGGCGTATTTGCCGAAAAGATCCTGCCGTTTGTCAAATCAGGCGGTTATGTGATGATCACTGTTCCGGGATTAAAGGAACAGCCAGAGGGTGACTTGAAGCAGCTGTTTGAAACGTGGGCCGAAGGGGATGACGCGCAGCTGTTCAAAACGGCGGCCTGGTGGGAAGAACTCCTGAAAAACGAATGCGGCAGAACATGTGAGATCACCGTGAAGGAAGCGGAATGCTTTGACATCGCCTGGCAGGAGTGGTTTGATTCGGGACACGAGTACGGGATCCGCGACAGGGCATTTCTGCAAAAAGGACTGGACAGGATTTTGAACTTTGTCCTGATCTACGTCCGAAAGAACGGATGAGGGCATCAACCGGGAGGAGAAGAAGGATGGATCATTCGATTCTGGCATGGCTGCTGGAGGAAGCAAACCCGGAAGTGCGGCTCCGGACGCTGAAGGAATGCGAAAAGCTGCCGGAGGACGACGAGCGCGTTGCTGCGTGCAAAAAGAAGTTGCTGCAGAGCAAGGCATACGAGCGCGGGCTGAAAAAGCTCCGGACGGACAAGCCCTGGGCGAAGTACGACGCCATTCTGGCTTTCGCCGAGTGGGGTCTGACCCGGGCCGACATCGGGGAGGACATCGACAGCGATGTGTTCGCCCTGATCGAAAGCACCGGTTTCAAAATGCTGTGTGGGGAGCCGCTTCTGCTCCGGAACCTGGCGAAACTGGGATACGGTCAGGAAGAGATCGTGAAAAACGAGATCGACAGCGTGCTCGGCCTGATCCGGGAAGACGGCGGTTTCCGGTGTATCAGCACCAACAAGAAGATCAACGATCCCCGGAAACCCCACAAGAGCTGCGCGAGGCTGACGGTGGAATACCTGCTGCTGGTCGCCGAGATGCATCTGCAGGGATACAGGCCGGCATGCGAAGAGGCGCTGACACACTATTTCACCAAACGGAACATCTTCTACCGGACGGACGACATGACAACGCCCATGGTGGACGTGATGCTCGGCACGTTCTATCCGCCGGACCCCATCAAGATCGGTGCGCATCAGATTCTTTACGCCCTGCGCGTATTGGGGTGCGCGCCGGAATCGGAGGCCATGCGGGCCGGATACAGGGTGCTGGACCGGCATAGATCGGAAAACGGAAGATATCTGCTGACGGCGTCCAAGAGCGTGCCGGCCTTCAAGGTCGGGAACGTCGGGGAAGAAAACAAGTGGGTCACGCTGTATGCGTATATGGCGAAGGAACAGGGAAATGCATGAACAGAGTGATTCTGCTGGAAGGTCTTCCGGGAACGGGAAAGACCACCAATTCATACAGGCTCTTTGAACAGCTGGTCCGGAACGGGCGGGACGTCCGCTGGCTGCACGAGGTCTCGCAGCCGCACCCCACGCTGTTCTTTTCCGAGTCCTGTCTGACGAAAGAGGAGTACCGCCGATTCACGGAAAAATACCCGGAGGCCGCCGACATGCTGGGCAGCATTGCGGAGGTACGGGCGACCACCGTGGGGATCGATTATCTGACCGCGGCAAGAAGGATGCCCGGTCAGAAAAACGCGGCCTGGTATCGGGAACTGCTGCAATATGATGTGATGGGCTTCCCGTTGGAACGCTATGAACCGGCGGCGCTTGAGAAATGGGAAGCCTTCGTGCATCAAGCCTTGCGGAACGAGAAGATTTATATCCTGGACAGTGCCGCTTTCCAGTATCAGATCTTCACCTTTCTGCTGAACGGAGCGGATTACCCGAGACTGGCCGGATTTGTCCGCGGCATCATGAAACTCCTGAGTCCCTTGCGCCCCGCTCTGATCTATCTGTACCGGGAAAACACGGAGGATTCCATCGCGTTTTTGGAAAGGCAGCGAGGCAGGAAAGACCTGGAATCCACCTGGGAGCGGGACAGAGATCGGCCTTACTATCGGAACAAACAGCAGGACGTGACGGCATTTTTCGACTTTCTGAAGGATTATGCTGACTGCGCTGACAGGCTTTACGACGAAGCGGAATGCGATAAGCTCAGCATCGGGATCACCGCGCAGGCCTGGGATATTTACGAGGCGGAGATGCTCCGGTTCCTGGGGATCGCGCATCAGGATGCGCTGTCCTGGAAAGCAAAGGACGGGACATATGTGAATGCCGCGCTGGGAGTCTCTTTTTCCATCCTGGACGGTGTCCTGACGGACCCGGAAGGGGCAAAACGCAGGCTTTCCCCCAAATCGCGGACAGAATTCTTTATCGAAGGCCTGCCGGAGCTCCTGTGCTTTGAAGACGACGGATCCGTGAAGCTGTGCGGGCAGCAGATCATCCCGCAATGGTCGGAAACGGGAACGGTCTATACAAGAGAGACGAAACGGAGCGGAGGATGAACATGAACGCGAGCTTGCTGGGCCTGTTCAGCGGCTTTCCGACGCATCATTTCCCCGATGCCATCGCGCAGGTGCTTCGGGAGAACCTGCCCCGGCGGGAAAGCCTGGTCTTTATCAGCGCGTGGCCCGAGGACGATGCCCGAAACGACGATGACAGCGATGGCATGCACGAAATGTTTGCCGAACGCGGCTTGGCCTTCGCCGATCACTGTGTGATCGACCGGCGGACGGGCGCGGCGGATGCGGTGCGGCTGATCCGGGCGGCGGACTGCGTCTTCCTGATGGGCGGGGACGCGACCCTGCAGATGGCGCTGATCCGCGATCTCGGGCTTGTCCCGGAGCTTCGGGCCAGCCGCGCTGTGATCCTGGGCGTCAGTGCGGGCTCCATGAACATGGGGCGGCAGGTCGCCGATGTCTGGGAGACGAAAGCGCTGTACGAGGGAATCGGCCTGACGGATCTTGTCGTGAAGGGGCACTATGCCGATGACGCGTGGTTTATCCCGGTGCTGAAGGAACTGTCCATGACGAGCCCGGTCGTCGCCATGGAGGACGAAAGCGCGATCGTTATCCGGGGCGGCACCGTTTGGAGCCTCGGGAATATCCATTGGATCGACAAGGGCAGAATCACCTTGCTCAAAGACGAAATGCTGCGGGCATATGAACCGCAAGGAGAACAAAAAGATGAAGCTTGAAAGGATGGACGATTTCTTTGCCGCCCGGGTCGACGGTTATGACGATCACATGAAGCGCGATATCGAGGGCGCTTCCGGCTTCTATGCCTATACCGCTTCTCTGCTGCCTTCGGCGGAAGGAAGCCGGGTGCTGGATCTGGGCTGCGGCACCGGCCTTGAGCTGGAGGAATACTTTGCGCTGAACCCCGGCGCGGACGTCACGGGGATCGATCTGTCCGAAGGCATGCTCAATGCGCTGAAGGCCAAATTTCCGGACAAAGACCTGACGCTGATCCTGGCCTCCTACTTTGACGTGCCGCTCGGAAACGGGCTGTACGATGCCGCCGTATCCGTGGAATCCCTGCATCATTTTCCGGCGGAAAAGAAAGCGTCGCTGTACGGGAAGCTGCACGCGGCCCTGGCGGATAAAGGCGTCTTTGTGCTGACGGACTACTTCGCGGAATCGGAAGAATTGGAAAAGGAATACTTTCAGAACCTCGCGGCGCTGAAAAGAGAACAGGGGCTTCAGGACGGCGTTTTCTATCACTATGACACGCCGCTGACCGTTGAACACGAAACGGACGTCCTGCGCCGGGCGGGCTTCCGGGACGTCCGGATCATGCAGCGGTGGGGTGAAAGCACTTATACGGTTCTTGCGAAAAAAGACTGAATCAACGGAGGCGGAACCGCCATGGAAAAGGCAACAAGAAAGCATCTGGCGGAGGTGGCCGGGAAAGCGGCGCTGACCCCTTTCCATGGCTTTGTCGAGGGGAAAGAATCAAATCTTGAGCCGGTCATTCGCCATTTCCCGGGGTGGACGCCGAGTGAAGCCGACGGGTTATGGTGTGCGGCGTTCGTTTACTATTGCTGCCTTGAAGCAGGATTTGAGATCCCCGTCAGGCCGGATGAATGTAAAACCTGCCATCTGGCGGGCTGTATTGCCTGGGAAGAATTTGCCAAGGGCGATCCCCGGATCGCGTATCAACCGGGCAGTGAAGGCTTTGTGCCGGAAGCCGGAGACATCGTTCTCTATGACCGGGTCTTTGAAAACAGGGAACATGATCATATCGGCATTGTCATGGAAGACAGGGGAGATGCGATCCTCGCCGCGGAAGGGAATATCGACAACAGATCGGGGATCATCGAGCGCCCGAAGGACGCGCATATCAGGGGTTATATCAGGATCCCGGACGGATACCGATATCGGAGGATGACGATGGATTATCAAACGGAAAACCTGATCCTTCATTTTGTGACAGAAGACGACTTGGAAGAAGTCGCCAGGACCTGGCCCGCCGATCATCATCCGCTTTCCGACGCGGAGGCGCAGGGAGCCATCGATTCCATGCGAGAAAATTACGGGAGGAATGCGAAAGGCGGCATCTGCCATCTGTGCCTGGCTGTCTGCCGCGCAGACAATCCTCGCACCATCATGGGCTGGTGCGGCCTGGACGGCACGAGGAATCATGCGGAGCCGGAGATCTTCATCCTGCTGGATGAACCGTACCGCGGCAAGGGCTACGGCACGCTGTGCGTGAAGGAGCTGCTGCGGATCGCCGCGGAGGACTATGCGCTTTCCGGCGTGCACGGCGGCTGCGCCAAGGAGAACGTTGCCTCCGCCCGGGCCATGGAAAAGGGCGGCATGGTGCGGTACGGCACGGAAGACAACGGCGATCCGCTGTTCCGTTTCCGCGCCGATCACAAATCCTGTCAGGAGGAAAGAAACGATGGATGAGAATCATGCGAAATACATGAAACGCTGCTACGAACTGGCAGTCAGCGCCGGGAAAAAGGGTCATGATACCTTCGGCGCGGTTCTTGTGCATGACGGGGAGATCCTGGAGGAAGCGGAGAATACGGCGGACTATGCCCGCAGGATCTTCGGACACGCGGAATTCAATCTGGTGCACAAATGCGCCGTCAAATATTCCGATGAGATCCTGGAACACGCGGTCGTCTATACCAGCTGCGCTCCCTGCGAGCGGTGCCTGGCGGCCATCGCCTCCCTGGGCGTGCACCGGATCGTGTGCGGCGTCTCCTATAAAGCGTTCAGCAGGCTACTGCCCTTTGATGATCGGGCGGTGGACCGCGAAGGGCTGCTTCAGCAGCTGGGTATCCGGATGACGCTCACGGAATCCGTGCTCGAAGAGGAAGGCATGCATGTATTCGAATGGTGGGGCGGTGAATACCGCCCGCTGGAGGAACTCATCGCGGAAATGGATGAAGTGAAAAAGAAGCAGAAGTAAACCCGATCCCGGGGGAGGGGAAACAGCATGCGGAAGAAACTCATCCTCATCAGCGGGTCCCCCTGTGTGGGCAAGACGGCTGTGGGCACGCGGCTCTTTGAAAGCTATGACAACAGCGCGTATCTGGACGGGGACTGGTGCTGGTGCGTGCATCCCTTTTCCGTCACGGACAGCCGGCTCCGCAACGGGGACAGGAGTATGTCCTTTGTGCTGTCCAACTATCTGGACTCGGGCTTTGCGTACGTGTTTTTCACCTCCGTTGTGCTGACGGACCCGATCATCCGGGAAAACATCCTGAAGGGGATCACAGCGAAGGATTACGAAACCGTCGCCTTCACGCTCACCTGCTCGGAGGAGACGCTGAAAAAACGCCACGACAGACGCGGCGACAAAGGCGAAACGAATTACTACTGGCTGCACCTTCCGCCCTGCCCGGGAGATATTGTCATTGACACAGACAACAGGAGCATCCGGGAGGCCGTCAGAGAGATGAAGAAGGAAATCGACGCGCGAACTGTGCATCATGATTGAACGGAGGGCAATATGAAGATCGGCGAAGTATGCTTGCTGACAAACGATGTGCCAAGGCTCGCCTCGTTTTACAGGCAGCTGCTCGGTGCGGAAGTAAACAGCAGCGACGAAACCTACCAGTTTATTCTTTCCGGGGAAACCTCGCTGACGGTGTACAATGACGGGACAGAGAAGAACAATCAGAATCAGAACATCTGTCTGGCCTTCACGGTGGATGATATTGACAGAGAGTATGAGAAACTGCTGTCCCTGGGCGCGAGGATCATCGAACCGCCGGCGAAAAGGCCATGGGGTGCAATCAACATGAGCTTTTATGACCCCGACAACAACATGGTTTATCTCAGAAGCTTTCCGAAAAACGCATAAGAGCATAAAACACTGATTGATCGGAGGACTTTGTCATTGAACAGCATCCTTGAGCAGGCAAAAAGTCTTTACTCCCTGGAAGACTGCACCTTCACTCCGGTATCCGGCCATGAAGGCGGACGGAACCAAATCGTGACCGTCAGCCGGAACGGAGAGAAACAGTATGTTCTCCGGGTCTCCGCCCTTGGGGACCGATGTGAGGAAGAATACCTCGCCGAAACGGAGTTTGTTCACTACCTGGCTGAGCACGGCGCACCCGTGGCGGATGTGATCCCGTCCGTTCGGGGCAGGCTGGCGGAGAGCATGGAGGCGGACGGCAAAGTGGTGTACATCAGCCTGTTCGCGTACGCCAAAGGCATGCTGCTTGCGGACAACGGCTATCGCTACCGGGAAGGCGCGCCGCTGAGCGAATACTTCTTCAACACCGGCAAAGCGCTGGGCGCGATCCACAGACTGTCCAAGGCGTATGCGCCTGTCCACCGCCGCCCGGACTACTTTGACAAGTACAACATGGAATCCCTGAGCCGTCTGATCCCGTACGAATACGGCGAACTGAAAACGGCGATTGCCAAACGCCTGGAGGCATTCCGTGCCCTTCCCGTGGATAAAAACTGCTACGGCCTTGTCCACTTCGATTTCAGCGACGGAAATTATCATATTGATATGGACACAGGCGTGATCACGGTGTTCGATTTTGACAACTGCATGAACTGTTGGTACATGTTCGACCTGGCCAATCTCTGGATCCACAACGAGGGCTGGACGCGGCAGGAAACCGATCCCGGCAAGCGCTTCGCGCTGATGCGGCAATGCTTCGATCTTCAACTGCAGGGCTACAAAACCGAAACGGATCTTCCGGAAGATATGATGGAAAAGCTGCCGCTGTTCATCGACATGGTGCTGATCGAAAACATCGCTGATGAGCTGGAATGCTGCGCACGGGAAGGGGAGGACCCGGACTGGGAAGACATCGAAGACGCGGCGGAATGCCTGATCCAGGAGGTCCTATATGCGGGGATCGGACAGCAATACTGAAACCGTGATCAACGGGATCTCCGGCTCTATGATTTCAAACGAAAAAACACCGCCTGCACCATCGGATGTTTCCTGAAACAGGCCCGCTGGAACCGCGGGATCAACATCCGATGCATCAAGGCCGTCTGTGAATTTGCGCTCCGTGACATGAACCTGGTCATTGGAAAAAGCCGGGTTCAGGCCGGAAGGCTGCCTCATGAAGAAATGGCTCATCCGGAACGAATTATGCGACGTGAACCACTGGCGCTGACGGCGGAGTGAGGATCGCAGGTCCGGGTCCTGCCCGCGGAACCGACACGATCCCCGAACTTACTTTGCAAACCGAATGGCGCGCATGATCGATAAAAGACGCTTCCCGCACCGCAAGTCTGCGATGGAAGGAAGCGTCTTTTGCCGCGGAGCGGGGGAGGCTTACTTGGTGCCGAAGAGACGGTCGCCCGCATCGCCGAGGCCGGGGACGATGTAGCCGTGGTCGTTCAAATGGCTGTCGAGGCCGGCTACATAGATATCAACGTCCGGGTGGTCCTCCTGGATGCGTTTGACGCCCTCGGGGGCGGCGATCAGGTTGACCAGTCGGATGTGGCTGCAGCCGCGCTGCTTGATGAAGGTGATGGCCGCGCTGGCGCTGCCGCCCGTGGCGAGCATCGGGTCGACCACGAGGATCTCACGCTCGCTGGAATCGGCGGGCAGCTTGCAGTAATATTCGACAGGCTCGAGCGTCTCCGGGTCGCGGTAGAGGCCGATGTGTCCGACCTTCGCGGCGGGGACCATGTTCAGCACGCCGTCCACCATGCCCAGACCGGCGCGCAGGATCGGCACGACAGCCAGCTTGCGGCCGGCCAGCTTACGGCACTTGCAGGTCGTGATGGGGGTTTCCACCTCCACCTCGACGGTCTCGAGATTGCGCGTCACCTCGTAGACCATCAGCATGGAGATCTCCTCGAGCAGCTCGCGGAACTCCTTCACGCCGGTATCCTTGTCACGCATGATGGACAGCTTGTGCTGGATCAGCGGATGGTCGAAGACAACCAGTTTGCTCATGATATGGCCTCCTTCTCGCAGATGGATTTGTTCCGATCCATTATAGCCCAGATGCGCCCGATGCGCAATCACATTTTCGCCCGGCACCGGGGAAAAAGCGGAAGAAAAATCGGCTCTTCACGGAAAGTTTGGAAAACCCATAAAGGAGGGGTTCGCGCTCTGCGGAGCGCGCCAGGGGCTTTCCGATCGCCCCTGGACCCTTCGGGAGCATGGCTTTCTTGTATGGTATTGGATTAAGTAAAGCAGATAGAAGAACCTTACAATACCAGAACCTATCATGAACAGGACGGCACCGAAGGAGTCCAGAGGGCGATCGGAAAGCCCTCTGGTGCGCCCGCAGGTGCATCCCCTGATCAACGGTGTTTCCTGGTTAAACGTGAAGAAGAGAAAAACCGGAGCGGTCAGGCTCCGGTCAGGAAAACAGGGGGTCAGACACGGATGGCGTTGAGCACCGCGAGCACCATAACGCCGACGTCGGCGAAGATGGCCATCCACATGGAGCCGATGCCGAGGGCGCTGAGCAGCAGGCAGATCAGCTTGACGCCGATGGCAAAGACGATGTTCTCGCGGACAATGCGCATGCAGCGCCGGGCCAGGCGGATCGCGCGGGGGATCTTGTCGGGGTTGTCGTCCATCAGGACGATGTCGGCGGCTTCGATGGCGGCATCGGAGCCGAGGGCGCCCATCGCGATCCCCACGTCGGCGCGGGTGATGACGGGGGCGTCGTTCAGACCGTCGCCGACGAAGGCCACGGTTTCCGTGCTGTGCTTTTCGGCGATGAGGTCCTCCACCGCGGTCATCTTCTCACCGGGGAGAAGCTGGGCGCGCACCTCACGGATGCCGAGCTCCTCCGCGACGGCCCGGGCACCGGCCTCGCGGTCACCGGTCAGCATGACGATGCGCCGGACGCCGTTCTTGCGCAGATCGGCGATGGCGGCCGCGGACGTCGGCTTGATCCGGTCGGCGATCAGGATGTGACCGCAGTAGCTGCCGTCCACTGCCACATGCACGACCGTGCCAACGGAGGAGCAGGGGTCGGATTCGACGCCGAGGCGGGCCATCAGGCGATCGTTGCCGACGGCGACGGGTCGGCCGTCCACCAGGGCGGTGACGCCCTCGCCGGCGATCTCCCGGGCATCGGTGACGCGCTGCGGATCGAGCTCCTCCGCGCAGGCTCTGCGCAGGCTCTGGCTGATCGGATGGTCCGAAAAGGACTCCGCGAGGGCTGCGTAGACGAGCACCTCATTCTCCGGGATCCGCGCATGATGCACGCCCGCGACCTCGAAGACGCCCTGGGTGACGGTGCCCGTCTTATCGAAGGCGATCACACCGGCGCGGGACAGCTGCTCCAGATGGGAGGAGCCTTTGATCAGGATGCCGCTGCGGCTTGAGCGGCCGATGGCGGCAAAGAAGGTCAGCGGAATGGAGATGACCAGTGCACAGGGGCAGGAGATGACCAGGAAGGTCAGGGCGCGCATGAGCCAGTCGGTCCAGTCGGGGGTGAGCCCCATGAGCAGGCGAACCACCGGCCCGATGACGGCCAGGGCGGCCGCACCGATCACGACGGCGGGCGTATAAACGCGGGCAAAGCGGGAGATGAAGTTCTCGCTCCGGCTCTTCTTCGAGGACGCGTTCTCCACCAGCTCCAGGATGCGCGCGGCGGTGGAATCCTCCGCGGCGCGCGTTGTGCGGACCCGGAGGAGACCGGAAAGGTTGACGGCTCCGGAGAGGACCTCATCGCCTGGCGCCACATCGCGCGGGGCGTCCTCACCGGTGAGAGCGGCTGTGTTCAACGAGGAGGTACCGGAGAGAATGATCCCGTCGACGGGGACCCGCTCGCCGGGTTTGACCTGCACAATGCCGTCGACGGGGACCTCGTCCGCATCGACCTCCTCGCAGGAGCCGTCCTCCCGCTCAAGATTCGCGGTGTCGGGACGGATGTCCATCAGGGCGCTGATGGAGCGGCGGCTCTTGCCCACGGCGACGCTCTGGAACAGCTCGCCGATCTGGTAGAACAGCATGACGGCAACGGCCTCGACGTAGTCCCCGGTCTTCAGACGCCCGAGCACGAAGGCTCCGACCGTGGCCAGGGCCATCAGGAAACACTCGTCAAAGGGCTGGAGGTGCGTGATGCCCTTCCATGCCTTGAGCAGGATGTCATAGCCGATCGTCAGATAGGGGATCATGTATAGCGCAAAGGTCAGCCAGCCGTTCCAGACACCTTCGGAAGGGATGAAATGAAGAGCGACCAGCATGACGGCCGCGGCGATGATCCGCCACAGCACGCGCTTCTGCTTCTTGTTCATGGTTCAGCGCCTCGCTCGGGTGCGGTCTGCGCACCGGATATCAGAGAAAGATCTCGCAGTCGGATTCAACCTTTTTGCAGCGCTTGCGGACATCCTCCATCACGGACGCAATGTCGGCTCCGTCCTCGAAGGTCACGGTCATCTTGAGCAGCATGAAATTGACCACGGCATCGGCCACGCCCGGGGTCTTTTTCGCGGCGTCTTCCATCTTGTTCGCGCAGTTGGCGCAGTCCACTTCGATCTTGTAGGTCTTCTTCATGGGTGGCACCTCCTGATAACATTTGAACAACTGTTCAATTGTTCGATGCAAAGATAGCACTTCTCCGGCAGTTTGTCAACATGTTTCAGATAATAAAAGGGCTCTTCACGGATAGTTCGGGAAAATGACAAGGTAAGGGGTTCGCGCTCCACGGAGCGCGCCAGGGGCTTTCCGATCGCCCCTGGACCCTTCGGGAGCATGTCTTCCTTGTTTGGTATTAGGTAAAGTATCGTTAAGAAAAGATACTTTCAGTCCAAAGTCCTATCATGAACGGGTCGGCCCCGAAGGAGTCCAGAGGATTCGGAGCGCCCGGAAAACTGTCCGGGGGACAGTTTTCAGCGGAGAATGGGCGGCAGCCCCGGACCGATCGGAAAGCCCTCTGGTGCGCCCGCAGGCGCATCCCCTCATCAATGGAGTTAACCTAACCAAACGTGAAGAACCCAAAAAAGGACGGCAGGATTCTGCCCGTCCTTTCGAAATAGTATGGGGGTTCTCCGGCGCTCCGCCGTCATTTGGCCGTCTGGCCGGACGCGGCCTTGGCCTTATCGCCGAGTTTGTGCTCGCAGCCTTTGAAGAGGCGGATGAGGTTCTCGCGGTGGCGGATCAGGCACATCACGGCCAGCAGCCAGGCCCAGGCGATCACGAGGATCCTACCCGGCGCCGCGAGGAAGGTGATCATCAGCGCGTAGGCGACCAGCACGCTCATCGAACCCAGGGAGACATAGCGCCAGATGAGGATCAGCAGGATGCCCAGCGCGTAGCAGAGCAGGGCGGGGATGGGATAGCAGACGAGCATCACCGCGATGGAGGAGGCCACGCCCTTGCCGCCCCGGAAGCCGAAGAAGACCGGCCAGTTGTGCCCGATGACGACGCAAAGACCCGCCAGCAGCATGCCCTCATGGGTCCCGGTGATCCACTGCCCGGCGAAGCAGGCGAGTACCGCCTTGAGGTAGTCTCCGAAAAACACGATCAGGCCGTCCTTGACGCCGAGCACGCGCAGGGCGTTGGTAGCGCCGGTGTTGTGGCTGCCGACCTTGGTCAGGTCGGGCCCCTTCTCGGCCCGGCTGACGAGGGTTCCCGTGGAGACGGAGCCGAGGAGGTAGGCGAGCAGGGCGGCCAGGATATAGCGCAGAGGCAGACTCATGGCTGATCATCCCTCCCTTTGCTTCTCGCGGATGATGAACCGCAGCGGCGTGCCGGTGAAGTCGAAGGTCTTGCGGAAATAGTTCTCGAGGTAGCGCTTGTACGCGAAGTGCATCAGCTTCTCGTCGTTGACGAAAAAGATGAAGGTGGGCGGGCAGGCACTCTGCTGGGTGACATAGTAGATCTTCAGGCGGCGCCCGTTGGAGGACGGCGGCTGGACGTCGGCGGTGGCGTCGGCGAGGACGTCGTTCAGCATGCCCGTCGGGATCCGCTTGGTCCACTGCGCCCAGACCTGATCGCAGTGCTCGAGTACGGTGTGGACGCGCTGACCCGTCTTTGCGGACAGGAAGAGGACCGGTACATAGTCCATGAATTTGAGCGCGTCGAGGACCTTTTTGCGGTAGGTCTCCATCGTGTTGGTGTCCTTCTCGACCGCGTCCCATTTGTTGACGATGATCAGCGCTGCCTTGCCCTCATCGTGGATGATGCCTGCGATCTTGGTGTCCTGCTCGGTGACGCCGTCATTGGCATCGATCAGGAGCAGGGCCACGTCGCAGCGCTGGATCGCCGCGATGGCGCGCAGGACGCTGTATTTCTCAAGGCTCTCGTCCTCGATCTGGCTCTTTCTGCGGATACCGGCGGTATCGATGATGTTGTATCGGCTGCCGTCTGCCGCGGTGAGCAGGGTGTCGATGGCGTCGCGGGTGGTCCCGGCAATGTCGGAGACCATGGAGCGCTCCTGGCCGAGGAGGCGGTTGGTCAGCGAACTCTTGCCGACATTGGGCCGTCCGACCACGGCGAGCTGCATGATGCGGCCCTCTTCCGCCTCATCTTCAGCGGGGGCAGGGAGGAGATTGCAGACCGCCTCGAGCAGGTCGCCCAGGCCCATCATGTTCGCGGCGCTGATGGCGATCGGGTCGCCGAGGCCGAGCTCATAGAACTCATAGACGCGCTCGGCCTGAGAGATATGGTCGATCTTGTTGACCACGAGAAGCACGGGCTTGCCCGAGCGGCGAAGGATGTTCGCGACCTCCCGGTCCTCGTCCGTCAGTCCGGTCCGCCCGTCGGTGAAGAAGCAGATCACGTCGGCGGTCTCAATGGCGATCTGAGCCTGCTGCCGCATCTGCCGGAGGAAGATGTCGTCCGAGTGCACGTCAATGCCGCCGGTGTCGATCAGGGTCAGCTTCCGGCCCTGCCACCCGACATCGGCGTAGATACGGTCGCGCGTGACGCCGGGGATATCCTCGACGATCGAGATCCTACGGCCTGCGACCTTATTGAAAAAAGTGGATTTGCCGACGTTGGGCCGGCCGACCACCGCGATCAGCGGGTTTGCCATGACTGCCGTTACCATCCTTCCAGTCCGCTGATGGCCCTCCAGAGGCCGGTTCCCGTGTTTTCGACCACGCGGAGGGGGGAGCGGAACTTTTCCTGCACCTGTGTCAGGGTCATATCGTCCAGAAAGAGATCGCCGTCCGCCCGCAGCATGCTGCGGGTGATGAGCACGGCGTCCGCCTCGACCCTGCCGGCCTGGTCGATCAAGTCGCCGGCTGTGAGCAGACCGGAGACCGTGATGCTCTCGCCGAAGAACCGGTTGCGGATCGGCAGCACCTCGACCGTTGTGCCTTCGGGAGCGAGGGTATCGCACCAGCGGTGCATCGTCTGCGCCACGGAGGTGCCGCACGCGATCACGAGATGCCGCGGCGGTGTGGAGGCCACCGGCTTATCCTCGGCGGCCATCATCAGCTCGGTCTCGAACATGCGCAGCATGCCGACACCGTTTTCGATCTGGGGGTAGTCCTCATACGCCTCATCCGGGGGCAGATCGCGCCCGGACAGGCAGTAAAACTCGTCCGAAGGGAAGGCGAAGCGTGTGCCGTGATCGCGCAGGAAGGCTTCCCGGAAAGGCTCCACCAGGTCCAGCAGGTCCGCGGCACTCCGGCTGTCGTAGCCGGTCAGCGGCTCCAGGCCTTCGCGGAATTTCGTCAGCCCCACGGGAACCAGGGCGGCCGAGCAGGCGGCCGGCCACAGCTCCCCGAGGTCGCGGAGCGTCCGGTCCAGCACCTCGCCGTCATTCCAGCCGGGGCAGAGGACGATCTGGCAGTGGAAGCGGATCCCCGCCTCCTTCAGCATGCGAAGGCGCTCCGTCAGCCGGCCCGCGCGGGGATTGCGCAGCATGCGTGTCCGCACGTCGGGATCCGTCGCGTGGACCGAGATGTACAGCGGGCTGACATGGCGGCGGATCACGCGCTCAAACTCCGCGTCGGTCATGTTGGTCATCGTGATATAGTTGCCCATCATCAGCGAGAGGCGCCAGTCGTCATCCTTGACATAGAGCGTTTCCCGCATGCCGGGCGGCATCTGATCGATGAAGCAGAAGACGCAGCGGTTGGCGCAGGGGCGCGGGCTCG
This sequence comes from Clostridia bacterium, assembly GCA_017429265.1. GTDB lineage: Bacteria > Bacillota > Clostridia > Christensenellales > Aristaeellaceae > RUG11272. The sequence continues at coordinate 41,687 of JAFRPG010000064.1, read as the reverse complement.
ACACGATGCTCTGGTCGAGGGTAATGCCGAGCGGCTCCCAGTCCGCCTTGCGCACGTGGAGCGTTCTGGTCTCGTCTCCGCGGCGGAACACCAGGTCAAACCTGCTCCGGGAGGTCAGCGCCTGATAGTCGATCTGGTCGATCACAGGCTCGCCCGCGATCAGCTCCAGCCGGTCCCCGGCACGCAGCCCGAGCCGGTCCGCCACAGACCCCGGCGATACATGCACGATTTCCGTCGGCATAGGTTCCTCCTCCATCCGTGCTCTTCATTATTATGACGCGAATGCCCGTGATTGTCAAGGCTGACGCGCCGCAACGGGGCCTGCGCGGGACCTTCGGCAAACTTTCGGAACCAAAAAACCCGCAGACATTGCGTACCGGGCGGAAATCTGCTATAATAGGTCGAAACCCGGACAGGGTGACGACTGTCGACACAGGAGGTGCCACCAGTTATGGCGAGCAAGAAGGATACACAGCTCAAGACCGTGGAGCCCGAGGCCGAGGAAGCCAGCTCCACCATCACCTATTCGAGTGATGTGATCGCGACGATCGCCGGCATGGCCGTCAGTGACGTGGAAGGCGTCGCCGGCATGGCCAACGTCACCGGCACAAAGATCGGCGGCAAGAACAAGGCCGTCACCAAAGGCATCAAGGTCGAGATCGGTCCCGAGGAGGTCAGCTGCGATCTGTATGTGCTGATCGAATACGGCCGGCCGATCCAGAAGGTGGCCACCGAGGTGCAGGAGAACGTGCGCCGCTCGCTGGAGACCATGACCGGTCTGCACGTAGTGCGCGTGGACGTGCACGTGCAGGGCATCAGCTTTGAGCGGGAGAACAGCGCCCTGACGGCCGGCGCGCAGAAAGCGAAGCTGACCTCCGGCGCGGAGAAGAAGCCCGCGGAGTAAGCCGTTTCCGGGAGGTGCGCGGCGATGAGGACAGAGAGGCGGAACCGCCTGGCGGCGTGGATCTGCGCCGTCGTGCTGATCGCGCTGGCACTGCTGCTGGCGCTGGACGCCCTGTTGGACCTGGGGCTCATGCGTGCGCTGGGTGATTGGCTTGCGCGGACGGATCTGTGGCGGCGCATCATCCTGGCTGTGCTCGGCGTGGGCGTCGTGCTCCTTGCGGTCGCACAACTGCCGGGCCGCGGCAAAGTGCTCAGAAAGCCTTTTGCCGGAAACGACCGGGATCCTGACCCCATCGCCGAATCGGAGCGGGTCATCAGCGAGGTGATCCGCCGCGTGGAGGCCGAGACGGAGGTCGGGCAGCTGACGGAGGAACTGGACGCGTCGAAGGCGCGTGTGGTGGAGCTTGAGTCGGTGATCCGGGAGCGGGACGAGAGCCTGGCTGCCCTGCGGAGCGCCGGCGTCCCGGAAGACCCCGCGGAACCGGAAGAGCCTGAGGAACCGGAAGAACCTGAGAAGGCAGAAGAGCCCTTGGAACCGGAAATGCCCGAAGAGCAGGAAGAGCCCACGGAGCCGGAAGGAACCGTTGAGCCGGAAGAACGGGAACTGCCGGAGGAACCTGCGGAGACGGAAGGATCCTCGGAGAATGCGGAGCCCGAAGAACCGGAAGAAACAGAGTATCCGGAATATCCGGACAGGCTTTCGGAGCCCGACGAACCGGATGACGAAGAACAGCCGAAAACATGGCCCGGCCGCTTCCGGCACAGATCAGCGGCGAGACAGCGCCGCAGGACGCGCATTACCCTGAACCGGAAGAAACGGGAGAAGTGAAGATGGAGGGTTCGCACATGGAAAAACGAGCCGCTGACGTGAGTGTGGACGAAGAAGAGAGACTGGAAGCCGTATCCCCGGACGATGAGACGGACGAGGAATGGGATGAGGAAGAGGAGGAACCCTGCCGCGAACTGACCACCCGGCCGGATCCGGCGGAGGAGAAAGACACGAAGCAGAATCTCTTCCTTCAGTACCGCAAGATCCTGATCGGCGCCGCGCTCGGCGCCATTGTCGCCTGTCTGATCATGTGGCTGGGCTTCTGGCGCGTCTTCTTCGTATGCATGATGGCCGGCTTCGGCGCCTTCCTCTTCGGCGCGGAGAACAAGAAGGACATCATCCGCAGGATCGTCAACCGCATCTTTCCTTCCAGAAAGTAAAAGACTACCTCAGAATGGGAGATAGACGAGCATGTCAAGAGCAACGGCCCGCGTGGCTGCGATGCAGATGATCTATGAAAACTGCGCCGGCGGTCAGGGCGGCGAGGACACCCTGCAGATGGTCTATGAGGAGCTGCGCGAGGAGCAGACCCGCCGCATCCGCAAGGATGACCCGACCCTCGAGGACCGCGAGTGGATCGACCGCGTCCTCACCGGCGTGACCGGCAGCCTTTCCTTCCTCGACGACAAAATCAGCGCGGCCAGCCGCAACTGGGCCATCGACCGCATCGCCCGGGTGGATCTGACGATCCTGCGCCTGGCGGTGTGGGAGATCTACAACGAGGACGATGTCCCGGGTTCCGTGGTCATCAACGAGGCCGTGGAGCTGGCGAACTGCTATTCCGGGGAAGGCAGCGGGCGCTTCATCAACGGCATCCTCGGCACGATCCTGCGCGAAAAGGAAGCCGGGGCATGATGGCCGCGGTGATCGGCCTGGATACCAGCTGCTACACCACCTCCTGCGCAGCGGTCACTGTGGAGGGTGAGATCATCGCCTCCTGCAGAAAACTGCTGCCGGTGGCCCACGGACAGCGCGGTCTCCGGCAGAGTGAGGCCGTGTTCCACCATGTGCGGCAGCTGCCTGCGCTGATGGAGGAGCTGGGGCGTCATCTGCGGGGCGTGAAAGTGGCGGCGGTCTGCGCATCCCGCACACCGCGGGATGACCCGGAATCCTACATGCCGGTCTTTCAGGTGGGGGACGCTCAGGCGCGGGCACTGGCCGCGATTCTCGGCGTCCCTTGCTTTTCGTCCACGCACCAGCGCGGACACATCGCCGCGGCCCGCGTGGACAGCGGGATTGGCGACGGCGACCTGATCGCGGTGCACCTCTCCGGCGGAACCACCGAGGTGCTCTCCCTGCGCGGCGAAGAGCTGACTCTGCTCGGCGGGACGGCGGACCTGCACGCGGGGCAGCTTGTGGACCGTGCCGGCGTGGCGATGGGATTGCCCTTCCCGGCGGGGCCGGAGCTGGAAAAACTCGCCCTGCGCGGTCAGAGCGCGGCGCGGCTGCCGGTGAGCATGGAGCGGGACGGCCTGCGCGTGCATCTATCCGGTGCGGAGACCCAGGTACAGCGCTGGCTGAAGGAGGGCACCCTGCCGCCGGAAGATGCGGCGCGGGAGATCTATGACTTTCTGGCCCGGACGGTGTGCCGCCTTGTCCTCGGGGCGCGGGAGCGGACGGGGATCGGGCAGGTACTGATCGCGGGCGGGGTGGCATCTTCGGCTCTTTTCCGGGAACTGCTGACCGCCAGGATCCGGAAACAGTCGCCGGAGATGCTTGTCTGCTTCGGAAAACCCGAGTATTCGGGCGACAATGCGGTGGGCGCGGCCCTGATCGGAGCGGCCAGACTCAGAGCGGCCGGAGCGGAGGCGTGAACCGAACGGCGGATGACCGACTCTTTATGTGAGCGGAGGAAACGAATATGGCCTGTGTGAAACTGGACGGAAAGGCGCTGGCGATGGAGATCCGCGAGGGACTCGCCCGCCGGGTCGCGACGCTCAAAGAGCGCGGCGTGACGCCCGGCCTGGCGGTGATCCTGGTCGGGAACGATCCCGCCAGCGAGATCTATGTGCGGAACAAGGGCATCGCGTGCGAAAAGGCCGGGATGCGCTCGGAGACGATCCGCATGCCGGAGGAGACGACCCAGGAGGCGCTCGAGGAGCAGATCCGCGCGCTGAACGCAGACCCGGGCATCGACGGCATCCTCGTGCAGCTGCCTCTCCCCAAACATCTGGATGAGCGGCGCGCGCTGAACGCCATCCTGCCGGAGAAGGACGCCGACGGCTTCCACCCGATGAACGCGGGCAAGCTGCTCGCGGGGGAGGAGACGGTCATTCCGTGCACCCCGAAGGGATGCATGCGTCTGCTGGCGTCGGCCGATGTGCCGCTCTCCGGAAAGGAAGCCGTGGTCGTCGGACGGTCGAACATCGTGGGCAAGCCGATGGCCTTGCTCCTGATGCAGGCCGGCTGCACGGTCACCGTCTGCCACAGCAAGACCCGGGACCTGGCGGCTCATGTGCGCCGGGCCGATGTGGTCGTGGCGGCTGTCGGGAAGCCCGGCATCATCACGGCGGACATGCTCAAACCCGGTGCGGCCGTCATCGACGTGGGCATCAACCGCGTCGACGGCAAGGTGACCGGCGACGTGGCGACGGAGGCCGCGGAAGTCGCGGGCTGGCTGACCCCGGTGCCCGGCGGCGTCGGACCGATGACCATCGCCATGCTGCTGGAGAATACGGTGGAAGCCGCGGAGCGCCGCGCATGAGCGACACCGTCATCAGCGTTGCGGAACTGAACCGCTATGTGTCCCGCAGCCTGCGCATGGACCCTGTCCTGCGGGATATCCGCCTGCGCGGCGAAATCAGCGGTCTGAAGGTTTATCCCGCCGGCTGGTACTTTGATCTGAAGGACGCGGATGCGAAGGTTTCCTGCGTCATGTGGAACGAATCGGTGCGGCGCCTGAGCTTTCAGCCGCGCAGCGGAGACCAGGTGATCCTCCACGGCAGCGCTTCCCTGTATGAGAAGAATGGCTCCTTCCAGTTCACAGCCGATGCCATGCGGCCGGAAGGGATCGGCTCGCTCTGGCAGCGGTATGAGGAACTGAAGGCCCGCCTGCGGGACGAAGGCCTGTTCGACGAATCCCGCAAAAAGCCGCTGCCGGTGCGTCCGCGCCGGATCGCCGCGGTGACGTCGGCCGAAGGCGCTGTCTGGCACGACATCCGCAAGGTCTGCGCCATGCGGGACCCGGGGGTCGCCCTCGTGCTGGTCCCGGTGCATGTGCAGGGGACCGGCGCGGCGGAGGAGATCGCGGAGGGCCTGCGGCGGGCGGCGCGTCTGCCGGAGGTGGATGTGATCATCGTGGGCCGCGGCGGCGGGTCGATGGAGGACCTCTGGTGCTTCAACGAGGAGGTCGTCGCCCGCGCCATCGCGGACTGTCCGCTGCCGGTCATCTCGGCGGTGGGGCATGAGACGGATTTCACGATCGCGGACTTCTGCGCGGACCGCCGGGCAGCGACTCCTTCCAACGCGGCGGAGCTGGCCGTGCCGGACATTGAGGACGTCCTGGAAGCCCTGCGGATGATGCGCGGCCGGATGACTCAGGCCGCCGTGGCCCGGCTGCAGCGGAGCCGCCTGATGCTGGCGGAATGCCGCCAACGGCTGAGCACATGCTCCCCCGAGCAGAGCCTGCACCGGCAGCGCCTCACCCTTGAACAGCTGCGCACAAGACTGCGGCACGCGGCCGGGGAAGCGCTGGAGATGAGAAAGGAACGCCTGCGGATGCTGCCCCTGCGCATGGACCGCGCGGCGGAGCGGACGCTGCAGCGCCTCTCCATGACGCTGAACAGGCAGCGAGTGAGGCTGGAAGCCCTGAATCCGATGACGGTGCTGCAGCGCGGGTATGTCCTCGCACTTGACGGCGACCGCCCGGTGACAAGCGCCGCGGAAGCACCCGAGCGCATGCGGCTGCGCTTCCGCGACGGAGAGATCGCGGTTCGCCGTGAGGAGGAACAGCATGAGTAAGAAAAGCTTTGAGGAGAGACTGGCCGAGGTCGAGACCATGATCGCCGACATGGAGACGGGCGGCCTGCCCCTGCAGGAGACCGTCAGCCGCTATGAACGGGGGATGCAGATGATCTCCGCGCTGGAAAAGGAACTGAGCGAGGCGTCGCAGAAGCTGACGATCCTGACGCGCGGGGCCGACGGCACGGATACCGAGCAGCCGCTGGAGGAAGAGGAATGAAGACCTATGCCGAATACCTGAGGATGGTGGAGGAGGCGCTGGCGCCCTCGCTCTGCGGCCTCGGGGAGATCCCGGAGCGGCTGAGACAGGCCATGCTCTATTCGCTGGAGGCGGGCGGAAAGCGCCTGCGGCCGGTCCTGTTGCTGGCGGCGTGCGATTTCTTCGGCGGCGATATCCGGGAAGCCCTGCCTTTCGCGTGCGGACTGGAGATGATCCACACCTACAGCCTGATCCACGACGACCTTCCGGCCATGGACGACGACGACCTGCGCCGCGGGCGGCCTTCCAGCCATAAAGCTTTCGGGGAGGCCACGGCGATCCTTGCCGGGGACGGTCTGCTCAGCGCGGCATTTGAACTGATGCTGAACGCCGCTTGCCGGATGGACAGCCTCCGCGGGGCCAAGGCGGCTCGCGCGATCGCCGGGCGCTGCGGCGTCACCGGCATGGTGGCCGGTCAGACTGTGGACGTCACCGAAGAGGGCACGGAGCCGACCGCGGAGAAGGTGCGCTACATTCACCTGCACAAGACGGCGGATCTGCTCTGCGCACCGATGGAGGCCGGCGCTCTGCTGGCCTGCGCAAGGCCTGCCGACATGGAAGCCGCCGTCACCTATGGCCTGGAGCTGGGGCTGGCTTTCCAGATGACAGACGACCTGCTCGACGTGGAGGGCAGCGAGGCTTCCCTCGGCAAACGCACGGGGCAGGACGCGGCCGCCGGGAAGCTGACCTGGGTCTCGGTACGCGGTGTCGAAGGCACACGCGCGGACGCGGCGGAGAGCCTCCGGCGCGCGAAGACGGCCATCACCGGCACCGGGCGGGACGCTTCCTTCTTTACGGAGTTGGCTGACACCCTGCTGGAACGCAAAAACTGACAGGAGGAAACAACCGTGGATCATTTTCATGAGGAAGTAGCGATCAAGAGGAACCATACGTTTGACGATCTCGTCTACTACTTTTCCTGGGTCGTCATCTTTATCTGCGGCCTCTACGCGCTGCTGCAGTTCGCGAGCATCACGGCGGCCCTGCGCAGCGGCACGCTCGTCTGGACGCTTGTCACGGGCGCCGTCGCGGCAGCCTTTGCGGCTGCGATCTACTTCTATCACGACCGCCTGCGCGTCGAGTACGAGTATACCTTCACCAACGGCTCCCTCGACTTTGCCCAGGTGTTCAACAACAAGAAGCGCAAGTCGCTCGGCTCGCTGAACGTGCGTACCGTGGACGCCTTCGGACCGGTGAACGGGCAGGCGTTCAAGCGCTACATCTCGATGCAGAACACCAAGCAGATGCGCTGGTTCCAGAACCGGGACGGCAACCTGCACTATTTCTGCTTCCAGAAGGACAGCGTCCGCAAGATCATCATCATGGAGCCCAGCGATGAGCTCGTGGGCCTGATCCGGAAGTATCTGCCCCACGGAGCCTGGCAGGAGTGAGCGCGCCGATGGAAGCATACCTGGACAACAGCGCCACGACGCGCCCCTGCGAAGCGGCCGTTGCCGCGGCGGAGGAGGCTCTGCGCGAGGGCTGGCACAACCCGTCGGCCCTGTACCGCCCGGCCCTGGAAGCGCAGAAGAAGGTGGAGGCCGTGCGGGCTCTCTGCCTGAAAGCCGCACAGGCACAGGGTCAGCGGCTTGTCTTCACCGGCAGCGGCACTGAGGCGGACAATCTGGCGATCTTCGGGACCCTGCGCGGCGTTCGGGCTCCGGGCCGGGTCCTTTATCTGGTCACGGAACACCCCGCGGTGACGGCCTGCATGCAGGAGGTCAGACGGCTCGGACACGAGGCGATCCCGATCCCGGTGGACAGGCAGGGCGTATGCGACCTCGAAGCTCTGGAAAAGCTGATGACGCCGGACACTCGGCTCATCTGCATAATGCAGGTCAACAATGAGGTCGGCGCGGTCCAGCCCCTGAGTGAGACGTCAGCGCTGCGCGACCGTCTCTGCCCGGACGCCGCGATCCATGTGGACGGGGTGCAGGGCTTCCTGCGCGTGCCGGTGGACTTCAACCGCCTCGGTATCCAGTCTTACGCCTTCAGCGGGCATAAGATCCATGCATGCAAGGGGATCGGCGGGCTGATTTTTCGGAAGGACCACCGCCTGCACGCCCTGACGCTGGGCGGCGGGCAGGAGGACGGCCTGCGCTCCGGCACGGAGAACACGGTCGGCATCGCGATGCTCGGCGCCGCGGTCGGGGCTTTCCCGGCGGATGCCGTTCAGCGTATGCGCGGCCTGAAAAAACGCCTGTGGAACAGCCTGCGCGAGGCGATCCCCTCCGCCGTGCTCAACGGACCGGATCCGGACAGTGCCGCCGCTGCCCCCCATATCCTCAACGTGAGCCTGCCGCCGGTCCGCTCCCAGACGATGCTCTTCGCCCTCGAGGGCGACGGGGTCTTCGTCAGTGCGGGTTCGGCCTGCTCGAGCCACCGGCAGAAGGTCTCCCCGGTGCTGACCGCGATGCATGCGGACGCTCAGCGTGCGGACTGTGCGCTGCGCTTCAGCCTCTCGCCGGAAACCACGGAGGCCGTGATCGACTACGCTGCGGCCTGTGCCGCGAAGCACTATGCCCTGCTGTCGAGGTATGTGAGACGATGAACCGGACAGACTACACCCTGGCCTTTGAGGACGCGTCCGCCGCGCCGGAACTCTACGCACTGATGCATGAGACCTGGGCGGCGATGGAGAACAAGGAGCTCTTCGCGGTCGGGGACCTGGATGAAACGTGGGTCCGGGAGGTCCTGACGCCGCCCGGCTTTGCGGTGACGGCGCGCAGCGCCGCGGGCGCACTCTGCGGCATGCTGATGGTGTGCTTCCACGGCGAGGGGGAGGAAAATCTCGGCTATGACATCGGACTGACCGGCGACGAGCTGACAGGTGCCTGCTGCCTGGAGTGCGCGGCCGTGCGTCCGGAGGACCGCGGACACGGCCTCGAACACCGGATGTTCATCCGGGCGGAGGAACGCCTCCGCGGGATGGGCGTGCGCCATGTGCTGATGACGGTCTCCCCGTACAATCCGGCCAGCCTGCGCAGCGCACAGAAGGCCGGGTACCGGATCCTCCTGACGAAAGAGAAATACGGCGGCATGCTCCGCCATGTGCTGGGAAAAACGATCCCCGGAGAGGATGGGACAGATGGAACGTGAACTGATTCTGGCGCGCTACGGCGAGGTTTTCCTGAAGGGACTTAACCGCCCGTACTTCATGCGCGCCCTGGTGAAGAACCTCAAGAAGGCCGTCGCGGACGAGGGCGCCGATGTCTGGCTGCATGACGGGCGGATCTTCATCGCCGGTTTTGAGGACATGGACCGCTGTGCGGAAAAGGCCTGCAGGGTCTTCGGTGTCCACAGCGTCTGCCCGGCGCTGGAGATGGAAAAGGACGACTTCGGCGCGATCTGCCGGAAGGCGGCGGAGATGTGCCGGGATCTGACCGGGACCTTCAAGGTATCCGCACGCCGCAGCGACAAGCGGTATCCGATGGACAGCCCGCACATCAACGCGGAGGTCGGCGGAGCCGTGCTCGACGCCTGCCCGAATCTGAAGGTGGATCTGCACCATCCCGACCATGTGCTCAACGTCGAGATCCGCGACAAAGCCTACCTCTACGTGAAGGTGCTGCCCGCCGTGGGCGGCATGCCGGTGGGCACGGGCGGCCGGGCGGCGCTGCTGCTCTCCGGGGGCATCGATTCTCCGGTGGCCGGATGGCAGATCGCCAAGCGCGGCGTGCGCCTGATTGCCGTTCATTATCACTCCTACCCGTACACCTCCGACCGCGCGAAGGAGAAAGTGCTGGAACTGGCCCGGATCGTGGGCGCGTGCTGCGGCGGGATGCGGGTCTTCGTTGTTCCCTTCACGAAGATCCAGATGGAGATCCACGAGAAGTGCCCCGAGGACTACACGACGTTGATCATGCGGCGCTACATGATGCGCATCGCGGAACGGATCGCGCGGCGTGAGGGTGCGCAGGCCCTGGTCACCGGCGAGTCCATCGGCCAGGTGGCGAGCCAGACCATGGAGGCTCTCGGCGTCACCGACGCGGTGGTCGATATGCCGGTCTTCCGACCGTTGATCAGCTTTGACAAGAGCGAGATCATCGAGGTGGCCAGGCGCATCGGAACGCTCGAGACGTCGGAGCTTCCCTATGAGGACTGCTGCACGGTCTTCACGCCCAGACACCCGGCGACGCATCCCAAGATGGAGAAGGCCGTGGAGGCGGAGGAGATGCTCGACAGCGAGAATCTGATCCGCGAGGCCGTCGAGGGCGCAGAACTGATCACGGTCTGATACAGGAAAGAGGAGGAAACGGATATGCTGCGGAAACTCATCAGTCTCCTGCTGGTTGTGATGTGCATGGGATTTAGCCTGACGGGAATGGGGGAGAAACCGATGAACACCGACGTGTACATGGGCCGTGATGCCGCGGACGAATGGTATCTGGAAATGCTGGCGGACGGCCTGGTGCGCGCGGGCAATCCGACCCGCCTGCAGCATGTGATTGAGCGTGCGAAGGCCGGGGAGACCGTCACGCTGGCTGCCATCGGCGGCTCCATCACGGAGGGCGCCGGCGCGTCGCAGTACAAGGAGTGCTGGGCCTACCGCTTTATGCTCGGCATGCGGGCGCTCTGCGGGGCCGGGGACGGCACCAATGTCCGCTTTGTGAATGCGGGCGTGGGCGGCACGCCGTCGACCTTCGGCTGGATGCGCTACGAGCGCGACGTCGTGAGCCGGGTCGCGGACGACGATGGCCTGCCGGACGTGGTGGTGATCGAGTTCGCGGTCAACGACTACAACGAGCCCTCCCATCACCAGTGCTACGAGGCGATGGTGAAGGACATCCTTTCCCAGCCCAACGAGCCGGCGGTCATCCTGCTCTTCTCCGTCTTCCAGGGCGGCTTCAACCTGCAGGACGAGATCCGGAAGATCGGTGACACCTATGACCTGCTGATGGTCTCCATCCGCGACGCGGCCTATCCGCACGTCGGGAAGGAATGGACTGAGCAGGAGTTCTTCCATGACCAGTATCATCCGACCAGCTTCGGCCACGCCATCATGGCGGACTGCATGCTCTACGGCGTGCAGGCCTGCGCAGCCCAGGAGACGCCGGAGAAGGACATCGACCTGGACGTGCCGCCGGCCTACGGGCTGGCCTACGCGCACATGACGAAGGTCTTCGGCGACAGCGATACCGAAGCCCTCGGCATCAGCCGCGGCGGCTTTGCGCATGACGACACGACCACCTACCGCAACACGCCGGTGGGCCGTGCCTGCGGCAGCAACTTCCACCACAACGCGAAGGACGGCAGCGAGCCGCTGACCTTTGCGGCGGAGTTCTCCCGCCTCCTGATCTCCTGGAAGAACACCACTGACGCGTCCTACGGTGCCGCGGAGGTCTGGGTGGACGGCACCCGTGTGGCGACCCTTCGCGGTCAGCAGGGCAGCTGGGGTCAGTCGGAGACTTCCCTGGTCTTCACCCGCTTCCAGACCGGCGAGCACACCGTGGAGATCCGCATGGCCGAGGGCTCGGAGAACAAACTGTTCACGATCACCTGCATCGGCATCGTGGAGTAAACGGAATCAAAGCACATTGCCATCAATGAAAAACCCGTCGCTTCCGTGAGCGGCGGGCTTTTCAATGGCGATTTGTATCAGTATTCCATGTACAGGCTTGCGAGATCTCTGCAGCCGGAGGCCAAAGCAAGGCGCAGGAGGATCGCGGCCTTCTGGGGCGAGAGACTGTTGGCGGCGATGGTGTTGGGGCAGAGCAGGTTGTCGCCGGTGATCACGCTGCTGTCGATGCGGGAGGAGATGACGACGGGGATCGTCAGCCCGCGGATGACATCCCGGAAGCGCTTGCTGAACTCCCCAGCGCCGGCCCCGGCGATGACGAGACCGTCGGAGCGTTCCGCGGCGAAGCGCAGGAGATCCACGTCCGCATCGACCGCGAAATAGAGGATGCTGACCCGCGGAAGGCCGGTCATGCCGCTCACGTCGAAGACCGTCTGGGTCGTGTGCTTCCGTCCGGGCGACTCGTAGAAGAACACATCGCCGTCCCGTACCACGCCGATCGCGCCCGTTTCACCCGCGGAGATGGCGGCCACGTGGTAGTTGCTGGTCTTGGTGACCGAGCGGGCGGCATAGATGCGGTCGGAGAACACGGCGAGGACGCCCTTGCCCATGGCCTCCTCCGACACCGCCACGCACACGGCCTGGTACAGGTTCATCGGCCCGTCGGCGGAGATGGAGGTGGAGGGCCGCATCGAACCGGTGATGACGACAGGCTTGTCGGTCTTGACGGTCAGGTTGAGGAAATAGGCTGTCTCCTCGAGCGTGTCGGTGCCGTGGGTGATCACGAAGCCCGCCACGTCCGGATCGCCTGCCATCCGGTTGATCGTTTTCGCCAGCTCGATCCACAGCTCCGCCGTGATGTCGTCGGAGTTGACGTTGCAGATCTGGATCGCCTCGATCTCGGCCACAGAGCGCACCTCCGGGACGGCGGAGAGGATCTGCTCCACGGTGAGGGAGCCGGGCCGGTAGCCGATGGTTTTGCCGGCCTGTCCGACCCCGGCGATCGTCCCGCCCGTGGCGAGAAGGACCACCCTGCGCCTTGCCGGCGCGGTGAGAGGATTATTCATGGGGTGGATTCACTTCCTTGCGACTTTCGGCATAGCGCCCGGATCATTCTGCGGGCAGTTCAATAAAAGCCATGATGTCCACCACCTTCTGACGGGAGGGGTAGAGCACGACCTGTTTCTTTTTGCCGTACTTGCGGCGGATCAGGGCGCTGGAGGTTCCGCCGTCCAGGTTGAAGGCCCACTCCGGTGAGAACTCGCCGAGCAGGAAATCGGTGCAGACGGGCAGGGTCAGGCCGTGCACGCTCGTGACGGTGAGGATCACATAGCTGTGGGCGTCCAGCTTTGCGATGACGGTGCGGATCGCCATGCGGTTGGCGAATTCCCAATCCCGGTCGAGGATGCTTTCGCCGTTCAGGATCAGCGGACACTCCTCATAGAAGGCCCAGGTCTGGGTGGGGGAGGCGGCCAGCACGTCGTCATTGTCCTCGGCGATGTGCATGTGCAGGCCGTCCGCCTGCAGGGTCAGCCCGGTGTAGGGAATGCCGTCCAGACGGCGCAGGAGCTTCCCGTCGAGAATGGTCAGGCTTCCGAGCGGCGTGAAATAGTAGTCCTCGCTGGTTCCCGGGTAATCCTCCGGGATCCACGGATAGAGCTTGCTCACATAACCGGAGCCGTTGATGGCCAGGGCGGCCTCCGGGATCTGCGCGGCCAGGTCCTCGGGCTTGGCGAGGTGCTCGTGCCAGGGGGAGATCGCCTTGCGGATCTGCCGGCCGGGATCCTGCATCCAGACGCGGGTGATATAGACCTTGGTCTTGTTGATTTTCGCCACTTCGATGGAATAGCGCAGGGTTTCGCTCTCGTAGGTCGTGCCGTCCTCGACCTTGCGGTAGGTGTAGGCGGGTGCCTCCGCCCGTACGGCGGCCGGCAGCAGCATGAGGAGAAGACACAGTGAGATCAGGATCCGGCGCATCGGCATCCCTCCCTTCTGATCGATATTATGCCACACGGGGGAGGGGAAATCAAGCCCTCCGGCGGATGTCCGGGATGACGGGACAAATATTTTTGTCAAAACGACAAAAAAGCTATTGACAAAAGCGAAGGCATGGCGTATGATGATTATGGTCAAAGAGACCAGAAAGGAGGCGGGCGCCATGCACACGCAACTGGCTGGTGATCACCTGTATGTGGCGGTGGATATCCTGATCCTCACCGTGAGATCCGGCCGGCTGAACCTGCTTCTGTCCAGACGAGCCAACACGCCGTATGAGGAGCACTGGGCTCTGCCGGGACGCTTTATCGGCCAGGACGAATCGGCCGAGACCACGGTGGAGCACCTGCTGGAGGAGATGCTGCCCATCCGCCAGGCGTACATGGAGCAGCTTTACACCTTCACCGACGTCAACCGGGATCCCCGGGGCCGGGTCATCTCCGTGGCTTATCTGGTCATCGTGCCGTGGAGTCAGCTGGAGGCTCTGATGGACTGGATGGACCTGCCCTTCCTCTGCTACGAGGTGAGCATGGACAGCGGCGGCCTGACTCTGACGGACGAGTCGGGAGGGATGCTGATCCCGGGCGACCTGGCTTTCGATCATGGACGGATCATCGAGGCAGGCATCCGGCGGCTGCGGGGGAAAATCGACTACACGGACATCGGCTTCCGTTTCCTCGAGGATCCGGAGGCATTCTCCCTGAGCGAACTGCAGACCGTCTTCGAGGCCGTGCTCGGCGAGTCGGTGGACAGCAGCAACTTCCGCCGCGGGATCCTTGCCAGATATGAAAAGACCGGCAGGCTGACCCAGACGGATCAGGCTGAAAAGAAAGGCCGCGGGAGACCGGCGGCACTCTACCGGATGGACCTGTGAACAAGGAGGACAAGACCGTGAAGGACCGGAAATACCTGATCATCGTGGATATGCAGAAGGACTTTATCGACGGAGCGCTGGGCACGAAGGAGGCCGAGGCGATCGTTCCGGCCGCGGCGGCGTACATCCGCGCCTGCCGGGAGGCTGGCTACACTGTGATCGCCACCCTCGACACCCACGGCGAGAACTATATGGAGACGGCTGAGGGCAGGAAGCTGCCCGTTCCGCACTGCATACGAGGCACGGAAGGCTGGGCGCTCAACCCGGTCATCCGCGAGGCGGCGGGCGACTGCCTTCTGCTGGAGAAACCCACCTTCGGCAGTGTGCGTCTGCCGGAGATCATCGCCGGTGAACTGGAAGCGGGTGACAGCCTGACCATCGATATGATCGGCCTGTGCACCGACATCTGCGTGGTGTCGAACACGCTCCTGCTCAAGGCACGCTTCCCCGAGGCCGAGATCCGGGTGAAAACCGACTGCTGCGCCGGCGTCACGCCGGAGAAACACCGTGCGGCGCTGGAGACCATGGCCAGCTGCCAGATCGACCTGATTCCGTAACGAATCCGATGAAAGGACAGGGAAGCATATGAAAGCGTATACGTTTGTGGCGGAGGAGGCCCGGGACGGCCTGGTGCGTGCGATCCGGGACCTCGCGAGTGAGCAGGGATTCAGCAAGGTGGTGCTGGGCATCTCCGGCGGCAAGGACTCCACGGTGACGGCCGCCCTGTGCGCCAGAGCGCTGGGGAAGGAGAACGTCTACGGCGTGATGCTGCCGGACGGCGTGCAGAAAGACATCTCCGACAGCAAGCGCGTCTGCGATGCGCTGGGCATCCGGCAGCGGGTCGTCAACATCGGAGCCATGCACGAAGCGCTGCGCGCCGTGACGGACCAGCGCGGCGTGACGGCAGGGGAAGGGGAGTTCGAGATCCCCTACAGCTTCCAGAGCGGGACCAACGTACCGCCCCGCCTGCGGATGACCACTCTGCGCTATATCGCCCAGGCCATCGGCGCGAGGCTCGCGGGCACCGGCAACCTCAGCGAGGCCACCGTCGGCTACTGCACCAAGGACGGCGACACCTCCTGCGACTTCGCTGTCCTCGGCAGGCTGACCAGCATCGAGGTGGTGCAGATGGGTCTGACGATGGAGGAGCTGCCCCGCGACTTGGTGGAAAAGACGCCGGCGGACGGCCTGTCCGGCCTCAGCGACGAGGAGAACATGGGCCTGCGTTATACCGACATCCACAAGTACATCCGCTTCGGCACCTGCGGCGATCCGGAGACCGATGAGAAGATCCGCCGCCGCGAAGCTGCCAACATGCACAAGCGCCGCATGCCGAAAGTGCTCAATCCCTTCGGAAATGAAGGCGAAGCCGATGCGTAAGGAGACAGAGAGCCTTGTCCTCAGGGAGTTCACGCCGGAGGACTTTGAGGATGTGCACGCCTACGCATCCGACGAAGAGACGGTGCATCACATGGCCTTCGGTCCCAACACGGAGGCGCAGACGAGGGATTATCTCGAGCGCAAGTGCCCGGAGGAGCGCACGGAGGAACCGCGCATGCACTACAACCTGGCGATCCAGCGCAAGGACACGGGGCGCGTGATCGGCGGCATCTCGATGCATATGAACTGGCGGCGCGATGACGCCATCCTCGGCGCCGTGCTCAACCGGCACGAGACCGGGCACGGATTCATGACCGAGGCCATGCGGGGGATCCTGAGCATCGCCTTCGACGACCTCGGACTGCACCGCATCCACGCTGTCTGCGACGTGGAAAACCTGCCGATGCTGCGCGTCCTGGACAAATGCGGCCTGCGCAACGAGGGGCGCATGGTCCGCCGCGGGAAGTCCCGCCCGGGCGCAGCACAACCCTATTTCGACCAGTTCGGTTACGCCATTCTTCGGGAGGAATGGCAGCGCATGACCCGTCAGGAGGGAACAACATGAAACTGGACCCCATCGTCATTTCTCTGCTCGATACCGACCTGTACAAATTCAACATGGACCAGGTCATCTTCCACAAGCATACCGACCTCTCCGGCGAATACTACTTCCGCTGCCGCAACGCGGGCGTCGTCTTCACGCAGGAGATGTTTGAGGAAATCAACGCCCAGATCGACCACCTGTGCACCCTGACCTTCAAGCCGGAGGAGCTTGACTACCTGCGCTCCATCCGCTTCATCAAGAACGACTATGTGGAGTTTCTGCGCCTCTGGCACCCAATCCGGGACTATGTGGAGACCAGACTCAAGCCGGGCGGGGAACTGTGCATCGTGGTGAAGGGGCCGCTCTTCTCCGCCATGCAGTTCGAGATCTACCTGCTCGAGATCGTCAACGAGGTCTACTTCCGCATGAAGTACGACTACGCTGCCCTCCGCCGCTCGGCCGAGGAGAGGCTGGAGCAGAAGATCCGCGATTTCCGCAGCGGCAAGTATACGTTCAAGTTCGCGGAATTCGGCTGCCGCCGCCGCCTCTCCCGGGAGTGGGAGGACGTGGTGGTGCGCCGCCTGACCGCGGAGACCGACAACTGCGTCGGCACATCCAATGTCTACCTCGCCATGAAGTACGACCTGACGCCCATCGGCACCTACGCCCATGAGTTTGTCCAGATGTACCAGGGCATCGACTCGATCCCTCTGGCCTACACCAACCACTACGCTATGGAAGACTGGTACGACGAGTACCGGGGCGACAACGGCACGGCCCTGACCGACACGATCACGACCGACCTCTTCCTCCTCGACTTCAATCGTGCCATGGTGAACAACTTCACCGGCGTCCGGCACGACAGCGGTGATCCCTACGCCTGGGGCGAGAAGATGATCGCACACTATCAGAAGTACGGAGCCGATCCGAAGACGAAGCTCCTGCTGTTCAGCGACAGCCTCGACTTCGACAAGGCACAGGCCCTCTACGATTACTTCAAGGATCGCGCGAAGGTCTCCTTCGGCATCGGCACCTTCTGTTCCAACGACACCTGCGAGAAGGCCCTGAACATCGTCATCAAGCTGCAGACCGTCAACGGCCGCGCGGTGGCCAAGCTCTCCGACGCGCCCGGCAAGGCGATGTGCCGCGACGAGGAGTACCTGGAGTATCTCAGGCGCTCGGTGACCTTCCGTCTCAACCGCGAAAAGTAAGCCGATCGGACAACCGATCTCAGGAAAGGTGTGTTTCCCATACGGTTTTTCCGGGAGAAAGACCCTGCCCGGCAAATCCGTAAAACAAAGCCATAACCGCATAAATATCCGGTATCTGAATGAATCGTATTGTCATACGCCGTGACAGTATTTCTGTACCCAAAATGCAGACGGCCTTGCATAAAGGCGCATAACTATACACAAACCATGCATAAAGGAGGAACGACGGATGAACATGCTGGAAGGGATCTGCGGCAAGGTTGCGCCCGGGCTGTGCCGTCTCTCGATGGGCGGCTGGATCGCGGTGAAAACGCGCTCCGGCTACCGGACCTACGACGTGGAGGAGAACAAACTGGTCAACTGCGACAGCTTCGTGCTCGACGTGGGGGAAGACTTCTTCTTCGTCGTCCCCACCTCCCGGGTGAAGCCCGGGGACATCATCCTCTCCGGCGGCACGCCGCGGTGCGTGATCTCCTCGGAGAACGGCACCATCACGGCCCTGAGCTTCGAGGATGCGACGGTGGACACCCTGGTGCCCGAGCGGCACATGTTCATGGGCAGCACATACCTGTACGGGAAGATCGTTTCGATCTTCGGGAAGGGAGGCGTGAAGGGCCGGAAGGGAACCGGCAGGATGATGAAGTACATGATGCTATCCAGCCTGCTCAAAGGCAGGGACGGAGGGCAGCAGGGCCTGGCCGCGATGCTGATGCTGGGCGGCGGCGACGGTCTGATGGAGGATATCTTCGACAGCGCGGACGATGAGGACGAAAAGGAGGCCTGAACATGGGGTACGGTTATTGGACGAGAGACAGCTTTGCGGCATACAGCGCATCAATGGGGAGGAAGGTCGATGCGGCCGGACGCCTGGACAGCCGGCTGACGGACCAGCAGATCTTCACGCAGCGGAATCTGCACCCGCGCCTGAATCCCTTCGGCGTTTTGCGAGAGTGCTGTGACAGTGAAGAGCATCCGGAGACGATCCCGGTCATCCTCGCCCTCGACGTGACCGGCAGCATGGGTTCCGCCTCAGCCGAGGTCGCCAAAAAGATGAACGAAGTGATGACGACCCTCTACGGGCGGATCCGGGACGTGGAATTCATGGTGATGGGCATCGGAGACCTGAAGTATGACCGGGCACCGATCCAGATCTCCCAGTTCGAGTCGGACATCCGCATCGCGGAACAGCTCGACCAGGTGTACATGGAACACGGCGGCGGCGGGAATCAGTTCGAGTCCTACACGGCCGCGTGGTACATGGGCCTGCACCACACCAGGCTCGACTGCTGGAAGCGGGGCCGCAAGGGCCTGATCATCACAATGGGCGATGAGACGCTGAATCCTTACCTTCCGATGGAACCGCTCGCCCGGGTGACCGGCGACGAGCTGCAGGCGGATGTGGAGACGGACGCGCTGTACCGGGACGTGAGTGACCGGTACGACATCTGGCACATCCACGTGCGGCACACGCAGACGGACCGATATCTGCAGGGTGCCATCGACACATTCGGCCGGGTGCTGCCGCAGGGGCACATGATCACGACATCCGTCGACGGGATCGCGGACTCCCTGATCCGGATCATCACCGGCTTCGCGCAGGACGGCGCGGCGGGTCCCGTTCAGGCCGTGAAGGAGAGTGGCGACGGGAAGGGCAGAGGTCTCTTCCGGCACATCTTCTCTTGGTGAAGACTTGGAAAAGCACAGAGAAAGGAGGCGGTACGATGCGTCGTGCGGTGATCGTGATCGGGTGCAGCTACGGTGACGAAGGCAAAGGACTGGCTGCATCCTGGTCCGCCCGGAGGCTGGGCGGTAAATGCCTGAACATCCTGATCAACGGAGGCGCACAGCGCGGACACACGGTGGACCTTCCGGACGGGCAGCGCCATGTCTTCCACCACTTCGGCTCTGCGGCGCTGCAGGGCGCCGTCTCCTGCGCGGACGAGGACTTCATCGTGAACCCGCTGCTCTACGCGCAGGAGCGGAGGGAACTGGCGGACGGCTTCGGCATCTCGCCGGTCCTGACGGTTTCCGACCGCTGCCGGGTGTCGCTCCCGTGGGACATGATGCTTGGGCAGATCATCGAGGAGAACCGGGGTCATGCCCGGCACGGCTCCTGTGGGTGCGGCATCCAGGAGACGAGGCTGCGCTTCCTGCACACGGACTGGGCGCTTCGCTTCGGTCAAATGGCGGAGCTCGGGGAGGACGGGTTCACCGCATACTGCCGGCGGGTGATCGGCGAATACCTGCCGGAGCGACTGCGCGGCCTCGGCATGTCGGCGGGAAAGGAATGGCTGCCGATCCTGCGGGACAGGGGGATCATCCGCCACGCCTGGCAGGATTGGCTGACGGTGCGGGATACGGTCTCGCGCTATGCCCGGTGGGAGGAGGAAGCGGCCTCCTTCAGCACGCTGATCTTCGAGGCCGGGCAGGGGCTTGCCCTGGACGCGGAAAACACCGCAGACTTCCCCTATCTCACCCCAAGCCGCACCACCTCGCAGGTGAGCGCACGGCGCATCGCGGTGCTGCCGGGCAGGACGGAGACGGAACTGCTCTACGTGACGCGGTCGTACCTGACCCGCCACGGCGCCGGTCCGTTCCCGACCGAGTGCGCGATGGAGCGGATCAATCCGGCGATCGTGGACCGGACCAATACCCCCAACCCGCACCAGCAGAGCATCCGCTACGGCTTCTTTGACGGCCCCGCCGTGCTGGACCGGGTGAACCGTGACCGCGGCGAGACCATGCGCATCCTCCCGGACGCGAAGGCCGCCGTGATGGTCACGCACCTCAACGAGACCGGCGGGAAACTGGCCGGAGACACGGCGCTGGAGGACTTCACCACCGCTTTCGACCGGGCGTATCTCTCCGACTGCCCCTGGGATGCGCGGCCGGCAGCACCGGACCGCGTCCGGAGAGGTGCATGAGATTCACGGTGAAAGCATTGCAAACGGGTCTGTAAACGGTTATAATAGGGTCAGGTTTTTCCGGAAAAGCAAGGGCTCCGGAGCCTGACCTTTTTTCTGCCTGATGAGGTGAAGAACATGGACAGCTACCGTATCATCGACATGGACGACTATTACCGGAAGGGTGTCTTCCGCCATTTCTCGGAGGACTGCAAGTGCTCGACATCCATGACCGCACGGGTGGACGTAACGGAGCTGGAGAAGCGTTCGAAGGAGACGGGCACCCGCTTCTACCTCAACTTCCTGTACGTTCTGACCAAGGTCCTCAATTCCCGGGACGACTACCGGATGGGCTACCTCTGGCAGACCGATCAGCTGATCTGTTATGACCGCATCCACCCGACACAGTATGTCTTCCATGAGGACACGGAGACCTGCACGCCGGTCTACACGACATGGAACGAAGACTATGAGACGTTCTACGCCGGAGCCCTGGAGGACGTTGAGCGCGCGAAGCAGACGCGGGAATACCTGCTCGACGCAGCCAACCACCCTAACTGGTTTGATGCGTCCTTTATCCCGTGGCTTTCCTACGACGCGATGCACATCGAATTGCCCGACGGCTATCTGTATTTCAGCCCGATCGTCAACTGGGGCAAGTATCGCCGCGAGAACGACCGGCTGATGATGCCCGTGAGCGTCCGCCTGAACCACGCGGTCGCGGACGGCTATCTGGTGGCAAAGGTTTTCCGCCTTCTGGAACAGGAGATCGCCGCCTTCTGCGTACGGTAACCGGTGCACAACCCTCCGAAAGCTTTGAATACGAAGGAACTGATTCACATGGACAATCCGCGCGTCTTTGACACCGACCGCTTGACCGGCACTTATTTCAAGCTGGCACTGCCGGTGGTCTTCAACATGGTGATCACGCTGATCTACAACCTGGCGGACACCTACTTCATCGCGAAAACCGATGATGCGATGCTGGTGGCGGGCGTCTCGCTGTGCGGACCGCTGTTCACGATGCTGATGGCTGTCGGCAATATCTTTGGCCAGGGCGGCAGCTCGCTGATCTCCCGCCTGCTCGGCAAAGGGGACCGCGACAGCGTCCGCCGGGTGAGCTCCTTCTGCTTCTGGCTGGCTATCGTGACCGGTGCGGCGATCGCCGTGCCCATGCTCCTCCTGAAGGGGCCGATGCTGAACCTCCTGGGCGCGAGCGAGCACACCGAGGTGCACGCGGGAGACTACTACACGGTCATCGTGGCGGGTGCGCCGCTGGTCATCCTCTCCTTCATCCACTCCAACCTGATCCGCAGCGAGGGCATGTCCACCCAGTCGATGATGTGCACGGTCGCCGGATCCGTGCTGAATATCGTCCTGGACCCGATCTTCATCTCGGTCCTGGGCTGGGGAGCGCGCGGCGCGGCCCTGGCCACCGTGCTTGGCTACACGCTGTCGGACGCCCTGTGCCTGCTTTTCGTGCTCCGAAAGAGCCGGGCCCTGTCCGTGGACATCCGCTCCGCCCATGTGCGGAAGCAGGAACTCGGCCAGATCTTCAGTGTCGGGATCACAGCTGCGCTGACGAACATCGCCTCCAGCGTCTGCATCGTGGTCATGAATCAGTACCTGCGGCCGCTCGGGGATGAAAAGATCGCGGCCCTCGGCATCGTGCTCAGGGTAACCATGGTCGTGCAGCTGATCCTCGTCGGGTTCTCCTTCGGCGGCGTGCCGCTGTTCGGATACCTGTGCGGCGCCGGGGAGACGGAGAAACTGCGCAGCCTCCTGCGCTTCTGTACACGCTTCCTGTGCTGGCTGGCGCTGTCGGAATCCTATTTGGTCTTCGTGTGCGCGGAGCCGCTGATCCGCCTCTTCATCGGCGACGCGCGGATTGTGGCGGACGGAGCGCTCATGCTCCGGTGCCAGATCTCGGGGATGGTCTTCTGCGCCGTTGTGCTGCTGTACACCTGTCTTTTCCAGGCAAGCGGCAAGGCGGCTCAGGCGCTGGTGATGTCTCTCAGCCGGCAAGGCGTGCTGTTCATGGCGCTGTTCCTGCTCCTCACCGCTCTCGCCGGATACAACGGCTTCCTCGCCGCCCAGCCCGCGGCGGATCTGATCAGTGCGGCGCTGGCGATCTTCCTGTACCGGAAGGCCTTCGGCGCACAGACCGCAAAGACCGTATAACGGGAATCTTTTGTCGGGAAAGGGATGGAAAAAGCACGCCCGATGTGGTAAGATTTCCGTGGATTCCTTCAGCCGATCCCCGAACTTGTAAAATCACGGGCATAACGCCGGAAAAGACAGGATTCGGCCCGGAGAGAGCGAAACCTTATCGTCGAAAGATCCATGTTTGGAGTGATGCATCCATGAAACGACTGCTGGCGCTGGTGTTCTGCCTGATTTTCCTCTGCTCCGGTGCGGTGGCGGAACGCCTCGACGACCAGACGCTCCTGTCCTATTATGATGACTGCCTGTTCATCGGCGACTCGATCATGCAGGGCTTTCGGCGGTACCGCTCCGCCGTGCGCGAGAAGGATCCGTCCTTTCTCGAGAGCTCCACGGTCGTCTGCACGGCGAGCATCAGCCTTTATGTGGGCTCCCGGCGCTTCCTGACCGGTGATTTCCACTTCAAGTACAGGAACGTGGACCGCACGATGTACGACATCGCGAAGATCCTCAAGCCGAAGCGCATCCTGATCCTGCTCGGCCTCAACGATCCCGTGGGCATCAAGATCGACCGGGCGATGGAGTGGATCGAGTACATCGCGCTCAACATCCCGGAATTCTCTCCGGAGACGGAGATCTGCTTCTTCTCCCACACCCCGATCACGGAAAACTACTGCAGGACCAAAGACCGTCCGGGCTACCAGGAAAAACTCAATGAGTACAATCAGCGCCTGAAAGAAACCTGCGAACGCCTCGGCGTCCATTACATCGAGATCGCGGAGCCCCTCAAGGGGGAGGATGGATACCTCGCCGCGGCCTATACCAGTGACAACCTCTGCCATCTGAACGAAGAGGGCCTGGCCGTGTGGATACAGGGCATGCTGGACTTCGCGCAGGCGGAGTATGAGGCCGGACGCTGGACGCCGGCGCAGGACGGGACGACGGCGAAGGCGACGGAGGAGACGCCCGATGTAGAGCCCGAACCCGCGGCCGTGGAGACCGAAGTGTCTCCCGGGACAGCGGAAGCCGAACCGGCCCAGGCACCCTCGACCCTGACCATCGTGACGGAAGGAGACTGATCCCATGAAGAAGCTGACCCGACTGCTCGCAGCCCTGCTGTGCCTTTGCGTGTTTACGCCCCTTGCCATGGCAGAGGATGCCGGAACGGAGGAAGCGAGCCTGCTCACCCGCGTGCTGGAGATCGCGGAGGACGGCGACGATCTGATCGAAATGTACGCGGAGGACTTGTCCGAACTGATGGGGATCGAGCCAGAGGAATACGTGGACTTCGTGTACCTCGCCGGGACCAGCGTCGAGACCGGCCGCGAGGTGATCGCGGTGCTGGCGGTCGACGAGGTCGCGGCGAACCACGTGGAGGAGATGCTGAATACCTACCTCGAGGGACGGATCCGGGAGACCCGGAACTACTTCCCCGTGGCCTTCAAGCTCCTCAGCGAGGCAAAGGTCGCGCGCGAGGGTTTGCTCGTGGTGCTTGCGATCGGCGAGCAGGCCGAACAGGAAACGAAACTGCTGCTGACTGGGGAGTAAACCATGGTATTCAGCTCATTCACCTTTCTGTTGCTGTTCATGCCGGTGACCCTGCTGGGCTGCCGGCTTTTGCCCGGAAAAGCGCGGATGCCGTTTTTGCTCGCGGTGTCCCTGCTTTTTTATGCGTGGGGCAACCCGCTCTGGTTGCTGCTGCTTTTGTGGTCGATGGGCATGAACTACGGCGGTGTGCTGCTGATGATGCGCGGGGGCAGACGGCGCAGGTGGGTGCTCATCGCGCTGATCGTGCTGAACCTGATGCCTCTGTTCTGGTTCAAGTACGCGGGCTTCTTCGCGGACACGCTCATGAGCCTGACCGGCTGGGCGCCGGTGTTTGAGCGGCCGGTCCTGCCCGTCGGCATCTCGTTTTTCACCTTCCAGGCCATGTCCTACGTGATCGACGTCTGGCGCGGGGAGGCAAGGGCCCAGCGCAATTTCCTCGTCTTCGGGGTGTACCTCTCCCTCTTCCCCCAACTGGTCGCCGGGCCGATCGTCCGCTATGTGGAGCTGGAGGAGCAGTTGCTGAAGCACGAGACGCCCTCCTGGGAGGATATGCGGGAGGGCCTGCGCCGCTTCTGCTTCGGTCTGGGCAAGAAGGTCCTTCTGGCTGATGCCGTGGGCCGCTTCTGGGGGCAGATGAACGGTGACTTCACACAGGCGGGAGCGCTCGGCGCCTGGCTCGGACTGCTTGCCTTCTCATTCCAGATCTTCTTCGATTTCTCGGGCTACTCCGATATGGCCCTGGGCCTCGGGCGCTGCATGGGCTTCCGCTTTCCGGAGAACTTTGACCGTCCGTACCGCGCGGACAGTGTGACTGAGTTCTGGCGGCGCTGGCACATGACGCTGTCCGGATGGTTCCGGGCCTATGTCTACATCCCGCTGGGCGGGAACCGCGTAGCCATGTGGCGGCGGGACCTGAACCTGCTCATCGTCTGGGCCCTGACCGGCCTGTGGCACGGTGCGGGCTGGCACTTCGTCCTCTGGGGCGTTTACTTTGCCGTCCTGCTCGTCCTCGAGAAGCATCTGCTGCTCAAGCGCGGGTGGTATCAGCGCCTGCCGCGGCCAGTCCGGCAGATGGGATGCTTTTTCCTTGTCATGCTTGGATGGGGGATCTTCTCCGGCTTCGGGACCCCGCTTGTGCAGGCCATGGCCGGCGGGTTCGGCCTGGGTTCCGCGCAGGCGATGCTGGCCTGCGCAGCCTTCGCACCGCTGCAGCTGCTGTGCTGTGCGGTCTCTTTTCTGCCGGAGATCCGCCTCGGGCGGGCTTCCGCGATTGCCGCGCCTGTGATCCTGATCCTGTGCCTGGCTGCGCTGGCCGCGCAGGGCTATGCGCCGTTTGTCTATTTCCAGTTCTGAGAGGGGGCGGATGATGTGATCGGAAAAATCAAAGCGTACAAGGACCGAATCATCGTGCTCGCCGCTCTTCTGGGTCTGCTGGCCGCAGGGCTGTACGCGATGCTTGCCGGGGACACCTCCTCCGTCGTCTGGGAGCGGCGTGACCCCAACGCGGCTCCGGAACACGCCGCGCTGAATGACTGGCATTTCGACCGGGAGACCGAGTCCTTCCTGTCCGACCGCGTGCCTTTCCGAAGGGCGCTGGTGGCCCTGGACTCTGGCGTCAACGCACTGACGGGGCGCAGGACGCAGCTCGAGGCCTGGTACGCAGCCGGAGCCGTCGTGGAAAAGCCGGTACACCGTACGGTCAGTGACGTGGAGCAGCATCTGAGCGCCTTCGCGAAGTTCGCCGACGCGGCGGGAAAGCCGTGGCTTGTCCTGACGCCGCCCTCCCACGGATGGCTCCTGCGGGGAAGCATGCCCGCGCTGATGGCCCGGCAGTATGAGGATGAGACCGCGGCTTACGCGGCGATGGCGGAGAATGACCATGTGGTGCAAATGCCGGCTGCCTTTTCCGATGATCCGCGGCGCATGTACTACGCCACAGACCACCACTGGACCCTGGACGGCGCCTGGCAGGCCTATCTGGCCTTGGGAGAGCGCCTCAGATATGAGCCGCTGACGATGGAGGACTTCCGCATCACGCGCTATGAGGGCTTCCACGGGACGACGCTGTCCTCCTCCGGCCTGCCTGCCCTGTGGAGCGACACGATCGTCTGCGCCGAGCCGGACGGTCCGGTGAAGCTGACGATCCTGAACCGTGACGGGCAGCTCGAAACCTACGACCGCCTGCTCTTCCCGGAGAAGACGGAGACCGTGGACGGCTACGGGGTCTACCTGCAGGACAACTACGGCCTGCTGATGATCGAGAACGACAGCGCGCCCGAGGGGACGCTCATGGTCTACAAGGATTCGTTCGCCAACTGTCTGCTGCCGATGCTCAGCGCGCATTACAGCCGGATCGTCGTAGCGGATATGCGGCTGATCAAGGGCGGCTACACGAGCATCATGAAGCAGGCGGGAAAACGCCTCCGGACGGAGGACGTCGACCCGGACGCGATCCTGTTCATCTATTCGCTGGCTGACCTGTGAGGCGGATAACGGAAGCGTTGAAGGAGGCGGGACCGTGCGGACCTATGCCGCGATCGACCTGAAGTCGTTCTATGCCTCCGTGGAATGCGTTGAGCGAGGCCTGGACCCGCTGACGACGCGGCTTGTGGTGGCCGACGAGCGCCGCACGGAGAAAACGATCTGCCTGGCGGTGACACCGGCGCTGAAACAGTACGGACTCTCCGGGCGCAGCCGCCTGTTCGAGGTGGTGGAGAAGGCACGGGAGGTCGAACAGCGGACCGGAAAGCCCCTCGACTACATCGTCGCCCCGCCCAGGATGAAGCTGTATATGGACTACTCCGTCCGCATCTATGAGCAGGTCTATCTGGCCTGGATCGCGCCGGAGGACATCCATGTCTACTCGGTGGATGAGGTCTTTCTCGACCTGACGGCCTATCTCGGGCT
This sequence comes from Clostridia bacterium, assembly GCA_017429265.1. Classification (GTDB taxonomy): domain Bacteria; phylum Bacillota; class Clostridia; order Christensenellales; family Aristaeellaceae; genus RUG11272. The sequence goes on along the minus strand of JAFRPG010000064.1, from coordinate 14,693 downwards.
TTACGGGATGGACGCGCATACCCTCGTGCGTCAGATCATCCGAGACATCCTCCGCCTGACGGGCATCACGGCGACAGGCGGCATCGGCACCAACCTCTATCTCGCCAAGATCGCGATGGACATCATGGCCAAGCACATCGACGCCGATGAGGACGGGGTGCGCATCGCCTTCCTCGATGAGCAGACTTATCGGCGGGAGCTGTGGGGACACCAGCCGCTGACCTCCTTCTGGCGGATCGGGCGTGGGCTGGCGGCCCGCCTGGAGCGGATGGGCTGCTTCACGATGGGTGATGTGGCCCGCCTGAGCCTGACGAACGAGGACGGCCTGTACCGCGAATTCGGCATCGACGCCGAGCTGCTGATCGATCACGCGTGGGGCGTGGAGCCCTGTACGATCGCGGATATCAAGGCATTCAGGCCCGGGACGCATTCAATCTCCGCGGGCCAGGTGCTTGCCCATCCGTACACCAACGCGCAGGGCCGCGTGATCGTGCGGGAGATGGCGGACGCACTTGCGCTGGAACTGGTGGGCAAAGGGCTCGTCTGCGACGGCGTCGGTCTGACCGTCATCTATGAGCCGGATCCTGCCTGGAAGGGCGCTCAGCAGAAAGATCGGTACGGCAGGCAGATGCCGAAGAGCGCCCACGGTATGGCGCCCCTGACGGACAGCGGCGGAGCGAAGCGCATGACCGATTCCGCAAAGAGCATTGTTGACGCGATCCTGCGGATCTACGACAGCGTGACCGAGCCGGCGCTGGCGGTGCGGCGTTTTTACCTCGCGCTGAACAACACGGTGCCGTCCGATGAAACGGCCCGGGCCGATGTGCGCCAGCTTGACTTCTTCACCGATCCCGCGGCCGTCGAGGCGGAGCGCAGGGACAGCGACCGCCGTCACCGGATCGCGGAAGCCCTGCTGCACATCAAGGGGAAGTACGGGAAGAACGCCATCCTCATGGGCACCAGCTATCAGGAGGGTGCGACGGCCCGGGAGCGGAACGCCCAGATCGGCGGTCACGCAGCGTATGCGGAGGAGGATCAGGATGGGGATCTATGACGACATGCTGGCCATGACGCCGCCGGAGCCCCGCAGCCATCCGCGCATGCCGCGGGAACAGCGGGCCAAGCAGTTCATGCCCTTTGCCACGCTGAAGGGGTACGGGGACGCCGTGCGGGAGAGGAGCGTCTTCCGCGAGGACGATCCGACCCTCGACGAGGACAGCCGTGACCGCCTGGATCAGCTGCTCGGCGGCCTTCTTGCGGACCTGGCAGAGCATCCGACGGTCAGCGTGACATGGCTGGAAGGCGGGCAGCAGACGGCTGCGGGCAAGCTGGAGCATCTCTCCCCGGCGGAGGACCTCGGACGGGTCGCCGGCCGGACATTCAGGTTATCCTCGGTGATCGCAATGGAACGCGTCTGAACGCGACAAGGAGGGTCAATCCCATGCAAGCGAAAGAGTTTCAGTCCGCCTGGCTGGCCGATCCGGAGGTTTTCTCCGTCAATGAGCTTCCCCCGTGCTCCGACCATCACATCTGGGCTTCGCCGGCGGAGGCGGAGAGGGGAGAGGGGACCTGCCTTGTGCAGAGTCTCGACGGGACCTGGCGTGCCCATTTCGCGATGACACCGCGGGAGGCGCCGGATGCCCTGCTGACGGACGGCTCCCTGGACAGCACGCTGCCGGAGATCACCGTGCCCGGCGAATTCCAGCTGCAGAATCCGGACTGGGATCCGCCGCACTACGTGAACTTCCAGTACCCGTGGGACGGGCATGAGGCGCTGGTCCCGCCGCAGGTTTCGGATACGTACAATCCGACCGTGACCTGCATCCGGAACTTTTTTGTCGATGCGGAGCGGCTCACCCGGGCCGGGCGGTGCGTGCTGTCCTTTGCCGCAGCGGAGGCCGCGCTGGCGGTGTGGGTCAACGGCACCTTTGTGGGCTATGCGGAGGACAGCTTCACACCCCACCGCTTTGACGTAACGGACTGTCTGAGAGCGGGTGAGAACCGGTTGGCGGCGCGGGTCTTCAAGCGCTGCAGCGGCTCCTGGCTCGAGGATCAGGATTTCTGGCGTTTCAGCGGGATCCACCGCGGTGTGACCCTGACCTTTGAGCCGAAGATCCACCTGTCGGACCTGTTTGTGCACACACCGCTTTCGGACGGCGGCGCGTCCGCCCGTCTCGAGGCCGAGATGCAGATCGAACGCCCGGCGGGCACGGTGGAGGTCACGCTGACAGACGACGCGGGCGAGACCGTATTCAGCAGGACGGTGAAGTCCGAGGCAGAAATCCACTTCGCTGAGGAGGTCCATCATCCGCGCCTGTGGACGGCTGAGACGCCCGACCTCTACCGCCTGACGATGACCCTTCGCGACGAAAGCGGCGAGGTTTGCGAGGTCGCGCAGACCGCCGTCGGATTCCGCAGCTTCAAGATGGTCGACAGGGTCATGTGTCTGAACGGGAAGCGCATCGTCTTCCACGGCGTCAACCGCCACGAGTTCGACCCGGACCTCGGCCGCGTGATGACGGAGGAACTCCTGCGCCGCGATCTCGAGGACATGAAGCGGATGAACGTCAACGCGATCCGCACCTGCCATTATCCGAACTGTTCGCGATTCTATGAGCTCTGCGACGAATACGGCTTTTATGTGATCGACGAGACGAACATCGAGACGCACGGCACCTGGCAGCGCCCGGATCCCGACGAGCGGGCGGTCCCCGCAAGCAGGCCCGAGTGGAAGGAAGCGATCCTTGCCCGGGGCCGCGCCATGCTGGAGCGGGACAAGAACCACCCCTGCGTCCTGTTGTGGTCCTGCGGCAACGAGAGCTATTTCGGGGATGATCTGCTGGTTCTCAGCAATTACTTCCGCGAGCGGAACCCCGGCCGCCTCGTCCACTACGAAGGCTGCTGGCCCAGCGAACGCTACAGCGGGACGACGGATGTGTACTCGCGGATGTACTTCAAGGTCGCCGAGATCGAAGCCTATCTCTCCGGCGATCCGCAGAAGCCCTTTGTCAGCTGTGAGTTCAGTCACGCGATGGGCAATTCCAACGGCGGCCTCAGCCTGTATACGGCACTGGAGGACCGATACCCCATGTACCAGGGCGGCTTCATCTGGGACTATGTGGACCAGGCCCTGCGGGTGACGCTCCCCGACGGAACGGTGCGCCTGGCCTACGGCGGCGATTTCGGCGACCGGCCCACGGACTGGCACTTCAACACCAACGGCATCATCCTCGGCGACCGGACATGGACGCCCAAGGCGCAGGAGGTCAGGCAGTGCTATGCCGATATCCGCCTGAAGCCTGACGGGACCGGCGTCACCGTGGAGAACCGCAAGGTTTTCGCGGCCCTGAAGGGGTTCAAACTGATGCGGCGTGTCTGGATCAACCGCGCGGTCGTTCGGGAGGAGACCGTTGACATGCCGGAGATCGGGCCGGAGCAGAGCGCTCATATCACGCTGCCGGCGGACGGTATGTCCTTCGATGCCGGTGAAACGGTGATCCACGCCGAGGCGATCGATCCGGAAGGCCGCACCTGTGCCTTCGGGGAGACAGTGTTCGGCGGGATACCCGAAACCCGGACCGCGGACCTGGTCCCGATGACGGAAGGAGATCACAACCTCGGCGTCCGCATGCTCGGCATCATGATGAACCGGGCGGAAGGGCTCATCTCCATGCGCGACGCGGATGGGAAGGAGACCCTGCTCTGCCCGCCGATGCTCTCCATGTTCCGCGCACCTACGGACAACGATCGCGGCAACCGCGACGCCCTGCGGGAGGGGATCTGGCATGCGGTCAGCCGCTACAGCGGGATGTCGAACGCGGAGCTGTCGGACGGCGGGGTGACCTGGCGCTTTGACAACCGGCTCCTGCCGGAGATGGATCTGCGCCTGACGATGACACCCAGGGAGGACGGCCTGCACGTCCGTCTGACCTGGAAGGGCATCCCGGGACAGCCGGATCTGCCCTGCTTCGGCCTGGCGCTGCCGATGGACGCGCGGCTGAAGTATGTGCGGTACTGGGGCCTCGGCCCGGATGAAAACTACGTCGACCGCTGCAGCGGCGCATGGCTCGGCTGGCATACGTTCCGGGCGGACGAAGCGCTCACCCGCTATGCCCATCCGCAGGAGTGCGGGAGCCGGCGCGCCGTGAACTGCCTCCGCCTGACGGACGACCGGGGTCACGGGGTCGAGATCACCGGGAAAGACCTGGAGATCAGCGTGCTGCCCTGGCTCCCGGAGGAGATCGCCGCCGCACGTCATCCTGATGAGCTCTCCAACCCGCGCCGGACGGTCCTGGACATCGCCGCCTTCCGCAAGGGGATCGGCGGAGACGACAGCTGGGGCGCGCCCGTGCTGCCGCAGTTCACCTATTCATCCGACCGGGACTATACGCTGGATTTCACGATCCGGGGCATCTGAGCGAAAGGAGTGACCCTCATGTTCATTGCGGACACGCATTGCGATACCCTGTTTGCCATGGGCGTCCTCGGGCTGCCGGACGGAAAGCTCATGGTGACGCCGGAGAAAATGCGAAAGGGCGGCATCGGTCTGCAGACCCTAGCCCTGTGGACGGGCAGCAAGGGCAACAGGGGCGATGTAGCCGGCATCGTGCAAAAGGAGCTGGAGGCTCTGCCGCGGCTGACGGACGCGGGGATCCGCCGCGTTGTCGATCCGTCGGAGGCTATGGAAGCCGGGGAACCCTGCTGCATGCTCAGCGTCGAGGGCGGGGAAGTCTTCGAGGCCGGGCTGAGTACGGTTGCGGAATACCGCGCACGCGGCGTTCGGATGGCGGCCTTGCTGTGGAACAACGCCAACGCCATCGGATTCCCGGCCAAATCCGGTGATCCGCATGGGCTGACGGCGTACGGCCTTGAGGTCGTACGGGAGATGCAGCGCGTCGGGATGGCCGTTGACACGAGCCATCTGAATGAGGCCGGCTTCTGGGATATCGTCAACAGGACGGACGTTCCGCCGATGGCATCTCATTCCTGCTGCATGTCCCTCTGCCGCCATTTCCGCAATCTGACGGACGAACAGATCCGGGCGCTGATCCGCGGAGGAGGCTATATCGGCGTCAACTTCTATCCTGCCTTCCTCTCGGAGGACGGGGAAGCGGACGCGGCCCGCGTCGCGGAGCACATCGACCACATCTGTCAGCTCGGCGGGGAGGATATCGTCGGCTTCGGATCCGATTTCGACGGGATCGAAAAAGCCCCGCGGGATCTGCGCGGAGCGGATGAGGTGCCGAACCTGCTGGACAGCCTGCGCCGGCGCGGCTATCCGGAGGAGAAGATCGAGGGCATTGCCGGCCTGAACCTGGTGCGTTACTTCGGGCGCATTGCATGACACGTAAGGGTTGGAGGAGCGGAATCCTCCTCCGTCCCGGCTGCGAAAGAACGGACCTCCCGCCTGTCAAAAGACGGAAGGTCCGTTTTGATTGTGCGGGAGCGGTCACCAACCGCTGACCGTACGGAGACCGGCATCCGCTGTGAATTGATTCCCGGTCGTGCCGGGCTGAAGGGTAACCGGGACGCCGTTCCCGCTGTATGGATAAATGGTGTGGGTCACGCTCAGGCTCTGCGAGTCCTTGTCGAAGGAGAGACGGAACACCACGAGATACTGTGAGCGATCATAGTAGAGGTATTTCTCCGGATCGTAGCCCTGACTGTCCGCATTCTCACTCGCCAGCTCACTCACGACATAATAGAAGAGCGCGCTCCCGTCGCTGTCGCGGTACTCGGCGTTCTTGTAGTCGTGAATGCTGAAGCTGAGATCGGGGAAGGCGAAGGAGGTCACTTCCTCGTCGGCGCCGGCCTGGTTGCGGGCGGTGATCTCTTCACCGATCACCGTGCCGCTCAGATCGATGGGCGCCATGGTGAAGATGAACTCACCGGACTTCATGTCCCGGCCTTTCATGACTTTCTTGCCGGATACGCGGTCGGTGACGGGATCGGTTTCGCGATTGACGATGACGATCTTGGCATCCTCGCCGAGGGCGATCTGTCCGTCAGCCGTCACGTCATCGAAGGCAAAGCCCATGCCGGGAGCCTGGAGATCGGAGTCGTCGCAATCCTCCACGGTCTTCTCGACAAAGATCCAGCCGTCGGGGTTGCGGATCTCCTCCACATAGAAGTCCGTGCCGACCAGCAGATTGGAGATGATGACCGTGTAGTCCGCGGGGATGCCGGCGATCGTACCGTTATTACCGGCCACGCTGGCCTGGATGGGTGTCAGACCGTTGCTGGTCAGCTTGCCGTTCACATAGTGGAAATACTCGCTGTTGTCATTGCGGATCATATACGGACCGGTGGAGTAGGGCACAAGGCTGCCCTCGGCGTTCTCCAGCAGCACGCGGAACTCGAAGGTGGAACCGTCGGTTGTGCTGCCTGCGGCGAGGCGCTTCGTGATCTGCAGTTCATTGAGGTTTGTTTCCGCGCACTTGTTGCCGTAGATGACTCTGGCGCGTCCGGCCACCGTAGCCACGGTGGTGGGATAAACGCCGTCGACAGGAGTCACATTCTGGCCGTCGATGGTCACGTCGTTGACATGCACCTCGTCATAGTAGGCGCTGCCGATGCCAAGCTCCCGCACCCAATAGTTGGTCTCCTCCGGCAATTCCTCGAAGATAGCAGCCTCACCGGGCTTCAGATAGAAGACATTCTGATAAACCTGATTTCCGATATGAACGTTTTTATAGAATTCCAGGGGATCATCCGTGCCTTCATACCAGGCTTTGGTCAGTGGTTCATCCGTACCGTCGTCTTTGCGGATGAAGGCCTGATAGGCAAAGTTTACGTTGGCAAAGCGCTCCTGGTCGGTGCCCTCAAGCTCCTTCTCCACGGCGAAACGGCCGCGCTCAATCACCGGCAGGTTGAAGCGCATCTCCAGGTTGGAAGCGCCTGCGCCGTGTTCCATGTAGAACATATTGAAGGTGTGGCTGCCGTAGTCCACGAAGGTGTCGCCCTTGAAGTATTCATCCACCCTGCTGTCATCCCATGGAGTTCCGTCGGGGAAAACACCGGCGGTTTTGAAGCAGGCCTTGATCGTGGTGTCCATATCGTTGTAGAGATAATGGATCTCACCCGTGGCGAAATTGATGGTGCCGGGCAGGGCGTCATGCACGCCGCCGATATCGAGAACCAGGACGCCGTCGATGTAAATCCACAGGTCATCGTCTCCGTTGAACTCATAGACCATTGGGCTTCCGTTGTTGTAACCGTTTTTCGGCTGCATGAAGTTGAACTCCATGGTCATGCCGAAGTAGTCGTTCTTGCCGCTGGTCAGATAGAGTGTCCCATCTCGGGTCGGATCGATAAAATCCAGCTCACTGCCGCTGCCGTTGTACTGATTGTAATTTGTCGCTGCTCTGGACGAGTCCAGCTGATTGTACGGGTAGAAATTGCCGCGCTTATAGTAGAACTGGTTGTCGTTGCTGGGCGTGCCGGTCTCTTTATAGACGGTAAAGTTTCCGGTTTGCTGATTGTAATACGCGTAATTGTTGAAGCAATTATACTCATAGTAGCCGGTCGAATAGTAGACGCTGCTGAGGAAGAGCTGATTGGCATCGCCTTTGTAGTTGCCGCCGGAAAACAGCTGTGATGCGCTCTTTCCCGTGCCGGAGAAGTAGGGATATCCGTTCACCAGCGTTTTACTGGCGAGACCGCTGTTGTTGTAATGGTTGCCGCCCTGGTATGTGTTGCCTCCCACCACATTCGTGATCGTATCGCGGGAGTTAAAGTCATACAGTTTCATCGTGATGCCTGCCGAAACGCTGTCGACCGTAGGCACCGGATGAAGGCCGGATGTGACTTCTGTCACATACCTGGCAAAGGACAAGGGCTGTGAATCGGCGCCGGTTCCGCTTGCCAGCGTGATGTTCTGTTCATCATCCTCCCCGTACTGATAGCCGTACCAGGCCCAGAAGGAGGTGTCCCAGCTCTCAATGGTGGAGTTGTACGCGCCGTCGCGCCGGCCGTTGAGCGTGACGCCGGGGATGTCGGAGGACACCAGCGTGCCGTTGCCGCGGGGAGACAGGTACATACCCGTTTCCTCATTGTAGAAGTCATAGTATCCGTTGAGCTCGCCGGTGGTCGCATCGCGGTGGAAAATGACGGTCCAGACAGGGGAGACAGCACTGTACAGGGTCAGCCTGTCGCCTTTGTCGTAGGCGCGAACAGGCTGACCGGTGCCGTCGATGACAAAGTCCTCGTATGTGTCGTGAAGCGGGTTGTAGACGGAGCGGTAGATGATCACCCTGTCGGCGTCCTCCATGGCCTGGACGCTGATCTTCTGCCCCTCAAAAGGTCCGTTGAGCTGTTCAAGGCTGTACAGGGTAAAGCGCTGGTTGTTGTTATTCTGGCTCGCAGCGGAGCTGAATCCGTCGCCTGCGCTTCCGGTGGTTGTGAGGCTGACGCCTCTGCCGCCATCGTTGGTGATACGGACGGTACCATTGGCAGCTGAGACGACATTCAGCGCCTGCGGCGTGCTGCTCGTGGTCAGGGCATTGTTGCCGAGATTCAGGAATCTGCCGTTTGAAGCCTCAATGGAATACTGACCGTTGCCTGCGTCGTGGAATGTCCACAGCTCCAGGTCACCGCCGGCCTGCAGATAGCCGCTCTTCTCCGTGACGCTGATGGCGCTCAGACGGGTGTTGTTATTCTGACTGCCTGAGAGCATGGCGATCTTCGAATTGGCGTTGACCAGGGCAAAGGTCTGTCCGTCCAGGTTCTGCGGGACTTCCGTTGAGACGATGCCGTAGAAGGAGAAGAAACTCGCAACAAAGGTAAAGGCATCCACCTGGCCTTCCGCCGCGCCCTCGGTGGCGGGCACCATGCACTCGGTGCCATTCTCCGACAGATGGACAACGAGGAAACGCTGCGCTTCCTCAAACTGAAGCGGATCCGCGTATTCGATGCGTACCTGCACCGGTGCGGCGGGTTCCACGACCGCGCCTTCGGGGGAGACGATCGTGATGTCGAAGAGGCGGCTGTGGGTCAGTTCTTCCGGAGCGCAGCCCATGGCCTGAGCAGATTCATCCAGGAAGGTCCGGTAGCGGGGATCGCTCTCAGGCAGTTCATTTGTGACGAGCTGTGCGCCCTCGGGAATGCCTGCGTCCTCCGTATAGGTGACGGAGATCAGATAGGCGATGCCGTCGCTGGCGATCACCAGGCGCTCCAGACGGTAGCCCACCACGGCATAGGCGGAGAAACTGCCGGTCTCAAAGCTGATCACACCGTCTGCAACGGACACAGGCAGGGACTCGGCGGCGGGGAGAGGCGCGGACTTCGGGCTGACGGACTTGGTCTGCCGAACTCTGGTCACGGGTGCGTCGGGGAAATGCACCACGGCGACACGCTCGCCCTCCACCTGCATCCGGATCTCGACGCGGACCGGGCCTTCCGGCTCGACCTTTGCGCCATCCGACAGGATCGCCAGATCGAAGACACGCATCGAGGTCAGGTCTTCCGCGTCAATGCCGACCCGTTCGAGGACCGGTCCCTCATAGGCGGCGTGATCGGTCAGTTCCGCAGCGGAGAGCACAGCGCCCTCGGGCAGTTTGGTTCCGGCCATGGGCCACACGCGGATGAGATAATCAGGGCCCTGTGCCGTCAGCGGCGCGCTTTCCGTCCGGACCAGGCTCACGGTCAGATGATCAGCAAAAACCAGCGTATCGGCATCGGAGAAGACGGCCGGGATCACGACATCGAAGGAGGCGCTCTCCGACGCGAGGATCAGCTCCGCGGCGCCGCTTTCGGGATCCCAGGAGACGATAAGCGTATTCTCCGCGGCGTCATAAAGGCAGACGGCCTCCGCGGATTCGCCGGAATCCGCCGAGATGCGCAGGGGCAGGGTCAGATTTTCATCCCCGGCGCTCATCCCTTTGGGCAGCGGGAACACCAGCGGAGGGTTTTCCGCGTCAAACTGCAGGCTCTCATCACCGGGCATTTCCCGGAAGCCGAGCCGCACACGCAGGGAGGCGTCCGGCGTCACGGGCCAGACGCCGTCCTCTGAAAGGACGGTCCCGTCCGCATCCAGCAGGACCGCATCCCGCAGGAGCGTCCGCAGGTCCCGGGTGCCGGACGGTTCGGCAACCTCTTCGCTGCCGAGCAGTTCGTCCAGGTGCAGCCAGTCGCTGTAAACCGCGCCGGAGCCGTTCTCGTTCACGCCTGTGCTCACGGTGCCCAGAAGGAGCGCCAGGATCAGCAGCATGGCCGAGACTTTGCATATCCTCTTTCTGTTCTTCATAGGCGATTCTGCCTTTCATCGGTCTGTGAATCGTGGACGGAGGACAGGCGGGCGGCCTTACTCCAGGTAAGCGCGCCACCAGTAGGAGCGGTTCACCTCGTCGAGGAGGAAGCTGTATTCAGCGCCTTCCGCGCCCTCCACATCACAGACGGTCTGTCCGCCGTCAGGGGAATACTGCCAGTGGATGGTTCCCTGATAACCGGGATCGGACACCACCGCGGTCAGGATAATGCGTGCGCCCGGGCGGGTGCCCTCGTCACAGGTGACCAGCACGCGCACGGTCAGCGGCTCGGCGGCCGCTTCGGCGGAACCCTTGGCGTCGGGGGTATCAATAGGCTCCTCCGTAAATTCTGCCATGGCTTCCTCGGAAGCGGTATCTTCCGGAATGTCGACGGCTTCCGCCGTAGGTTCTGCAGCCTCGGCCGTATCCATATCGGGCTCGTCGGCTTCGGCGGTTTCTTCTGCAGGCTCCTCGGCTTCGAGTGTTTCAATAACGGCAGCTTCAGCCTCTGCGGTCTCCGCAGCAGGTTCTGCCGGTTCAAAGGGCTCAGCCTCTGCGCTCTCAGCCTCGGTCGGGGCAATCGCCTCATCGGAAGCGGCGGACTCGGTGACAGGAGCCTCTTCTGTGGCAATCGCCCGGGGGAGTTCCTCTGCGGGCTCTTCCGCAGGCGCAGCAGGAACGGAGAAGCACAGCGAAAGGCCCCCCTGCCGGTTCTCGTTCCGGAGCTCGACGGCGACGCTGTAGTCGCCTTTCTCCAGGGTCAGGGGTTCGCTGATGACGAACAGGTTCGGGTCCTCGGTGGCCGAGGAGGCCCAGACGCGCGTCAGGCCGCTCTCCAGGGCGGTGATCGTGATCTTCACCGCTACGCCCCTGGCCTCGAGCAGCAGATCCGTCCTGCGGTCCAGCGTCAGGCGGAACAGTTTGCTCTCCGGCAGAGACGTCTTGCAGACGGTGCCCACGCGAAGCGTCCCGTCGTAGCGCACGGTGTCCTCAGGGCTCTCGTCCTCTCCGGGTACTGCTTCTTCGGCGGGTGCGGGATCCTCACCAGCGTGGGGTTCGGGATCCGTGAGCTCCTCTTCGGGCTCGTCCGCGGTTTCCTCGGGAGCGACTTCTTCATCCTGCTTGGCGTCGGGTTCCGCAGGCGTTTCATCGGCGGGAGTCTCATTCAGGGCGTGATCCGCGGTCTCCGGCGGGACGGGGTCGGATCCTTCCTCCGCACCCGCGCTCAGCAGACAGAACAGAAGAGCCAGCAGGATACAAAACGCCTTCATAGCAGTTCTCATGTTGCTGTATTGCGTATTCATCTATAATTGCCACACCCTTTCACGGTCTGTGTCATTGTGCTGCTGACAAAAGTATCCATAACACCAATCTAAAGATTACCAGAAAATGGGCTTTGTGTCAAGAAAAACAACGCACGCTGTCAATTTCAGAGCAGAAACAGGACATAACAAAGACTACAAATAGTCGACTGCATGAAACCAAATGCGATTATGTGTCAAATACTTGCATTGAAAGAACGAAAGCATACTCTGTGACAGAAACAGACATCGGTCTGTTGATTTTCCTGTAGCTTAATTGCGCGTGATAAAACCCTGAGGCCATAAACCTCAGGGTCGAATAAAGACAGGATCCGGATCGGATTACTTTTTGCCGCCGAACAGGCCGGTGATGGAGCCCATGATGCCCCGGGTAATCTGACGGGTGACCTCGCGCGATGCGGTCGAGATCGCCGTGTTGCGGATCCGGCCGATGACGGAGTTGTTATACCGGGCACGGTCGGCGCGCTCATCGCGGAGGGCTTCGGACTTCTTGCGGCGCTCTTCGGCAAGGCGCTCCTTTTCTGCTTTTTCGGCAGCCTTGCGCTGGGCTTCCGCTTCCTTCGCTGCCTTGGCAGCGGCCTTGGGATCGACGGGTGCGGCGTTCTCGGGCTGTACCGGCTGATAGGTGCCGGTCGCCGGGTCGTAGCGCATGGACATCATCTTCTGCACATACTGACCGGTTGCCGCGTCAAAGACCATCACGGGCATCTGTGTGACAGGGGCCTGCTGCGGCGCCGCGGCGACGGCCGGCACAGGAGGAGGCGTCATGGTCTCCAGCGGCTTCTGAACATAGGTGCCGGTAGCTGCGTCGTACACCATGAATCCCTGCGGCTTGGCGGTCACAACAGGCTCCTGAGCATACTGCATGACAGGGGCTGCCGGGGCCGCGGTGCTGATCTGGATCTCACTGGGGGAGACGGGCGCGATCTGCTCACGCTGCATATTGCCGACAAGGATCTCATAGGCGCTCTCGCGGTCGATCACTTCGTCATATACGCCGCGGAACACGCTGGTCGCGATCACGGACTGGCGCAGATCGGGGGAGATGGCGTTCATGTAGCTCTGCGGCGGCAGGATGGTCGCGCGGTCCACAACGGAAGGAGCACCGTGTTCATCCAGGAAAGAGACGAGGGCTTCGCCGGTCTTCAGAGCAGTGATCGCTTCCTCCGTGTCGAAGGCCGGGTTGGCGCGGAAGGTCTGGGCAGCGGTCTTGACAGCTTTCTGGTCCAGGGGCGTGTAGGCGCGGAGGGCGTGCTGGATCCGGTTGCCCAGCTGACCCAGGATGCTCATCGGGATGTCGGTGGGATTCTGCGTGATAAAGTAGACGCCGACGCCCTTGGAGCGGATCAGGCGGACGACCTGCTCGATCTTCTCCATCAGCGTGCGGGTGCAGTTGTCGAACAGCAGATGCGCCTCGTCAAAGAAGAAGACGATCCGGGGCTTTTCCAGGTCGCCCACTTCGGGCAGCAGCTCGTAGAGCTCAGAGAGCATCCAGAGCAGGAAGGTCGAGTACATGGTGGGATTGCGGAAGAGTTTGTCGCAGGCCAGGATGTTGATGTTGCCCTGGCCTTCTTCATCCTGTTCCATCCAGTCGGCGATGTTCAGGGCAGGCTCGCCGAAGAAGCGGTCGCCTCCCTGATCTTCCAGGACAGCCACAGCGCGCTGGATGGCGCCGATGCTCGCGACGGAGACATTGCCATAATGGAGCGTATAATCCTTCGCGTGCTCACCGACATAGGCCAGCATCGCCTTGAGATCCTTGATGTCCAGGAGGAGCATGCCTTCGTCGTCGGCGACGCGGAAGCAGATGTTGAGAACGCCGGCCTGCGTCTCGTTCAGACCGAGCATGCGGCTGAGCAGGAGGGGGCCCATCTCGCTGACCGTGGTGCGGATCGGGTGTCCCTGCTCACCGTACACATCCCAGAAAACGGTGGGAAAGGTGCGATACTGGAAGGAAGTCACGCCGCATGTTGCCAGACGGTCGGCGATCTTGTCGGAATGCTCGCCGGGGCGAACCATGCCGGAGAGGTCGCCCTTGATATCGCTCAGAAAGACCGGAACGCCCATCGCGGAGAAACCCTCCGCCAGCACTTTCAGGGACACCGTCTTGCCGGTGCCGGTCGCGCCGGCGATCAAGCCATGACGATTCGCCATCTCAGGCAGCAGACAGACAGGCTTGGAACCGGTGCCAACCCAGATTTGGTTCTCGTAAAGCATCGCAAATTACCTCCCATTGTTTGATGAGTTTATTGTACTCATGTCAAATGGATTCGTCAAGAACCCGCGCCCATATTCCGGCCGGGCTGCCGTTTTTCGATAAATGCCGGCTCCCCGACCAACTCAAGGAATCGGATCGGGAAGCCGGCGTTTTCAGCCGAGCCCGCGGTTTTCCGCTAAGCGGCGGACAGCGGGCATGGGGCCGTCATTATTTGTTCAGCCACGCGCGCACGGCGTTGAGCATGGCTTCGCTCAGAGCAATGGTATTCTCGGGAGTTTCGGCAGCCTCTTCGATGGCAGCCTCGACGGTCGCGGCGACTTCTTCGGCAGCCTCAACGGCCTCCTCGACAACAGCCTCGACGGACTGGATGGCTTCCTCGACAGCAGCCTCGGCTACGGCTTCGACGGACTCGACGGCCACTTCGGCAGCCGCTTCGGCGGATTCGGCAGCCTCAATGATTTCCTCGGCAGCAGCTTCCAAGGAAGCGACGAATTCGGCCAGAGTGGCTTCTTCGGTCTTGGCTTCCTCGACGGGGGCGGCTTCCTCGGTGAGAGCCTTGTTCTCAACGGGGGCTTCTTCCTCGGTCTTCACTTCCTCAGCGGGAGCGGCTTCCTCGGTCTTGGCTTCCTCAACGGGAGCGGCTTCCTCGGTCTTCACTTCCTCAGCGGGAGCGGCTTCCTCGGTCTTCACTTCCTCAGCGGGAGCGGCTTCCTCGGTCTTCACTTCCTCGACGGGAGCGGCTTCCTCGGTCTTGGCGGCCTCGGCGGGGGCCTCTTCGGTCGCGGGGACCTCTTCGGCCTTCTCATAGATGGTCAGGCGGCCGGCAGGCTCACCATACTGCGCAGCCGTGATCTTGCCGCCGAGAACCTCCTCGACGTACGTCATGACAGCCTCATCCATCGGGATGCC
>JAFRPG010000025.1 GCA_017429265.1 Clostridia bacterium | reverse complement strand
GGAAAGCCCCTGGCGCGCTCCGCAGAGCGCGGATCCCTTTCCTTATTATTTGGAAACTCTGTAGATGAGGGTATGCGCCTGCGGGCGCACCAGAGGGCTTTCCGATCGCCCTCTGGACTCCTTCGGGGCCGTCCCGTTAATGATAGGCTCTGAGATTGCAAGGTTCTTTATCAGGATTGCTTTGCCCATCAATATACAAGGAAAAGGCGGTCCCCGAAGGGTCCGGGGATTCGGAGCGCCCGGAAAACTGTCCGGGGGACAGTTTTCAGCGGAGAATGGGCGGCAGCCCCGGACCGATCGGAAAGCCCCCGGTTACGCCCCGCAGGGCTTCATGCGCCGGTACAGCTTTACGGCGATCCATCCGGTGACAACGGTCCAGAAAGCGGCCCATACCTCCACCGACCAGAGCGGTACCGCATTCCGCTGGTACAGGGCGGGGAACGTATCCATCAGCATGTGCAGCAGGATCGCCAGCGGCAGGTATCCTTTTCCTCCGCTGAGCACACCGTAAAACACGATGACCGTGAGCCCGACGTGCAGGAGCAGGGCAAACAGCCGCTCCGCGGTGTTCATCGCCATCATGCCGTAATCGAAGGCGGCGGCGGCCCGGACGGACGGGAGCGCGGAAGCGGCGGTTTCCTCCGTGATCTGCAGCGTCTTCAGCGCTTCCTCGACATTCCCCCGGGAGAACAGGACCGCGATGACGAGGTTCAGGACCATCGTGGGCAGGATGACCGCCAGGACCTCGATCCCGCCGTGGCCGATCCCGTAGAGGACGGCATTCTCGCGGGTGCGGTCCTTTTTCATGATGTATCTGAGCACGATGTACCGTCCGCACTCCTCAAAGACGCCGGCCATCACGATCCCGTACAGGACGAAGGCCGCCGTGTTCCCGTTGATGAAGCGGGAGACGGGATTGTCCGCGACGATGCACAGCCAGTGCACGCCGAGCTCCAGCACGCGGGCGGACACCAGAAACCCGACCGCTCCGGCGAGGAGATAGCGGAGATTCGTCCGCGCCCTGTGCTTCCCGCGCCACAGGGCAATGCAGATGACCGTCATCGCGGCCATCAGGACGATCGTGAGGATCAGCGCCGGGATGCTGCTCCCGCCGATGACGATGCGCTCAAACTCCTTCATTCCGCATCGCCTCCCCAGATCTCCACGCAGAAGCCCTTGCGGCCGCATGCGGTGCAGGTCAGTTTGCGGGCGGTGGGGGTGTGATTCGCCCAGAAAGCCTCCTTCAGCGCGGGCCTGAACACCTCATGGCATTCGGGGCAGATGTATTTCACATGGCGGAAATAGTACCGGCTGACCAGTGTGCCCCAGACGGCCGCCACCGCGGCCCAGACGACGAACGGCCACCAGATGCCCCGGACGATCCAGAAGATGACGGAGAACCATTGCAGCGCCGAGACCGGGATCCCGGTCAGGATCATCATCCGGCGCATCCTTTTCAGTTTGTTCTTGCTTTCCATGATGGCGGCTATGTCACCGATGGATTCGAGAGAGAACTTCTCCAGGCTCTTCAGTCCGTTCTTCAGCTCGCGGAGCATGTCCAGCTTCCTCTGCTTTTGGGAGATCTCGTCCGAGAGGACGGCCTCCTGCCGTTCGATCAGCAGCGAGATCACCTTTTCGGGGTGCTCCTCCTTCAGGATCTGGGAGATGGCGTCGATCGGGAGGTCCGTCTCGCGCAGGAAGCAGATGATCTTCATGCGCCGGAGATCGTCCTCCGAGTAGAGCCGCCTTCCGCCCTCGGAAAGCTCGCTGGGGACCAGGATGCCCCGGGTATCGTAGTACTGAACGGTCCGGACTGTGACGCCGCAGAGCTTCGCGAGCTCTCCCGTCGTGAATTTTGACACAGCCTTCGCCTCCTTTCACCGCGGATGCTACCACATGACGCAGCGTCACAAGCAAGACCTTACGCAGGAGGATTTTTCATTTTGCGGGGAATAAACCCGTCCGCCTCACCGCAGGCTGTCCGAAAAGGCGCGCAGGATGCCGTTGGCCGGTTTGCCGAAGGTGCAGTACCCGCCGTCGTCGGCCGCGGCGTATTCCGGGCAGAGGCGGGTGGCGGACCAGTCCCACCAGCCGACGCCGCGGATGAAGGGGAAGCGCCGCACGTTTTCGAGGAAGGCCTCGTACCAGGCCGCCTGGGATTCCATGCGGACCGCCCCGCCGAAGCGGATGTCGTTGGGCCTGTCCTCCGCGTGCTCACGCGAGGGGCAGCCGCACTCCATGAACATAAAGGGTTTGCCGGCCCGGTGCGCAGCGGCCTCGATCCGGCGGAAGTTCTCTTCGATCTCCCCGATGGGATAATAGCCGGAGGAGGAGATCACGTCGACCGCGTCCCACCAGCGGATGCGGTCCTCCTGATACTTGTCGCAGTTGTAGGTGACCGGGCCGTGCCAGATCTCCCGCACCCGGGCGATCAGCGCCCGCCATTCCTCCTCGCGGTGGTCCGTGCCCACCATCTCGCAGCCGACGCAGAGCAGATCCGCGCGGTTCTCCTCCGCCATCCGCGCCACCGCGCACACGTGCTCCGTCCAGGAGGCGAACCAGTCGGCCCACTGCGGCTCGACCGGGACGGGCTCGTCGAAGAAGCGGATGTAGGCGCGCCAGTACCCGTCGCGGCAGTTGACCATCGCTTTGAGGATGACCTTCAGCCCGAGGGAGCGGGCGAAGGAACACACGTTCCGCACGTCCTCCGCGCTCATGACGCCGGGGCCGTCGGAGTCCATGACGGTGGAGAAGGCGTGGTCCTGCCATGCGCAGACGGGCAGGATGATCGCGTTGCAGCCGGTCGTTCCGGCGAGGAGGCGGAGGGATTCCTTCCAGGCTCTCCCCCCGGTAAAGCCGCGCTTCTCGCAGAAGCCGAAGGTGTATGCGTTCAGAAAGTCCATGGTCTGCATGGTTTTGCCTCCTGTCGGACAGATTCGGATGATGATGTCACTATACCACAGGGAGAGAGGCACGGCAAGGCGTTCCTGCTCCCGTCACTTCGCAAAGCGGGAAGGCCTTTTCCGTTTTCTCGTCTTTGGAAGAGAGTATGCGCCTGCGGGCGCACCAGAGGGCTTTCCGATCGCCCTCTGGACTCCTTCGGGGCCGTCCCGTAAAGATAGGCAATGGCATTTTAAGGTTCTTTATCAAGATTACTTTGCTCCTCAACCTACAAGGAAAAGGCGATCCCGAAGGGTCCAGGGGCGATCGGAAAGCCCCTGGCGCGCTCCGCAGAGCGCGGAACTCCTTGTTTTACCGGGGAGCAGCGTCACAGATTATCGGCGCTTCCCGCGAAAACCCCAAAGAAACAGCCGCCTCCCGCACCGGGATGACGGCTGTTTCTTTGCACCCTGGGAGATCATTCCCCCTGCGCGACCGTGTAGAGCGAGTAGAAGTACCCCTTCCGGTCCATGAGCTCTTCAAAGCTGCCCTGCTCCGCGACGGCGCCGTTTTTGAGGGCCACCAGGCCGGTGCAGCGGCGGAGGATGTTTTCGTCCAGATCGTGGGTCACGATGATGCGGGTGAAGCCGTCCAGCTTCAGGATCGCATCCAGGACCCCGAAGGAGGTCTCGGCATCCAGGGAGGCCGTGGCCTCATCCACAAAGAGGACAGGGGTCTTCCGGAGGAGGGCCCGGGCGATGGAGATGCGCTGCCGCTCACCGCCGGACAGGCCGGAGCCGTTCTCGCCGCACAGGTAGTCCGCACCCTTCTCCCGGATCAGCCCGGCGAGGCCGGAGAGCTGCACCGCGCGCTCGATCTCCTCCTCCGGGAAGTCGGAGAACATCGTGATGTTGTCGCGGATGGTGCTGTTGAAGACGAACACGTTCTGCTGGATGATGGACACCAGATCGTAGAGCGAGCCGGCGGAGACGGTCCGCAGCTCCCTTCCGTCGTACAGGATCTCGCCCCGGTAGTCCCGGGAGGAGGCCATCAGCAGGTTCAGGAGCGTCGATTTGCCGCTGCCGGAGCCGCCGACCAGGGCATAGCACCCGCCCGCCCCGAACGTCAGGTCGACGCCGCTCAGCACGTTTTTGCCCTCCTCATAGGCAAAGCCGAGGCCGCGAAGTGAAATACCTTGCGTCAGCACCGGCGCGATGGGTTCGCCCTCGTCGGACACATTCTTCCGCAGCGCCTGGGCCAGCTTGTCGATCAGGGCCTGGGAGGCCTTGAGCCCGGCGTAGAAGACCGGGAAGGTCTGGATGGGGGCCAGGACATAGTTCAGCAGCTGCACGAAGACGATGGCGGTGCCGGCGGTGATCCCGCTGCCGGAGAGAGCCAGGGCCGCGGCGACGAAGAACACGCCGAACTGCAGGATCGCCCCGGCGAACCCGGACGCGTAGCCCACCGTCACGTCGACCCGTATGCGCTTTTTCGTCGCCCCGGCGACGCCCTCGTTGCTCTCGTCATGGATCCGGGCGATGCTTTTCTCCGCCTTGAAGCTCTTGATGACCGAGAAGCCGGAGAGGACGTCCTTCAGCATGCCGGTGTAGGCCGCCTTCCGGTCGGAGACCTCCTTCTCCGCCCTGGCCGCGCGGTCGCCGAGGACCACGGAGACAATGATGGGCAGCAGGGAGAAGCCGATGGCGACCAGTGTCAGGAGCGGGCTGTACCACAGCATGAGGGCCAGCGCGCCCACAAAGACGATGGCGACCTGGATCGTCTGCTGCAGCTGCCCGACGAAGTCCTTCTCGATGGTGTTCACATCGTTGGAGAGGGCGGAGAGATAGAGGGAGGTGTTCTCGCCGGAAAAGGCCTGGATGCCCTTCTCCGTCAACCGGTCAAAGACGTAGGTGCGGTACTGCCGCATGGCCCTGGTCCGGAACCCGGCGAGAAAGGCGCGGTCCAGGACCCACGCGGTCCCGAAGAGCACCGTACCGCCCCCCAGGATGAGCAGCAGCGTGCCGAAGGTGTACGTGCCGCTGCCGGAGATCAGGTCGGCGACCTCCTTGAGCAGGCAGGAGATGACCAGCTGGCCCGCCGCGGAGAGCAGGGCGGCCAGGACCGTCATCGAAAGGTTGAGGCGATTGTTCCGGAACAGCTCCCGGATGAAGGGGCGCCGCAGCGCCCGGAGCTCCTGCTTATTCATGACTTTCCTCCTCTTCTTCGACGGATGCCCAGAGGGCGGCGAAGGCGCCGCCGTCCTCCACGTCGCGCACGATGCCGCGGACCGCGTCCATGGCAGTGGCCCCGATGTCGTCGTAGGCGCCGACCCCGTCGACGCGGCGGATGAAGCGGACATCGTTTTCGGCATAGCTGGGAGAGGCGTCAAAGAACGCCGCCTGCCGCCGGGCGCTCACCAGGGAAGCCCGCGCCCCGGC
The DNA here is from genome assembly GCA_017429265.1 of Clostridia bacterium. GTDB lineage: Bacteria > Bacillota > Clostridia > Christensenellales > Aristaeellaceae > RUG11272. Next base: position 4,128 of record JAFRPG010000025.1, on the reverse strand, counting down.
CGCGTCCCCCGACATGAATTGCGCGGCAGCCAGGAGCGCGGTCAGCACGCTGCAATACTTGTCCAGGTAGTTCGGCCTGCCGTCCTTCCGCAGCCCGGTCATCACGCCGATCCCCCAGGAGGCGATGGCCCGGGCGGACGTGTAGTCTCTGCGCTGAAAGAAGACGTTGATGTATCCGAACAGCACGGTCATCAGGTCGGAGAGGCTCCCGGTCAGGGCTTCGGACAGGAACAGTTCTGCCTCTTCCGTATGGCCGCCCTGGGACAGGGCGTTGCCGATCCGGAAATTGTACATCCCGCCGGCATTGTGCGCCTTCATCAGCTCGATGCCCCTGTCCCACTCCCCCAGCCCCAGGCAGGCGACGGCCATCTCCCCGTACAGCGTCTGCTCGCTGACCTTCGGGTCGGTGTTCTGGCTCAGCAGCGGGAGGGACCGCTCCAGCAGCTCCAGCGAGCGCCGCAGCCGGTCCGCGTCTGCGCTCTCGAGGCCGAAGCCGAGGTACATCAGCGCGCTTTCCAGGATCAGCGCGAAGGAGTGCGGGTACTTCCGGATGGCTTTCTCCGCCTCCTCCAGTCCCGCCGGATCCTTCCCGCGGCGGTATCCCCGCAGCCGCTTGAGCACGGTTTCCGGGCGGTTGTCCTTCATCTCATAGCCCAGCAGCACATCCACGGATACGTCGAAGAACTCCGCCATCTCCGCGATCAGGTCCAGGTCCGGCACGGACAGCTTCGCTTCCCACTTGTAGACCGCCCCCGCGGTCACCCCGAGCACCTCGGAGAGCTGCTCCTGCGTCAGCCCGCGCTCCTTCCGGAGCCTCCGGATGTTTTCGGCCAGGTGCATCTCCATCGGCTCACCTCCTCCGCTTTCACGGCTGATTATACAGGCCCGGAACAGGACAGTCAACACACAGTTCGTATGGATCGTAAGAGAATAAACCTACCGGCAGTATGAGAAAAGACCGACCGGCAGCCCCGGACCAACCGGAAAGCCCTGGCCGCAGCCCCGAAAGACGTGAAACGGGGCGCAGCAAGCGGCGCCCCTACATGAATTGTCGGATGTCACCCTCCTTTCCCGTTCCCAATTTGCACTTCACCCAAGACTTTGCCCAACGGGACGGCCCCCGAAGGGTCCAGGGGCGATCGGAAAGCCCCTGGCGTCCTCCCTCACATCGCCATCATCATCATCTGCCCCTGATCGGCTCCCGCCGCGCACAGGATCGCCATGTTCAGCACCCGCTCCGCGAGCTTCTTCTGCTTCACCAGGCCGATCCCCGAGGTCACCGCGAGCGGCCACGCGATGATGAACGTTCCGGTCGCCAGCAGCGCGCCCTTGGACAGCCACCGCTCGCTGCCGGCCTGCGCCATCACGCAGTTCTCGCCGACCGGGGTCAGCCTGAAGGTCAGGTTCTGGTCCAGACCCACCCACTGGGAGGCCTTCGCGTTGTGCGAGCGGGCCTGGATGATGTACTCGCCGTGCTCGGTGGTCAGGAGCTGGGTGGCCATGTTTTCGCGGGTCATGAGCAGGGTCTCGATGGTATGGGCGACGTCGGAAATCGTGGTGCCGTTGCTGAGCGTCATCATCTGGGTCTTCATGTGGGGATCCTCCTTTTTCGTTTGCCTTTCCTTTTCGGAAGGGGTGGTTTCTTTTGACAGTCTCAGCATAGCACGGGATGTGGGATGCGGTGTCTACCGGGAGTAGACAACAAAAAAGGGATGCGCCTGCGGGCGCACCAGAGGGCTTTCCGATCGCCCTCTGGACTCCTTCGGGGCCGTTCCGTTAAATAGTTCTTGGGAATTGTCAGGTTTTGATGGAATACCAGACTATGCGCTTAGCCTTACTCGACAACTTACAAGGAAGTTGCGGTCCCGAAGGGTCCAGGGGCGATCGGAAAGCCCCTGGCGCGCTCCGCAGAGCGCGGAATCCTCGTTTCCCGGTCTTCTTTTCTGTCGGGAAGAATGTCCGTTGATGAGGGTATGCGCCTGCGGGCGCACCAGAGGGCTTTCCGATCGCCCTCTGGACTCCTTCGGGAGCAGTCCCGTTAAGCAAAGCATTGAGGAATTGAGAGAATAGAAACAGGAAGGGAGGGATACAACCGACGATTCGTGCAGGGGCGCCGCTTGCCGCGCCCCTGTTTCGCTGTCTTCGGGGCTGCGCCGAAAAAGCCCCGCGGGGGTGTCCCGTGGGGCTGAAAGAGGGGGGAGAGGGCTTGCTGCGCCTTAGGCTTCGGCGGTGTGCTCCGTGTCCACAGGCGCGGCGTCGTCAGCCTCGGTGATCGCGATGGTCCGGGGGCCCTTGGCCTCCTCGGGTTTTTCCTTCGGCAGGGTGATCCGCAGCACGCCGTTGTCGTAGGCGGCGGAGATGCCGTCCTGGGCGACGCCCTCCAGATTGTAGGAGCGGCGGACGTGGCCGGAGCGGCGCTCGGTGCAGACATAGCGGTTCTGCTCGGTCTTGCGCTCGGTGTTGACATCGGCCTCGACGGTCAGCACGTCGTTCTCCACCGTCAGATGGATGTCGGCAGGCTTGACGCCGGGGAGCTCGGCGGAGAGCAGCCAGGCGTGCGGGGTCTCGCTGATGTCGGTGCGGATGCCCATCGGGGCGGGGTGGTCTCCCTCGAAGAACGGGCGCATCACGGCGTCCATGATGGTGAAGGGGTCATAACGGCGCGGCATGGGGCGATTGCTCAGAGTGGTATACATATCGGTTCCTCCTTTTCATCCGTCGGCGCCGGCTTGGCTCCGGCGGCCTTGTGTGCTTGCTTTGACAGCCCTCATCGGACTGTGACTGTATCTTAGCACAAAGGTCAAAGAAAGTCAATAGTAAAAATCAAAATAAGTCAGAGATTTTCACGCGGCGCCGGCGAAGCGTGAAAAAGCGGCGCCGGGTTGACACGACCGACTCTTTGGAGTACATTGTGGACAGCAGAAAACCGCATGCGATCGGGAGGGATGGACCGTGGACGCTCAAGAAAAGCAGAGGCTGATGACCTATCTTCGCCACGCGATCCGACTGGAGGCGAACCTGTACGAGCAGGATCAGCTGATCCGGCTGCGGGAGCGGCAGTTTGAGGAGAAAAAGCCGGCGCCGCCGAAGAAGGAGCTCCCGCCGGAACCGCAGGCCCAGGCTCCGGCGAAGATGAGCAAGGGAGCCGTCGCGGCCTCCGTTCTCTTCGGCTACGGGGTTCCCGCACTGGCCAAGCATGCGTTCAACAAGCGGCAGGCGCGGAACGCGAACGAGGAGGCCCAGAGGCAGTATCAGCAGGACTGCAAGCGGGCGGAGCAGGAATACGGCGCGGCGCTTTCGCGGTACGAGACGGCGCTGCGGCGCTGGCGCGAAGCGAAGCAGGAGGAGATCTCCGCGATGCAGTTCAGGCGGGACGAGACGGTCAGGGCGGCTACGGAGTTCTACGCCAGGGATATCATCTATCCCAAGTACCGGACCCTGCCGGCGCTCACCTCTATCTATGAATACCTGGCCTCCGGGCGCTGCAGCGAGCTGACCGGCCCGGATGGGGCGTACAATATGTTTGAGGCCGAGCTGCGGCAGGATATCATCATCGCGCAGCTCGGAAACGTGATGGATCATCTGGAGAACATCCGGAATCAGCAGTATGTGCTCTATCAGGAGGTCTCGCAGATCAATGACAGGATCCGCAGGGTTTCGGGACAGCTGGATGAGATCGGCGCGATGACGGCGCTGAACACGTATTACAGCGCTGTCGCGGCAGCCAACACCGAAGCGACGGAGTATGTGATCACGGCGTTCTGAGTTTTTCGGCTTTTCAAAGGGTTTCCGGGTGAAGCGGAAGCCCTTTTTTCGGTTCTTCACAATTAATTGGAAACTCCGTTGATGAGGGGAATGCGCCTGCGGGCGCACCAGAGGGCTTTCCGATCGCCCTCTGGACTCCTTCGGGGCCGTCCCGTAGAGATAGTCTTTGGGGACCGAAGGCACGAAAACCTCTCTGTCACTGCGGTGACATCTCCCCATTCAGGGAAGACAAGGGCAGAAAGTTACCCAACCTCCCCTGAAAGGGGAGGGGGACCGCCGCAGCGGTGGAGAGGTTCCCTCGAGGAGCAAGCATTACCGATCACGATGACCAAAGATGCGGCCCCGAAGGGTCCAGGGGCGATC
>JAFRPG010000024.1 GCA_017429265.1 Clostridia bacterium | reverse complement strand
TGCTCCAGAAATTCTTTCTTGTGTGTTCTGACTTCCGCAAGTTCGTCCGTCCAGAACGACATCGTCATCTGCTTATCCATGCCCATATTATACTACGTTTTGTGCTTTTTGCCACCGCTTTCCGCTTTGTGCGGTGTTACCATAATCATATGATAGCGACACATGCCCCGGAAACACGGATACGATCCCCGCAAGGTGCACCATACCCTGAATGAAGGAAGAACAGGCCGATGTTTTACAGACTGTCCGATCAGATCGCGCTGCGCAGCTGGATGCGGGTGGAAGGCGCGTACTATCAGAAAGGTATCCCCACGGCCCAGCCGCTGACCCGGCGAGAGTTCGATACGCTGAAGCTCTGCGACGGCGAGCATGATCTGGAACCCGGCGGGACGCTGGCTTCGCTTGCGGAAAGAGGGCTCATCCTTCCCTGCAGGCAGGGCGAGCATCCTTCGGAGTGGTCTGCGTACAGGCATATTGAGAACCGCTATTTCCCGCAGATGAACCTGATGATCACGGGCAAGTGCAACTATAACTGCCTGCACTGCTTCAACGCGGCCGACAACGCCCCGCTGATGTCCGAATGGACCTTTGAGGAGCTGTGCCGCCTGCTCGACCAGGCCAGGGACTGCGGCATCCACGCCTTCACCGTCACCGGCGGTGAGCCTATGGTGCATAAGCGATTCATGGACATCCTGCGAGAAATCCACCGGCGGGACATGTTTGTCATGGAACTGAACACCAACAGTTTTTCCTGACCCGGGAAGTGCTGGATGGGATGAAGGAGATCGGCTGCCGCCCGCTGATGAAGATCTCCTTCGACGGCATCGGCTGGCACGACTGGATGCGCAGCCGGAAAGGCGCCGAGCGGCTGACGCTGGACGCCATGAAGCGCTGCCTGGACAACGGTTTTGACGTCAAGTCCCAGACGCAGGTGCGCCGCAAAAACGTGGGATCCATGATGCCCACGGCGCGGATGCTGAATGACCTGGGCGTTACGGCCATGCGCATCATCCGCACCACGGAGGTGCCGCGCTGGCAGGCCAATGCCGGGGACGCCTGCCTGGGCATGGACGAATACTATGAACAGATGCTGGCGTTCTCGGAGGAATACATCCGAAGCGGCATGGGGATGGACATCGACATCTGGAATTATCTGCGGCTGCATCCCCGGTCCCGGAGCTTCCGGATCGTTCCCGTCACCTGCGCCGAAGGCGAGTACCGGGACAGCATCCCGGGCCGCAGAAGCACCCGGGGCATGGTGGCGGTCACCTCCTCCGGAGACGTCGTACCCTGCATCCAGGCCTCCGGCACCATGCTGAAGATGAATGTCCATATGGGCAACCTGCACAGGGACAGGCTGAAAGACCTGCTCTCCGCAAGCGCTTATCTCGACAATGTCTGCTCCACCGTCGGGGACGTCAGGAACAGCAGCCCGAAGTGCGGTGCCTGCAAATAGTTTGAAGCCTGCGCGGGCGGATGCCGGGCCATGGGGTTCCTGTATTCCGGCGAGCGCAGAGACTGGTGCGGCGAGGACCTCACCAAATGCGTGTTCTTCGGGCACGGCTGGTATGAGAAGGTCTCACGGGCGCTTTCGGACTGGCGGAACCTGAGCGTCATCCGCATATGACAGGCTGCGCGGCAGCGGGGAAGGCAGACCGATTCCGTCCTGCGGCAGTCTGCGGAATTTCTGCCGGGATCGTCCCTGTTGCGGAATATGCGGAAGACAGATATTTACAGAACCGGGGATTCCATGATAGTATTTCTTCAGAGATCGGACACACCGGCGTTTCCACCCGGCAGACCAATGAAAAAAGAAGAAATGAACCATGAAAACACTGCAGGAACTGCACGATGAAGTAGCCGCGAGCGCGGAACTGAGAGAGGCTTTCTCGGCGGCCGCCAAATCCGGCAGGATCGTGGAATTCGCGCGAGAGAACGGCTGCGATGCCCCCGATGAAGAACTTGCCGCCTTCGCGGCCTCCTACGAAACGGGCACGGAAACGAAGGCCCTCTCCGTCGACGAACTCGACAACGTTGCGGGCGGCAATTGCGATGATTACGACAACTGCAATCACCGCGGCAAGAGCGGCGGCCTGGAAGGCGGCTATAAGAAAGACTATACGAACAATTACTGGTATCAGAGGGACCAGTGCGGTTACTGCAAAAAACGTATTACAGCCGTTATCCGCTGATCGACGGGCGCTATCGCGGCGATACCTGGGTCGAGGTTTCCGAGGCAGAGTACAACAGCATGGCATGAAGACCTGCCCCGGGCATCCGGTCTGCTGTATCAAGACCGGGGTCACGGCATCCGCTGTGCAGACCTGACCGCAAAAACGGAGCTTTCGACCGCTGAGGAAGCGGAAGAAAGCTCCGTTTTGCTGCAGAATGCATCCGCAATGAAAACGCCGCGGCGAGGAGAGTATCCGTCACTTTGTTCCATGCAGCATCCCATGTCTGTACGGATCTGACAGAAAAGCAAGATAATGCCCGGAAAAGACTCACTTCTTCGCTACCGATCTGTTTTTCCTCGGCCCGGTTTGCCGTCCGTCGATAAGCATTCACGGATGCCAAACCGGCGGCAGACAGGTCTGTGATGTCAAATATGGCAATATACAAACCAATATTGACAAATCTATCCAGTCTGTGCTACAATGACAGGGCAGAGATGGGCACGCGCCCGAGGACGCGGACAGCGAACGACATAACCTCTTGAAAGGATGGGGTTTATGATGAAGAAACTGGTTTGCCTGCTGCTGGCGGCCGTGCTGTGCATGGCCTGGACACTGACCCTGGCCGAGGAGGCCGCACCCCGTGACCTGGAGGCCGAGAAGGCCGCCTTCCTGGAGACCCTGCAGGCCGAAGGCCGCGCGGAGGTCGGCATCTGGAAGGTCGAACGGATCCGCGACAATGTGTATCACATGGATGAGGACACCGTCGGCAACCCCGGCGGCTCCATCTCCCCCGAGGGCGTCTTCAACAATCCGTCCTCCATCTACTTCATCGTGGAAGAGGGCGAGGTCCTGATCGTGGACCTCGGCAATCCGACCTTCGGCGAAGGCGAGACCGACGCGAAGGTCATCATGGAGGCCATGACCGCCGGCAAGCCGGTGACCATCCTCCTGACCCACAGTCACGGCGATCACACCGGCCTGGGCCGCAGCACGGCGGTCTTCGAGAATATCGACGTGCAGAAGGTCCTGATCGGCGCGCCCGACCTTGAGACCGCCATGGACGCCATCGGCCAGTTCGAGGGCAAGATCGAGACCCTCGAGGACGGCCAGACCTTCACCTGGGCCGGCACGGAACTCACCGCCTACATCGTGGCCGCCCACACCCCCGGCTCGCTGATGGTCGCGGACTACGGCCGCAACCTGCTGATCACCGGCGACACCTTCGGCAGCGGCGCCGTGTGGGTGTTCTGGCCCAGTCCCGACGGAAACCCGCTGCAGATCCTCCGGGACGGCACCTCCCGCGCACGCGACATCCTCAACAACATGACCGATGTCCGCATCCTGGCCGGCCACCGCTGCCAGCAGTTCTGGCAGTACAATACCTGGAACACCGGCGAGATGACCATCCAGTACTTCAACGACATGGGGCAGGTCATCGGCGGCCTGTCTGACGGCACCTCGCTGAAGGAGCCCTACGCCTCCTATGAGAGCGGCATCGAGATCTCCGCCAACGGCTCCCGGGCCCGGGTCGACACCCTGCCCGAGATCATCGACGATTATCTTGCCAACCTCTACAAGATGCCCGAGGCCTATATCTACTCCGCGGCCCCGACCCTGAGCATCGAGTCCGTGAACGCCACCGCGGCGGCGACCATGATCATTTTCCCCGACACCCTCCTGACCGACGAGGAGGCCCTGGCCCTGCTCGAGGACACCGGCCTCAAGGAGATCGTCGATCACGCGGCGGGCACCTGCTATGTGGCGCGCCCGGCCAACGGCGAGGCCTTCACCGAGGAGGACATGGCCACCTTCCGCGCCATCACGAGCCGCATCTATGTCTGTGCAAACCTGAAACTGATCGGTTACGGCAGCGGCGCGACCTTCATCAACCGGAACCTGACGAAATACGCCAACGTCTTCTCCGGCATCCTGACGGTGGGCGGCGAGGCCGGCGGCGAGATCCCCGCGGTCGTGCCTGCTTACGTCTCCGGCAATCCGGAAGCCGCAGCCCGCTACATTGAGGCGAACGGCGCCGAGCCGGTCGGCACCGAGAACGGACTCAGTCAGTATGTCAATCCCGAAAACCGCTTCGCCCTGGTCGTGACAAACGACGCGGAGGAGGACCCCGTCACCGCCATCCGGAACGGCTGGAACTGCGTCCTGAACCGTTTCGGCCGCATCGGCAACATCATCGCGGAGGAGGGCGCGGTAGGCACCTGGTATTCCCGCCCCAACTTCACCGGCGATGACGCGGCGGATATGGCCCGTCTCTATCAGTTCTTCGATTCCATCGAATGCATCGCGGACACCCGCCGCGAGGTCGTCACCGAGGACCTGAACGGCAGCGGCGTCCTGAATCTCTGGTATGAGTATATTCCGGCCATCGCGGAGAACGCGGAGCCCGGCACCGTACCGGTGGTCTTCCTGATGCACGGCAACACCAATGACCCGCGGACCCAGTACGACACGTCCGGCTGGGCGCATGTGGCGGCCCGCGAGGGCATCATCCTGGTCTGCCCGGAGTGGCAGGGTCACACCTACCAGGGCTACACCTATGAACCCATGACGACCGACGTCAACGCGACGCCCGAGGCGGACTTCGTGAAGGTCGTCGGCAGGGTGCTGGAGCGCTATCCGCAGGCCGATCCGTCCCGCGTGTACATCTCCGGCCTCTCCGCCGGCTGCCGCAATACCACGAACAACGGCATCGCGAATCCGAAGTACTTCGCCGCCGGCGCCGGCCAGTCCGGCCCCTTCGGCTGCAGCCCCGAGCAGATCGCCCTGGCGGCCGAACATGCCGCGCAGTACGACTTCCCGATGATCTACTTCTCCGGCGACCGCGATGAGTACCTGATGGGCACCTACGGCAACCTCGACGTCAACGGCGCCATCACCTCCCTGCAGGCCTTCGAGACCCTGAACGACATGCATGTGACGCAGGCGGAGGATCTGACGGAGGAGAACATCGACCTCTACGGCGTGACCTGGGACGAGAAGTATGTCATCGAACCCACGGCGGAAAGCCTCTGCACCGTCATCGGCGGCGTTCTCCGGAACGAGGCCGGCGCGGAGCTCTGCTTCAACCGCATCGTCGGCTGGGGCCACTGGAACTACGCGCCCGACGCGGAGCTCATGTGGAACTTCCTCAAGAAGTACAGCCGCGATCCCGAGACCGGCGTCCTTACGATTCTGGAAGCTGAGTAATCCGAACGACCGGGTATCGAACCGCGGGGCCGCCGGCATCTGACCGGCGGCCCCTTTCAGCGGAAATGCTTTTGACTTTCCGTTCTCTTTGTCTGTGTACCGGCACGATAGGATGCCGAAGCACCGGCAATCATCCGCAGCGCATGCAATGTGCCGCTCCGTGGTATGCATGTGTTTTTTTCTGTAAATACCTGCTGCCCTTCGGCAAACACGGGCACTTCAGGATGAAAACGGAACAGAGAATGATCACAGATGCCAGGATCCTTCGCATCCGCCAAAGTGAGGGATGTCCATTCACGTCTTATTTTCTGGTTCTTCACGGAAAGTTAGGGAAAGCATATGGGAGGTTCGCGCTCTGCGGAGCGCGCCAGGGGCTTTCCGATCGCCCCTGGACCCTTCGGGGCCGTCTCTTTCTTGTTAGTTGTCGGGTAAGGCTGAAAGCATAGACTGGCATTCCATCAAAAACCTGACTATTCCCCAAGAATGATTTAACGGGACGGCCCCGAAGGAGTCCAGAGGATTCGGAGCGCCCGGAAAACTGTCCGGTGGACAGTTTTCAG
>JAFRPG010000023.1 GCA_017429265.1 Clostridia bacterium | reverse complement strand
CTGAAAACTGTCCACCGGACAGTTTTCCGGGCGCTCCGAATCCTCTGGACTCCTTCGGGGCCGTCCCGTTAAATCATTCTTGGGGAATAGTCAGGTTTTTGATGGAATGCCAGTCTATGCTTTCAGCCTTACCCGACAACTTACAAGAAAGAGACGGCCCCGAAGGGTCCAGGGGCGATCGGAAAGCCCCTGGCGCGCTCCGCAGAGCGCGAACCCCCCATATGCTTTCCCTAACTTTCCGTGAAGAACCTTTTTTGAGAAAGGGCGGCAAGTGACAAACAGGGAGCGCGCATCCGCGGACAGACAGATCTGCCGCACGGGCGCGCACTCCCCTTTGCTTGATCGAAAGGAAATGCTTTATGCCTTCCGGCAGCGGAAGAAGATGAACTCCGGCCGGTGGATCGTGCCGCCGAACAGGGCGGGGTACCGCTCCCGCATCTCATCCGAAAGATGCGCTTCCCGGCATTCCCCGATCACGAAACCGGCGGCGATCAGGTCGTTGATCAGGGTGGAGACGGTGCGGTGATAGCACTCGTACCCGTTGACGACCCAGTCCACCTTCCGGGGACCCTCCAGACAGTAATTCCGGAGGTTCGCGTAGAGGCGCTCCCCGGTCTCCGTGCGGGTGTAGCGGTCGTAGACACCGTCCCAGGCCGTGACGATCGGGTGGGACATGCTGAAGACGAACTCCGCGCCGTCCTTCATCAGCCCGCGGATGGTCCGCATCAGCCCGCCGAAGTCCTCGGCATAGTCGAACACCAGGGAGCTCGTCACCAGGTCAAATCGTTCGGTGATCTCCCCGATGTCCTCCATGGCGAGGAGGCGGTACGTGATATTGTCGGCGCTGTTGTGCGCCCGGGCGTAGGCCAGCATCTTTTCGGAGATGTCCGTCCCCAGCACGGACGCCGCGCCCATGTCGGCAAACTGCTTCGCGTGCTGGCCCATGCCGCAGCCGATGTCCAGCACCGCTTTCCCTTTCAGGTCCGGGAGCATCCCGAACAGGATCGGGGTCTCGATGCAGTCGTTGAAATTGACCTTGTTCTCCCGGCTCTTCCGGAAATCCTCGAAGAAGGTCTCGTCGTCATACACGTTCTGTCTGGACACAGCCGCATCCTCCCGTCTCTCAGATCGGCGCTGCGCCGGCGCATGCATACCCTCCGTTTTCCTGCCTGTATTCTATCCCGCCGGCGCGCAAAAGGCAAGCCCTCAGGGAAACGGAACGCTCCGTTTACAAAGGGCGGCGCTTTTTGTATAATGGATCATCCGGAAGGAAAGAAGGGCATGGGGATGGGCATGTTTGACGGAAAAGCCGCCGTGATCACCGGCGGGGCGCACGGCATCGGGAGAGCGACCGCGGAGGCCTTCCGCCGGGAGGGCGCGGCGGTGCACATCATCGACATCCGGCCGGGCGACTGGTTCGTGGGCGACGTCGGCGACAGGGAGACCCTCGAGCGCTTCGCGGAGCACGTGGTCCGGGAGAGCGGGCGCGTCGACTGCCTGATCAACAACGCCCTGCCCCTGATGAAGGGCATTGACGCGTGCGGCTACGAGGATTTCGTCCGGGCGCAGCTGGTGGGCGTCGTCGCCCCGTTCTACCTGACGAAACTGCTGATGCCGCATTTCGCTCCCGGCGCCTCCGTGATCAACATCGTCTCCTCCCGCGACCGGATGAGCCAGCCGCAGACGGAGAGCTACACCGCGGCCAAGGGCGGGATCGCCGCGCTGACGCACGCGATGGCGGTGAGCCTGGCGGGGCGGGCGCGCGTCAACAGCATCTCGCCCGGGTGGATCGACACGACGGACAGCGTGATCACCGGGGCGGACGCCGTCCAGCAGCCGGTCGGCCGCGTCGGGAAGCCGGAGGACATCGCGGAGCTGGTGCTGTTCCTCTGCTCCGCCAAGGCGGGCTTCATCACCGGCGAGAACATCTGTGTCGACGGCGGCATGACAAGGCTCATGATCTACCACGGCGACCACGGATGGACGTATCATCCCGGTCCTGAACCGGAAGGCTGAACGCCGGCTGCGAAGGGGGCCCGGGATCCGGCACTTCAGTAAGGGATAAGCGACAGGGACCGGAGCCCTGAAAAAGACAGGCAGGGGCCATGGACCCCCGCCTGCCGGGATAAATCTATGTTGAACACTCACATCCGTGAGCCGATTACGCGATCGCGGCTGTCAGTGCGTCGTATTCCTCCTGCGTGATCACGCCGTCCTTCAGCAGGTCGTCCAGCAGCCCGCCCATGACGGGAGCCTGGCCCTGCGGCGGATCCGCGGGCTTTTCGCCGTTCATGCCGGGGGCCTCACCGCCCGGCTGCCCGCCGTTCATGTCGGGCGCCTGACCGCCGGGCAGGTCCGCGGGCTTGTGCGATTCCATGTATGCCTTGATTTTGTCGCAGGTCTCCTGAGAGATCACGCCTTTGGTGACCATCTCGTCAAAGTCGATCATCGCGGGCGCCTGACCCCCGGGCATACCGGGCGCACCGGAAGGCATCTCACCCCCGGGGCCGCCCGTCTGTTCCTGCGGAGGCATGCCGGCCGGCGGCCCTCCCTGTGTGTTCCCGTCCGCAAAGGCGACGGCGGACGCGGCCAGCAGCGCGATCAGCATGATGATGGGAATGATCTTTTTCATTGCCTTATCCTCCTTGATTTCGTATAGCATTCATGATTGGTCGGTGTCATCGGGAAATGTGCACGTTTTCCTTCTGACGGTGCCATCATAGCGCCTTCGGATTGAAGGAAGATTGAAATACCGTGGATTTCGGAGGTTCTTTCAAAACACCGCGGATTTTTCGGCTCTTCACGGAAAACCAGGGAAAAGCATAAGGGAGAGGGTTCGCGCCTGTGGGCGCGCCAGGGGCTTTCCGATCGCCCCTGGACCCTTCGGGATCGCATCTTCCATGTTTGATGTTAGGCCACAGTAATGCAGGAAGAAGAACCTAATAATACCAGAGCCTATCATCAACGGGACGGCCCCGAAGGAGTCCAGAGGATTCGGAGCGCCCGGAAAACTGTCCGGGGGACAGTTTTCAGCGGAGAATGGGCGGCAGCCCCGGATCGATCGGAAAGCCCTCTGGTGCGCCCGCAGGCGCATCCCCTCATCAATGGAGTTTCCCAAACTAAACGTGAACCGATTTTTCTGAAAACGGAAAAAGCCCGGCGCCTTTCCGGCCGCTGTGATGCGGCTCCGGGCAGACGCCGGGCGGATCCGATCGGCCTCACCCCGCGAGAAAAGCCCTGATCTCCTCCAGCCGGCGTTCGGCCTCGCGGACGCCGATCTGCCAGACCCGCTCCAGCTCGGCCGGGTCTTTTTCCGTGTGGCCGATCCGCAGCGGCTCCGGCGGACGGACGACGAGGGCGGCCCCCGACGCCTCCCGCCGGTCGATCTTCTCCATCTCCCGGTTGTACATCGCGTGCCGGACCGCCATGGCCTCCGCGATCTTCGGGTATTTCCGGAGCAGGAGGCGGATGAGCGGCATGCCGGACGCCGGCTTTTTCCGGTAGCCCTTCGGCTGGGTGAGGACGATGACATTGCGGGTGTACCCCTGCGATTCCATAAAGGCGAAGGGGACGGCGTCCGCGATGCCGCCGTCGAGCAGCAGGGCATCGCCGACCTTCACCGGCCGGGATACCATGGGCATCGACGCCGAGGCCCGGAACCATAGCATGTCTTCCCCGCCGCCGTCCGTGCACAGGTGATAGACGGCCTTGCCCGTGGCGGCGTCGGTCGCGCCCACGTAGAAGCGGAGCGGACTGTCGCGGAAGGCCTCCCGGTCGAAGACGTCTAGCTCCTCCGGGAGCACGCGGTAGCAGAAGTCGGCGCCGTACAGGTCCCCGGTGCGGATCAGGGAGCGGAGGCTGCAGTAGCGCGGGTCCCGGCAGTAGGCCATGTTGTAGCGGAGCGGGCGGCCGATCTGCCCCGACTTGAAATTGCAGCCGAACACGGCGCCGGCGGAGATCCCGGCCGCGCCGTCGAAGGTGATCCCGTGCCGCATGAGCACGTCGATCACGCCGCAGGTGAACATGCCGCGCATGGCCCCGCCTTCCATGATGAGGGCTGTCCGCATCAACGATTCACCTCACTCCTGCCACAGGAAGGGCATGAAGATCGGGACCTGCTTTTCCCAGTCGGCCTCGCAGTGGCGGCCGCCGATCTGGCAGTACAGCCGCGCCGTGCCGCCCTGCGCGATGATCTTGTCGGCCGTGATGCGGTTCGTGCGGTAAAGGGAACTCCCGCGGTCCTCCTCCCAGGGGTTTTCCACGCCGCCGTAGCCCTCCATCGTGCCCCACGAGAAGAAGGCGCGGGTGTCCGGACTGAGCGCGGTTTCATTCATCTCATGCCAGAGCTTGCCGGAGACGGAGCCGAGGGAGGGGGAGACGCAGGCCGCCTTGGAGATGAACCGGTTATACCGCACGAGCGCATAAGCCGCCATCAGGCCGCCCATGCTGGATCCGCCGATGCCCGTGCACTCGCGGAAGGGGATCGTCGGGAAGGCCGCGTCGATGTACGGCTTGAGCTCATCGATCAGCGCCCGCATGGTCCTTTCGCCCAGGGGCTCGATCCCGCGCAGCCAGCCGTAGCCGCTCCCGTAGGGCAGGTACTCCGACAGGCGGAGATTGCCCTCGTGCGCACACTCCATGCCGACGATGATGATCTGCTTGTCCCATCCGGCGCAGAAGGCGTCCAGCCCCCAGGACTTGCCGTAGGTGGCGTCCTCATCGCGGAAGAGATTGTGCCCGTCGAAAAAGTACATAACGGGAAAACGTCCGGGCGTATCCGGCACGCGGATATGCAGCGGGCGGTGTGCGTCCAGGTGATGAAAATAGAAGTCCTGTCTGATGAGCATGCTCTGTTGTCAGCCTCCCTGCCGCCGGGCCGGCGTCCGCTCAGGGGCACCTGCGCCCGCAGCACTGCTTGAACTTCAGCCCGCTGCCGCAGGGGCAGGGGTCGTTCCGGTTCACGCTCCGGAAGCGCTCCCGCTCGGCGCGGATCAGCGTCTCCGTGATCTCCCGCCTGCTTCTGTGCTGCGCGGAGAGGGCCATGGCGGCCTTCAGCCGGGGCACGGCGTAGGCGAAGTAGTCCCGCAGGCCCTCGCAGGGGACGTACTGTCCGGGCTCGCCGTCGGGGGAGAGGGCGTGCCGGTCCTTCGGGCAGCCGCCGCCGCACAGCTTCAGCCAGGGGCAGGCCCGGCAGGCCGCCGTCAGTCCGCTCCGCTTGGTTTCCCCGAAGGCGGTCTGCGCGGGCCCGTTCACCAGGGCGCCGAGGACCTCCTCCCACACCGAGCCGATCCGGTGCTCCGGGCGCACGAAGTGATCGCAGGCGAAGACGCTGCCGTCCGCTTCCACCACCGGGACATGGCCGCAGGTCGCCCGCATCCAGCAGAGGTTGGGCTCCTGCCCGCTCAGGGCCAGGGCCGTCTCGCTGAAGAGCTGGACTTCCGTCCGCTCCATGTCGTGAAAGAACCACTCGGCGAAGACATTCTTCAGGAAGGTCCCGTAGGCCTTCGGGGTGACGGAATCCTCCGTGAGCGTGCCGTCCTCCCGCCAACGGACGATGGGGATGAACTGCATCCACCCGGTGTCCAGGTCCCGGAGACTGCGGTACACCTCCACGCCCGCCTCCGCGGTCCGGGAGGTCACCGTGCACAGCAGGTCCGGCCGGATCCCGTGCGCCTGCAGCAGGCGGATGTTCTCCGCGATCCTGTCATAGGTGGGCGAGCCGTCGGCCGAAGCGCGGAAGGCGTCGTGGACGGCCTGCGTGCCGTCGATGCTCACGCCCACGTCGAAGCGTGCCTCCGCCAGGAAGCGGCACCAGTCCTCATCCAGGGCCAGGCCGTTGGTCTGCAGGCTGTTCCAGCACTCCCAGCCGTCGGGCAGAGATCTCCGCTGGATGTCGACGGCCAGGCGGTAGAAATCGAGGCCGGCCAGCATGGGCTCGCCGCCGTGCCATGTGAAGGAGATCACCGGCCCCTCCGCCGAGGCGATGTAGGACCGGATCATGCGCTCCAGGGTCTCCGGGCTCATCCGGCGCGTGGGCGAGCTGCCGGACGTATGCAGGTAGTAGCAGTAGGAGCACCGCATATTGCAGGCGGAGCCCACAGGCTTTGCCATCACCACAAACGGCCTGCGGGCTCCGCTTCTGTCAGGGGACCGAACGGTCATAGGCTTGTTCCTCTTCTTCTGCTCATTCCGCCGGATCGCAGCATCCCGGGCCGGCGCAGCAGGGTGCCTTCAGGTGCCGGTCAAAGAAGTCCAGGGTCTTGTTCCAGGAGTCCATGGCGGCCTCCTGGCGGTACATGGGCTTGTCGTAATACCAGATCCCGTGGCCCGCCCCGTCGTAGCGGTGGAACTCATAGTCCTTTCCCGCCGCCTTCAGCCGGGCCTCGAGGGTGTCCACATCCGCCCGGGTGGGGCTGAAGTCCTCGTTGCCGAAGATGCCCAGGAGGGGGATGTTCAGCTGCTCCGTATAGTCGATGGGCGCCACGGGCCGCGCCGGGGTCAGCTGCTCCGGGGAGGCCACCACGCCGCCGCCCCAGCAGTCCACCGCCGCGTCAAAGCCCTCCACCGTGCACGCGGCCAGGAAGGCATGGCGTCCGCCGGAGCACATGCCGATGACGCCGGTCTTTCCGTTGGATCCGGGCTGGGAGCGCAGGAAGTCCAGGCAGCCGGCCGTGTCGCCCATCACGGAAGCGTCAAAGACCCCGCCGGCCTCCCGCATCCGGCCGGAGACCTCCGTGGGGGTCCCGAAGCCGAAGTCCTGGTAGATGTCCGGGCACAGCACGCTGTAGCCGTGGGCCGTGAAGCGGTGGCAGGTCTCCCGGCACCACTCGTCCCAGCCGGGCATGTGGGGGATCAGAATGATCCCCGGGTGCGGGCCGCAGCCCAGGGGACGGGACCAATAAGCATGGATCTGTTTGCCGTCGTGGCCTTTGACCGACACGGTCTCGGCGATCAGACCGGCGTAGGCGTCTGTCCGAAAGTCATTCCACATGCAGCAACCTCCTTTTTTTGTCGGGGAAACGAAGGACTTTTCTCTGTGGGCAGTATACCACGGATGGGGAGACAAGGTCAATCGATGAATCTGCATCTTCCCGAATTTGGCAAAATCCGGTATAATGACCGCAGACGCGGCACAGAAAGCCGAGACACCGACAAAACGGGAGGATGACAGGATGACGAACGAACAGCTGAAACAGATCTTTCTCGACACCGATTATCCGCACACCAGCGGCACGCCCGAGGAACGGAAGGTCGCGGAGTACCTGAAGGCCCGCTGCGAGGCGCTGGGCGTCCCGGCGCGGCTGGAGAGCTTCCCGGTCGCCATGGCGGAGATGGAGGCCTGCTCCGTGACCGCCGACGGGGAGGAGATCCCCTGCAAGGGCTTCTACGGCTGCGGCAGCGGCGAGGCGGAGGGCGAACTGTATTACATGCCCGCGCTCGATCCGGTCTCCATGGCCGGGGCGAAGGACAGGATCGTCCTCCTGGACACCCAGGGCATCGGCTTCTGGGGCTATCAGGACCTGATGAAGGCGGGGGCCCGCGGCATCCTCTTCCAGTACGGAAACATGTATTATCCGCAGACGGACATCGACCAGCGGGACCTGCGCGCGGCCGTGGTGGGGGAGGAGCGGAAGGTGCTCTGCGCCATGATCCACTCCGCCTCCGCGGTGGAGCTGGTCCGCAGGAAGGTGAGCCGCGTCCGCATCGCGGTGCGCCAGCGGGAGTATGAGGGCGAGTCCCACAACGTGGTGGCGGAGATCCCGGGCAGGAGCGAGGAGTTCATCACTCTGACCGCGCACTACGACTCCACCTCCCTCTCCCATGGCGCCTACGACAACATGACCGGCTGCGCCGGCCTGCTGGGCGTGATGGAGGCGCTGAAGGACAGCGAGCCGAACTACGGCCTGCGCTTTGTCTTCTGCGGCAGCGAGGAGCGGGGCCTGCTCGGCTCCAAGGCCTATGTGAGCGGCCATGAGGGCGACCTGGAGAAGACGGCGCTGAACATCAACCTCGACATGATCGGCAGCGTGATGGGCAAGTTCATCACCCGCGTGTCCGCGGAGGACAAGCTGGCCCACTACATCGCCTACATGGGCGCGGAGCTGGGCTTCCCGGTGGCGGCGAAGACCGGTGTGTACTCCAGCGACTCCACGCCCTTCGCCGACAAGGGGGTGCCGGCGGTCTCCATGGCCCGCCTCGCCGGCGGGAACGTGGCGCCGATCCACTGCCGCTACGATACGATGGAGGTCCTCTCCATGGAGCAGCTGAGCGCGGACATCGCCTTCATCGCCGAGTTCACGCGCAGGATGAGCCACGCCGTCCGCTGCCCGGTGGCCCGCGAGATCCCGGAGAATGTGAAGAAGGAACTGGATGAGTACCTCTTCCGCAAGCGCAGGGAGGACTGACAGAGGGAAGGGGTTCCGCGCTCTGCGGAGCGCGCCAGGGGCTTTCCGATCGATCCGGGGCTGCCGCCCATTCTCCGCTGAAAACTGTCCCCCGGACAGTTTTCCGGGCGCTCCGAATCCCTGGACCCTTCGGGATCGCCTTTTCCTTGTATGTTGATGGGCAAAGTAATCTTGATAAAGAACCTTACAATACCATTGCCTATCTTTACGGGACGGCCCCGAAGGTTTTCAAAAGGCGATCGGAAAGCCCTCTGGTGTGCCCGCAGGCGCATCCCCTTTTCAGTGGAATGATCTGTCAAAGTGGAAGAAAAGGGATTTCGCGCTCTGCGGAGCGCGCCAGGGGCTTTCCGATCGCCCCTGGACCCTTCGGGATCGTCTCTTTCGTGCTTGATATTGGGCAAAGTAATGTTGATAAAACAACCTTACAATACCGGAATCTGTCATCTAAGGGACGGCGCCGAAGGAGTCCAGAGGGCGATCGGAAAGCCCTCTGGTGCGCCCGCAGGCGCATACCCTTATCAATGAATCTTTCCCCAACTAACGTGAAGAAGCTGTTTTCCTGATATGGCAACGCCCCGGACCTGCATTGGGTTCGGGGCGTTGATGATCCTGCGGGCAGGCTGTCTTTCGCTCTGTCAGCGGCTGAGTGGGATCGTTACCTTCGCGGTGCGCGCCATGAAGGAGAGCTGCAGGGTGACGCTGCCCCAGCTGCCGGACGCGCCGCCGAAACTCAGGCGAAACGTGTACTCAACACCCGTATTCAGGAGAAGACCGGGGCAGTTCCAGCCCTCCTGCATCATCCCGATGCTGGCGATGTACTCCTCCTTCCCGATCTTCAGACGGACCGGGCAGGCCGTGCTCACCCACTGGCCGAGGCGCCAGCCGGTATCGGAGGTATTGTAAATCTTCAGTTCCGCCGTGGTCTCGCCGGTTCGGGTGAAGGTGAAGCGCACGCCCTGCACCTTGACCTCGCCGTGCTCGCCGGAGAACGCTTCCTCCTCCGTGGCCGCGGTCCGGGCGGAGCCGATGTGCTGATCGCCGGTGTTGATCTGATGCCGGCCGGCCGGCGCGGCGGTCTGCACGGCGGGCGTTTCGCTCACCCCGGCGGCGGAGAGGGAAGCGGACTGCCTGGGGGCTGCGGTCACCCGTGCGGTGACGGCGCTCCGGACAGGCCTGACCGCGCTTTGGCTGTTCAGGATCACCAGGGTGAAGGCACCGACCAGCACCGCGACGATCGCGAGGGTGATGACCGCGAACTTCCGGATGCTGTGCATGCTGATGCCGCGCTCTTCCTCGTGCCGGGGGCGGGAATCCTCCCACTTATCCAGCTCCAGGGCGGGGATGCCGGAGAGATGCTCCGAACCCTGTACGCCGTCGTCCTGCACGGGGACGGTGTTCACAGCCGGCAGATACTCAAAGTCGACGAAGATGGTGCCCTTCATGGTCAGGAGACCCCAGCCGACCATGTCCATCTCCTCAAAACGGGCTTTCGTGCGGACGTCGACGGTCTTCTTCCGTCCATCCTCCAGGATGAAGACGACCATGTAGTAATAGTAGGTGTAGGTCATGCCGTTGCTGGTGCTCGTGACGACTTTGATGTAGCGCCTGGTCACCTTGGCGCGGATGTATTTCCGGGGCATCAGGAGGCTGCAGAGGACGACCAGGACGGAGCCGGCGGCGACCGCGATGAAGACGCGCAGGATGATCCCCTGCAGGTCGGATGCGCTGATCATCCAGCAGTACGCCCAGCGGATATAGGCCCAGGCGGTTTCGAACACGTTCATGGGCTGCAGGGAGCGCTCGCCGATGCCCGAGACGGACAGGGCCATCTCCGCACTGTTGTCCGCGCCGAGGCCGAGGCCGATGTTCTGAAAGATGAGGCGCTGCGGCACGCCGGCCGCGTCGGGATAAACCAGGAAGACGGATGCCGCGGAATGATCGGGGACGGTGCGCCGGGTCCTGGCCGTAAAGGTCCCGCCGTCGGTCTCGAGCAGTACGGTCGCCTGACCGGCCCAGCCGATGTTCATGTCGGCGGCGGAATGGTTCTCGACCTTCACGAGGATCCCGCCGTGGAGGGGCTGACTGACGGAGAGACGCACGCTGTCGCAGACGGTCGAACCGGTCAGCCTGGCCCCGCTGTGCATCGAAGTGCTGACGGCGCCGGCGGCGATGAACAGCGCGATGATCAGGAGCACGATGATCAGGGCGATGGGTTTGCGCGCCTTCATGGGCGGGGGATTGTTGAGGTCGCCGTTCATCCGGGCGGTGTTGACTGTCTCTGACATGGGGATCGCTCCTTTCGGGCCTTGGTGTCTGTCTACGGCTGCATCGTAGCACAGACGGGAAGGGGCCCTGTAAAAGCGACTTTTCACTTTCGGGGAAGGAAAAGGAGCCGCGCTGCCGCGGCTCCGGGTCGTGAGGGATGCTGCTTTTCGGGACTGTCCGTATGGGCACTGCTCTCCGGTGTCAATTCCCGGAGTCGTGCGCCCTCGTGCCGCGGTCGATGATCTCGGTCACGGGCTGGACGGTGATCCGGCTGCTGATCAGCGTCCGGGAGACCTCGACCCCGTTCTCCCACACCGCGATGTAGATGTTCTGCCTGTTGCCGTTGACGCCCCGCTGCACCGTGACCGGGCCTTCGTCCGCATAGCGGCCGGTGTTGTTGCGGTATACGGTCCCGTGGGGGATCGGCACGTTCTCGATGATCCGGCGGGTCATGCTCAGCGGAGCGCCCGCGCTCTGCACGAGCGGGAGGCGGATCTCTGCCCCGTCCGCCGTGTAGACGACGGCCAGCGCCGTTCCGTCGGCGGCGTCCGTGATCACGGGCAGGGCCGCGCCGTCCGCGGGTTCAGTTTCCGGCAGGGCGTCCGCCGCGAGACCGATGCGGAGGCCGTCCTCCGCGAGCGTGAGCGTGACGGGGAAGAAGCCGGTGACGCCGCCGTGCTCCGCGTATGCCAGGAAGCGGGTCGCGGGGGCGCCTTCACCCGCGGGGCAGTACGCAAAGAGAATGTATTCCCCGACCTGCACGGCGGCGCAGCTTGCCGGGGTCTCCTCGGGGGCCTGCGCCGGCGCGAGGTCCTCCGGGGTCAGCGTGACGGCGACGGTCTCCCATCCGTTCCCGGGTGCGCGGATCAGTTTTGCGTCCGCGAGGGCGCAGGGAGTCATGGCGGCCAGCAGGCACAGGGCCAGGGCCAGGGCAGCGATGCGGTGAGTGTTCTTCATGGTGATATCCTCCGTTTCATTCGTTTGCGGCGCCGGGCCGCTTGGTTCAGACTGCGGCCTCATCATAGCGGATGCCGGACGGGCGTGTGTAAAACGCACTTTGCACCGGCCGCGGGCATGACCAGGGGCTTTCCGATCGCCCCTGGACCCTTCGGGATCGCCTTGTTGAGCATCGTGATCGGTACAGCCTGCGTGGAGAACCTCTCCACCGCTGCGGCGGTCCCCCTCCCCTTTCAGGGGAGGTTTGAGTAACTTTCTGCCCTGTCTCCCCTGAAAGGGGAGATGTCACCGCAGTGACAGAGAGGTTTTCGCGCCTTCGTTTCCCAAAGCCTATCATTAAATGGGACGGCGCCGAAGGAGTCCAGAGGGCGATCGGACAGCCCTCTGGTGCGCCCGCAGGCGCAAATCCTCATCAACGGAG
>JAFRPG010000022.1 GCA_017429265.1 Clostridia bacterium | reverse complement strand
TTTATCAACATTGCTTTACAAAATGCCAAACAAGAAAGAGTCGATCCCGAAGGGTCCAGGGGCGATCGGAAAGCCCCTGGCGCGCTCCGCAGAGCGCGAACCCTCTCCCATATGGTTTTCCCGAACTTTCCGTGAAGAACCAAAAAAACTCCCCGGGACCGAAGCCGGGGAGGCGGCGGCGCGGCGCCGCGTTCACATGTCGATCTTGTCCAGCAGCATCCCGACGATCTCATCGTCCTGCTTGCCGCTGTAGAGTTCGCGGTGTCCGTCGTCGAACTGCAGCAGAAAGGCATAGTTGACGTAATTCGTGAACATGCCGTCGCTGCCTTCCTCGCTGATGGCGACGCCCATCGGCTTCACCTTTGCGACATGCGTATACTTGTCCAGCATCAGTTTCCGCGCCTGTTCGCGCTCTTCCCTGCTCGGACCGAAAAATCCCATCTGCGGCACCTCCTCATGTCAGTCGTAACGGGCTGCGGGTTCTGACACATTTTATGCGGACCGGCAGGGTTCTGTCAAGACCGGGAGCACGCACCCGGCGCGCAGGCGGTTTTCCTTTCCGCCTCCCCGGACGTCATTTCGGCGCGGCGCGTGTATCTTTTGATCACAGGGCATTGAAACGGAAGAACGGAGCAGATATAATGCACCTGAACGCCGGCAATAAAGGAGTGATCGATATGTTCGGAAGAAAACAGCAACAGAAGGAACCCGTAGAAGACGTGCAGGAGCTGGCCAGACGGGTCACGATGATCCGCTTTCTCGACAGCAACGTCTGCGGAGACGAAATTGTCTACAGCTTCGTCATGACCTACAAGGACGGCCACTGCGAGATCCTCGAGGCGCCTTGGGACGACGAACTTCTCACCGCCCTCCTGCCCAAGCTGATGTAAACCGCGTTCTTCCCGCCGCGCCGGTGTGCGGCGGTTTTCCTTTCCGCCTCCCCGGGCGTCATTTCGGCGCGGCGCGTGCATATTTTGATCATGAGGGGATTGAAATGACAGGATAAAACAGGTATAATTGCATCTGAACACCGGCACAAAAGAACAATCTTTCACGAAAAGAGGAGATTCAGACATGAAACTGACCGGTCTGACCAAAGCGCAGGTGGAGGAGAGCCGCAAGCAGCACGGCGCCAACACCCTCACCCAGATCCCCCCGGATCCCCTGTGGAAAAAGATCCTGGAGGGCTTCAAGGATCCGATGATCATGATCCTGCTGGTGGCCCTGGCCATCCAGGTCGTGCTCTTCTTCATGGGCAAGGCGGAATGGTATGAGCCCGTCTGCGTCCTGATCGCCATCCTGCTGGCCAACGGCGTGGCCTCGATCTCCGAGCACAGCCAGGAGGGCAAGGCCAGCGTGCTGAAGGCCGAGGAAGAGGCCAAGGAGATGACCAAGATCCTCCGCGACGGGCAGCTGCACGAGATGCACGTGTCCGAGGTCGTGGTGGGCGACATCATCTACCTCCAGGCCGGCGACAAGCTCCCCGCCGACGGCGAGATCGTCGAGGGCGAGGTCATGGTCGACCAGGCCGCCCTCAACGGCGAGACCGAAGAGGCGAAGAAGTGCCCCAACGACGCGGGCGAGACCTATGAGATCAAGGACCTGCTGAACACGCACTACGCCTACCGCGGCACTGTGGCGGTCTCCGGCGAAGCTTACATGGAAGTCAAGGTCGTCGGCGACAAGACCCTCTTCGGCGAGCTCGCGCTCGAGGTGCAGGAGGACAGCCGCGAGACGCCCCTGCAGGTCAAGCTGGGCAAGCTGGCCAAGCAGATCTCCATGTTCGGCTACATCGGCGCCGCCGCCATCATCGTGGCCGTCATCCTGCTCAACGTGCTGGGCATCGGCCGCGATCCCTTTGTCCACACCTGGGACAACTGGCTGAAGCTGATCATCGAGGCCGTGACCGTCGCCGTGACGATCATCGTCTGCGCGGTGCCCGAGGGCCTGCCGATGCTGACCTCGATCCTCATGTCATTCCAGTCCATCCGCATGATCAAGGACAACGTTCTGGTCCGCAAGATCAACGGTCTGGAGACCGCGGGCTCCCTGTCCCTGCTCTTCACGGACAAAACCGGCACGATCACCGAGGGCCGCCTCTCCGTGGTGGAGCTGGCGACCGGCAACCAGCGCATCTTCACCAAGCTGAATGAGCTGCCCGCCTCCATGCGGACGGACGTCATCACCGGCATCGGTCTGAACAACTCCGCCACGGTCTCCGGCAACGAGATCATCGGCGGCAACTCCACCGACCGCGCCATGATGGCCTTCCTGCTGGGCGAGGGTGCCACGGCCCAGATGAACAAGGACGACGTCATCGCCTTCAACCCCTTCAACTCCACCAAGAAGATGTCCGACGTGACCGTCACCGTGAACGGCCAGTCCATGACCTACATCAAGGGCGCGCCCGAGCGCATCATCGAGCGCTGCGCCTCCTACATCAACGAGGACGGCGAGGTCAAGCCCCTGAACCATGAGACCCAGTCCTCCCTGCTGACCTACATGGACCGCCAGGCGGGCCGCTCCATGCGCCTGCTGGGCGTGGCCAAGACCGACGGCGATCCCGACGGCAAGGATCTGACCCTGGTCTGCGTGCTCTCCATCCGCGACAACGTCCGCAAGGAAGTCATCCCGGCCATCGCCGAGGTGCAGGGCGCAGGCATCCAGGTCGTCATGGTCACCGGTGACCGCAAGGAGACCGCCGTGGCCATCGCCCGCGAATCCGGCCTGCTGAAGAACCCCTCCGACATCGCCATGACCAGCCAGGAGATGGCCGAGAAGAGCGACGACGAGCTGAAGAAGATTCTGCCCGACCTGCGCGTGGTCGCCCGCGCCCTGCCCACCGACAAGAGCCGTCTGGTGCGCATCGCCCAGGAGCTGAACCTGGTGGTCGGCATGACCGGCGACGGCGTCAACGACTCCCCGGCCCTCAAGAAGGCCGACGTGGGCTTCGCCATGGGTTCCGGCACCGAGGTCGCCAAGGAAGCCGGCGACATCACGATCCTCGACGACAACTTCACCTCCATCGACAAGGCCATCCTGTACGGCCGCACGATGTTCAAGTCCATCCGCAAGTTCCTGATCTTCCAGCTGACGGTCAACGTGGCCGCCGTGCTGACCTGCTTCCTGGCCCCCTTCTTCGGGGAAAACGAGATCCTGACCGTCGTCCAGCTGCTGCTGGTCAACCTGGCCATGGATACCCTGGCGGCCATCGCCTTCGGCTCCGAGCCCACGCTCAAGGAGTACATGAAGGAGAAGCCCGTCCCGCGTGACGCCTCCATCGTGTCGAAGAAGATGCTCACGCAGATCATCCTCTCCGCCCTGTACATCACCGCGGCCTGCCTGTGCATCCGCTTCGTGCCCGCCCTGGCCAATCTGATGAGCGTGAGCGAGGCCAGCTATCCGCTCGGTGCGCACGCCGCCTGGCTCGGCGCCGAGGGTCTGCAGCGCATCGTCCTGAACTCCGCTGTCTTCGCCACCTTCATGATGGCCATCACCTTCAACGGCTTCAACGCCCGCACCGAGCACCTGAACGTGTTCCAGGGCATCGGCCGGAACAAGATGTTCCTGCTGATCATGGGCATCATCTTCGCGGCCCAGTTCATCTTCGTCTCCATCGGCGGCGACGTGCTGAAGGTCCATGCCCTGACCCCCACCACCTGGCTGGTCTGCATCGTGATCGCCATCCTGGTGATCGTCGTGGGCACCGTCGCCAAGGTCCTGACGGGAACAAAGGAAAAGGAAGCGTAAGGGATATAGGCTGTTTCGCAGATCCAGTAAATCACTCGGTTATGGTTCTGCGAAACAGCTTCATCCCACACCCAACGGTCATCTGTCGACGATCGATACCGCGATTAGTTGGAACTCAACAGTGACAAAACACATATCAGGGATATGAAAATGCAACCTGAGATTATCCGAGTCAATATAGGCTGGAACATAGAAGTAACCGATCCGGCGTATCGAGGCACTAATCAGATAGATGTTGTATCTTCGTGTTTTGAACCATACATTGATCTGTTTGGGGACCGTGATGGCTACAAGGATGTTTTTATCAAAGAAATCACATGCGACGCCATTGACAAAGAGTTTGTTGCTGCAATATCTTTCAAAGGAATGAAGCTGGAGGAAGCTACTTACGGTTGGCGACAAAACGGTGTGAATTACGACAAATTCACCACTGTAGCTGTCTTTCCTGAAGACAATCCGGATATCAAGGCTCAGTACAGAATTGATTTCTCCAAGATGCCGGATTATGTGAAAAGCATTGTCTTCAATCTGGCAATTACCTTTCCGCAAGATAGAATCTGGTATAAAGTCAACCACATTTCATTATCCATTCTGGATGACAAGACAGGTGATCCATTGTGCAGATACGTTATACCACGAGAAGCCACTAAGAATGTAGACGAAATGTTTGGTGACATCAATTGGGCCGAAGGTTACTTGGAATTCACTGCAGAATAAAATAAGAAGGAGTTGAACCCCATGCCAGTCAACCTCAAGAAAGGCCAGAAAGTCAACCTCGTCAAGGAAAGCCCCGGGCTGCGCAATGTGCGCGTGGGTCTGGGCTGGGACGAAGCGGAGCAGAAGAAGGGCTTCTTCGCCTCCCTCTTCGCCTCCAAACCCGCGGACATCGACTGCGACGCTTCCGTGATCCTCTGCGGCGCAGACGGCAAGGTCGTGTCCAGCTCCATCAAGGAGTGCTGCGTCTACTTCGGCAACCTGGTCCATCCCTCCGGCGCCGTCCGCCACGCGGGCGACAACCTGACCGGCGGCGGTGACGGCGACGACGAGCAGATCATGATCGACCTGCAGCTGCTGCCGGCGAACGTGCAGAAGGTGGTCTTCGTGGTCAACATCTACGACGCGAACGTCCGCGGCCAGCACTTCGGCATGATCCGCAACGCCTTCATCCACATCACCGACACCCAGACCGGCAAGGAGCTGTGCAACTACAACCTCTCCGACGACTACTCGGGCTTCACCGGCCTGGTGGTGGGCGAGCTGGATCGCAACGGCGGCCAGTGGGAGTTCACCGCCGTGGGCCAGGGTGTCCGCGAAGCCAGCCGTCTGGACCGGCTCATCAACCTGTACCGCTGATCCCCACATAGAGAAAGGAGCGCATCACCATGGCAGTCAACCTCGTAAAAGGACAGAAAATCAGCCTCGACAAGGGCATGAAGATGGCCCTGATCGGCCTGGGCTGGGATACCAACCGCTACACCGGCCGCGCCGACTTCGACCTGGACGCCTCCGCCTTCATGCTGGGTGCCAACGGCCGTGTCCGCAAGGATGAGGACTTCATCTTCTACGGCAACCTGCGCGGGCAGAACGACAGCGTCGTGCACACCGGCGACAGCCTCTCCGGCGGCTCCGGCGGCGACGACGAGACCCTCTTCATCGACTTCTCCAAGGTGCCCGCCGACGTCGAGCGCATCGCGATCACGGTCACGATCTACGAGGCCGAGGAGCGCCACCAGAACTTCGGCCAGGTGTCCAACGCCTATGTCCGCGTGGCCCGCCGCTCCTCCGAGGACGACATGGTCGGCTCCGAGCAGCTCCGCTACAACCTCGGCGAGGACTTCTCCATCGAGACGGCGCTGGTGGTCTGCGAGCTGTACCGCAGCGGCTCCGAGTGGAAGTTCAACGCGGTCGGCGCCGGCTATCAGGGCGGCCTCTACGCCCTGTGCAAGGCCTACGGCGTCAACGTCTGAGAACCGACGAAAGGAGCAATGCAGCAATGGCAGTCAATCTTTCCAAGGGCCAGAAGGTCTCCCTCTCCAAGGGCATGAGCTACGCCCTGGTGGGCCTGGGCTGGGACACCAACCGCTATGACGGCAGCGCCGACTTCGATCTGGACGCTTCCGCCTTCCTGCTCGGCGCCAACGGCCGCGTCCGCAATGACGACGACTTCATCTTCTACGGCCATCAGGCCGGCGAGAACAACTGCGTGGTCTCCACCGGCGACAACCGCACCGGCGAGGGCGAGGGCGACGACGAGCAGCTGCTGATCGACTTCTCCAAGGTGCCCGCCAACGTCGAGCGCATCGCGATCACGGTCACGATCCACGAGGCGGAGGAGCGCCGGCAGAACTTCGGCCAGGTGTCCAATGCGTACGTGCGCGTGGCCCGCCGCTCCGGCGAGAGCGACCTGGTCGGCACGGAGGAGCTCCGCTACGACCTCGGCGAGGACTACTCCATCGAGACGGCCCTCGTGGTCTGCGAGATCTACAAGCACAACGGCGACTGGAAGTTCAACGCGGTCGGCGCCGGCTATCAGGGCGGCCTCTATGCCCTGTGCAAGGCCTACGGCGTGAACGTCTGAGATCCCGCGCCTGCGGCGTCTTCCGCGGAGACGGAGGACGCCGCGGCTTTTCCGCTCAGCCCGGACCCGGTGCGCCGGCGCGCACCCATCCAACGCGAAGGGAGGGAACCGCCCATGACGGAGAACAGAAAGAAAGGCCTGCGCCTCACCTACAACGCCCCGGTCGTGCTCACCTTTGTGCTGCTCTGCGTGGCGGCCTACCTGCTCAACCTGCTCACCGGCGCCAAACCCGACCAGGGCGTCTCCGGCTGGACGAACAGCCACCTGTTCAGCGTCCACAGGGCCTCGCTTCTGGATCCGCTGACCTACGTGCGCCTCTTCGGCCACGTCCTGGGCCACTCGAGCTGGGAGCACCTGCTCAACAATGCGATGTACCTGCTGATCCTCGGCCCGATGATCGAGGAGAAGTACGGCTCCTCCAACGTGCTGTTCGTGATTCTCGCCACCGCCCTCGCCGTGGGCGTGATCCAGATGATCTTCTTCGACACCGCCGTTCTCGGAGCCAGCAGCGTGGTCTTCGCCTTCATCATCCTCGCCTCCATCACGAACATGGAGCAGGGGACGATCCCGCTGACCTTTATCCTCGTGGTCCTGCTCTACATCGGGCAGGAAGTCCTGAACGCCTTCAGGGCGGACCAGGTATCCCAGATGGCGCACATCGCCGGCGGCGTTGTCGGCGGAGCGCTCGGCATCGTGATGAACAAGCTCGGGATGAGCCGGAGGAGCTGAGGACATGCTGACCAAGGGCGTCGCGCGGTCTCCCCGCGACCTGCTGACTCCCCTGACGCAGCGCGCACCCGTCTGCGTGTATTTCCTGCGCCTTGACGCGTGGAGCGTGGCCCTGGAGCAGGAGCTCTGGCGCTGCCACGAGGCCGCGCGCCGCTGCGGCGTGATCCTCGACAGGGGCGTCCCGAACCCGGACAACAGCCAGCTGACCTATTTCCGCGAGTTCTTCGCGGATGAGCCCGGCGGACAGCCCGCGATGGATCCGGGCTCCGTGCAGCGCGCCCTGGCCCGCTGGCTGCCCCAGCTGGGCGAGACCCAGCGCCGGGAGCTGACCCAGGGCATCTGCGGCCTGCTCGACGAGCAGAAGCGCGCGGGCAAGCCCGAGGGCGCCCAGCGCAGCCTGTTCACCAAGCTGATGTGCTGGATGTACTACCGTTTCCGGAGCATCACCTCGGCCATGGGGCGCGAACCCCTGCCGCTGATCCTCGTCTTCTGCGCCGAACCGCTGAGCGCCCATGCCCTGCTCCTGCTCCGGCTGCTTTCGGGGATCGGGGCGGACATCCTGCTCGTGGAGCCGGACGGGGGCAAGGCCTACGCGGCCCTCGACCCGGAGAGCCGGTACTCGGACGCCTGCACCCAGGGCAGCCCCTTCCCGAAGGACTACGACCTCCAGCGCCTGCGCAAGGCCTTTGCCGCCTCGGGCCAGGCGCCGCAGCAGCCCGCCGGCGGCGCGCCGAAGCCCGTCATCGGCCGGGACACCCAGCCGCGGCCGGCCTCCGCGCCCAGGCCCGTCATCGGGTTCGGCGCCCAGCCGTCCTCGGTCCCGCCCAAACCCGCAGTCGGCCGGAACGAACCGCCCAGGCCGGTGATCGGCGTCAGCACCCAGCCGCGCCGGGATAACCCGCGGCCCGCGCTCGACGTCCCGAAAACGCCGCCCGCCGCCGTGCCGGACATCACCGCGGCCCTGCCCGACCCGCCCGCGGCCCCGGGCGCCAAGCCCCTCGTGGCCGGGGGAAGAAAGCTGAACATCCAGCTCACCCACCGCCCGGGCGACAAACCCGCGGCCTCCGCCGCCCCCGAAGCCGCGCCCGGCGCGCCGCAGCTCCACATCCGCACGCAGAAGGAGAAGCCGCCGACGGACACAGCACCCAAAAAGCACCCCGAGGAAGCCGCCGTCATGGCCCGCTTCGAGGCGCCGCGGCAGACGGTCTGCACCAACGCCTGGATGCAGGACCCGGAGCTCGACAACGTGCTGATCCCCTTCGCGCAGCGCAGCGCCAACCCGGCCCTGTGCTGCAATGCGCTGATCCGTCTGAAGGGCGTCCGCGACCGCCAGACCTACGCCCAGGACCTCTTCGGCCTGTACCGGAAGCTCCAGGAGCGGAACCGCCGCGTGCTGGTGGCCAACGGCCACTTCGAAAAGCCCGACGCCGCCGCCCTCAACCAGGTCCGCCGCCGCCCCGACTACCGCAGCGCGACCGAGCTGATCGTGGACACGGCGATGAACCTGCCCGGCGGTGTCCCCGCCGAGATCCTGCGCTTCAGCCAAATCGCCTACGCCGAGGTCATGCTCGCGGAGGACCTCCGGCTGAACAACCTCCACCGCCTGCGCGAGACGGCGGTGATCCTGCTGGCGATGATCCGGCGGGACACGCCCCTCCTCTTCGGCAGCGCCGGGCGGAAGGGCGACGCCTGCGTGATCCTGATGGGCCATGTGCGGGAGGAGGCCGACGAAGTCTACCTGCGCTGGCTGTCGCGGATGCCCTGCGACGTGCTGCTCTTCGCGCCGGACCTGCAGACGCCCTGTTCCTTCGAGGCTCCGGGCCTGCTGGAGCTGAGCGAATCGGACAGCCTGCCCGAGGGCGCCTTCCCGACGGACCGCGCCGAGATCACCCTGCAGACCGTGGCCTCCGCCGCGGAGGGCGAGCTGACCGGCATGCTCTATTCCGACAGCGGCATCTACCGCAGCCACCAGTTCGGCCGGGCCAACGCCATGGTCCTCCAGTCCACGCAGGACGAGGTCAGCATCCTCTGGGACCAGCCGATGAGCATGCGCCCGGGCTTCGCGACCGAGGGCGGCATGGTGACCATGCCGGTCTTCTGGACCAAGCTCAGCGGCGTGCACGCGGGTTCGGAGCTGCAGTACTGGCAGCAGGCCCTCCCCCTGCTGGGGAAGGATACCGTGCTGATGCCGAAGTTCCCGATCCTCTCGGCCCAGTATCTGCGCCGGAACATGGCGCTGGCCCAGAAATACCTGCGCGACGGGCGGATCCTCGCCGAGCCCCTGATGCAGGACAGGGCCTTCCCCTACGCGCTCCTGCGCGCCGACCTCCAGCGCCACCTGCTGGAAAAAGCCCAGCAGATGCTCGACCAACGCCTGATCCTCGGCACCTTCGAGAACGGCACCGAGTACCTGGTGGTCTCGGCGGCGCTGAGCCTGCCGGAGACGATGCAGCAGGCCCTGCAGGCCTTCGACTTCACCGGCAAGAACCCCAAGATCCTCGCTGTCCACACCGGCGACAGCCAGGGCGCCCTCGAGGACGCGATCCTGATGACCCTGCTCAGCCTCGCGGGCTACGACATCCTGATCCTCGCGCCCACGGGCTACCAGTGCTTCGAGCGCTTCCTGCGCAGCCGCCTGCCGGTGGAGCACCAGGTGGGTCCCTACCACTTCGACTATCATGTCCCGGACTTCAACAGCCTGCCCAAGCCCAGCGCATTCGCGGAGGGGCTGAAAAAACTCTTCAGGAGGGGGAACTGACATGGCCATCAACTTCACCAACGCAGCATCCAACGCCCAGCAGAAAGCCGCCGCGCCCGCGCCGGCCAAGGCGCCCGAACCCGAGATCATCGAGGTGCCCGCCTATGACGCCGAGGCCGACCGCAAGGCCGTCGCCGAGGAACTCAAGCGCTCGCCCGAGATCGACGCGCTGACCGCCACCATCGACGTCGGCGACATGAACACGATCGTCACCTTCGGCGCGCAGTCCGCGGAGGAGATCGCCAAGGCCTCCGACATCGTCCTGCGCTCCATCTCCGCCAACGAGCTCGACGAGCCGAGCCAGCTGATGAACGCCCTGGCCAAGGTCATGGAGCAGTTCGACATCAACGAGATCAAGGAGAACCCCGGCCTCTTCGGCAAGCTCTTCGGGAATCTGAAGAAGCAGCTGGACAAGATCCTCTCCAAGTATCAGACCATGGGCGACCAGGTGGACAAGATCTACACCGAGCTGCGCAAGTACGAGGACGAGATCAAGCGCAGCAACACCCGCCTGGACACGATGTTCGACGCGAACGTGAACTACTTCCACGAGCTGGTGAAGTACATCGTGGCGGGCGAGCAGGGCGTGGAGGAGATCACCGCCTACATCGACCAGCGCCGCAAGGACTATGAGCAGACCGGCGACAACGCGATCACCTTCGAGATTCAGTCCCTCGAGCAGGCCCGCGATATGCTCGACCAGCGCGTGCAGGACCTGCGCACCGCCGAGATCGTCGCCATGCAGTCCATCCCCATGATCCGCACGATGCAGTACAGCAACATGAACCTCGTGCGGAAGATCAACTCCGCCTTCATCGTGACCCTGCCTGTGTTCAAGCAGCAGCTGGCCCAGGCCGTGCTCCTCAAGCGGCAGAAGCTCCAGGCCGAGGCCATCAGTGCCCTGGATGAGCGCACCAACGAGATGCTCCTGGCCAACGCCCGCAACGCCGTGGAGACCAGCAAGATCACCACGCGCCTGGCCACCGGCTCCTCCATCAAGGCCGAGACCCTCGAGGCCAGCTGGCGCACGATCGTCAACGGCATCGAGGAGACCCGCAAGATCCAGGAGAGCGCCGCCTCCAAGCGCAAGGAGGACAAGGAAAAGCTCGAGAAGATCAAGTCCGAGTTCATGGAAAAGTTCCAGATGCCCGAGGGCAAGCGGTAACAGAAATTCAGGACAGCCGTCGCGCCACACCGGCCGGCAGCTGTCCTTTGTTTATCCGGGAATGTCTGCATTCATATGAGGAATGCGCCTGCGGGCGCACCAGAGGGCTTTCCGATCGCCCTCTGGACTCCTTCGGAGCCGTCCCGTTAAGATAGTTCTTGGGAATTGTCAGGCCTTGATGGAATGCCAGGCTATGTTCTCAGCCTTACCCGACAACCAACAAGAAAGATGCGGCCCGAAGGGTCCAGGGGCGATCGGAAAGCCCCTGGCGCGCTCCGCAGAGCGCGGATCCCTTTCCGCTCACTTTGACAGATCATTTCGTTGAGAAGGGTATGCGCCTGCGGGCGCACCAGAGGGCTTTCCGATCGATCCGGGGCTGCCGCCCATTCTCCGCTGAAAACTGTCCCCCGGACAGTTTTCCGGGCGCTCCGAATCCCTGGACCTTTCGGGATCGTCTCTTCCTTGTTAGTTACCGGGTAAGGCTGAAAACAGAGC
>JAFRPG010000021.1 GCA_017429265.1 Clostridia bacterium | reverse complement strand
CGCCGCGAACTGAATGTCCCGGACCGCGCCGAGGCGGGTCTCGTTGGTGCTCGTGCCGTCGTCCACCACCGTCACCGGCAGGGGATGCTCCGCGGCCCAGGCCTCGAAATGCGGCGCGAAGCGGTGGTTGCTGATGACGACGAACTCATCCGCCTCGCCGCCGATGTCGTCCATCAGCCAGTCGAGGATCGTCTTCTCGGGAGCGCCGCCGCGGCCGCCCACCTTCAGCAGGGGCTTGGGGAAGTTCTCCGTCAGGGGATACAGGCGGGTCGCATAGCCGGCCGCCAGCAGGATGCATTTCATTCGGCTGTCTCCTCCCCGCCCGTCACTGGTTCGCGATGCCGTCGGCGCTCGCGCAGATGTGCACGGAATACTTGCCCTCCAGGTGCGGGAAGGCGCGCAGGTACTCCCTCGTCACGCGCTCGGTCACACTTTCCTCGAAGGACGGGTCGATCAGCGCCATGCAGCATCCCTTGAAGCCCGCGCCGGAGAAGCGTCCGCCGTAGATGCCCTCGGTCTCGCGCATGATCTCGTAGAGGCGGATCTGCTCGGGCGCGCCGCTCTCCCAGTTGTGGATGCTGCTCCAGCCGCTCTCGAAGGACAGGCGGCCGTATTCCTCGATGTCCCCGCGCCGCCAGGCCTCGGCCCCGGCCTCCACGCGCCGGGATTCCGTGTACCAGTGCTCGCAGCGCTTCCGCCAGGGATCGGGGAGCTTCTGCTCGTACGCCCGGAAGACCGAGTACGGCACGTCGCGGGCGTTGGCCTCGGCAAACTTCCCGTACTCCGCGCCGGAGAAGGCCTGCAGGGCGTAGACCCCGGCCCGCAGCTCATCCACGCGCATGTTGTACTTGCTGCCCGCGAGGGAGTGCTCCAGCCCGCTGAAGAAGATCGCGATCCGGTAGGGCTTCATGTTCGCCGGGGTCGGGATCAGCTCGTAGTGATCGTCCCGGCAGTCGAGGTAGAGCAGGTGGTCCTTCTTGCCGAGGACCTCACAGCTCTGGTCGAGGGTGCCGACGTTGACGCCCACATAGTTCTTCTCTGCATCAAAGGCCACCCGGATCAGCTCCTGCGGGGCCAGACGGATGCCGTTGACCTTGCAAAGGGCGTCCAGGAAGGCGAGGATGACCGCCGCGGAGGAGGAGAGGCCGCCGATGGGCAGGGTACCCTCGATCACGCCGCAGACGCCGACGGAGAGGGCGTGCTCCTTGGCCAGGGCCCAGGTCGCGCCGCGCAGGTAATCCGCCCAGTCCCCGGTCTTCGCGGGCACCTCGCGAATATGCCACTGCGCCCGCTTCGGGAACTGCAGGGAGGCCATCTCGACGACGCCGTTGTTCTTCGCGGCGAAAGCGATATGGATGCCTCTGTCGATGGCAAGACCTGTGATCTTGCCCAGGTTGTGGTCGGAGTGTGCCCCGATCGGGCAGATCCGGTAGGGGGAGAAGGCCACGGCGTCGGGGTCGCGCTGATAGGTCCGGGCAAAGACTTCTTCGCAGTGCAGCATGGATCATCCGCCTTTACGTTTGATATGATCGTGACGCCCGTGATCCTGAAAAAGCGTATCGCAAAAAGGAACGCTCCCGGGCGACAGCTTCATTATACACGATCCCCCTCTTTTCCGCAAGGCATCCGGCCGGATTTCGGCCCTTCCTCGGGGTCTTTTACGGTTGTGAAGCCCCGCGCCCGTGCACGCGAAAAGGCACCGGCCTCGCGCACGGTTCCGTGCCTGCCGGTGCCTTTCCGCACAGCGCGAT
Organism: Clostridia bacterium; assembly: GCA_017429265.1. Taxonomy (GTDB): domain Bacteria; phylum Bacillota; class Clostridia; order Christensenellales; family Aristaeellaceae; genus RUG11272. Next base: position 26,357 of record JAFRPG010000021.1, on the reverse strand, counting down.
GTCTCAGCGCTTGTCCCGGTCGATCAGTTCCAGGGAGATCGTCGCAAGTGCCGCAAAGATGAAGATGAACGCCGCGAGCATCAGCCAGTTCCGCACGATGTTCGGCACCGTGCGCGCGTACTCGGCCTTGTAGTTGGCCTTCGCCGTGGTGGTCAGGACGATCTCCTTCACGCGGTCCGCGCCGATCATCTCGATTATTTCGCCCACCGTCGTGTTGTAGTCGAGCCCCAGATCCCGGCGTTTCTGCAGGATCTGGCTTTCGCGGATGAACTCCGAGATCTCCCCGAGGGTGATCGGATCGGTCATCATCTCCGCCTCCGCCGTGCCCGCGGGCTCCGTCTCTTCCCCGGTCAGCACGCCCTCCGGATCGACAAGGGACACCATATCGGTGACCAGATCGGAAACTCTGATCGGCGGGATGATGACCGCGTCGCTGTGCGCCCGCACAGGCCTTGTCTCCAGGAGGTCCATCACCTGGCCCAGGGTCACCCTGCCGGCGATCTCCTTGTCGCGCATGCCGTCGAGCGTGTTCCAGCCCGTCACCATCGGCGCGTTGTTATAGTCGGTCTGACAGGTGATCGCCTTGATGCCGTAGGTGGAGATCGTGAAATTGGACAGCGGCTTGCTCCAGGCGGGCAGTGGGATGATGCCGCCGGAGAAGATCAGCTGGAAGATCAGCACGAAGGGCATCACCGTCATCGCGCCCGTGGTGGTGTGGGAGACGCTGGAGATGAACAGGCTCATCATGTCCGACGCATAGGAGATCAGCAGCAGGCTGATCCCGAGATCCAGGCCCATCCACGGAGTCATGAAGCCCTTGCCGATCAGGATCCTCTGCAGGGAGACCAGGTTGGGGTTGGTCGGATCCTTGAAGTCACCCAGGGCGTACATGACCACCAGGGTGATCGCGGTCTGCAGGAAGCAGAGGAAGAACTGGTAGATCATGTGCGCCGCGACATAGGCGGAAATGTGCAGGCCGGCGCGGTGCTCGCGCTTGATGATCGGGCGCTCGCGGCAGACAGACTGGATCGAGTTGAAGCAGCCGTTCCAGATCGCCACGCAGACGATGGCGAAGGAGCCGAGCAGGTCGCCCTCCATGTTCTGGAAAAGGCGCTTGCGGATGACCATCGTGACCAGGGCCGCAATGATGGCGGCCATGGGCAGGACCTTCCAGTCGTTCTCGTTGATGAAGAAGCGCAGCTGCTTGCCCAGATAGATCAGGACCTGGCTGCCGCGGCCGCGGTGGCGGGCGTGCCACGTACGGACGGGATTCCGCTCATTCGTCGTCATGCCTGCTGCACCTCCTCCGTGTACTTCACGATGAACTCGTCGGCGCGGCCCTCGCCGCCCTCCTCCGCACGGTTGACGGACTTGACGATCTCCTCCATCTTCTCCTTGCCGAAGAAAGTCCGTGCCTCGGCGATCGGGCCGTAGAAGGCCAGACGGCCGGTGCGGTTGGCATCCTTGGCCAGCACGATCACATCGTCGAACAGGTCGATCACGCGGTCCGGCGTGTGGGTGATGACGATGATGATCTTGCCCTGGTCGGCGATGCGGCGCAGCTGCTGGAAGAGCTCCCGCGCCATGACGCCGTCCAGGCCGCTGTCCGGCTCGTCAAGGATGAACAGGGCCGGGTTGGAGATGAATTCCATCGCGATAGAGAGGCGTTTGCGCTGGCCGCCGGAGAGCTTGACGACGAGGTTGTCCTTCACCGGCGTCAGGCCGAAGATGTTCATCACCTCATCAACCCGCGCGCGGCGCTGCTCCTTGGTGAAGTGGAGGGGCAGGCGCATGGCCGCGGCGTCCATCAGGGTGCGCAGCACGCTGTCCGAGCCGCGCATCAGGTCCTGCTGGGGCACGAAGCCGATGTCGTACTTCATGTCCTTGTAGTCCTTGTACATGTTCCGCCCGTTGAGGACCACCTCGGCCTTCGCCTTCTCATAGCCGTTGACGGCGTTGAGGAAGGTGGTCTTGCCCGCGCCGGAGCCGCCGAGCAGCAGCACCATGCGGCCCGGCCGGATGTACATGTGGATGTCGCGCAGCAGGTACTTCTTCTTGAAGGCCTCCGTGGCCGTCCGCTCCTCCAGGTTCACGGTCAGGCCCTGGTCCATGACGGCGGCCTTCGTGTCGGAGAAGAAGTTCGCGGCCCGGTTCTTCCGCAGGTCCTGCACCGTCCAGTTGGGCATGTATATGGGGGACAGGCCCCAGACCAGGGCGGTGATGCTCGGGATAAAGAGCCAGCCGAGGATCCAGCGCTTCTTCCGCCCGAAGGTCTCGCACAGGCCGATAAAGATCCGGATCATGTAGACCAGCAGGATCAGCGTAAATACGATGCCGACGGCATCCGTCAAATCCTCCAGGCGGAAAAGACGGTTGAGTTTGGCGGGCTGTGCCTGGATGGAGGCGTTCTCTTCCAGAGCCTCCAGGACAATGCGCACCAGTCCGATCAGCGTCGTGACCGCCGTGAGGACCATCGCGACGCGGCCCTCGCTCTCGCGGTCGGCGACCTGGCCGAGCCTGGCGTACTTCACGCAGGGGATCAGGGCGCGCCATCCCTTCAGACCGCACTTTTGGAAGATGAACCACATGCCGGCTATCATCAGGGGATTCAGCACGAGGTAGAGCGTCGCGTCCGCGGTCGTCTCCAGGAAGACCGTCAGCAGCATATCCAGGACAATCATTCCGTCATTCCTCCTTGCTGCGGATCCGGAACCTCCGTCGGTTCGTCCCGGTCCAGTCGCTGGCGGGCCACCAGGTCCGCGAAATAGCCCTTGCGGGCGATCAGCTCGTCATAGGTGCCTTCCTCGATGATCGCGCCCTGATCCATCACGAGGATCCTGTCGCAGTTGCGGATCGTGGACAGGCGGTGGGCGATGACCAGGCGCGTGCACTGCAGGGCGTCGAGGGCGTCGGAGACCTGTTTCTGCGTCTTGTTGTCCAGGGCGCTCGTCGCCTCGTCTAGGATCAGGATCTTCGGCTTGGGGGCGACGGCCCGCGCGATCATCAGCCGCTGCTTCTGGCCGCCGGAGATGCCGCCCTGGCCCTCGGAGATGATCGTCTGCATCCCCATGGGCATTTCGCGGATATCCTGGGCGACGCCGGCCACCTCCGCCGCAGCCCAGGCCTCGTCGAGGGTCAGCTGCGGCGCGGAGATCGTGATGTTGGAGAAGATGTCGCCCTGGAAGAGATCGCCGTTCTGGATCACCACGCCGATCTGCCTGCGCAGGGAGCGCGGGTCGACGCTGTTCAGGTCGTGGCGGTCGTAGAAGATCGCTCCGCGCTCAGGCTTCTCAAAGCCGAGGAGCAGGCGCACGAGGGTCGACTTGCCGCAGCCGGTGCGCCCGACGATGGCCACGTACTCCCCCGCCCTGATCCGCAGGGACAGGTCGTGAAGGATGTAGGGGCTGCCCTCGTCGTAGCGGAAGGAGACGTGGCTCATCTCGATGTTCCCACTGAGCTGGGAGACGGCCTCCTTCTCGGCGGAGACCTCCGGTTCGGCGCTGAGGATGGGCTCGGCCATCTCGAGCACGGGCTTGACGGTCGCGATGCTCGTGGCGATCCCCGCCAGGGCCGTGAAGGCGGTCATCACCCGCCCGTAGGCGGCACTGAAGGCGATGTACTGATGATCGCTGACACCGGTGCGGATGGCGATCCAGTAGATGATCACCGTGCCCGTCAGGGAGATCGCGGTGGTCATGACCGAGCTGAGCTTGAGGAAGGCGGGCGGGTTGTATTCCAGCCGCGCCGCACGGGAGTAGAGCCGGCCCCACCGCGCGAACACCCGCTTTTCCGAGCCCGAGAGGCGGATTTTCTGGATCGCGCCCATGACCGCGTAGCTCATGCCGTTCTCTTCCGCCTCGAGCTTCATCTTTTTGCGCGAGACGCCGATCTGCACGAGGGACACGGAGATGCTCAGGGTCACCGTGGCCAGCACGATCAGCAGGGCGGGCCACACCAGGCCCGGTGCGAAGGCGAAGATCTGAGAAACGTAGATCAGCGACAGCAGGCTCTCCAGGCCCACGGACAGGATGCTGTTGAGCAGCATGCCGCACAGGGAGCCCACCGCGTCTGCCCGGCTTGACAGCTCGCCCGAGGAGAACTTCCGGAAGAAGCTCACCGGCAGGCTCAGCAGCCGCATCATCACCGAGGCCTCCACGCCCATCGAGGTCTTCGTGCTGATCCGCTCGAAGAGGAGGGAACGCACCATCCCCACCAGCTCGGCGGCCACGGCTGACCCGATAAGGAAGGCCGCGATGCCCAGGAGCAGGTTTGCGCTGCGCGACCGCAGCACGCTGCCGGTGGCAACGTTGTAGACGGCCGGCTCGACCATGCCGATCACGGTGACCGTGAGGGTCGCGAGGATGATCAGCAGGAGGTCGCCGTGGGAGATGCTGTTCTTCATGTGGAGCAGCAGGTCCCGGACGCCGAGCTTGCGCATCGGAAGCGGACGGTAGAAGCACAGGGCTTCCCGCGCGAAGAGACCCGCATTGCGCCGGGAGACGCGGACGCGCTTCCCGGTGGCGGGGTCGCGGTAGTAGTAGCCGAACAGGTGGCCGGGCAGGAGAGCCACCGTCGCCCCGCTCTCGCGCAGGCAGCCGAGCATCGGGCCGTAGGCATCGTGCCACCAGCCGCTCTCCAGGTGCACCTCGCGGGTCATCAGGCCCAGCGGGCGCAGGGCATATTCCAGCTGGCGGTCGACGTCCCGGATGTCGTCCGGGATCTCCACGGCCTTCTGGTGATAAAACTTGAGGATCTCGTCGAGGGCCTCCCGGGCGATCAGGCGCTCATCCTCCATGCGCACCGCAGCCCACTTGTCCATGACCACGCTGGCCATGCGGAACAGGGAGTCCTCCAATATGTTCTGGTCGCTCTGCGCGCGCTGGTCGATCTGTTCACTGAACCAACCCATACCGAAGTCCCCCCTTTCTCAGTCGCTGGTGACAAGTTCTCTGTAGGCTCCGCCGAGGGCCATCAGTTCCTCGTGGGTGCCGCGCTCCACCACCTCGCCGCGGTCCAGGACGATGATCTCGTCGCAGTCGCGGATGGTGGAGAGGCGGTGGGCGATCACGATGCAGGAGATGCCGCGGTCCCGCACGGCGCGTACCAGCTCAAACTCGGTCTTGGCGTCGAGCGCGCTGGTCGCCTCATCGAGGATGATGATGGACGGATCCTGGGCCAGGACGCGGGCGATCTCGAGGCGCTGCCGCTGACCGCCGGAGAGGTCCTTGCCGTTCTCCACCAGCTTGCCCTGGTAGCCGCCGGGGCGCTGCAGGATGTCGTCGTGGATCTGGGCGTCGCGGGCGGCGAGGATCACCTCAAAGTCGGCGATGGACTCGTCCCACATGCGGATGTTGTTGGCGATCGTGTCCTCAAAGAGCACGATGTCCTGGTCCACCATGGCCACGGAGCCGGTGAACACGCTGCGCGGGATCTCGCGGATCGGACGGCCGTCGAAGAGGATCTCCCCGTCCCAGGGGCGGTACAGGCCGGTGATCAGCTTGCTGACCGTGGACTTGCCGCAGCCGCTCGGGCCCACGATGGCGATCCGCTTCCCGGGCATCAGGTGCATCGAGAAACCGGTGATCGTGGGCTGGCCCAGCGGGGAGTATCCGAAGGTCACGTCCCGCAGTTCCACCTCGCCGCGAAGCTTGGAGGTGTCGCCCTTGAGGGCCGCCGGCGAGTCTTTCACGATCGGGTCGTCGGGGTACTCCATCACGTCCTCGACGCGCTCCATCTGGGTGCGCATCTCCTGGATCGTCTGCCCGGCCTCCACCAGGGTCATCGCCGGGTCCATGAAGGAGGTCAGCAGGCCCTGGAAGGTCGCGATCATACCGAGGGTGAAACTGCCGTCCATCGCGAGGCGCACGCCGAGGAAGAGCACCGCGTAGCCCGACACCTTCGAGATCAGCTGGGGGATCATGCCCACGCGGGCGTTCAGGGTGGCGAAGCTCACCTTCTGCGCGTTGACCGAGGCCTGGTAGCCGCTCCACTTGCGGAAGAAGCCGTTCTCGGCGCCGGAGGAGCGGATCGTTTCGGCCATGCTGATGCCGGCCATGGTGGCCGAGGCCAGCTTGCCCTCGTCGCGCAGCTGGACGCGGGTCAGGTTGACGCGCTTTTCGGAGAGGTAGCGCGCGACGAGCAGGTTCAGTCCGAGGGAGGCGAGGCCGATCAGGGTCATCAGCGGGCTGTAGCGCAGCATGACAAAGAGGTAGAAGAGCATCATGCCGGTGTTCAGCGCCAGCGGGGCCACGGTCTGCACGAGGGTGCCCGCGATGGAGGCGTTGGTCGCCTGGCGCTGGAGGATGTCGCCGGTCAGCCGCTGGGAGAAGAACTCCATCGGCAGGCGCAGGACCTTCCACATGTAGTCGGCGTTCCCCTCGATGGCCATCTTACCGTCGATCTTGAGGGAATAGATCGTCCTCGCCCACTCCACGATCAGCTGGAAGACCGCCAGCAGGATCGCGGCGATCAGGAAGGGGTGCACCCAGCCGGGCGCCTGCCTGGTCAGCAGGCGGTCGATGAAGATCCGCGACATGACCGGGCTGATGATGTCGAAGAGGCTCGCGATCACCGTCGTCAGCACGATGAAGGCCACGGCGGAGGCCGCTCCCTTCAGCCGCTTGCGTGCGAAGACGAGGGTGCTCTTGCGCCGACCGGAGGGCTCGAAGGACTCCCCCGGGACAAAGCTCAGCACCAGGCCCGTGAAGGACTCGTTGAACTCCTCCATCGAGACGGCCACCTTGCCCCGGGCCGGGTCGTTGAGCACGGCCTGCCCGCGCCGGAAGCCGTCGAGAACGACAAAGTGGTTGAAGTTCCAGTGGATGATGCAGGGGAAGACGCCGTTTTTCTGCAGGGCGTCGATCTCCATCCGATAGCCGTGGGCCTCGAGGCCGTAGTGCTGGCCCGCGAGGTAGACGTTCTTCATGTTGGAGCCGTCCCGGGATACGCCGCAGTCATGGCGCACCTGCTCCAGGGGGATCCACTTCTGATAATAGGCCAGGATCATCGCCAGGCAGGCCGCCCCGCATTCGAGGGCCTCCATCTGCATGATCACCGGCACTCTCGCCACCCCGCCCTGTACGGGAGCGCGTGTCTTCTTTCTGTCCGCCATGCTGTCCGCCTCCCGTCAGTTCAGCAGAAAGCTGATGGGCGTCGTGGACTCAAGGATGACCTCGGCGTCGTGGACACCGTCCGGAACCGTCGCCTCCGGGTCGTTGAGCTGCACCCAGATCGAGGCGGTGTCGATGGACTCCGCGCTGCTGATCGTGCCGAGCCGGGCGCTCGACTCCTTGCCCGCGGCGCTCCCCGTGATGCGCACGCGGCGCTCCTTTTTCAGGTCCTCGAGCGCGTCATGGTCGTAATAGGCGGTCGTGAGGATGGCGCCGCTGCTGACGGTCACGTACATCGCCCCGTCCACGCTGCTCTGGGGCGCGTTCTCCTTGTCCTCAAACACGACCTGATAGTAGCCGTCCTGCAGCTGCGTCTCCGAGTCGAGGTCGAGGCGGAGGCGCATTCGGATGCTCTGGGACTTCTCCACGACCGTCGCCTCCCGGCCGTCCACGCGGACCGCCATGCCGACCCGGACGCTCTCGACCTCCGCGGCCGGGACCTCGGTGTAGATATAGGATTCAAGAGAGCGCACCTTCAGGGTCAGCGTGTTCTCCATAGTGGCCGTGGACGCGTACACCAAAAAGCCCACCAGCAGCACTGCGATGGCCGCCAGGATCATCCACAGGCGCGGGCTGGTGACGCGCATATAGTCGTGCAGTTCCTCCGGGGAGGAAATGCGGTCGATGCTCTCCTGTCTGAACAGCTTGTTCTGCATAAACGCGGGCACTCCTTTCGGCCGGTCTGCCCGGGGCGATTTCCGCAAGATTCCATGATGAATTATCCAACAACAGCCGCAGAAAATCAAGCCGTAACACGCATTTTGCACAAGGTTTTTGATTCCCCTTCCCACGAAAAAAGAATTCTTCACGGAAAGTTCGGGAAAACCATATGGAAGAGGGGTTCGCGCTCTGCGGAGAGCGCCAGGGGCTTTCCGATCGCCCCTGGACCCTTCGGTAGCATGTTTTCCTTGTTTGGTATTGAGTAAAGTATCGTTGAGAAAAGAATCTTTCAATCCCAAATCCTATCATTTATCGGGACGGCCCCGAAGGAGTCCAGAGGATTCGGAGCGCCCGGAAAACTGTCCGGGGGACAGTTTTCAGCGGAGAATGGGCGGCAGCCCCGGACCGATCGGAAAGCCCTCTGGTGCGCCCGCAGGCGCATCCCCTCATCAACGGAGTTGCCCTAACGAAACGTAACAGAGCCGAAAAAAGCCGCGCATCGGGAATACGCGGCCGAAAGGGATCACAGGTTCTCCAGAACATGGACCTTGAGGTGCCTGTACATCGCCAGGCAGATCACGCAGGAGACGCCCTCGGCAATCAGGAAGGACCACCAGACGGCGCCCACGGTGCCGAAGACCGCCTTCAGCAGGAGGGCGGAGGGCAGGAGGACGGCCAGCTGGCGGCAGATGCTCAGCACCATGCTGTACATGCCCCGGCCCACGGCCTGGAAGACGTTGCTCAGCGTGATGCCCACCGCGGCCAGGATGAAGCAGAGGCTGATCGTCCGGAGGGCGGCCGGTCCGAGCTCGCGCATCTGCGCGGCCACGAGACGCTTCTGCGCGGCCTCGCGGGCCTCCAGCCATTCCTTCGGGACCTCGCCCTCGTCCATCGCCAGCAGGGTTTCGTCGTCGGGGATCCCCGCTTCGGCGGCGGCCTCAGGGATCGCGTCACTGCCGTCGAACACGCTCATCAGGAATTCCGGGAAGACCTGGAAGATCAGCATGCCCACCGCCATGATGATCATCGCGTAGCGCAGGGCCGTGCGGACCGCCTCATAGACGCGCTGCCGCAACCGCGCGCCGTAGTTGTAGCCCACGATGGCGATCATTCCCGCGCCGAGGCCGAAGCATGGCATGAAGATGAAGGACTGGAGCTTGAAGTAGACGTTCAGCACATTGACCGCCGCGTTGCCCACGGCGGCAAAGCCCGAGAGGATCGCGTTCATGCCGACGTTCATCGCCGATCCGATCGCCTGCATCACCGTCGAGGGTGCGCCCACTGCGAGGATCCCGCGCAGGATCGCCGGATCCACCCGGAAGTCCTTCAGGTTCAGCCGCAGCTCCCGGTTTTTTGTCTGGTTGAGGATGAAGCCCACCGCGGCGGAGACCCACTGGCCGATCACCGTGGCCACCGCGGCGCCCGTCACGCCCATGTTCGCGCCGAAGATCAGGATCGGGTCGAGGATGATGTTCGTCAGCGCGCCGGAGAGCTGGGTCACCATGGAGAGCACGGTGTTGCCCGTGGACTGAAGCAGGCGCTCCATCAGCACCGCCATGAACAGGCCGAACGACCAGGTCGTGACGATGGAGAGGTAGGTCACGCCCATGTCCCGGATCGCGCCGGCGTTCTGCAGGGTATCGGCGTTCACGACCAGGCCGAGGAGGGTCGGGGCGAGGAAAAGGCCGACCGCGGCGAAAAGCAGCCACCCGGCCGCCTCGATCAGGAAGCCGTTCCAGGCGGCCCTTCGCGCCTCGTCGGGCCTGTGTTCGCCGAGCTTGCGCGACAGCAGGCTCATGATGCCGGTCCCCATGCCGACGCTCAGGGCGATCATCAGCATCTGGAAGGGATAGGCGAGGGAGACCGCCGTCAGGCCAAGCGGGTTGACGCGGGAGATGAAGATCGAGTCCACCACGTTGTAGGCGGCCTGGACGACCATGGAGACCATGATCGGAACGGAGACCTTGGGGATCAGGCGGTTCATCGGCATCGTGCCGAGCATTCTGGAGCGTTCGTCCTGCTGCATAGTATCCCTTTCTGTTCAGTCACGGTATCTGTCACGCATGCCGGTCAGGGTGTCTCGATCACGGTGATCAGGACGTCGTCGGGGCCCCTGAAGGCAACACACCGCAGGCCCGTGCACGGATCCTGGGCGATCTCCCCCGGCTCGATGCCGCTGGCCCGCAGACGCCTGAGCACCGGGTTCAGGCGCTGCACCGCGAGGGTCAGCTCCTGGGGCGGCAGCACCTCCTCCCGGTTGTCGCATCGGACCAGGAGCTGCATCCGACCGAGGGTCAGGAACATATCGGTGCCGGGCGTGTCGAGGGGAACCAGCTGCTTCGTCAGCCGGAAGCCGAGTTTCATCACATAGAAGTCCCAGATCGCCTCCTCCCCGGAGGCCCGCAGGACCGTGCGCGACAGGCGCATCCGCCTCGCGAAGGGGTAGAGGGTCCGGGTCCGGGCGTGGCGTTTCCAGCGGCGGTAGGTCTTCAGTTCCTCGCGCCAGTTCGGGTGCGTCACCACATAGGCCACGGAGATGAAGAGCATCTGCCCCAGAAAGCCGCCGAGCGTGTTGGACACGAGGTCGTCCAGGTCGTAGAACCCGCGCCGGAAGACCAGCTGCAGGTTTTCGATCGCCAGGGCGATGAGGAAGCAGGCCAGCACGGGCCGGTAATGCATCCGCGCCCGGAACCACCCGAACAGGTAGGGCAGCAGGTAGCCCATCGGCACGAAGAGCATGATGTTCATGTAGACCTGGGTGATGTCCTCCCCCACAAAAGGCACGTCGGTCAGGGCGCTGGCGACGGCCTTGCGGAAGTCCTCGTAGAGCGCCACGTGCACCTGGTGCTCCCTCGTCGCGCCGCGGGAGAAGAACACCAGATAGGCCAGGACCGCCAGATACACGCAAAAAGCCCCCAGCAGAATCCCCTGCCGCGCGCGCAGCAGGGTTTCGGCCCGGGGGTTGTCGCTGACCCCGCCGGTGAGGCTGAGCCCGAGGCGTCTGCATGCCCGGCGGTCCAGCAGGGGAAGCACAAAGACCATCACCAGCACAAGGCCGGTGATGATCGCAACGGTTTCGAGACTGTTGGCATTCATCGCGGGACCCGATCCTCCTCCGCGTCACTCACCCATGGTCTGGCGCAGGAGCATCAGCGCGTTCTGGTGCCGCAGCTTGACCGCGCCGTAGCTCAGTCCCATGATCTGGGCGATCTCGGTCAGCGGCTTGCCGTCGTAGTAGCGCAGGACGACGATGTCCATCAGCTGCTGCGGAAGCTTCCGCAGGGCTCCGGCCAGCTCGGTCAGCGTCTCGGTGCGGATCAGGTCGCTGTCGATCTCGGAGTCGTCGGAGAGGTTCTCGTCGAGTTCCTCGGTGGGTCTGGTCCCGCGGAAGCGGTCGATCAGGGTGTTCCTGGTGATCGTGAAGATCCAGGTGCCCAGGGCCGCCTTGGTGGGATCGTAGTCGTCGTACTTGAGGTAGATCTTTTCAAATATGTCCGAACACAGATCCTCCGCGTCCGCTTCGCCGCGGATCCTTGCCCGGAGATAACTCATCACCTTGCCGTGATATTCCGTATAAATCCTTTCCATATCGGAAGGACTCATTTTTTGCCCTTTTCAGTATCTTTTTTATCGGATACCATGACGGCCGTGCCCGCGGCGTTCACGGAACTCATCTCGTCCAGGCTGAGTTCCTGCACAGCATGGCGGCTATGGACGGAATCGATCACACGCTGCAGGCTGGCATTGCCGTCGAACTTCTGGAAGTCGAACAGCGCGGAAAGCTTGTTGCCCACATTCGTCACTCCTTTCATGTGATTTACACTGGTTTATACGGAGATTCCGGCAAGGTGGCAGTACATCGGGGAATTCTTTTTGCGTCAGCGGATCTTTTTGAACAGGGAGAGGATGTTCTTCCCGTTCTCGTGGCGGTAGCGGAGCTCATCCATGGTCTTCTTCACCAGGAAGATGCCCAGGCCGCCGATGCGGCGCTCCTCCGCGGGCAGGGAAACATCGGGATCGTCATTCTCCAGGGGATTGTAGGGCGTGCCCGCGTCGATAAAGGTGACCTCGGCCAGGCCGCTCCCCTCGTCGAAGTCGAAGCGCATGGTCGCGTCCCCCGTCCCCGGGGCATAGGCATACCGGGCGATGTTGCTGAAGATCTCGTCCAGCGCCACGTCGATCTGCATCTGCGCCTTCATCGGGCAGTCGAGAGCTTCAAGCGCTTCATCGATCCAGGCGGTCGCCCTCGGGATGTTATCGAGCCGGGCTTCCAGCGTGAGCTCCTTCATGGCGCATCTCCCTTCCCATTGTATCTCAGGCAGAGCATGGTCAGATCGTCAAACTGCGGCGCGTCCCCCACAAAGCTGTCCACGGCTGAGCGCACGCGTGCCAGCAGCTCCTCCGGCGAGGCGTCGGGGGCTGCGTTGAGGGCCTCGAGCATGCGCTCAGTGCCGAAGAGGCGCTCCCCGGCATCGGTGGCCTCCGGCACGCCGTCCGTATAAAGGAAGATCGAGGCGCCTGGGCTGATCTCCACGGTGTATTCCCGGTAGCGGACGTTCTTCAGGCCGCCGACGACAAAGCCGTGCTTGTCCTTCATCAGTTCGAACCGTTCGCCCGGCTGGCAGAACACCGGATACTCATGCCCGGCGTTCGCCGCGGTCAGGATCCCGGTGTTCAGGTCCAGGATGCCGAGCCACACGGTGACGAACATCTGCTCGCGGTTGTTCCCGCAGATCTGGTTGTTGATGATCTCGAGGGCTTTCCCGGGACCGGTGCCGGCCCGGATGTGGTTGCGGACCAGGATCATCGCCGCCATCATGAACAGGGCGGCCGGGATGCCCTTTCCGCTGACATCCGCCATGACCAGGACCAGATGGTCCTCGTCGAGCAGGAAATAGTCATAGAAGTCGCCGCCGACCTCGCGGGCGGGATCCATCAGGGCGTCGATGTCGATGTCCCTGCGCTCGCGGATCTCCGGCTTGTTCTGCGGGAGCATGTCCGCCTGGATGCGGGCCGCGAGGGCGATCTCGGCGCTCGCGCGCTCCTTCTCCGCGGTGATCGTCCGGATCCGGTTCACGTGGTCATCGATCTCCTCCACCATCGCGCTGACGTCGGCGGAGAGCTGGCCGATCTCGTTGTGCAGGCGGATCGCGGAGAGGTTCTTCGCCACGGTCCGGCTGTCCTTGGTGTGGGCGTAGAGGCGGATGTTCCCCTGGACCTTGCGCAGCGGATGCAGGACGAAGATGTCCACCATCACGATGCAGATCACAGCGAGCAGGACCAGGAAGAGCATCACGGCGAAGATCTGGTGCTTGCCGAACCGCCACGCCGTCTCGTTCAGTTCGGACACGTCGTAGGTCATGCCGATCATGATCACGTGATCGTCCAGCCGGCTGAGGACGGAGTAGTAGTCCACATAGCTGCCCTGGCCCTCGAGGTGGGAATCGTTCTGCATCACGCCGACCATGGCGTTGTGCTGGCTGATGTTGTTCTCGAGGCTCACGGTCTTGCCGAGACGGTAGACCTGCAGGTATTCCTCTCCCCGCTCGCGGCCCGCCGCGTTGGCGCTGAAGAGGAAGAACTGGTTCATGTAGGGCGGCTCGGTCACCACGCAGAAGAGGTAGGTGACGCCGTAGGCCGCCTGGATCTGGTTGATCCGGGTGATGAGCCAGGAGTAGGCCACCTCGGCATACAGCTTCTGATCCTCCGGCGGAAAGGCGGAGAGCGTTTCCTCGTCCGCGTAGCGCAGCTGCAGATCCGGGTATCGCCGCTCGAGGAGCCGCGCCTTCTCCCAGGTCACGGTGCCGGCGCGGAAGGTCTCATCGTACGGGACGTCCATCTCCGCGCTGTGCGTGTACCAGTATTGCAGCAGCCAGTCCGAAGCCGGGAATTCCCACACGGCCTGCCGGGTCTCCTCGGCCACCTGCTCGCCGTGCGCCTCCGTCTGCCTCCGCACCGAGATCGCCGAGATCTCCCGCTGGATAAAGAATGTGATGACGCCGGTGACCAGGATCGCCACGGTAAAGAGCAGCACCACCTGCGGCAGCAGGCCGTGCCTGATCCTCTTCATGGCTGTCACCTCACTCTCTGCCGGCCGCGCGCCGGGCGCGGGCCGGGCGGAAGCGGGAGCCTCAGACAGGATCGGCCGCCGGCCGCACCGTCCGTCACGCCAGCTTCTTGATGATGGTCATCTCCACCCGCACGCCGCGGATGTAGACCCGGATATCGTCCGCCACATGGGAGACCACGGACTTCTCGAGCTCGTCCCAGGCCTCGCGGGCTTCCTCGTCCTCGTTTTTGATGCTCTCGCTGAGGGCTTCCTCATAGCGGATCATGGACCACTCCCAGTCGAGGGAGGAGCCGGAGTACTCATCCGCGCCGGTGAGCAGCAGGGGGCTGCACATCCCGGCCACATCCTCGTCCGCGCTGCGGTCGAAGAAGTCCCGCAGGCGGCCCATCAGGCCCTTCGCGGCCTCGTTCTTGCCGCTGGTGGCCGCGGAGAGGAGCTGCTCGCGCTTGTCGCTGTTCATCCGCGTCTCCACCTGCAGGTGGAGCTCGTAGGTGCCGGCGTCGTCCTCGATCCAGAACCGGCCTTCGGTCTCACCGGTGATGGAGCGCATCATGCCCATCATCTCCTCGGTGAGGAGGCGCAGGTGCAGGACGTTCTTCGGGGAAAGGCCCTTGTACGCGGCGATCTTGTCGACCTCAGCAAGGGCCTTCTCCATCCGGTGTCCCTTGCTGGACACCACGATCACATCGGTTTTCATAAGTTTGCGTTCTCCTCATTCAATATCCAGGATGTCGGCGAAGCCGGTCACCTCAAAGACCTCCTGCACGATCTCGTTGACGTGGGTCACCTTCATGCCGTCCTTCGCGCTCATCGCCTTGTGGGCGGACAGGAGCACGCGCAGGCCGGCGGAGGAGATGTAATCCAGCTTGCTGAAGTCGAACACGAGGCTCTCCGCGCCGGGCAGGGCCTTCGACAGCTCCGCCTCGAGTTCCGGGGAGGTCATGGTGTCCAGGCGGCCCGCCAGAGCGATCTCAAGGGCGCCGCCGTTCTGCGTTTTGGTAATGGTCATGGATTTCTTTCTCCTTTGCTGGGTTTATGTCCGGGCGGAAGGGTTTCACTCGATATCCAGGATATCGGCGAAGCCGGTCACCTCGAAGACTTCCTGCACGATCTCGTTGACATGGGTCACCTTCATGCCGTCCTTCGCGCTCATCGCCTTGTGGGCGGACAGGAGCACGCGCAGGCCGGCGGAGGAGATATAGTCCAGCTTGCTGAAATCGAACACGAGGCTCTCCGCGCCGGGCAGGGCCTTCGACAGCTCCGCCTCGAGTTCCGGGGAAGTCATGGTGTCCAGGCGGCCCGCCAGGGCGATCTCGAGCGCGCTGCCGTTCTGGGTCTTGGTAATGGTCATCGCTGTTTCCTCCTATCTTAAATCCTCTGCGAAAATCTCTTGAGGGTACGGTCTGTCACAAGATAGTGTATCTCAGATCGAACGTTCTGTCAAACCTTCTTTTTGGGGCCTCCGCGCCGCGGCACACAGGCGGTTCCCGGAAGACGGATCCTCCGCTCTGGGCCTCACCAGAGTTCCCCGATCCGCCATCCCTCGGGGAGTTCCTCCTCCTTGGTGAAGCGGATCTCCGGGTCCTCCAGCGCGGGGATCAGCGCCGCGAAGGGGATGCGCCCGAACTCCGCCCCGTAGCCCGACGCGCCGAACCATCCGCCGTGCACCGCCTTCTCGTGCAGGCCGCGCGCGAGCTTGGTGTGGTTGGAGCAGTCGTGCACGAGGGCCGGCCAGCCCTCGCGGTCGGCGATCGCCATCATGCGCAGGGTCAGCTCCCGGCTCCACACGGGCGAGAGGTAGCCCATGCGGTGGACGTACATCGGCTCGCCCCAGTAGTTGGCGATGTTGTTCTCGTTCAGGTGGAGCTCGGCGAAGTTGATGAAGTCCGCGCCGGCGGCCAGGATCCTTTCCTTCTTTTTAAGGAAGGTGCCGTACAGTTCCTTCGTCATCGGCGTCTCGATGCCCACGGCCGGGAAGTGCTTCTTCGCCTCGGCGATCATCCCGATCACCCGGTCCGAGCAGCCCGAAGCCCCGAGATTGAAGCGGATCTCGTCCAGTCCGGCCTCCGCCAGGGCGCGGAGGTTCTCCGGCGTGGCGAGGGTGCCGTTGGTATACAGGTGCTGGTAGACCCCCTTCTCATGGAAGAAGCGGATGATGCCGTGGTAGCGTTCGATCTCCGTGAAGGGCTCGAGGTAGACGTAGGCCACGCCGCTGGGTTTCTGCTGGATGTCGAAGAGGAGGGGCAGGTCCTCCTCCGCCAGGCGCGTCCCGCCGATCTCCCACAGCCCCTCGCCCACCGGCGGCTGATCGTCCAGATGCCCGTGATCGTAGCAGAAGGGACAGTTCAGGTTGCAATGGTTCGTCCGGCGCACCGCGTTGAGCCCGCTGCCGAAGAGGCAGGAAACGCAGCCCTTCGGGAACTTCTTCTCATCCCCCACATACAGGGTGCGCCCGCGCATGCTCTTCAGGTGCGGGATGTCGGCCATCAGCGCCTGCCGCCGGGCCTCGCAGGCCAGTTCCAGCTGCCGGAGCACAGCCAGGGCCAGCTCCTGCTGGCGGACCGAGAGTTCCTGCTCCTCGTCCAGCTCCGCGAAGAATCGGTACCAGATCAGGGCGTCTGCCTTGCTGATTTTCATATCGGTCGCTCTCCCCTGTCTCAGTTCAGACGGAACCGCTGCCGCAGCAGCTTTTCCAGTGCGCTGACGCCCGCGTAGTAGCCGTGGCTGTTGTCCAGGATGATGTCGGCGGACTCGCGGTAGGTGTCGATGCGCTCGTGGTAGAGGCGCTCCACCTCGTCCAGGCCCTTGTCCATCAGCATGGGCCGGCGGTCGTCCAGCTTGATGTCCCCGAGGATCTGGTTCAGCGGCCGGTCCACCAGGATGATGATCCCGAAGGAGCGCATGATCTCGCGGTTCTGCGGATTCATCACGGTGCCGCCGCCGGTGGAGACCAGGCCCGGCTCCTCCCGGGACATCTCGATGAGCAGGTTGGTCTCGGCGTTGTT
The DNA here is from genome assembly GCA_017429265.1 of Clostridia bacterium. GTDB lineage: Bacteria > Bacillota > Clostridia > Christensenellales > Aristaeellaceae > RUG11272. Next base: position 9,453 of record JAFRPG010000021.1, on the reverse strand, counting down.
GAAGCCCTCCTCGCCCCAGCGCTCATAGGTCTCGCTGGTGGTGGTGCAGCCCGCGATCGCGGCGAGACGCCGGTCCGTGTCGGTATAGCGCAGGTGCAGGTTGGCGGCCACCTTCCGGCCCAGGCTGCTCTTTCCGCTGCCGGGCATCCCGATCAGGAAGATGTGTCGTTCCAGCATGTGTGTTCCTCCTCCCGTTTCGCTTCCTGTCCTCTATTATATGCCATCGGCGCGGGAACGTCAATCAAAACCCTGTTGACAGGAGCCATGACTTCCCATATAATGTCAGCAGAGGAAAACACCGGACATACCGGCATCATGCAAGGAGGTCGATCTTATGTTCATGCGCCGTCTTTCGGGAACCGTCCTGTCCGTACTGCTCCTGCTCTGCCTGCTGGCCGCCCCGCTGAGCGCCTTCGCCGCCTCCGCGAGCGACTACATCGGCACCTGGGAGCTCGACAGCGTCATCTATGACGGCTACTCCGTCCCGGCCCGCGTGCTGGATCCGTTCCGCATCACCATGATCATCAACAGCGACAACACCGGTCACCTGACCCAGATCAACGAGGAGGGCGACACGGAGGAGGTCGACGTCACCTGGTACATCCAGACCGGGTATCTCTTCCTCGAGGACGAGGAGGGCAACACCAGCCTCACCTACATCGACGGCAAGATCTACTGGAACGTGGAGAACCTGACCTACGTCTTCGCCCGCGCCAGGAGATACTGATCCCGCCCTCAGGCCTTCGCTCCGCGCGAAGGCTTTTTCAATGCCCGCGGGGCACGCTTGCCAATCCGGTCCCGGCGTTGTATAATCCAACCGATCACACGAACACGGAGGCATTCCGATGGCAGCCAAGAAGATCGTACTCACCGGCGGCGGCACCCTCGGGCACGTCACGCCGCACCTCGCCCTGATCCCGATCCTGCAGTGGGAGGGCTATGAGATCCACTATATCGGCACCCGGGACGGCATGGAGGCCGACAAGATCCGCTCCATCCCCGGCATCACCTACCACGCCGTAAAATCCGGCAAGCTGCGCCGCTACTTCTCCTGGCAGAACTTCACCGACCCCTTCCGCGTCATCGCCGGAGCCTTCCAGGCCGCGCACGCGATCGGGAAGATCAGGCCGAACGTCATGTTCTCCAAGGGCGGCTTCGTGGCCGTTCCGGTGGTCATGGGTGCCTGGCTCCACCGCGTGCCCGTGCTCTGCCACGAGAGCGACCTGACCCCCGGCCTGGCGAACAAGCTGTGCAAGCCCTTCGCCACGCGGATGGTCACCACCTTCCCCGAGTGCGCGCAGGCCCTGGGCAAAAAGGCGGAGTGCGTCGGCACTCCCCTGCGGCCCGAGCTGTTCTCCGGCGTGCGGGAGAAGGGCCTCTCCCTGCTCGGCTTTGACGGACGGAAGCCGGTGCTCATGATGATGGGCGGCTCCTCCGGCGCGCAGAGCGTCAACAAGGCCCTGCGGGAAGCCCTGCCGCAGCTGCTGCCGGACTTCGACGTGGCCCACCTGTGCGGCCGCGGCAACCTCGACGCATCGCTCGGCGGCACGCCGGGCTACCGGCAGCTCGAGTTCCTCGACGCCGATCTCCCCGACGCCCTGGCCGCCGCCGACCTGGTCCTCTCCCGCGCGGGTTCCAACGCCCTGATGGAGTTCCAGGCCCTCGACAAGCCCATGCTCCTGGTCCCCTACCCCAAGGGCGCCAGCCGCGGCGACCAGATCCTGAACGCCCAGAGCTTTGAGAAGCGCGGCCTGTGCAGGGTCCTGCTCCAGGAAAACATGACCGCGGACAGCCTCGCGGCCGCCCTCCGGGAGACCTGGTCCGCCCGCGACCAGCTGAAGGCCGCGGTGAAGGCCGCCCCGCCCGCCGACGCCACCGCCCGGATCATCGCGATCCTCCACGAGATCGAAAAGGCCTGATGCCCGGAGGTTCCGATGCCTGCGACCGTTTATCTGATGTGCGGAAAGATCTGCAGCGGCAAGAGCACCCACGCACGGGCATTACGCCGGGAGCGCCGCGCCGTGGTGCTCTCCGTGGACGAGATCACCCTTGCCCTCTTCGGTCAGGACGCCGGGGACATGCTCGACGAATACGTGGCAAGGACCGAGGCCTATCTGTTCGACAAATCCTTGGAGATCCTCGAAAGCGGCATTGACGTCATCCTGGACTGGGGCTTCTGGACCCGGGAGGAGCGCGGAAAGGCCAGGGCCTTTTACGCGGCCCGCGGCGTCCCGGTCGAACTGCACTATATCTCCGTCAGCGACGGCACCTGGCATGCCCGGCTCGCGGCGCGCAACGCGGACGTCCTCGCCGGGCGCACGGATGCCTACTATGTGGACGACGGCCTCGCCGCCAAGTTCCGGTCGATCTTCGAGCCCCCGGCGGAGAAGGAGATTGATGTCATTGTTTCCGAATGAGCGCGCAAAAGGAGCGGAAGGCTGAGGAAGATCCGTCCTCGCCTCCCGCTCCTTTTCATGTGCGGAGGATCGCTCAGGCCTCGAGGGTGCCCTCGGCGTAGCGCGCCTCGGCCTCGGCCATGATCTTCTCGGTGGCGGACACGCCGCAGCGGGACGCGCCGGCCGCCCGGGCCGCCAGCACGGTGTCCAGGTCGCGGATGCCGCCGGAGCCCTTGACGCGCACGTTCGCGCTGACCGCGGCGCGCATGAGCTTCAGATCCTCGATCGTGCAGCCCTTCGTGCCGTAGCCGGTGGAGGTCTTCACGAAGTCGGCGCCGGCCTCCTCGGAGAGCTCGCAGGCGCGCTTTTTCTGCTCGTCGTTCAGGTAGCAGGTCTCGATGATGACCTTGACGATGGCACCCTTCGCGTGGGCGTGATCGCAGATCTGGCGGATCTCCTCGCGGACATAGTTCTCATCGCCGCGGATCATCCGACCAATGTTGATGACCATGTCGAGCTCCTCGCAGCCCTCTTCGAGCGCGACGTCGGCCTCGTTCACCTTGACGGCGGTCTCATGCGCCCCGTGCGGGAAGCCGATGACGGTGCAGACCTTGACGCCGCTGCCCCTGAGCATTTCGGCCATGACCGGCACGTCGCAGGGACGGGCGCACATGGAGGCGGTGTGATACTTCAGGGCGATCTCCGCGCCGCGGCGGATGTCGTCCTCGGTCAGGTAGGGCTGGAGGGTGGAGTGGTCGAGCATGGATGCGATGTCGGCGGGTGTGAGCTTCATACGGATGGACCTCCCTTTCGTGTCGTATCGTGCGGTTCGGTGTTCAGTTTTTGTGTCCCAGCGAGGCGAACCAGGAGAAGGACATGGGCCAGGCCGCCATGCCGCCCGCGAGGGCCGCGAAGTTGGCCGCGCAGGCGATGATGCCCATGCGGGTCATGTTGTCGAGGGTCATGGCCTTGCTGTCGTAGCCGAAGACCTTCTGGATACCCATCTGCAGGCCGAGCACGATGACGCAGCCGCCCGCGATCTTGAGCAGCTGGGCCCACCAGGCGGCGCGGGTGTCAAAGTGCGTCCATCTCTCGTCGACCTCAAAGGCGAGCCACACGGCAGCCGTCGCGCCGATGAGCTGCCAGAGGTTCTTGATGCCGCTGGCGTAGTTCGCGATGCCCTCCCCCTCGAGACCGGCCGGGCGCGACAGGTAGGTCACGCCGAGCAGGACGCAGGTGAGCGCGATGCTCCCGATGAGCACGATGCGGATCTTCTTCTCGCCGTCCGACCGGAAGACGGGCCGGAGCAGGAAGACCAGGGCCAGGGCGATCGCCACGCCGGCGATGATGTCGAGCGGGGTGTGCACGCCGAGGTACAGGCGGGTGACGGGGATCAGGAAAGCGAGGATGAAGCCGACGGTCCGGACCCACTTGCTCCTGAACCAGGCCGCCATGCTGCCGTAGGTGCCCACGCCGATCAGGGTGTGGCCGCTGGGGAACGACCAGCCGTCGGCGCCCTCGCCGAGCTTGCTCATGATCTTGCCGAGCAGGCCGTCGCCGGAAAAGCCGTTCTTCGCGGTGGCGTCCGCGCCCTCAAAGCCGAGCTCCCAGGGCCGGCGGACGTGCAGGAGCATCTTGAGCGTCTGCCCGACCGCGCTGGCGCCGAAGCCGACGGTCAGCATATACAGGCCGCCGCGCTTGGAGAAGCACCAGAAGACGATCAGGGCGATCACGACGAAGAGCTTCTCGTCGCCGAGATAGGTCAGAAGATTGAACGCCGTTGTGATGGCGGGGATGCGCGCGTTTTCCATCATGGTGAGGAAAGGCAGCGTCCGGATCGCAAGCTGTTCCATGCGGGAACCTCCCGTGACGTTTTATTTCACGGTCATTCTATCACAAAAGCGCGGGCCGGGCAAGACGGAAACGCGCCTTCACGCCGCCGTGCCGGCAAGCCGCTTCCGGTCCGGCTTCTTCCGCCAGGAGACGTAGCGGAGGAGGCAGGACAGGCCGGCCAGGGCCCAGGTGATCCCGGCCGTGTACCAGATCGCCCACACGCCCAGTCCTGTCGCCTGCGAGAGCAGCAGCGGCAGCCCGATGCGTCCGGCGATCTCCACGATCCCGTTGATGAAGGCGAACGGGGCGTCGCCCACGCCGTTCAGCACGCCGCGGCAGGCGTAGATCGTGCCGAGGAAGATGTAGAACCAGCTGGTGATCCGCAGGGCATTCCCGCCCAGGTCGATGACGTCCTTCTCGTTGACGAACAGGCCGATCAGGCTGTTGCCCCACAGCTGCATGACGCCCAGCATCACCAGGGCCAGGACGGCCGTGGCCATCAGGCTGTCCCGGAAGCCCTCCCGGATCCTGTCCCTCCGCCCCGCGCCCATGTTCTGCCCGGTGTAGGTGGACAGGGCCATGCTCATCGAGCCGAAGGGCTGCTGCACCAGCTGCTCCAGACGGCTGGTCGCTGTGAACGCCGCCACGGCACCCGGGCCGAAGGTGTTGGTGAAGGTCTGCAGGGCCGTGGTCGAGATCGCGATCAGGCTCCACTGCAGGGCCAGCGGCAGGCCCATCCGCACGGAATTGCGGATGATCGTCCGGTCGAGGGTCCGGTGTTCCCTCCCGACCCGGAAATATGGGTTGGTCTTGAAGGCGTAAAGGAGCGAGCCCGTGCCCGCCAGCAGCTGCGAGAGCATCGTGGCCAGCGCCGCGCCGAACACGTCCCACTCGAACGCGCCGACGAACAGCAGGTCCAGCCCGACGTTCAGGATGCAGGAGGCCACGAGGAAATACAGCGGCGTCCGGGAATCGCCCAGGGCGCGCTGCATGGAGGAGGCGTAGTTGTACACCGCGATCAGCGGCACGGAGGCCGAGGTCATCCGCATGTAGGTGACGGCCTGCGGCAGGATCTTCTCCGGCGTGCCCATCCAGCCGAGGACGGTGGGCACCATCGCGAAGGCGAACACCGACGTAAGCACGGAGGCCCCGAGCATGATGTAGGCGGAGTTGACGATCGCGCGCTTGACATACTCGTGGTTCCCCGCCCCGAAGTACTGGGACGTCACGATGCCGCAGCCGCTGCTGATGCCGTTGCAGACGGAAAAGAAGAGGAAGGAGATCGAACCGGTCGCTCCGACCGCAGCCAGGGCGTCCGCCCCGAGCAGCTTCCCCACGATCATGGAATCCGCCAGGTTATAAGCCTGCTGGAACAGGTTGCCGATCAGCAGAGGGATCGCGAAGACCGTCAGCAGGGTGAGCGGCTTCCCCTCCGTCATATCCAGGGTGTGTGCGTGGCGCATCATCGATATTTCTCTCCGGGATGGTATTGGGCAGACCGGCTGCAGCCGCTGCCAGCCCGTTATACCGTTTCTCCGCGGGAAAACCAAGGGACAGATGGACGATGTTTCGCCGAATCAACCGAAAAACTGTCAAAATCGGAATTCGCGCCCGCGGAATCTGTCGAAATGAGGGTTGACAAGTCGGCCCTTCCATGATAAAATCTGTTTCTGTCAGCAGGTTTGCTGATGGGCGGAAGTGTCGTGCGCCTGTAGCTCAGTTGGACAGAGCAACGGCCTTCTAAGCCGTGGGCCGGGGGTTCGAGCCCCTCCAGGCGCGCATATGGTGGGTATAGTTCAGTGGTAGAGCGTCAGATTGTGGCTCTGAATGGCGTGGGTTCGAGTCCCACTACTCACCCCATTTTTTCTACCGGTCGCTGCCAGAGGCAGATGACGAACCTGCGTTGGGGTGTAGCCAAGCGGTAAGGCAAGGGACTTTGACTCCCTGATACGCAGGTTCGATCCCTGCCACCCCAGCATGAGACCCATTAGCTCAGTTGGCAGAGCACTTGACTTTTAATCAAGGTGTCTGGAGTTCGAATCTCCAATGGGTCATTCCCATCTGCCTCTGGTATGCGGGCGTGGCGGAATTGGCAGACGCGCCGGATTTAGGTTCCGGTGTCTCAGACGTAAGAGTTCGAGTCTCTTCGTCCGCACCACATGCGGTAGTAGCTCAGTTGGTAGAGCGCCACCTTGCCAAGGTGGAGGTCGCGAGTCCGAGCCTCGTCTACCGCTCCACACGGTGCCATAGCCAAGTGGTAAGGCAAAGGTCTGCAAAACCTTTATTCCCCGGTCCGAATCCGGGTGGCACCTCGTCCTGAAAGCCCTTGTGGACAAAGCGTTCGCAAGGGCTTTTTCGTGTCATCGGGCCGGCACTAACAAAGGAACCTCAGTTGCTGAGGGCTGCATACATTTCATCAAAGCCGTCGTCATGAAGGTTGACATAGGTGTTCATGGTGACCCTGATGTCGGAGTGCCCTATATGTATCGCCGCGAGGTCAATGCCGTTTTGTGCTGAACAGCAGGCATAAACCGGAAACAGCATGATACCCTTCACAGGGTCAGTACAGATTCATCATTCCGTAACCTTTTTCTCCGTCTGAAGTGTTGATCGCAATGCGTCCTTTTGCTATAATCAACATTGGATTGACAACGTCTGCGCACATACAAAAACCATGAATAACAGGTGAAAAGCTGCCGGCCGGCATGACCAGGGCAGACCGTATGCGGAGATATCCGGCGCTCCGGAATCGGCGCACGGCAGTTGGCCGGAAGACCGGCACAAGACATTGCAGCGGAGGGATCAACTGATGGCAGTCCTGAAATGCAAAATGTGCGGCGGAGACATTGTGTTCACGCCCGGAGATGCCTGCGGAACCTGTGGACTGGTATGGAAAAGTGTTAGTGGGTATGATATACTGTATGCATAGAATTGAGAGGGTGATTCTATGCCAAGCAACAACAGCAAATATTCGCAGGAGATGTGGGAACAGACAGCAATGTATATCCTGGAGAGTGGGAAATCTGCGACCGGCGTAGCAGAAGAGATGGGGATCGACACAAATACCGTATTATGCCATTAACAGAGGAAAACTATAACAAGTGGAACAATATTCGCGAGCAAAGTATTGATAAAGATACAGCTTTCTTCTTTGATCCAAATGGGAAATTCTATCTAGGCGTAGACAGGCAATGATCAAGTGAAAGAGTCCTGTTTAGTTTTCGCAGTAATATCGGAAGGAGATCTGTAGCAATGAGACGACTGCTTGCCCTGCTTGTCTTGATAGGACTTTGCTTCTCGCCTTCGAGCTCTTTGGCTGTCGAAGGGAAGGTAGGAAATCTGACTTGGTCGCTTTCCGATGACGGACAATTGAATATCAACGGGCGCGGTAAGATACCGAATTACAGCGACAGCGCTGCGCCATGGGGAGAGTATCATGAGCAGATCCGTACGATTGTGATTGGAGAAGGGATTACTGCTATCGGTGATGGCGCATTCACCACGTGTGATCAGGTCTCCAGTGTTTCGTTTCCCAACAGTTTGAAAGTCATTAACTGGAAAGCATTCCGAGGATGTCGGCGTTTATTGATCGTTACACTTCCGAAGCGATTGTCCACCAATGCCGCTCCCATCAAGGCTGAAAAGCTCTCCGTGAAAGTTGGGAAAAAAAGAGGAAATGGCACAAGGACCATCCGAGTCGTGGAAAATGGAACATCCTTCGAAGGGATTGTCGACTATAAGCACCATGTCATGCTGTGGCCTCAAGAAGGGATCGAAATATTCGCGGTAGATGACACAGACAATAAGTATTACGGTGGAAGAAACACCGGTATCTATTGGATATTTAACTGTCAGGACGAAAAATACGCGTTCTGGGATGTTCCATCGGGATATTTCAGCGGCTATCTTTTTCACGAATCTCAAGATTTGATCTTTGACGATTCCGGTACAGATTTTCTTCGGGTCACAGAAGATGGACATCAATTTTACTACATCAATCGAAGAAACGGAGAACGTTTATCCCCGATATGCTTCTCCGGAATCAATACAAGCGGTATGTATAAAGGCTATGCCATCGAAACCATCTATGGTACAGGAGAGACAGTCGTTATAAACGTTAAGGGACAGATATACCGTGTTCCTGCTGGTTTTTACTCTGTGAATGACAGAATTGAAAAGGGTATCCTTTATCTTGAGTCAAAGGAAGGCGAGACGCTTAAGATCAAGATGAATGAATCGCTTCCATGGGAAAATACAAAATAGGGCCTTTCTGAAGAGACTATGCCAGGCTCTGAGCAATGCGGTCGCGAGGAACGGGAAACCAAAGGAACTGATTTTCTACAGCGACAGGGGATGTCAGTACAGCAGCAGGAAATACCGGCAGATGCTTGAGGACTACGGGATCAGAGGCAGCATGAGCAAGCCCGGATACCCGTACGACAACAGCTGCATGGAGGCCGGTAAGAAGAAGGAGTACATCCTTCGGAGAGTGTATGAAGTCATATCCGGGTCATATGCATATGATTGGGTTGTTGGGAATGGCTATGACTATGTTGTAATCGATCAAATGAAATGAAGCAGTCAGCGGCATATATGAGGTCGGGATATGATCGGACGGAGAGGGGGGCAGGTTCCTGAGTCCTGACAGTTATACCGGCTTTTTTGTACAATATGGGACTTTGCGGAATTCTGAATTCAAGGAGGAATGAACGCGAAAAAGCACCTGTCTTCATTGATCTGTTTATTGCTTGCGCTGATCCTGGCGTGTCCGGCGGTCTTCGCCGAAGCCGACGGAACGGTCACCGATGCCATCGAGCAGAAAACCTATCCATATCTCTATTGCTTTGCGGAGGATCAGGAGCCGGTGTCCGGCGAAATGAATCTGTATTTCATGAACGGCGGCGACGTGCCCTATGTGGCACTGACGGAATTCCTTCCCGTTCTGACGGAGATGTATAACACGGTCCTGAAATGCGACAAGGACAATCCGATTTCCTTTGAGCTCCAGACGGTCAGCCAGCCGGACGGCGATGCTTTCATCGTCAAGCGCCCCGACAACGAGAGCACCTGGATTATCCAGCCCGGCGACGACACCTTGACCTTCACGAATTACGGTTCTTCACGTTTAGTTAGGGAAATTCCATTGGTGAGAGAATGCGCCTGCGGGCGCACCAGAGGGCTTTCCGATCGCCCTCTGGACTCCTTCGGGGCCGTCCCGTTAAAT
>JAFRPG010000020.1 GCA_017429265.1 Clostridia bacterium | reverse complement strand
AGGCTTTGCCGATCACGACGCTCAAAGATGCGATCCCAAAGGGTCCAGGGATTCGGAGCGCCCGGAAAACTGTCCGGGGGACAGTTTTCAGCGGAGAATGGGCGGCAGCCCCGGATCGATCGGAAAGCCCCTGGCGCGCTCAGCAGAGCTCGGAACCCCTTCCCGGAGGTTCCGCCGTCCGTCGGTCACTCCCCTCTCGGGTCTCCCACCGGATACACATGCTCCACCAGCCAGCGCTCGCCGTCGGTGCTCAGCCGGATCCCGTACGCGCGGGTGTTGACCCAGGGGAGATGCAGGGTCCGCAGGTAGTTCTGTCCGCTCCAGCCGCGCTCGCGCTGCGTGACCACGGCGAAGAGGGGATCCACCGCCTCGAAGAAAGCGTCCGTCAGCTTCGCCTTCCCGTGGTGCGGATACTTGAGGATCTCCGCCCGCAGCTCGCCGGGGGCACAGGTTTGCGTCAGCCAGTCCATGCCCGCGGTCTCGATGTCCGCGGTGAAGAGCATCGTCCGCTCGCCGTACCGCAGCATCATCTGGGCCGAGCGGTCGTTGCAGGAGTAGTCCTCCGGGCAGCGGATGATGGCCTCCAGCGTCGCCTTCCCGACGGTGAATAGATCGCCGTCGCCGTACTGCTTCACGGGGACGCCGTAGTACTCCGCCCAGGCCAGGAGCGAGGCCATGTGCTCGTTGTAGTCCTCCGGGAAGGAGACCCACAGCTCCCCGATCTCGAAGGCCTCGCACAGGCGGGGGAAGCCCTCGATGTGGTCGTGGTGCGGGTGGGAGATCAGGACCTGGTCGATCCGCTTCACGCCGAGGTATTTCAGGGTGTTGACGAGCGTGATGTCGAACTCGTGGGAGGCGCAGTCGATGAGGAGGGTCTTTCCGCCGCCGCGCAGGAGGATCGCGTCGCAGTCGCGCTGGGGCGGGAAGATCACCTCGAGGATGCCCGCGCCGCGGTCCAGGGCGAAATCGGTCCACCGGTCGGGGTAGCGCACGCGGTTGACGATCAGCGGCGGGGGGATCGGGATCGGCGTCGGGGTGGCGGCGACCGTGATGTTCGGGGTGGGGCGGGGCGTGCGGGTCCCGACGTCCACCTCGTGGATGACCGGCGGGGCCGTTTGGGTGTCGGCGGGCGCGGGCGTCCGCTTCGGGAGCGGGGTGTCCGTCGGCGCGGGCGTCGGCTCCGGGAGCGGGGTGCGCGCCGGGGCGTCGGTCTCATGGATGACCGGCGGCGGCGACGGCGTGGCCGGCGGCTGCGTCCGCGGGGCGGGCGTGCGGATCACCACACCCTCCCCCCGCGCCTCCGGGATCAGGGCGAAGGCCAGCAGGACCAGCACTATATATAGGAAGAAACGACAACGTCCGGATCTTGTCACGGGAAGGATTCCTTTCAGTCCGGTCCGCCCGGAAAGCCCCGGGCAGCAAATACAAAAATGACGCTTGACACCTGGGTAAACTTGTGATACAATAAAAAATTGCATCAGTATCTTTACTGGTGCGGGTTTATTCCGCCTTGCTATTGTACACGCAACGGGCGAAAAATGCAAGGGGAAATTCTCAATGGTCCCCCGGGACATAAGGATGAAGGGGTGATGGCTGCCTATGGTGCACGAGGTGCAGATGGGAAAGCTTCGCAAACGCATGAGCTTTTCCCGGATTGACGAAGTCCTCGACATGCCCAACCTGATCGAGGTCCAGAAGAACTCTTACCAGCGCTTCCTGGACGTGGATCTGCGGGAGGTCCTCGCGGACGTGTCTCCGATCGTCGACTACAACGGCAATCTTGAACTGGAGTTTGTCGATTACACGCTGGACGAGCCGAAAAACACGGTCGCCCGCTGCCGCGAGCGCGACACGACCTACGCCGCGCCGCTGAAGGTCTTTGTCCGCCTGACCAACCACGAGACCGGCGAGATCAAGGAAGGCGAGGTGTTCATGGGCGAGTTCCCGCTCATGACCGAGCACGGCACCTTCCTGATCAACGGCGCCGAGCGCGTCATCGTCTCCCAGCTGGTGCGTTCCCCCGGCGCTTATTATTCCGAGACGATCGACAAGTCGGGCCACCACCTGTTCTCCAGCCAGATCATTCCCAACCGCGGCGCCTGGATCGAGTACGAGACCGACTCGAGCGAGGTGCTCTGGGTCCGCATCGACCGCAACCGCAAGATGCCCATCACGATGCTCCTGCGCGCCATCGGCTACGGCACCAACGACCAGATCGTTGACCTGCTGGGCACGGACGAGCGCCTGATGGCCACCCTGCAGAAGGACGACGACACCCACAGCCGCGAGGAAGGCCTCATCGAGATCTACAAGAAGCAGAAGCCCGGCGAGCCCGCCTCCCTCGAGAGCGCGACGAAGCTTTTCGATTCCTATTTCTATGACACCAAGCGCTATGACCTGATGCGCGTGGGCCGCTACAAGTTCAACAAGAAGCTGGCCCTCTCCGCCCGCATCGCCAACCACAAGGCCGCGGAGGACATCGTGCACCCCGCCACGGGCGAGGTCCTGGCCGCCGCGGGCGACACCATCTCCATCCGCCTGGCCCGCGAGATCCAGCAGGCCGGCGTCAATGCCGTGATGATCGACGTGGACGGCACCGCGCACAAGGTGGTCGGCAACTACTTCGCCGACGCCCGTGCCTACCTGCCCTTCGATCCGGCGGAGGTCGGCATCAACGAGTGGGTCCACCTGCCCACCCTGCAGCGCGTGATGGCCGAGTCCACCGAAGAGACCCTGAAGGAGAACCTCCGGGCCAACCTCGGCCAGCTCGTGCCCAAGCACATCGTGCCCGACGACATGGTGGCCTCGATCTCCTACCTGCTGGGCCTGCCCTGGGGCATCGGCTCCTGCGACGACATCGACCACCTGGGCAACCGCCGCCTCCGCAGCGTCGGCGAGCTGCTGCAGAACCAGATCCGCATCGGCATGAGCCGTCTGGAGCGCGTGGTGCGCGAGCGCATGGCGATCCAGGACGCGGGCGACGTGCGCCCCGGCGACCTGATCAACATCCGCCCCGTGACCGCGGCGATCAAGGAGTTCTTCGGCTCCTCCCAGCTGAGCCAGTTCATGGACCAGCCCAACCCGCTGGCCGAGCTGACCCACAAGCGCCGCCTCTCCGCCCTGGGCCCCGGCGGCCTGAACCGCGAGCGCGCCTCCTTCGAGGTCCGCGACGTGCACTACTCCCACTACGCCCGCATCTGCCCCATCGAGACGCCTGAAGGCCCGAACATCGGCCTGATCGGCTCCCTGGCCAGCTATGCGCGCATCAACCAGTACGGCTTTATCGAGGCGCCCTACCGCCGCGTCGACCCGATCACGCACCGCGTCACCGACGACATTGTGTACATGACCGCCGACGAGGAGGACCTGTACCAGATCGGCACGGCCCACGAGCCCCTCGGCCCCAACAACGAGTTCCTCAACGACAAGATCTCGGTCCGTTCCAAGACCGAGTACATCGAGGTGCCGCCGGCCCAGGTCGACTTCATCGACGTCAGCCCGCGCCAGGTGGTCTCCGTGGCCACGGCCATGGTCCCCTTCCTCGAAAACGACGACGCCACCCGCGCCCTGATGGGCTCCAACATGCAGCGGCAGGCCGTGCCGCTGCTCGTGCCCGAGGGGCCGATCGTGGGCACCGGCATGGAGTACCGCGCCGGCCACGACTCCGGCGTCTGCCTCCTGAGCAAGGAGAGCGGCGTGGTGGAGAAGGTCGACGGCAGCCGCATCGTGATCCGCGACGAGCTCGGCGAGCGCCATGAGTACCGCCTGTCCAAGTTCGCGCGCTCCAACCAGGGCACCTGCATCAACCAGCGCCCCGTGGTCAGCGCGGGCCAGATCATCGAGAAGGGCGACCTCCTCGCGGACGGCCCCTCCACCGAGTTCGGCGAGATCGGCCTGGGCCGCAACGCCCTGATCGGCTTCATGACCTGGGAAGGCTACAACTACGAGGACGCCGTCCTGCTCAACGAGAAGCTCGTCAAGTGGGACATCTACACCTCCATCCACATCGAGAGCCACGAGACCGAGGCCCGCGAGACCAAGCAGGGTCCCGAGGAGATCACCCGCGACATCCCGAACACCAACGAGGAGCAGCTCAAGGATCTGGACGAGAACGGCATCGTGCGCATCGGCGCCGAGGTCCGCACCGGCGACATCCTCGTCGGCAAGACGACCCCGAAGGGCGAGACCGACCTGACCGCCGAGGACCGCCTCCTGCGCGCCATCTTCGGCGAGAAGAGCCGCGAGGTCCGCGACACCTCCCTGCGCGTCCCGCACGGCGAGGGCGGCATCGTGGTCGACGTGCGCATCTTCACCCGCGAGAACAAGGACGAGCTGGCCCCGGGCGTCAACAAGATGGTCCAGGTCTTCATCGCCCAGAAGCGCAAGATCCAGGTCGGCGACAAGATGGCCGGCCGCCACGGCAACAAGGGCGTCGTGTCCCGCATCCTGCATGAGGAGGACATGCCCTTCCTGCCCGACGGCACCCCGCTGGACATCGTGCTCAACCCCATGGGCGTGCCGAGCCGCATGAACCTGGGCCAGGTGCTGGAGGTCCACCTCGGCATGGCCGCCAAGGCCCTCGGCTGGCACATCGCGACCCCCGTCTTTGACGGCGCGACCTACGGCGAGATCGAGGAGTGCATCGACAAGGCCGCCGAGACCGACTGGGGCAAGAAGATCGGCATCAACCGCACCGGCAAGTTCACGGTCTACGACGGCCGCACCGGCGACGCCTTCGAGCACCCGGTCACGGTCGGCATCATGTACTTCCTCAAGCTCCACCACCTGGTGGACGACAAGATGCACGCCCGCTCCACCGGCCCCTACTCCCTCGTCACGCAGCAGCCTCTGGGCGGCAAGGCCCAGTTCGGCGGCCAGCGCTTCGGCGAGATGGAGGTCTGGGCGCTGGAAGCCTACGGCGCGGCGAACACCCTGCAGGAGATCCTCACCTTCAAGAGCGACGACACCGTCGGCCGCGTGAAGACCTATGAGGCCATCGTGAAGGGTCAGAACATCCCGAAGCCCGGCGTGCCCGAGAGCTTCAAGGTCCTGGTCAAGGAGCTCCAGGCCCTCTGCCTGGACATCAAGGTCCTGGATGCGGACAAGAACGTCATCGAGATCCCCGAGCTCGATCCCGAGGACACCATGCAGGGCGAGGTCCTGCCCATGCGCGACGACGCCGAGCAGCAGGGGCAGCCTGAGGAGATCTATCCCGAGGATCTCCTGCCCGGCGACGACGTGGCCGGCTTTGAGGACATGGAGGACACCGAGTTCTCCGAGGATGATTTCGTGCTGGACAGCCCCGACGCCGATCTGCTGGACGACATGTCCTTCGATCTGGGCGACCTGGGCGGAGACCTTGATCTGTAATCGAACCGCGTCTTTGAAGGGAGCGTGAACCCTTTTGTTTGAACTGACCAACCTGGACGCCATCCAGATCGGCATGGCTTCCCCGGAGCAGATCCGTTCCTGGTCCCACGGCGAGGTCACCAAGCCCGAAACCATCAACTACCGCACCCTGCGCCCCGAGCGCGACGGCCTGTACTGCGAGCGCATCTTCGGACCCACGAAGGACTGGGAGTGCGCCTGCGGCAAGTACAAGCGCATCAAGTACCGCAACCGCGACGTGGTCTGCGACAAGTGCGGCGTGCAGGTGACCAAGGCGAAGGTCCGCCGTGAGCGCATGGGCCACATCGATCTGGCGACCCCGGTCAGCCACATCTGGTACTTCAAGGGCATCCCCAGCCGCATGGGCATCCTGCTCGACATCAGCCCCCGCGTGCTGGAGAAGGTCCTGTACTTTGTCAACTTTATCGTCCTGGATCCCGGCAACACCGATGAGGCGAAGGGCCCCGCGACGGGCCTCAAGCGCCTGGAGCTGATCGACGACGCGCGCTTCCACGAGGTGGAAAGCCGCTGCGGCCGCGGCTCCTTCGTGGCCAAGATGGGCGCCGACGCCGTCCTCGAGCTCCTGCGGGAGATCGACCTGGACGCCCTGAGCGAACAGCTCAAGGCCGAGATCGCCAAGATCGACCACGCCCGCGCCGGCCAGATCCGCGAGACCGAGAGCCAGAAGCGCACCCGCGCCGTCAAGCGGCTCGAGGTCGTGGAGTCCTTCCGCGCCAGCGGCAACAAGCCCGAGTGGATGATCCTCACGGCCCTGCCCGTGATCCCGCCGGACCTGCGCCCCATGGTGCCCCTCGAAGGCGGCCGCTTCGCCACCTCCGACATGAATGACCTCTACCGCCGCGTCATCAACCGCAACAACCGCCTCAAGCGGCTCCTGCAGCTCGGCGCGCCGGACATCATCGTCCGCAACGAGAAGCGCATGCTCCAGGAGAGCGTCGACGCCCTGATCGACAACGGCCGCCGCGGCCGCCCCGTCACGGGCCCCGGCAACCGCGCCCTCAAGTCCCTGAGCGATCTGCTCCGCGGCAAGCAGGGCCGCTTCCGCCAGAACCTGCTGGGCAAGCGCGTGGACTACTCCGGCCGCTCCGTTATCGTCGTCGGCCCGGAGCTCAAGCTCCACCAGTGCGGCCTGCCCAAGGAGATGGCCCTGGAGCTGTTCAAGCCCTTCGTCGTGGAGCGCCTGATCACGCTCAAGAAGGCCCCGAACGTCAAGAACGCCCGCAAGCGCGTCGACCGGGCCACCAACGACATCTGGGACATCCTCGAGGAGGTCATCCGCGACCATCCCGTGCTGCTCAACCGCGCGCCCACCCTGCACCGCCTCGGCATCCAGGCCTTTGAGCCCGTGCTGGTGGAGGGCAAGGCGATCAAGCTGCACCCCCTGGCCTGCACCGCCTTCAACGCCGACTTCGACGGCGACCAGATGGCCGTGCACGTGCCGCTCTCCCTCGAGGCCCAGGCCGAAGCCCGCTTCCTGATGCTCGGCCACAACAACATCCTCAAGCCGCAGGACGGCAAGCCGGTCATCCAGCCCTCCCAGGACATGGTCATCGGCTGCTACTACCTGACCATCGTGGATCACAACGATCCCCACGGCGTGATGGAGACGGTCACCGACGCGGACGGCCGTGAGAAGCAGGTCCCCGTCGTGCTCGACAATCAGGGCCGCCGCGTGGAGGACCTCTCCACGGTCTGGCAGCGCGACGGGAAGGGCGAGATCGTCTACGAGAAGCAGACCGGCCACCCGGTGCTGATGCTCGGCCGCGACGAGAGCCGCGCCCTGCGCGACGACAAGGGCAACCTGATGATCGTCATGGACGGCGCCGACGTGAGCCCGGCCGACATCCACAAGGCCTACATCACCGACGAGCAGGGCAACACCATGCTCAAGCCGAACTGCGCCTACCGCTACTACCGCTACCAGCCCCGCGTCTTCCGCGACATGGCGGAGGCGGAGATGGCCTACGCGATGCACCAGATCAGCCTGCAGACCCCGATCCGCGTCCGCATCGAGCGCGAGTTCGAGGGCGAGAAGGACAGCCGCATCATCAGCTGCACCCTCGGCAAGCTCATCTTCAACGATGCCCTGCCCCAGAACATGGGCTTCAAGCCGCGCAACTGCCTGGACGACATGTTCGAGCTGGAGATCGACGACCTGGTGGGCAAGAAGAAGCTCGGCAACATCGTCGACATGTGCTTCAACAGCCAGGGCGAGCACAAGTGCGCCATCGTCCTGGACAAGATCAAGGCCCTCGGCTACAAGTACGCCACCCGCTCCTCCACGACGGTCTCCGTGGCCGATATCCGCGTGCCCGCCGTCAAGGATGAGATGCTGGCCGCCGCCGACGAGCAGGTCCGCCGCGTGAACAACTTCTTCCGCCGCGGCCTGATGAGCGAGGACGAGCGCTACCGCAGCGTCATCGACATCTGGACCAAGACGACCAACGATCTGCGCGAGAAGATCCTCCCCAACCTCGAGGTCTTCAACCCGATCCGCATGATGACCGACTCCGGCGCCCGCGGTTCCGCCGCGCAGGTGTCCCAGCTGGCCGGCATGCGCGGCTTGATGGCTTCCCCCTCGGGCAAAACCGTGGAGCTGCCCATCCGCGCCAACTTCCGCGAAGGCCTGAACGTGCTGGAGTTCTTCCTGTCCTCCCACGGTAGCCGCAAGGCCCTGTCCGACACGGCGCTGCGTACCGCCGACTCGGGTTACCTGACCCGCCGTCTGGTGGACGTCAGCCAGGAGGTCATCGTCCGGGAGGACGACTGCTTCGCCGCCCGCGGCGAGAAGGTCCGCGGCATCCTCGTGCAGGAGCTGATGAGCGGCAAGCAGAGCGTCGAGTCCCTCGAGGAGCGCCTCCGCGGCCGCACCGCCGCCGAGGAGATCCTTGATCCCGCCACCGGCGAGGTCCTCGTGCCCCTCAACGGCGACATCGACGCCTCCCTGGCCCGCCTCGTGGTCAGCCGCGGCGTGAAGGAAGCCCGGGTCCGCTCGGTGCTCACCTGCCGCTGCGAGACCGGCGTGTGCGCCAAGTGCTACGGCATGAACATGGCCCACGGCGGCAAGGTCGACATCGGCGAGGCCGTCGGCATCATCGCGGCCCAGGCCATCGGCGAGCCCGGCACGCAGCTGACCATGCGCAACTTCCACTCCGGCGGCGTCGCGGGCGTGGAGGACATCACCCAGGGTCTGCCCCGCGTCGAGGAGCTCTTCGAGGCCCGCAAGCCCAAGCATGAGGCTGTCCTGGCCGAGATCAGCGGCACGATGACGATCAATGAGACGAAGAGCAAGCGCATGCTGCAGATCGTCTCCGACACCAATCCGCAGGACACCCGCTCCTGCCAGATCGCCTACTCCGCCCGCCTGACCCGCGAGCCCGGCAGCCATGTGGAGGCCGGCGACATCCTGGTCGACGGCGCCGTGAACCCCCACGACCTGATGCGCATCCTCGGCGTGAAGGCGGTGCAGGAGTACCTCCTCAAGGAAGTCCTCTCCGTCTACCGCTCCCAGGGCGTGGCCGTGGCCGACAAGCACATCGAGATCATCGTGCACCAGATGCTCCGCAAGGTCCGCATCGAGGACAGCGGTGACACCAGCCTCCTCCCCGGCTCCATGGTGGATATCTTCAACTTTGAGGCCGCGAACCGCGAGGTGGTGGAGTACAACATGATGCTCCCCGACACGGACGAGAACGGCGAGCCCACCGTGCCCAAGCGCACGGCCACCGCGCGCCGCGTGCTCCTCGGCATCACGAAGGCCGCCCTGGCCACCGAGAGCTTCCTGTCCGCGGCGTCCTTCCAGGAGACCACCCGCGTGCTGACCGAGGCCGCCATCCGCGGCAAGGTCGACCCGCTGCTGGGCCTGAAGGAGAACGTCATCATCGGCAAGCTGATCCCCGCCGGCACCGGCCTGCGCCGCTATACCGACATCGAGATCAGGGAGAGCGCGTACTGAGTTCCTACCCCGGACAGGGTCTGATGGCCCCTGCCCGGGTTTTTGCGTTCTCTGCGGTTTTCCGGAGACTGTTTGCGGTGAGGGGTTCCGCGCTCTGCGGAGCGCGCCAGGGGCTTTCCGATCGATCCGGGGCTGCCGCCCATTCTCCGCTGAAAACTGTCCCCCGGACAGTTTTCCGGGCGCTCCGAATCCCTGGACCCTTCGGGATCGCCACTTCCTTATATGGTATTGGGTAAAGTAGAGTTGATAAAAGAACCTTACAATACCAAAGACTATCATTCACGGGTCGGCCCCGAAGGAGTCCAGAGGGCGATCGGAAAGCCCTCTGGTGCGCCCGCAGGCGCATACCCTCACCCCAGCTCAACGTGAACCAAAAAACCTCCCGCACCGCGGAACTTTTCCCTCTTCCGCGCGTCTCAGTTTCCATAAGGAAGGAGTGATTCCCCATGAAGCGCCTCATCCGATGCCTGGCGGCGATGACGGCCGCCTGCATGCTCTGCCCGGCCTGCCCCGCGGAGGCCCCCGGCGGCGACCCGATGCTGACCCTGCTGGAGGGCCTCTTCGACGGTGCGCACAACTGCGCCTTCTCGCCGGTCAGCCTCGCGCTGGTCCTCTCAATGGCGGCGGAGGGCGCATCGGGGGAGACGAAAGACCAGCTCGACGCCCTCACCGGCATCCCGGACGCACAGACGGCAGCGGCCCTGCAGGCAGATCTGCGCGGGCGCGGGCTCCGGCTTGCCGGGGCCGTCTTCGCCGACGATGACCTGGCCCTCCGCGATGCCTGGCGCGAGGCCGCCGAAACCGCCTGGGACGCGGAGATCTTCCCCCTCGGCGCGGCGGAGGCGATCGACGCCTGGGTGCGGGAGAAGACCGGCGGCCTGCTCGACCGGGCGCCCGCCGTCCCGGACAAAAACACCCGCCTCGCCCTCCTCAACGCGGCGGCGATGGATATGAAATGGGCGCTCCCCTTCCATGAATGGAACACGGAGGAAGACGTCTTCCACACCCCCGCGGGCGACGTCACCGCCGATTTCATGCTCCGGTCGTTCCGCGGGCAGGCCTACGGCGAGCGCGGCGGGGCGCAGCTCCTGCGGCTCGACTACGCGGAGGAGAACGGCGGCATGCACATGCTCCTCATCCTGCCCCCGGAGGGCGGCACGGCGGACGTCCTGCGCGACCTCGCCGGGGAGGGGCTCGGCTACTTCGCCCGCATGGCGGAGACGGACCGCGAGATCATCCTCCGCCTGCCGCGGACCGACATCACGGCCCGCAACGACCTGAACGACCCGCTGCGCGAGGCCGGCGTGACCCTGGCCTTCACCGACGCCGCGGACTTTGGCGGCATCGCGGAGACCCCGCTGTGCATCAGCGCGGTTGCCCAGGATGTCCGCCTGCAGATCGATGAGGAGGGCACCCGCGCCGCGGCCGTGACGGAGGTCCTGCTGCCCGCAGAGGCAGCCCTGCCGCCGGAGGAGCCTGTCTTGATGGTCCTCGACCGTCCCTTCATCGTCCTGATCGTCGATGAGGAGACCGCCGCGGTCTGCTTCGCCGCCGTCGTGACGGACCCGACGGGCGGGAAGTGACCCGCACCCCGCAGCCCGGAACCCCTGAACCGCCCCCGCCGCCGGAGATTCGTACCCCGGCGGCGGGGCTTTTGCGTTTCATAAGGGTATGCGCCTGCGGGCGCACCAAAGGGCTTTCCGATCACCCTTTGGAAACCTTCGGGGCCGACCCGTTAAGATAGGTTCTGGAGATTGTAAACTTCTGTAAGTTTCTCTATTTCGACTTCACTTTGCCCGACAACTAACAGGAAAAGGCGGCCCCGAAGGGTCCAGGGATTCGGAGCGCCCGGAAAACTGTCCGGGGGACAGTTTTCAGCGGAGGATGGGCGGCAGCCCCGGATCGATCAGAAAGCCCCTGGCGCGCTCCGCAGAGCGCGGAACCCCTTCCCTTATGGTTTTTCCTGACTTTCCGTGAAGGGCCTTTTTGCGTACAAAAGGACGTTCCCTTCTCTGAAAACCGATCTTACAGTTTATCCGTCCGCACAGCGTATAATGATATCTATCAAACTATACCCAACAGGAGGGGTATCCATGCTGAGAAAGACTTTCTTCGCGATCCTGTTTGTGCTGTGTCTCGTGTGCGCTGCGGCGCATGCGGATTTCAGACTCCCTGCCAACATCACGGTCATCGAGACCGAAGCATTCATGGGAGACGATTCACTGACCGTGATTGCCTTCCCGGAAAGTCTCGAGAGGATCGAGAGCAAAGCATTCTACGGGTGTCATCTGATGAAGATCACCCTGCCGAATTCGATCGAATACATCGCACCGGATGCGTTCGACGGCAACGACGGGATGGTCGTGGTGGCCGCGCCCAATACGGTCGGCTATGCCTGGGCCCTTGACAGGGGCTTCACCGTGCGCCAGTCCCGCCCGAAGGCCCCGGAGCTTTCCGCCTGGCTGACGGACTGCTACATCGTGTCGTGGGATGCGGTTCCGGATGCGGTCGGATACCGTGTCTATTACGGCACCTCCATCGGCGTGACGAAGTCCTCAGCCTATATGCCGGCGGAGGCCGGGGAGACGATGCTGTTCATCAACACGACGCCCGGCGTGCAGTATTACTTCGCCCTCTCCGCGATGTACGAGGATGGGGAGACCGGGCTCTCGACCGTCGTGACGGAGTCCCCGCGGGAGGCTCTGCCTGCCCCGGCGAGCGTGTCGATTGCGAGCGCCACGGCGGACGGCCTCGTGTCCATGAACTGGGCGGCTGTCGAGGGCGCGGAGAATTACCGCGTCTACTTCTCGACGGAGCCGACCTTCAGGGCGTCCATCGAGACCTATTACATCCTGGACGAGAACGCGACGAGCCTGACACTGAATCTGACGGATCAGTTCGGCGCTTCCACCGACGGTACGTGCTACCTGTGGGTCGCCGCGCAGACCGACGAGGGCCCCGGCATCCCCTCCGCCCGCGTCAGGCTTTCGTGGTTTGACTACACGGTCTATCAGATGCAGCCGCCTGTCCTGACCCAGGAGTATCAGGACGGCACCGGCAATGTGACGCTGAGCTGGAACAGCCTGCCCGGCGATTACTGGTATCAGGTGTGCGGCGGCAGGACCGGCTCCACCCCGCGCCTGATCACCACGACCCGTCAGACGACCTGCACGGCGCAGGCCGCCACAGAGGGCAACTATTCCTATTATGTGCGCGCCGGCCTGGCGAACAGCAGCGGATACATCGCCTACGGTCCCCTTTCCTCCGCTCTGACCGTCCGCGTGAAGAATATCTGGAGCAGCACGATCCGCCTCAACGAGATCGAGCAGACCGGTGACAACACCTGCCTGATGACGTGGGATGCTATCTCGCCGGTGACCCGCTACGAGGGTGAGCGCCTCTATCCGAACGGAGCGGTCGAGACGCAGTTTGCAGGCTCCGATCTGTCGATGGAATTCGACCTGCCGGACGATGAGACCTATACCTACCGCGTCCGCGCCTATTATCGGCAGGACGGTGTCGATTACTATTCTCCCTGGTCCAACACGGTGACCTACAAGCGGGTTTCGACGGAGGAGTACGCCCCGACCGCACCGGAACTGACGAAGTATCCCTCCGCCTCCGGCGTGCATCTCTACGGGGATGTGGACCTCGCCTGGATTCCCAACGACAGCGCGCAGTCTGTCTATGTCGTCGTTCTCAGGCCGGTGGACGGCACCTATGAGACCATCGCCAGCTATGACTGCTATGCTTCCTCCATGACGATCCCCGCCGAGGTCTTCAACTTCATCCCCGCCAACGGGCAGTCGCAGATCCGCATCGACGTGGGCAGCGAGGGTGTGCAGACGGGCGACGCCGTGAGCGTGACCTTCAATATGTACGGCAAGGGCACGATCCTGATCAACAATCAGGCGGCGGCCTCGGCCTGGAACCGGCCTTACCGGACGGGCGCGACGAAGACCTATGCCATCACCGCCAGCTCGGATTGGACGGCTGTCACAAACGCCGCATGGCTGCAGGCGACCCGCGACGGCAATGATCTGGTGGTCACCATGGCGGACAACGGCGGCACGGCCAACAGGACCGGGACGGTCACCGTCTCCAGCGGCGGTGTCTCCCAGACGATCACCGTGACGCAGGGTACGGTGTATTATGCCCCTGCGTTCTACCTGGCCGACGGCAGCGAGACCGGCGATTATCTGGGTATCCCGCTGTCGCAGGATCAGAACAATCCGACCCCGGTCAATTACAAAAAGTTCATCGTCAATATCGATAAGAACAACGCGGATTACATCCAGATCAAGTGGTATTATGTGGGCTATCCGGCCGGGGCCGTCACAAACACCGGCACCTGGAGCAGCAAGACCTATACGGGCATTGCGGACAATATCGGGAAAGTATACTGCTTCGAGGTCAGCGCACGCCTGGCCAACAACGCGGCTGTGGATGCGAGTGACACGCCGGTCGCGCGGTACTACTATATCCTGACCCAGACGGAGGACTTCCTGCTGCTGGACGGTCAGGCAAACGCCACGGTCTACGGCCGCACCAGTGCTGCGGCTAAGTTGGCGGCATCGGACGATGTGACCTGGCAGTCGGATGCGAGCTGGATCACCGAGATCACCGAGGAATACAGAAATACACCCAAGGCCCGGGCGCTCAGGATGACGCTCGCCGAGAACACCACCGGCGCGAACCGCACCGGTCACGTGACCGTGACCTGCGGCAGCAAGAGCGGTGTGATCACCATCATTCAGATCCCGAATGTGCCGAAGATCACCTCGCCCAGCCTTTCCACCAACTCCGGTTCTCCGACAACTCTGAGCAATGCCTACTGCCTGCTGACGGTTTCCGGCACAACAGGTTACGCCATCGAAGAATACATCAGTTCGAGCTGGTCTTCGGTGATGCAGTCGACGGCCAGTTTCGAGCAGACAGTGGGGTATGTCGGCCTCAATCTGAAAGATGAGATCGGCACAACCAGTGCGACCAAGTTCCGCTTTGTGCTGACAGATGACGCCGGGCATACTTCATACTATTACTTCAAACTGTCCGCTTCCTCGTCGAGTTATGTCTATCTTGGAACGAAGAGCAAGCCGAAGTTTGATACTTACCTGGAATTTGACGCCGCCTCGACGCAGACAACCAAATCGTTCTATATGGCTGCAAGCGGCAGTTGGACCGCCACATCCAGCGCTTCGTGGCTGTCCATCTCTCCTGCAAGCGGTTCCAGCACCACCAGTCAGTCTGTGACCCTTACCGCGCAGAACAATACAACAGGCGCAGTAAGAACCGCCAAGATCTCGTTCAAGATCAGCGGGACCGTCTATGCGGAATGCAAAGTAACTCAGACAGCTTCCGATCAGGTGACTGTGCTCTATAACGGTCTGCCCCTGAGCCAGACGACCGCGCTCTCGAGCATTACACCCGAGTATTCATCGATCCCGTTGAAAGGTTACGGCAGTTCGACGGTTACGGTGACGTCGAATGTTTCCTGGATCACGGTCAGCTCTTCCGGCCATATTGCGGTGGAGGCCAATGCGTCTACCTCCTCTCGGAGCGGCCAGGTGACCTTCACCTGCGGCAGCGCCAGCAAATCGGTCACGCTGACTCAGCTGGGCCGTCTGCCCGCGGTGACGCTCACGTCCCACACGCTGAGTACGGACACCTATAACCCGACCTTCCTGACCTATTCCGACAGCGGCCTGACGCTGAAATGGAACCGTGTGAGCGGCGCAAGAAAGTATGAAATCTGGTTCCGGCAGGCAGGCGCTTCACGGTTTACCCGTTTGGATGTCAACGACACCGGCGCTTCGTCATACACTTACACGATCCCTGCCACCTATTTCGATCCTGGATATACGGGCAAATATGATTTCAGAATCTTTGCCGTGGATCAGTATGAGAATTCCAGCAGCGGCACCGGCTACTACTTCACCTTCTCCGTCTCCGGCGGCGCGCTGATCGACGCCAGGGCCACGCAGACGTGGAACAACGCCAACGACCTCGGCGACAGCAAGACCTTTACGATCGCTTCCTCCGCCAACTGGACGGCGTCGGCGAACGCGTCCTGGATCCACCTCAGCTCCGCCTCCGGCAGCAGCGGCGCCGCGCTGACCGTGACCGTCGACCAGAACACGGGCGCGCAGCGCACCGGCAAGGTGACCGTCACCAGCGGCAGCGGTTCCGCCGTGCTGAACATCACCCAGTGGGCGGCACTGACACCCTATGCGCAGATCACCTCTCCGACCCTGTCCTTCAACCGGAACGACCCCACGATGCTCGCGAAGGCCAACTCCCTCACGGTGACCTGGCAGGCCGAGCCGCAGGTCGGCTTCTATGAGCTGGATCTGTGCGAGTCCAGCGGCAGGGTGGTGCATCACGAGACCGGCATCAAGACCAATTCCTTCACGTTTGACACCACCTCCCTCGTCCCGGGCAAGATCTACATGATTGAGATCCTGCGGGATCTCAACGACAACCGCAGCGGCAATTACGCCGTCGACTACTACTTCTGCTACACGCCCGATACCGCTTTCATCAACGTCACCAGCAGCAGCGGCTCCGTGATGGACGACCTGACCTTCATCGGCGACGGCACCGAGGAGAACGCGTACTATGACGTGGAATCCAGCGGCACCTGGGTTGCGACGGTCAGCGACTCCGACTGGATGATGGTGTCCAGGAAAGCGAAGATCACGGCGGAGAAGCTGGAGGAGGAAGGCTCGACCAGCTATGACTACCGCCAGGTCACCGGCGAGGACGGTGGCTACTTCCGCCTCTGTCTGCTCGCCAACGATACCGGCGCGAGCCGCAGCGGCACCGTGACCGTGACCACGCCCGGCGCCTCCGTGACCTTCACGGTGACCCAGACCGCGAGCTATATCCTGCCCGCGATCACCTCTCCCGAGATCAGCACCAAGCCGAGCACAGCGGGAACGCTGCCCTACGGCAATATTGAGCTGCACTGGAACAAGGGCTCCGGAACGACGGGCATCGTCACCCTCATCCTGTACGACAGGGATCACTCCGGCGTCCAGGTCTGGAAGGCCTCCAACCTCAGCGGCAGCACCGCGACGATCCCCGGCGCCGTCCTGCAGGAGCGCACGAACTACAAGCTGCGCCTTGAGACGAAGATCAACAGCCAGGGCGAGACGGACTACCAGAACTACTACTTCCGGACCGGCCTGGCCAACGAGCTGGCGCTGAACGCGACGGTGGACTGGAGCCAGGCGCTGTACGGCGGCTTTGTCACCGTGCGCGCATCCGCGTACGGCGGCGCCGGCGGCTATGCCTACGCCTACCAGCTGCGGTGCGACGGCCAGATCGAGGCCGAGACCGAGTTTGTCACGAACACCTACTACACCTTCCAGCCCCAGACCACCGGCAGCTATCAGCTGAAGGTCATCGCCAGGGACCAGGACAACAACCGCGCCGAGTATGTCAGCAGCTGGGAGAAGACGGACACGAACGTGATCTCCGTGGCCGTGGCGAACCAGTATGTGGCCAACCTCCCCGCCAGCGCCCAGACGCTGAGCTACACGGTCATCTCTGCCGGCACCTGGACCGTCACGGACTATCCCTACTGGGTGGATGTCTCGGCGGAGACCGGCAGCAGCGGTGAGAACGTGGCCATCGCGGTTGCTCAGAACCTTGGCGCGACCCGCACCGGCAAGGTCGTCTTTGAGAGCAGCACCGGCATCGTTTCGACCCTCACCGTCACGCAGGTGGGCTCCGGCAGCGGCAGCGGCACGCAGCCCGAAATCGTCGCCCCGGAGGAGGAAGACCTCCCGCCGGTCGACTACGAGGCGGTCAGTGTCACTCTGGCGAGCACGGAGATCATGGTCGGCGAGAACCTCGTCGCCGACGTGACGGCCCCCGGCGCCACCGCCGTGCGGCTGGTGGTGGACAATATGCCGTATGAGGAATACATGCTGGAGAATGAATCCGTGCATGTTGTGCGGCGCATTACGTCGGCCGGATACCGCCATGTGCAGTTCCAGGCGTTTGTCGACGGCGCATGGGGTATCATCAGCACGCCGCAGATCCTGAAGGTGAACAAGATTGATGATCTTGCGAACCCGACTGTGACCGTCCCCTCTGCGGCTTATACCGGAGACGCTTTGACGGTCACCATCGGAACTCTGCAGAATGCGGATCACTTTACGGTTCTGCTCAAGAGGAACGGGGACCTGATCGATTCCACCTATATTTCCGTGCAGGATCTGACGGCTCAGAGCAACCGGGTCACGATTTCCGGGTATATGCTCAACGTGCCCGGAGAGTACTATGTGGATGTCATCGCGACCGGTATCGGATATTCACAGTCCGAAACCGTTGTTCACGTTTCGGTGGATGCCAGGGATTATGCGGTCAGCATCCTGACGCCCCATCATTCCGGCGACGTGTTTGTGCCGACTGACACGGTCAATCTGTCCATCCGGCAGTCCGGCGGCGGCTATATGGCGGTCAAGATCAATGACAAGTGGTACCCGGACGAGACCGTACCCACGCTGACCGCACAGCAGGAAGTCCTGTATCAGCTGTCCTTATTGCCCGGCGAATATACGGTGACGGCTTATGTCTTCGCGTCCGATACCGCGGTCAGGGAAGAGAACAGCCTGGCGTCCGATTCGATCGAGTTTGTGGTCAACGGACCCGTGATTTACACTGACAAGATGGCTGTCGGCGGCAACAGCACATTTACCTGGATCGAAACCGGTGAAGCGCGCATCACGGTGGTGACGAACAACGCTGCCGACCGCGTGTTTATCAGCGAAAACGGCGTGGAAGTCGAAGCCGTGTTTAAGGGCGAAGAGAACTTCAGGCGCACCTTTGAGACGGCTCTGCCGGATACCGCGCACGGCATCCACAATGTGCGCGTCAGAGCAGTCAGCGACACCATTGCCGCTGCCGGCGGAAATGCCGAATCCCTGGCGAACAAGCGGTTTGCCATTGTCAGGAAGGTCAGTCCGCAGTTTCCGGTATACGCTCCGAACGGCAGCGTCACCGTAATCTCTTCTCCTGTTAATGGCAAAGTCAAGTGCATTGTGATGGGCGGTGAATGGGTCGAGCCGATGACGGTGATCGGTGAGTCCGGAAACTGGTATCATATCCGGACAGTTGATAAGAAAGAGGGTTTCGTTGAAAAAGAGAATGTCACCCCCGCATTCAATCCCAGCACTCCGAAGATCGAGTTGCTTTCCCCGGTGAAGGATCAGACGATTGCCCGCAACACGGATAACACGATCCAGATCAGTTGGCGCAGCAATCTGCCGCTAGAGAACGGAGATACCGTCTACATTCAACTCACTGACCGAAATTCCAACAGCCAGATCTTTATTGCAGACAACCTGTATTCCACGGTGCTCAATGCCTCTGATCTGCCTGACGGCAAGTACAGGATAACGGCCAGAACGACGGAAGTGAGCAGCAAGGCTGTCGAATTCGTGCTCGGACAATATGACGAAAAGGCTGTCAAGGAGCAGGAATACAAGACGTGGTTTGCTCGCAATCTGTACACTGCTTTTGAGAACTATGACAATGTTATGTTGTCGATGGACCCTGACGGGATGCCGTCAAGCAACGTTCTGCGTGCTGCGCACAAAATGATGCCTTATCTGAGCAAAGGCTTCACATTTAATGGGAAGTGGTGTCCGCTGACCAATGACAAAACAACCAGCATCTGGGGAACCTTGGATGATAATGGACGCAAAAGGTTTGATCTGCTTGTCATTGGCGACATGCTGAAGGAAGACGCAGCCAGAGGCAATGTAAAGTTGAATTACGATCTGAGCAATGTCAACCAGGCCATTAAGGCAGAAAGCGATGCAGCGATCGTTGAAGCGAGGACCGCTACGATATTCAATGCAATCAAAACCACATACTTTGCTGCTGTAACTGCAGTGGATGCCGCCAGGGTCTATTACTTGAACACGGCAGATTCTTCAACGTTAGGCATGGTGACAGCTACCGAGAAGCTGATCAAGACGGTCGTCGAGACAACGTTTGATTGCATTGAAGACGAAGTGAATCAGTTTGTCAAGGACTATGACAGCGTGGTTCTTCTGGACGCATACAAGAAGGTATATGCTGAGGCCATGAGGCAGACAAGCAGAGACTATGCGGATTACCTGGAGACAGCGCTGTTTGGCGGAATTGGAATGGCGTCACGTGTTGATACAAGAAATATGGATCGTCTTGAAGAATCAGCATATCGTTATATACAGAAATTTAGGACTCTGTCCTTGCAGCCTGACAGTGCTTTTGAAGATAGTGCTGTTGATGCCTTAGTCGAGAGTATTTACAAAGACCGTCCTTCGCTTCACCAAATGATCTGTGATCATAATGGACGGCTTGATATGAACAAGGTTGCCGAATTCGGAGATGATGTTGGGCAATATCTGATTGAGTACTATACTAAGCCGACAAACTATATTCCGATTATCCAAAATGTCCTGAAAGAACTGCTTAAAGAGCTTATTGATCAGGCATGTTCGGAAAATAAAGTACCGTGGGTTGTGTCGGATTTGTTAAAAGAGATCCCCGACTTGGTTTTGAAGCTTGTTCAAGTGGATAACAATGAAGTTAAGATCGATTTCGGGGCATTTATTGATGGTCTCTATACAGCGCTGTGGAAATATCTGTCAGTGGATAGCGCAGATTTGGTTTTAGTAAGTTTTTGTGAATTTACCGATGCAAACACTTTATTCAATGTAAGCAAGCAATACCTGGATAGGTATTATCCGATTTTGTCCACCGAGGAATATCATCAGAGCCTGAACGAATTGGACGCTGATTGCAAGGCCTTAGCGAAAGGATTTGTCGACACAATCAGAGAAATGGTCAAGTATTCGTGGAAGATCGGCGCAGAATTAGACGAACTGATCAAGAACGCATCCAAATGGTCAGAAGAGGCCAACGGCAAAAGAGTATTTGAACTGTATGCGTGCTGCCTTGCAGACAGCCTCTCCTATCATTATAAGGTTCAGGCTTCGGGAAATATCCCGTTGTACAAATTGTTCAACACGATGAGCGTCCAGGAACTGGAAACCCTGAGAAAGAGCATGATCGCATTGCTGAACAATGACGAGATGATGCTTCTGTACCTGCGGAATATGAGAACAGTCAATGAGCAGGCAGGATGGAGATTCCTCCTCGGCATGGAAGGGAGCGACCAATACATCACGCAATATGACTATCCGTCTGCTGAAAGCATCGACAGGGTGATCGAGTTTGTTCGCAGTACCAAAGCAGTGTTCCTGTCCGCTCCGCCCATCGACTGATTACCCCTTGCCAACCTTACCCACATCCACTATAATATCTCCGTGATGTTTCAGATCGGACCATACGGACAGGGCGGAAGGCGGCGCAGAGCCGGCTTCCCCCTGTCCGGTGATCGGACACACCGGAAGGACCTGCCCCGGGGAGGAGAGACACCATGCTGACCCCGCAAGACCTCGAGAGCAGCCTTTCCTTTACCCTCAGGGCCTGGGACCGGATCGATGACACGGTGGAGACCGAGGACTTCGCGACCATGGACACGGAGGCCATCTACGGCGCCCTGTCCGGGAAGATGCGCGAGATTCCCTTCCGGGACTACCTCAAGCGCTACCTCTACCGGCGGACGGAGATGCTCACGCCCTTCTCCCGCGTGGAGACGGAGGAGTATCAGGAGATCGTCACAGGCAGCTTCCAGGACTCGGAGACCCCGTGCTCCTTTTCGGCGCGGACGACGCGCCTGTCCCAGGCCGTGCACAACTGGCTGACGCGGGACGACGTGTCGCGGGACTCCGTGCTGCTGATGGGCTTCGGCCTGTACATGACCGAGGAGGACGTCAACGCCTTCCTCACCCGGGGCCTGCGCGACATGGCCCTCGACCCGGACGACCCCCGCGAGGCCGTCTGCGCCTACTGCTACCGCCACGGGTACCGCTTTGCCAAGTTCCGCCAGCTGTGGAAGCTCTACGAGGCCATGGACGGCGGCGTCGACACCGCGCTGATCGGGGAGAACCACCCGCTGAACCGGGCGGCGTCCCGCGTGACGATGGAGGAGGACACGGAGCTCCTCTCCCGCCTCCTGCGGAGGAAGGGCTCGGGGGAGATGACGCCGGCGAGGCGCCGCGTGGCGGAGACCTTCAGCCGCCTCTACAATGAGGCCCAGGCGCTCATGTGTAGCGAGACCGCCGGGGCCAGGCCCACGCCGCGCTCCCTCGAGCGCGTGCTCAGCGCCGGGATCCCCGTCTCCTCCAGCGGCAACCTGGTGCCGGAGGCCCTGGTCCGCGCGCGGAAGGACTTCGCGCACCGGCGGGTCTCGCGCCAGCGCCTCCACCGCATCCTCGCGGGCACCCAGCCGCCCGGACGCTACGACCTGCTCAGCCTGCACTTCTACCTGCAGAGCCGCCGCCTCCTCGACTGCGCGGACCGGAAGGAGGCCCTGCAGCGCTATATCGCCTCGGCCAATGAGATCCTCACGGGCTGCGGCTTCGGCGGGATCTACCCGGCCGATCCTTTTGACGCGCTCCTGATCCTGTGCATGCTCTCATGCGACCCGCTGGGCACCTACTCCGACGTGATGGAGAAGGTCTATGCGGCGGATCAGGCGGAGGAAACGGGGGAAACGACATGACCGGCGCTTCCGTCATTGCGGCGGCCTGGCCCGAATGGGAGGTCGTGCGCGACATCGGCGAGGGCACTTTCGGCGCGGTCTTCGAGGTCCGGCGGCGCGATGTGGCGGGCTTCACCGCCGCGGTCAAGATCATCCCCGTCCCCACGGACCGCGGTGACATCGAGGCCCTGCGCGCGGACGGCTTCCGGGAGGAGGAGATTGAGGAGTACCTCGGCCGCCTCGCGGAGGACTGGCTCGGCGAGATCCAGATCATGAAGCGGTACCAGGGCACGTCCCACTTTGTCAGCATCGAGGACTGCCGCATCCTGCCGCGCACGGACGGGATCCCCGGCCGGTGGATCCTGATCCGGATGGAGATGCTCAAGAGCCTCAACGAATACCTCAGCGACAAGACGCTCACCGAGGTGGAGGTGACCGACCTCGGCCTCCAGCTGTGCGCGGCGCTGTCGGTGTGCCACGCGGACGGCGTGCTGCACCGCGACATCAAGCCCGGGAACATCTTCGTCAACGACCGGCTCCGGTCGGGCGTGGTGTACAAGCTGGGCGATTTCGGCGCGTCGCGGAAGATGGAGTACACCACGGGCAGCCAGTCCGTGAAGGGCGCCCTGGCCTACATGGCGCCGGAGGTCATCCAGAAGCAGCGCTACGACCGCCGGGCCGACATCTATTCCCTCGGCCTGACGATGTACCGCCTGCTCAACGGCAGCCGCCTGCCCTTCCTGCCCGCGCGGAACCTTTTCACGCACGAGGATCACGCGGTCGCGATGCGCATGCGCCTGATGGGCACCCCGCTGCCGGACGCCGCCGACGCCTCCGAGGCCATGAACCGCGTCCTGCGCAAGGCCTGCGCCGCCGACCCGGAGGAGCGCTATCCCTCCGCCGACGCTTTCGCGGAGGCCCTGCGCGAGGTGCAGCGGGGACCCGCCCCGAAGCGGGAGCGGAAGGACGGAAGGAAGAACCGGCTCCGGATCGCCGCGGCCTGCGCGGCGGTCGTCCTGCTCGGCGCGGCGGCCTGGCTGATCGCGCGCCCGTCCTGCGGGGGCCCGCGCAAAGGGGAGCAGCGGACGCCGCCGCCCATGCTCGTGGTGTTTGACCGCAGGACAAAGCCCTGAGGGGAGGCGAAGCCCGTGCCATACCGGACGGCGGCCGCATGGGCCTGCCTGCTGCTGACCGTGTGCCTTTTCGCGTGCGCTTCCGCGGAGACGCCGGAAGTCTGCCTCGCGGAGCCCCTGCTCCCCGGTGCGCAGACTCTGCGGATCCGCGTGGAGGCGGACGTCGCTTTGCTGCGCGCCAACGCTTTCTGCGGGGAGGAGAGCATCGCTTCCGCCGCCGCCTGGGACCGCCCTTTCCTCACGGTCATGCTGTCGCGCCCGCCGGAGACGGGCGAGGCGGTGCAGATCCTCGTGGACGGGGAGGACACGGACGGGGCCGCTTTCGCGTGGGAGCACACGGCGGAGGCCTCCGCGACGGGCGCCCTGCGCGATGTCCTCGCGCGGATGAAGGCGCTTTGGGAGGTGATGCCGGGCGCCGGCGGCGAGGCGTTCGCGGCGGCCGTTCCCCTGCGGGAGCTCGCCGCGCTGGCGCCGGTCCTCCTGCCGGAGGAGGAGATCTGCCGGGTCCGCCTGGACGACAGGCCCGCGCGGTGGCGTATCGTGGCCCGGGACAGCCTCGGCCGCGGCTACAGCGGGATGTACGCCGCGGAGGCCGACGGCTGGACCTTCGGCGACGGCATCGGCGGCGTCCCGGATGTGATCCGGGAGATCGTGATCTCGGCCTCGCCGGCGGTGGCCGGCTGGCAGCCGCATGTGGCCTTCACCTGGGAGCCGGGTCCGCGGCCCGTGCTGCGCGCGATCGAAATCGACCTGGCGCCGGCCACGGGCGGACGGCTGGCCTTCTCCTGGGAGGCGGCCTTCGACGGGGCCTGGCACTGCATCTTCGTCCGCCGCAACGACGCGCCGGCTCAACCCGTTTGCTATGACATTGACGATTGGAGGAATCCCGAATGAACCGCGTTCTCGCCCTGGTCCTGGTCCTCTGCTGCCTGTGCCCGCTCTTTTCCGCCGCGGAGGAGGCCCTCCCGGTCACCCTTGCCCTGGCGGAGGTCCCGGCCGCGGGCAGCGACACCCTGACCCTGCGCCTCGGCGGCAGCGTCCCGGAGGGCCTGCTGGTCAACGCCTTCGCGGGCGAGGAGGCGATCGGCGCGTCGGCGGAGGTCGCCGCGGACGGCCTGATCCTCCTGAAGCTCACGCGTCCGCTTGCCGAAGGCGAGACGGTCCGGGTGGCGGCGGAGCTCCCGCGGGAGGACGGCGGGGTTGCCGCGGCGGCCCTGTCCTTCACGGTCGCCGGCCGCTTCGACGGCAAGCTCGGCAGGCTCCGCGCGCGCGTGGACGGCATGTGGACGGTGTGGGACGAGACCTGGGCGCCCGCCTTCCGCGAGGGCACGGTCTACCTCCGCCTGCGCCTCGACAGCATTCCCTTCGTCACCTTCCCCGACGAGGCCCCGGAGATGCGGGTGGAGGAGGCGGACGGCAAAGCCTTCGTGTACCTTTCCGAGACCCTGCCCGCCGACTGGACGCTGTCCTTCGCGTCGGGCATGCCGGTGACCCTGACCCCGGCCGTATGGGACGAGACCGCCGGCGCGTGGACCGGCGAGGCGGGCTTTGACAGTGTGTATCTCGTGAGCGCCCAGGCGGAGAAGCGCATGAGCGTCACTGTGGTCTATCAGCGGTCCGACGCCTTCCTCGCCTCCTGGCCGATCGTGGAGTATGTGGAGAAGGGCGACGAGGTGATCGCCTTCAACTGCTACGGATACGGCACCGCCCGCTCCTTCGGCGGCGGGATGTACGCCATCGTCGGCCAGACCGAGGCCTGGTATGCCGAGTACGGCGTCGACGGCACCCTGACCGATTACATCAACCTGATGACCGGCTGCGTCTACGACCCCGAAGGTCATCTCGTCGAGGGCGAGGAGGACCCCGAGGCCGTCCACGCCGCGATCAGGATCTGGTGAGCGGAGAGATCCTCCGCGATCTGCAAAACCCCTGCTGCCCGGGCCGCGGGGGTTTTTCGGTGCTTTCCATTTTGTTGGTTCTTCACGTTTAGTTAGGGAAATTCCGTTGGTGAGGGAATGCGCCTGCGGGCGCACCAGAGGGCTTTCCGATCGCCCTCTGGACTCCTTCGGAGCCGACCCGTTGAAGAACAACTTTGGAATTGTAAGATTCTTTAACAACATTACTTTGCCCAACAACTTACAAGAAAGATGCGGCCCCGAAGGGTCCAGGGGCGATCGGAAAGCCCCTGGCGCGCTCCGCAGAGCGCGGAACCCCTTTCCATATGCTTTTTCCGAACTTACCGTGCAGAGCCGCTTTTGCGCGAAGGCAGGTCTTTCCGCCTTGCAATCCCTCTCCGCTTCCTGTATAATGTTTCCATACGATGTTCGGAGCGGAAACAGCCGGATACCATCTCAAAACCTCAGGAAAGGCAGGAAACAGCCAGTGAAAACCCTTTATTTCGAGTGCGGCATGGGCGCGGCGGGCGATATGCTGACTGCGGGGCTGCTGGAGCTGATCCCGGACAGGCAGGCCTTTATCGACAAAATGAACAGCCTTGGCCTGCCCGGTGTCCATGTGGCTTGCGAGCCGTCCGTCAAGTGCGGCATCACCGGCACGCACATGAAGGTGACCGTGAACGGAGAGGAGGAGGAGTCCCTCGACCTCGACGGGCATGAACCCCACGACCATGAGCACCATGACCATGAGCATCATCACGACCATGAACACCATGATCATGGGCACGAGCATCATCATGACCATGAACACCATGATCACGAACACGAGCATCATCATGACCATGATCATGATCACGACCATGAACACCATGATCACGGGCATCATCACCACCACCACGCATCCCTCGGGGACATCGAGGCCCTGATCGACGGGCTGGACGTCTCCGACCGCGTCAGGGCGGACGCCAAGGCGGTCTACGCCCTGATCGCCGACGCCGAGAGCAAGGTGCACGGACGGCCGGTCGCGGAGGTCCACTTCCACGAGGTGGGTACGATGGACGCCGTTGCCGACGTCGTCGCCGTCTGCCTCCTGATGGAGATGATCGGCGCGGACAAGGTCACCGCCTCCCCCGTCCACACCGGCAGCGGCTACGTGCGCTGCATGCACGGCGTCCTCCCCGTGCCCGCCCCGGCCACCGCGCTGATCCTCAGCGGCATCCCGACCTACGGCGGCCAGGTGAAGGGCGAGCTGTGCACGCCCACCGGCGCCGCCCTGCTCAAGCACTTCGTCTCCTCCTTCGGCGACCGCCCGGTCATGACCGTCGGGGCCATCGGCTACGGGATGGGCAAGAAGGACTTCGAGCGGGCGAACTGCGTGCGGGCCTTCCTCGGCGAGAGCGGCAGGCAGGGCGAGACGCGCATCACCAAACTCGAGTGCAACCTCGACGACATGACCGGCGAGGCCGTCGGCTTTGCGATGGATGAGCTGTTCAAAGCCGGCGCGCGGGACGTTTACACCCAGGCGATCGGCATGAAGAAGTCCCGCCCGGGCGTGCTCCTCAGCGTGATCTGCCTGCCGGAGGACGCCGACCGCCTGGCCGCCGTGATGATGAGGCACACGACTACCCTCGGCATCCGCCGCCAGGACATGAGCCGCTATGTCCTCGACCGCCGCATCGAAACCGTGGAGACTTCCTACGGCACGGTACGCGTGAAGATCGCCTCCGGCATGGGTGTGGAGCGCGCGAAGGCCGAGTACGATGACCTCGCCGCCCTCGCCGAACGCCACGGTGTGCCGCTGAGCGAGATCCGGGAACAGGCGGAAGCTGCGAGAAGGTAAAGGCAAGGGAAACCTCTCTGGCAAGCTGTATCGACCACGTAGTTCAACGGGGCGATCCCGAAGGATCCAGGGGCGATCGGAAAGCCCCTGGCGCGCTCCGCAGAGCGCGGAACCCTTCCCGTTCACTTTGACAGATCATTTCGTTAAAAGGGATATGCGCCTGCGGGCGCACCCGAGGGCTTT
>JAFRPG010000019.1 GCA_017429265.1 Clostridia bacterium | reverse complement strand
AGGGGCTTTCCGATCGCCCCTGGACCCTTCGGGATCGCCCCGTTGGGCAAAGTGATCGGTACAGCCTGCACGAGGGAACCTCACCACCGCTGCGGCGGTCCCCCTCTCCTTTCAGGAGAGGTATGGGTATCTTTTGACTCCTGTCTCCCCTGAAAGGGGAGATGTCACCGCAGTGACAGAGAGGTTTATACGCCCGCAGGCGCATACCTCTCAGTCATTCCAATCAAGACAAAATACCGGCAAGGAGGAACGTGAAGCGATGCTGAGATTCAGTCTCCGGGGTCAGGCGGAGAGCGAGCCGATCGAGGGCTTCGATCCGCTGATGAGCCGCCTGATGCGGAGCCGCGGGATCCGGAGCGCGGAGGAGGCGCGGGCTTTCCTCTCCCCCTCCCTCGACCAGCTCCACGATCCCTTCGCCATGCCCGGGATGGACCGGGCGGTGCGGCTGATCCGCAGGGCCGCGGAGAAGGGCGATCCGGTCATCGTCTACGGCGACTATGACTGCGACGGCGTCTGCGCGAGCGCCA
The DNA here is from genome assembly GCA_017429265.1 of Clostridia bacterium. Lineage (GTDB taxonomy): Bacteria > Bacillota > Clostridia > Christensenellales > Aristaeellaceae > RUG11272. The sequence continues at coordinate 9,545 of JAFRPG010000019.1, read as the reverse complement.
TCCTGACGGAGACCCTGCGGGAGCTTGGCGCCAAGGCCGACTTCCGCCTCCCCGACCGCCACCGCGACGGCTACGGCCTCAGCGAGGGCCCGCTCCGCCGCCTGGCCGACGAGGGCTGCCGCCTGCTGATCACCGTGGACTGCGGCATCTCCAACCACCGCGAGGTCGACATCGCCCGGCACGAGCTCGGCATGACCGTGATCGTGACCGACCACCATCAGATCGGCCCCGACGGCCCGCCGAAGGCCAACGCCGTCCTCAACCCGCTGATCGCCCCTTACCCCTTCCCCCGCCTGTGCGGGGCCGGCGTCGCCCTCAAGCTGACCCAGGCCCTGCTCGGCATGGACGCCGTGAAAAAACGCCTCGACCTCGCCGCCCTCGCGACGGTGGCGGACCTTGTGCCGCTGACGGGCGAGAACCGCGCGATCGTGGCCGCCGGCCTGCCCCTGATCCGGGACACCGTCCGCCCCGGCCTGCGCTGCCTGCTCGACAACGCCCGCGTCGAGGGCGAGGTCACGAGCAGCCACCTCGCCTACCGCCTCGGGCCGCGGATCAACGCGGGCGGCCGCCTCGGCGACGCCTCGCGCTGCGTGCGCCTCCTCCTGACCCGGGACGGGATCGAGGCCGCACAGATCGCTTCGGAGCTCGAGCAGACGAACACCCGCCGCCAGGCCCTGCAGCTGGAGATCACGAAGCGGGCCGAGGAGATGATGACCTCCGGCCCCGACCCGATCCGCTTTTCCCGCGACCGCGCGATCGTCGTGATGGGCGAGGGCTGGGAGAGCGGCGTGGTCGGCCTGGCCGCCGGCAAGCTCTGCGAGAAGTACCACTGGCCCACGGTCGTCCTGAGCCGGAACCCGGAGAACGGCCAGGCCACCGGCTCCTGCCGCTCGATCCCGGGGATCAGCATCTTCGAGGTCCTCTGCGCCTGCCGCGACGCGTCCCCCGACCTCTTCCTCCGCTTCGGCGGGCATGAGCAGGCTGCGGGCCTCACGATCAGGGCGGAGCGCCTCCCCGAGCTGCGGCGCCGGATCAACGAGGCCATCGACGGCCTCCTCGGCGGCGACCGCTCGTGCTACATCCCGGTGGCGCTCTACGACGGGATCCTGCCGGCGGAGGACGTGAGTCTCGAGCTGATCGGGGAGCTGGAACGCTTCGAGCCGACCGGCTACGGGAACCCGGCCCCGGCCTTCCTCTCCCCGGACACGCAGGTGGAGGAGGCGCGCCCCGTCGGCGGCGACGGCAGCCACCTCAAGCTCCGCCTGTCCGGGCAGGGCGGGATGAAGCGGATCGACGGCATCGCCTTCGGGAAGGGCAGCCTGTGCGCACGCCTCGGCAGCCGCGCCGACCTGCTCTTCTCCCCGGAGAAGAACGAGTTCAACGGCCGCATCCGGGCCCAGCTGATGGTGCAGGAGATCCGCCCGAGTGCCGGCAGCGAGGCCTTCCCGGAGGAAAATCTGCTCCGCGAACAGCTTTTGCAGGAAATCACGGCCCTCGCGGAGAATGATATACGAATTCCCGACGACGCGGAGCCGCTCCCCCTGATCACGGAGGAGGAGGCCCGGCGGAAGCTCGCGGGCGGGCTGGGCGTGCTGGCCGTGGCCCACGACCGGCGCACGGCCGCGGCCCTGAGCGCGGTCACGCCGCCCCCGGACATCCTGCGCGCGGGGGAGGTCCCCGAGCCCCAGGGCTTTGCGGCGGTGGCCCTCCACTGCGACCCGCAGGCCCTCTCCGACAGCTACGCGGAGATCCTCCTGGCCGACGGCGACCTGCTGCCGGGGGAGGCGGACGCCCTGCGCGCCCGGTGCCCCGGCGCCCGGCTGTACCGCCTGCCGGAGAACAGGGCCCTCGCGGCGGAGATCGCGTCCTGGCTGCCGGACCTCGCTCTGCTGCGCAAAGCATACGCCGCCGCGGCGGGCGGGCAGGCGTCGACGCCGGAGGCCCTCGCCCGGGCGACCGGCTGCGACGCCCCCATGCGCCTGCGCGCGGCCATGACCGCCCTGCGCGAGTGCGGGTACGTGGCCTTCACCCCCGCCCCCTGGCAGTGCCGCTACATCGGGAAGACCGGCACCCACCCGGAGCAGGCCCCGATCGTCCGCGCGCTGGAAGCGATCCGTTCCGGATCCTGAATCCCGACTTTCCCCTTGCCGTTGGAGGTGCGAACCATGTCCTCATCGTTTAGCAAAATGGAACTGGACAAGATGCTGGCGCGGGTGCAGAAATACACCTCCGACGACAGCTGGAAGCTGGTGGAGAAGGCCTACGACTTTGCCAGGGAAGCCCACGCCGGGCAGAAGCGGCGCAGCGGGGAAGACTACTTCGAGCATCCCCACTTTGTGGCGTCCATCCTGGCGGAGCTGATGATCGACCCGCCCACCATCGCCGCGGGCCTCCTGCACGACACCGTGGAGGACTGCAAGGAGAAGAACATCACCCTGGACACGATCCGCCAGGAGTTCGGCGACGAGGTGGCCCAGCTGGTGGACGGCGTGACAAAGCTCGAGCGGCTCAACTTCGCCAACCGGGAGGAGGCCCAGGCGGAATCCCTGCGCAAGATGATCCTCGCGATGAGCAAGGACATCCGCGTGGTGCTGATCAAGCTGGCGGACCGCCTGCACAACATGATGACCCTCAAGGCCCAGCCGCGGGACCGGCAGGTGGCCATCGCGCGGGAGACCCTCGATATCTACGCGCCCCTGGCCCATCGCCTCGGCGTCTACGCCATCAAGCAGGAGCTGGAGGACCTGTGCCTGCTCTACATCGACCCCGAGGGCTACAACGAGCTCTCCCTGAAGATCGGCCAGCGGCGCCAGGAGCGGCAGGAGAGCATCAACATCCTGATCGACGAGCTCTCCGCCCGCCTGGACGAGGCGCACCTGCACTACGACATCGACGGCCGCCCCAAGCACTTCTATTCCATCTACCGCAAGATGGTCCTCCAGCACAAGTCCTTCGAGCAGATCTACGACCTGATCGCGATCCGCGTGCTGGTGGACTCGGTGCAGGACTGCTACACGGTCCTCGGCATCGTCCACACGCTGTGGAACCAGGTGCCGGGCCGCTTCAAGGACTACATCTCCGTCCCCAAGGCCAACATGTACCAGTCCCTGCACACCACCGTGATGGGCGGGCGGAAGACGCCCTTCCCCTTTGAGGTGCAGATCCGGACCTGGGAGATGCACCGCGTGGCGGAGTTCGGCATCGCGGCGCACTGGCGCTACAAGGAGGGCGGCCGCAGCGACGCCCTCGACGCCAAGCTCTTCTGGGTGCGGCAGATCCTCGACTGGCAGAGCGAGACCCGGGATTCCAAGGAGTTCGTCGACACGCTGAAGACCGACCTGTTCTCGGAGGAGGTCTTCCTCTTCACGCCCAAGGGCGACGTCATCAACATGACCAAGGGTGCCACGCCCCTCGACTTCGCCTACGCGATCCACTCGGGCGTTGGCAACCGCTGCATCGGCGCGAAGGTCAACGGCCGCATCGTCCCCCTCGAGACCGAGCTGCAGACCGGCGACCGCGTCGAGATCATGACCAGCGCCAACGCCAAGGGCCCGAGCATCGACTGGCTGCGCATCTGCAAGACCGCCCAGGCCCGGGCGAAGATCCGCCAGTACCTCAAGAAGGAGATGCGCGAGGAGAACATCGAGCTCGGCCGCACGATGATCGAGCACGAGGCGCGCCACCGCTCCATCAACCCCTCGGACCTGCTCAAGCCGGAGTTCTACGAGCCGATCCTGCGCAAGTACGGCTTCCAGGAGCTCGACGACATCCTCGGTGCCGTGGGCTACGGCGGGATGACGGCCACCTACGTGGTCTCGCGCCTGGTGGAGGAGCTCCGCGCGAGCGAGCCCGCCCCGGCGCCCAAGCCTACCTCCGACGAGCATCACCAGCCGGGCAAGGTCAGCCACGGCATCATCCTCGAGGGGATGGACATGGACGTGCCAGTGCGCTTCGCCCACTGCTGCCGTCCGGTGCCCGGGGACGACATCGTCGGCTTCATCACCCGCGGCCGCGGCGTGAGCATCCACAAGGCCGAGTGCGTCAACATCGTCCACTACGAGCCCGAGCGCCGCGTGAACGTGGCCTGGTCGGACGAGGAGATCGGCACCTTCTGCGCGTCGATCAAGATCATGGGCTATGACCATGTGGGCCTCCTGGGCGAGATCACCTCCTTCATCGGCAGCCTGAACGTGCCGATCCGCAACGCCTCCACCTCGGTGGACCGCAACAAGATGGCCACGATCCGCCTGGTGCTGGAGGTCCGCTCCCGCGACCAGATGGACAGCGTGATCCGCCAGCTGCAGAAGCGCCAGGACGTGATGGACGTCTACCGGGTGACCGGCTGACGCGGCTCCCTACCGATTTTCCACCCTCTCCCCGCCGTGAACGCGGGGATTCCGTCTGTGAGGTGCATGTCGATGACTCCCCCCATTCTCTATATCGTCGTTCCCTGCTACAACGAGGAGGCCGTGCTGCCGGTGACCAGCGGGATGTTCCGCGAGAAGCTCCGGCAGCTGACGGAGAGCGGAAAGATCGCGGAGGAGAGCCGCGTGCTTTTCGTCAACGACGGGTCGAAGGACCGCACCTGGGAGATCATCACGGAGCTCTCGCGGCAGGATGAGCACTTCCAGGGTATCGCCCAGAGCCGGAACCGCGGGCACCAGAACGCCGTCCTCGCGGGGCTGATGGAGGCCATGGACCGCTGCGACATCACGATCTCCATCGACTGCGACGGCCAGGACGACATCGACGCCATGGACCGGATGATCGAGGAATACGAGGGCGGCTGCGACATCGTCTACGGCGTGCGCGCGAAGCGGGACACCGACACGGCCTTCAAGCGCGCGACGGCCCAGGGCTTTTACAAACTGCTCAACGCGATGGGCGCGGAGGTCGTCTACAACCATGCCGACTACCGCCTGATGTCGAGCCGGGCCCTGCATGAGTTCGCGAAATTCCGCGAGGTCAACCTCTACCTGCGCGGCATGGTGCCGATGGTGGGCTTCCGCAGCGCGTGCGTGGCCTATGACCGGCGGGAGCGCCTCGCCGGGGAGAGCCACTACCCCCTGCGCAAGATGCTCGCCCTCGCATTCAACGGGATCACGAGCCTGTCGGTCAAGCCGATCCGGCTGATCACCTTCGCGGGCTTCTTCATCTCGATCCTGAGCTTTATCGGGATCATCTGGGCCCTGATCACGGCGGCCACGGGGCACAGCGTCGCCGGCTGGGCGTCCACCGCCTGCATCGTCTGCTTCATCGGCGGCATCCAGGCCCTCTTCCTCGGGGTGATCGGCGAGTACATCGGCAAGATCTACCTCGAGGTCAAGGACCGCCCGCGCTACATCATCAGCGACCGGACGGCGGAGATGGATGCGGAAAAGGAGATGCGCTGAGGTGGAGAATTATCCGGAGGAGACCCCGCTGACCGCACCGGAGACCGCGGAGGAGCTGCGCGCCGCGGAAGAGGAAACCGCGAAAACGGAACCTGCGGAAGAAGAGACCGCGAAAGCGGAAACCGCGATCCCGAAAAGGAAAACATGGCTGACCGACCGGAAGGTGCTGGCCCTGACCTGGATCGCCTTCGCGCTGACCTGCGCCTTCTGGATCGCGGCGGCCGTGCTGCCCAAGGGCTTCGACCTCTTCCGCCCGGAGACCTGGGCGCTCGAGGGCCATCTGGCGCGCAAGCTGCTGATCTACCCGGACGAGGTCATCTACTGGCGGCTGAGCCGCGCCATCGGCCTGGGGACCGGGCTCGCGGTCTACGAGACCCCCGTCTACTACTCCAAGCTCGGGTATTCGCTGCTGCTCTCGCCGCTGTTCATGATCAGGGACGGCGAGGCGCGGCTGCTGTGCGCGGCCTTTGTGAACGTGCTGGTCATGTGCAGCTCGGTGTTCCCGGCGCGGCGGCTCGCGCGGCGGATCACGTCCTCGCGCCCCGCGCAGCTGGCCTGCGTGCTGGTCACGGCGGCGTCGCCCTTCTACGCGCTGACCCTGACCTTTATGACCGAAAACCTCTTCATGCCGCTGATGATGTGGCTGATCCTCGCCTATTTCGCCCTGATGGACGAGGCGGAGAAGCCGGCCGGAAAGGCCTGCGGGCGGCTGATCGCCGGGGCCGCGCTGACGGGCGTGCTGGCCTTCGGGACCTATCTGGTCAAGGACGGCGGCATCGCGCTGACGGCGGCGTTCTTCGTGTTCATGACGGCGCGGCTGATCCGGGCCGGGAAGGGGAAGCGCTGGCCCTTCGCCATCGCGATGCTCGCCCACGCGGCGGCTCTGCTGGTCTGCTGGGCACTGAAGGGCGCCCTCCTCACGACCGTCAATTCCTACGCCCACCAGACTTCCCTGGCCAACCTGCGCACGCTCTACCGTGCGGAGTACTTCCTCTTCGCCATCCTGCGCATGGCGCCGTTCTACCTGGTCTCGCTGATGATCCTCCCGGTGCTCTGGCCGCTGGCCGTCAGCCGGCGGGGGCTGAGCCCGGCCAACCGGCGGCGCTTCGGCTTTCTCCTGCTCACGGTCTTTTTCCTGCTGACCGCCGTGTCCTTCTCGATCTCGGTGCGGGAGGACCTGGGCAAGGAGATCCCGCGCATCCACACGCGCTATCTCGTCGGTCTGCTGCCCGTGTTCTGCGCCCTGATGCTCGAGGCCATGCGCTGCCCCCTGCGGAAATGGGAGCGGCGGCGCCTACTCTGGGTCGCCCTCGGCAGCACGCTGCTGTTCGTCTTCCTCGGCCCGCTCACCGGCGGCACCCGCGTCGACCACCCGGACCTCAAGTACTATCAGGAGCTGTCGACCCTCCTCCCCGAGACGATGAAGGGCAAGGAGATCGAGACCATCGCCCAGGGGCCGCTGATCCTCGCCCTCGTCTGGCTGACCGTGTTCATGGCGCCGATCCTCCTCCTCGCCCGCTTCGGGCAGAAGCGCTCCGTCGCCGTGCTCGCCGTGCTCGCCGTCCTGTGCGCGGGCTGCTGCTCCTCCGCCCTGCTGATCGGCAACTACCGCGACGGCTTCGCGACCGCGCCGGAGAAGGCGAGGGACGCCGCCGACCTCGACGACTGGCTGCGCGGCGAGGCGGAGGAGGGCAATGTCCTCTACATCCGCGAGAGCTACAACTCCTCCGCCGGCACCGTGCCGGACGCCTACTTCACCGCGCCCTTCCATGAGACCCTCTTCGAGGACCTCGCGAAGCAGGTGGGCACGGACGGCACGGTCGACCTCAGCCGCACGGCCCTCAAGTCCGGCATGACCCGCTACCGCGACGACGTGTACGCCTCCTACCCCGAGGGCACGGGCTTCCGCTATGTGATCGTCGGCAGCACGGCGAAGATCGACCCCTCCTGCGCCGAGCAGGTGGCGGTCTACAAGGCCCTCAACTTCACCGTCTGGCGGCTGAACGACCCGATGACCCTCAAAGTGACCAAGCTCGGCGACAAGTACCCGAAGGAGCAGAAGAAGGACTGAGAAGGGCGGAACACCTATGCGCATCAGCAAAAATGCCTGGCGTGAGATCGGCCTCATGACCCTCGGCGACATCATCATGGTGGCCGGCATCTACTTTTTCAAGTACCCGAACCACTTCTCCACCGGCGGCGTGAGCGGCATCTCGGTGGTCCTCGCCCACTACTTCCCCTCGATGACCCCCGGCACCGTGGGCCTGATCGTGAACCTCGTCCTCCTCGGGATCGGCTACCTCCTCCTGGGGAAGAGCTTCGGGATCAAGACCGCCTACGTGACCCTCCTGCAGGCCGGCCTCCTGCGCCTGCTGGAGATCGTGTACCCGATGACGGCCCCGATGACCGATCAGCCGATGCTTGAGCTGGCCTTCGCGGTCTCCCTGCCCGCCATCGGCTCGGCAATGCTGTTCAATATCAACGCCTCCTCCGGCGGCACGGACATCGTCGCCATGGTGATGCGCAAGCACACGAGCCTCGATATCGGCAAGGCGCTGATGGCGAGCGACCTGCTGATCACGCTGATGGCCTGGGTGGCCTTCGGCCCGACGACGGGCCTGTACTCCATCCTCGGCCTGGTGACGAAGTCCCTGCTCGTGGACATGGTGCTGGAGAACATCCACACGCATAAGTGCTTCCACATCATCACCGCGCATCCGGAGGAGATCGAGGCCTTCATCACCGGGGAGCTCCACCGCGGCGCGACCCGCATACACGGCGAGGGCGTCTACACCCACGACGGGCGGGAGGTCCTGCTCACCGTGGTCAACCGCCGCCAGGCCGTGATGCTCCGTCGCCACGCCCGCACGGTCGACCCCGGGGCTTTCCTGATCATCACCAACTCCAGCGAGATCATCGGAAAGGGATTCCGAGGGCTGGACTGATACGGTTCTCAATTCAGTGTGCCGGAAGGCTTACAAGAGGGCTCCGCAGGCGCATACCCCTGACAACACAGACCCATTGCGACAGCGCGGAAGCTCAACCGCGCGGAGGAAACGCCATTGGAAGAGATCACCAGCCTGAAGAACCCGCGGATCGCCCTCTGGCGGGGGCTGAAGCAGACGAAAACCCGGCGCGAGACCGGGCTGTTCGTCGTGGAGGGGGACAAGAGCGTCCTCGAGGCGCTGGAGAGCGGCTTTGAGGCCGAGGCCGTCCTCCTCGACAGCGCGCGGCCCGTGCCCGCCCTGCCCTCCGGCCTGCCGATGGTGCGTGTGCCGGATCACGTCCTCGCCGCGGTCTGCGACACCAAAACTCCCCAGGGCATCGCCGCGGTGATGCGCATGAAGGCGACCCCGGTGACAGGCCGCCGCCTGGTCGCCCTCGACGGCGTGCAGGACCCCGGCAACGTCGGGACGATCCTGCGCACGGCGGACGCGGCGGGCCTCGACGGGGTCCTGCTCTCCCAGGACTGCGCCGACCCCTACAGCCCCAAGGTGCTGCGGGCCACGATGGGCAGCATCTTCCATGTCCCGGCGGAGGTGACGCCCTCCCTTCCGGACGCCCTGCGCGAGCGGCAGGCCGCGGGCCTCGAGGTCCTCTCCTCCCAGCTCGACGGTGCGCCCTTCGACGACTACCGCCCGACGGAGAAGGGCTTCGTCCTCGTGATCGGCAGCGAAGGCAGCGGCGTCAGCGAGGCGGTGCGCGCCCTGTCCGACCGCCGTCTCCGCCTGCCGATGCGCGGCCGCGCCGAGTCCCTCAACGCCGCCGTCGCGGCCGGGATCATGATGTACAGCCTGACGAGGGAATAAAGGTGCCGGCAGCCACATTCCGGACGAACATTGAATACCGTCAAAGCCTGAAGAAAGAGGTTCTTCACGGAAAGTTCGGGAAAGGATCAGGGAGGGGTTCGCGCTCTGCGGAGCGCGCCAGGGGCTTTCCGATCGCCCCTGGCCCCTTCGGGATCGCCTCTACCTTGTTTGGTATTGGATAAAGTATAGTTTTGAAAGTCTTTCAATCCCCAAAGACCATCCTAACGAGTCGGCCCCGAAGGAGTCCAGAGGGCGATCGGAAAGCCCTCTGGTGCGCCCGCAGGCGCATTCCCTCTCTATGGTATTTCACAAGCAAAACGAGAAAGGGGTTCCGCGCTCTGCG
>JAFRPG010000018.1 GCA_017429265.1 Clostridia bacterium | reverse complement strand
GAGCAAGCTCAAAACCATTTCCGGTGGCAATGACGAAGGGGTCCCACCTGTTCCCATCCCGAACACAGAAGTTAAGCCCTTCAGTGCCGAAAGTACTTGGCTGGACACGGCCCGGGAGGATAGGTCGCTGCCGGATTCCATTCGCAGAGCATCGCAAGGTGCTCTGCTTTTTTGCGCTCCGCTTACTTGACTTCTCCGCCGCGGGCTGATATATTGTGCGCAGAGAGATACGGAAGCGGAACAATTCTTTTTCCCGTGCGTTATATGGGCATAAAGACCATGAATCCACGGAGGTGCGGAACGATGAAGAAGCTTTGGATCTGCCTGATCATGGCGCTGCTGCTGGCGTCGGCGGTATCCGCGGCGTACGCGGGGAGCTGGCCGCTGGTCGTGGCGACGGAGGGCGAAGGTGTCCCGGTCTATTCCTCCGCCAAGGGAAGAAAGCAGATCGGCATCCTCTACAACGGCTACGACAACGAGCTCTCCCTGAATACGACCAACGGGCGGCATTCCTGCACGCTGACCCGGGACACGGAGGTCTGGCTCGACGTCGAAAAGGCCACCCGCCTGCTCCCGCCGGACGTCGAATCACCCCGGGACACCGGCGCGGACCGGGTGCCCTGCAGCTGCTTCCTGGCCGAGGTGGTCGGCGACGGGGTGAAGGTCTGGAGCGGCACCGGTCACAAGCGCGTGGTGGCGGAGCACAGGGCCGGCAGCCTGGTGGCGGTGTACGGCGAGTTCGGCAAGGACTATTTTGTCGGGGACGGCTTCATGGCGAAGACATCCCTGCGAAGGGTGAAGGACCTGACCTACCCCGAGACCGGGCGGCCGGACTGGGGCCTGACGGACCTGCCCACGGTGACGGTGTATGTGGAGGGCGGGCGCCTGCCCCTGGCGCATACGGCCACCGGCGTCAGCGCGTATTCCGCCTTCGGCACGGTGAAGAACGGGGATCGGCTGATCATTCTGCGGGAGCTGGACGGCTGGGCGCAGGTGATCATCCCGGATTCCTACGCGGGCCGCGGCTTTGTGGAGAAGCGCTACCTGGACCCCGATGGCGACCACCGGGTACCCACGGCCGTGGTGAAGACCGACCACCCCCTCAACCGCCTCAACGTCCGCTGGGAGCCGAACAAAAAGAGCGAGGTCGAGGCCAAGCTCTGCGCCGGCGTGCGGGTGCAGGTCGTCTCCTCCGCCGACGGCTGGACGGAGATCGCCCTCTACGCGGAGGAGGGCCGGTGGAGCCTGAGCGGCTTTGTGCAGAGCGCCTACCTGCTCACGGGTGAGGAGGCGGAGCGGGCGGAGGACGCCTGCGTCCGCGTGCGCCTGACGGAGGAGTACAAGAGCTACGATGCCGGCACCCTGCCCGCGGGTACGGAGGGCACGGTGATCGGCGTCTATGAGGGCGTGAACGCCTACTACGTCCGCCTGGACGACGGCCGGATCATCCAGGTCCGGGACAGCGGGACGGAACCGACGCTCGAACCTGCCGGCGATTCCGCATGGAAAGCGAAGACAGCGAAGACCCTCACCCTGCGCAGCGGCCCGAACAGCGGGTCGAAAAAGCTCGGCTCGGTGAAGTCCGGCGCGACGGTGGAGGTCCTCCTCCGCGGCGAAAAGTGGGCCCTGGTGCGGGTGAACGGGCAGACCGGCTATGTCCTCTCCACCGCCCTGAAGCCGAAGAAGTGAGCGCAAATCCTCTCCGCCGGCAGGAAAACGCACCCGGACGGAGAATCCTCCCATCAGCTGATCAAACCGACAACAGAAGAGGAGGTATGGATGATGAGACGATGGATCGCCGCATTGATGACTCTGGCGATGCTGCTCGCGGCCTGCGTTCCGGCGCTGGCCGAGCTCGACCTGACCCACACGCGGGAGTCGACCCTGTTCCGGATCGACGAGGGGGCGGGCGGGGAGTACGCCTTCGTGAGCCTCGCCCTCGACATCACCGAGATGGGCTTCACGCACAGGTATGCCCTTTCGGACCAGCCCAGCTTTGCCTACAGCGACCTGCTGATCAACCGCTACGGGACCGCGGACGCCTACGCGGTCTGGCGCCTCTGGTTTGAGTATAAGGCCACACAGAGCCTGAACATCCACGCCGTCACGATTCTCCTGGACGGGAAGTCGTATACCTTCAGCGACCTGTCCGGCCTGGTGAACAACGAGGAGCACGACGACTATATCCTCGAGACGCCCTGCATCGTCTTCGGCTCGCAGAACACGGAGTTCTGGCTGGACTACCTGATCAAGTGCGAGACGCTGGAGAACAAGGTTGAGATCCTCAACGGGTGGAACCTCCCCGTGATCCTGCACGGGGACGAGGACGTGGAGATCACCGTCAACGGCGCGACCCTGTTCTCGCTCTTTGCGGTCGGCGAGGAGATGGCGAACATCTCCGGCATCGCTTCGATCATCGAACGGGAAGGAACACCGGTGGAGGTCGTCGGACCCGAGGAGGCAGCGACCGGGGAGGCCGCGCCCGCCGTGGAGGAGGTCCCGGCCGCGCCGGAGGACCCGCTCTCCTGGCTGTATGACGGCGAGGCGCAGCCTGCCGCGGAGGAGCCCGCCGTCGAGGAGGCCGTCCCCGAGGACGCGATCGAGGAGACCTTCGCCGAGGAGCCCGCCGCGGACGCGGATCCGTTCGCGGCCGCTGTCGCCGGAGCGGTGGAGGAAGCGGTCGGAGCCGTGGAGGAGGCGGTCGAAGAGGCCGCCGAGGCGGCGGAGGAAGTGCCCGCCGGCCCGCTCAGCGGCAAGACCGTGATCCTGCACTCCAATGACGTGCACGGCGCGATCGAGGGCTATGCCTACATCGCCGCTCAGAAGAAGGCCTTTGAAGAGCAGGGCGCCAGGGTGTTCACCGTGGATGCCGGCGACTTCAGCCAGGGCACCGTCTATGTCAGCGCCGGCAAAGGCCTGACCGCCGTCGAAATGATGAACAGGGCCGGCTACGATCTGGCCACGCTCGGCAACCATGAATTCGACTTTGGCTATGCTCAGCTGTTGGACAACCTGAACAAGGCTGAGTTCCCGGTGATCTGCGCGGACGTCGTGAACATCGCCACCGGCGAGACCATCCTGCCCGCCACCGCGATCCTCGAGTCTGACGGCCTGAAGATCGGCTTCTTCGGCATGGAGACGCCCGAGACCGCCACGAAGGTCAACCCCGGCCTGATCACCGAGATCAACTTCAAGACCTTTGATGACCTCTACGCCAGCGCGCAGGCCGCGATCGACGCGATCCGCGAAGACGCCGACCTCGTGATCGGCCTGGTCCACCTCGGCGTGGACAATGAGAGCGCCGCCAACGGCTATCGCTCCGTCGACATGCTGAACAGGGTGACCGGCGTGGACTTCCTGATCGACGGCCACAGCCACACCGTGATGACCGAGGGCGAGAAGGGCGAGCCGATCCAGTCCACCGGCACCGCCTTCAACTACATCGGCGTCATCGTGATCGACAACGAGACCAAGGCTAT
>JAFRPG010000109.1 GCA_017429265.1 Clostridia bacterium | reverse complement strand
CCTGGACCCTTCGGGGACACCTCTTCCTTGTTTGGTGTTGGGTAAAGTCATGTTGAAATAAGAACCTTACGATACCAATGCCTACCATTAACGAGTCGGCCCCGAAGGTTTCCAAAGGGCGATCGGAAAGCCCTCTGGTGCGCCCGCAGGCGCATACCCTTCTTCAGCCAAAACTTCAAGAACCAAAAAACCGGTTGCAATCGCGGCCAAACGGGGTACAATGGTAAGGAAGCAATCTGCATGGGAGGAATCACCTGTGATCGAGGAAATGAAGACAGTCCGCTGCCCCAACTGCGGGGCGGAGAACGCCGCGGACGCGAAGTTCTGCGCCTTCTGCGGAGAACCGATGCCCGAACAGCCGGCCGCGGAGGACAAACCGATTCTGACAGAGGACCCCATGGCCGCCCAGGGCGCCGTCCCGAAGACGATCAACGACCTGAAGGCCTGGACCATGGCGCGCAGGATGCCGCTGGAGCGGATGCGCTTCTTCATCGGCGAGGACTACCGCCGGCCGAAGGCCTTCGGCATTTTCGAGGACCGGCCGGACCACTTCACGGTCTACAAGAACAAGGCCGACGGCAGCCGCGCCGTGCGCTATTCCGGCCCCGACGAGGCCTACGCCGTCAAAGAGATCTACCAGAAGCTGCTCTCCGAGTGCCACGCCCGCGGGATCCACCCGGAGCGCGCCGGCGGCAGCGACGCGGGCAGCAACGCGGAGACAGAGAAGATGGAGCGTGCCTTCTCCTCCGGCTCCCGCTCCCGCGGAAGGAAAACCGGCGGCCGCGCCACCGCCATCTTCCTGATCCTCGCGGTCGCGGTCCTCATCGCGGTCCTCATCTTCAGCGCCGTTGACCACAGCCACGACGGCTACTACAAACGGAGGAACGGCAGCGTCTACTACCGCTACGGCAGCGATTATTACGCCTACTCCGACACGATCAATGACTGGATCAGCACGGTCTTCTACAGCGACGCGGACGAGTTCCTCGGCGGCGGCTACTCGGGCAGCTACGGCGTGAGCGACTTCAGGAACTCGGACAAGTGGGACGAGATCCACAAGTCCGGCGACTACGACAGCGACTACGACGACTGGGACTTCGGCGACACGGACTGGGATTCGGACTGGTGAGGGGGAAGAGAGCATGACGCATGCGATCAGGCGTCTGGTGCTGTGGGCGCTCGCGCTGGCGCTGGGATGCGCGGCGGGCGCGGCCGCGGCGGAGATCACGATCGGCGGCACGGCGGTTTTCGGCGCCTATGAGCAGGACGGAGTAACGGAAAACGGCCCCGAGGCCATCGAGTGGCTGATCCTCGATGTGCGGGACGGCAGCGCCCTGCTGATCAGCCGCTATGCCCTCGACGTGCAGCCTTTCCACACGCGCATCAATGAGGTCACTTGGGAGAAGTGCGCGATCCGCGCCTGGCTGAACGGGGAGTTCCTGAGCGCGGCCTTCGATGAGGCCCAGCAGGCCCTGATCCGCGTCACCGAGATCGACAACGGCATTGCCCAGAGTGACGCCTGGTGCGCCAACGGCGGTCCCGCGACGCAGGACAGGGTGTTCCTGCTGAGCTTTGCGGAGAGCACGCGGTACTTCGGGGACGACAGGGCCAGGATGTGTGTCCCGACGGCGTATGCCCTCGCGCAGGGTGCGAGGATCAACGAGGCCGATGTCACGGAGGAGGGCGCCGCCTGCTGGTGGTGGCTGCGTTCCCCGGGGTTCTACCGCTACTACGCGGCTTCCGTTCTCGCCAGCGGCGCCCGCACCAACCTGGGCGGTGTGGACAGCACGACAGGCGCCGTCCGCCCGGTGATCTGGGTGGAAGCCGGTGCGCTGGGGGAAGAGTAAGGGCAGAAATCGGGCTGTGAAGCTACGCTGATGAGGGTATGCGCCTGCGGGCGCACCAGAGGGCTTTCCGATCGCCCTCTGGACTCCTTCGGGGCCGTCCCGTTAATGGTAGGCATTGGTATCGTAAGGTTCTTATATCAACATTACTTTGCCCAATACCAGACAAGAAAAAGGTGCTCCCGAAGGGTCCAGGGGCGAT
>JAFRPG010000108.1 GCA_017429265.1 Clostridia bacterium | reverse complement strand
GCTCCCGCGACGCCGCGGCTCCGGCGGAGAAGATCGCCAGCGCCGGCCGGCGGGCGATCGCCTCGTCGGCACTTACGACGGTATAGGGCTGGCCGCGGAAAACGACGGTCTTTCCGACCGACCGCTCGGAAGCAACCGGGATGAATTCATCAACAGGGAACTGCCTCTCTTCGAGGACTTGGATCATGCGGGTGCCCACTAGTCCGGTGGCGCCCACGACGGCTACTTTCATAAGGAGATGATATCGTGCAGCACGCCGGCTGCAGTTTGGCGGGGGCCGGCGCCAGCGCCGCGGATGACTTGGGGCGACGGATAGTCGGCGGTCGTGATGACGGCACAGTTATCGGTGCCGGTAAGCGTAAACAGCGGACTGTCGGGGCCGACGGCCTGCAGGCCGACGGTGGCGTGGCCCTGCCCGTCCAGCCGGGCGACATAGCGAAGGCGACGGCCTTGGGCTGTGGCTTCCGCGTAAGCGGCAGCCAGCTCGGCCTCGGCGGGGAATGGCGTCAGACGCACGTCTTTTTCCTCCAGCGGGAAGCCGGCCACACGGGCGAGGATAAGCGTCTTACGCAGGACGTCGCGGCCGCTCAGGTCGATCGAAGGATCGGGTTCGGTGTAGCCCTTCAGCCGGGCTTCTTCCACCAGGGCGGCGAAATCGTGCCCTTCATAGCGGTCGCAGAGATAGTTGAGCGTCCCCGAAAGAACGGCCTCGACCGATACGACCGTGTCGCCCGAGACGGCTGCCCGCTCCAGCGTCGCGAGAATCGGCAGCGCGGCGCCGACCGTCGTCTCATAGCGCAGGCCCACGTGCTCGCGGGCCGCCGTGCCGACCAGTGCGGCATAACGGGCCGCACTTCCGGCGAACGGGATCTTGTTGCAGGCCACGATGCCATAGCCGGCCTTCATCAGCTGCGGATACCGCAGGCCCGTTTCCTCGCTGGCCGTACAGTCGACAAACACGGAATTGGCCAGCGACAAATCGGCCAAAGCGCCGAAGAAGGAACCGGCGACTCCGTCGGCCAAAGCGGCGGGATCCACCCCGGCGGTATCGATCAGATAGCGGCGGCTGTTGGCCAGGCCGCAGATGCGCAGGTCCTTGCCGGTGCGCGCCGCAATGGCGTCGTGATTCTCGAAGATCATTTTTACCAGCGCCTTGCCGACCGTCCCGTACCCGGCGATGAACAGGTTCACCGTCTGCAGCGGCGAGCGGTCGAAGAACTCGTTGTGGATGGCCCGAATGGCCTCGTCGGCCTTGTCGGAGGCGACGATCACCGAAATGTTCCGCTCGGAAGAGCCCTGCGCCGTGGCGCGGACCGGGATGCCGCGGGCGCCGAGCGCCGCGAGCATCCGCCCCGTCGCACCACTGTGCCCCAGGATGTCGTCGCCCACCAGGCAGACGATCGAATAGCCTTTCTCGACCTTGAGCGGCTGGAGCTTGCCGAGCGAGATCTCGTAGGCGAAGCAGGTGTCGGCGGCCTTTTTGGCAGCCGGCGCGTCGGCCTCGGCGATGGCGATGCACATCGTGTGGACCGATGAGGCCTGCGTGATCAGAATGATGTTGATGCCCGCCCGGGTCAGGGCGTCGAACAATCGCGACGAGAAACCCGGGATGCCGACCATCCCGCTGCCTTCCAGCGAGATGAGGGCGATCTTGTCGGAATTGGCGATGCCCAGCAGCGCCTCTTCGCGGCGCGGCGGATTCTTTTCCACCAGCGTTCCGGGATCGTCGGGCGTAAACGTATCTTTCACATAGATCGGAATCCCCTCGTTGACCACGGGCTGGATGGTCGGCGGGAAGATGACTTTCGCCCCGAAGTGCGAAAGCTCCTGCGCCGCCCGGTAAGAGATGTTGCGGATGGTGCGGGCGGTCGGAACGGTCTTGGGATTGGACGTCATGATGCCAGGCACGTCGGTCCAGATCTCGACCAGCCGGGCATTGACGCCGACGGCGAAGAGCGACGCGGTGTAGTCGCTGCCCCCGCGGCCGAGGGTCGTGACGCGCCCCTGCTCGTCGGATGCGATGAAACCGGGGGCGATGAACAGGGACGTATGCGGATACGCATCGATGGCTGCCGCCACGTTGGCGTAGGTTTTCGCGGTATCTACGACGCCGCCGACCGTCCGGATGATTTCGCGCGAATCGAGCCAGCGGCAGGGGATGCCGAGCGAGGTGAATTTGTCGGCGAGGATCCGGGTCGAGAACAATTCGCCGTAGCTCTGCACGGCATCGAGGCTCGTCGGGCTGAGTTCACCCAGGAGGAACACGCCGTGAAGGATGCCCCGCAGGGAGTCGAAGAGTCCGTCGACCGTCTCGGTGACAGCCGGCAGCCGGTCGGCCGGCAGCAGGACTTCCATCAGGCGGCGATGCTTCTGATACAAGGCGTCGAGCTCGGCCAGATAGGCCTCGTCGCGCGCCGCGGCCAGCCGGCCGAGCCGGATCAGGGCGTCAGTGCAGCCGCTGATGGCCGAGCAGACGAGCAGGGTCCGGTCGCGCTCGAGCGACGTACGGACAATCTCGATGATTCTTTCCGGGCGCGCCACCGACGTGCCGCCAAATTTCAATACTTGCATAGCAATTGTTTCAATTGTTCGGTCTCCAGGAGAAAACCGTCGTGACCGAAAGACGAGGTTAAACGTTTATACACGGCTCCGGGGATGCAGGAAGCCCAGGCTTCGATTTCGGCGGGCGGGAAGATGCAGTCGGTATCGATCGAGGCGACGACCGTCTTCGCCCGGATGCGGCCCAGCGCCGCGGCTACGCCGCCGCGGCCGCGGCCCACGTTATGGCTGTCTACGGCATTGCAAAGATAATAATAAGAATATGCATCGAACCCGCGCCGGACCAGCTTTTCTCCCTGATAGCGTTCATAGGAAGCCGCCCGGGAGGCGAAGAGCGTATCGTCGTCAGGCTCGGCCTGCGTAAGGCCATAGCCTTCGAAACAGCGATAGGAGATCAGCGCCTGGGCGCGGGCGCAGCGGAGGCCGGCGGCGCCGCCCGCGAGCGAGGCGGCCGGCCGGAACGTCGCGTCGGCCTCGAGGGCCATCCGCT
>JAFRPG010000107.1 GCA_017429265.1 Clostridia bacterium | reverse complement strand
ACCGCGAGCGAGCAGACGATGGCCGCCTTCCTCCAGAACGCCTTCTTCTCCGCCGGTTACCTCATGACGGCGAGCATCGTGGCCCTGAAGTGCCTGAACCTCGTCCCGGACCTCGCGGCCTGGATGATACCGGAAGGCGACACGGCCTTCTCCACGAGAAACTTCGGCGAGGGCGTGGCGCAGCAGGCGAAGAGCACCGCCACCGGCATGCTCAGTGGACACATCATTTGACAACTATAAGGGACAGTATATGGTAATCAAGAACCTAGAGAACAAGATCAAGCTGGTGGGGATCGTCTGCGGGCTTTTCCTGCTCGGCTGCATCGTCATCAGCGTGGCGAGCATCGTCACCGCCCGGGGCATGGTCTCCGACGCCCACAGGAAGATATACGTGCTGGACGGCAACGTCCCGATCCTCGTCGAGCGCAGCTCGATGGACGAGACGCTGGAGGTCGAGGCGAAGAGCCACATCGAGATGTTCCATCACTATTTCTTCACCCTCGCCCCGGACGACAAGTACATCAAGTACACGATGGAGAAGGCCATGTACCTCGTGGACGAGACCGGCCTCGCTCAGTACAACACCCTCAAGGAGAAGGGATTCTACTCGAACATCATGGGTACGAGCGCGGTCTTCAGCATCTACTGCGACTCCATCCGGGTGGACACCAAGAACATGGAGTTCACCTACTATGGAAGGCAGAGGATTGAGCGGCGCAGCAGCGTGCTGATGCGCGAGCTCGTGACCGCCGGTCAGCTGCGCCGGGTCCCCCGCACCGACAACAACCCGCACGGGCTGCTCATCGTCAACTGGCGGACCCTGCTGAACAAGGACATCGAACAGAAGAACAAGTCAAGCTATTAGCCATATGGGAGACAACAAACTCAAGAAGATGATCGTCGGCGAGGAGATACCCGACAGGGACGACCCGAAGTACCGGAAGCGGTACGAGGAGGATGTCGAGGCGGGCCGCCGGTTCGCCCGTTTCCTGAAGCTGGACGTCCTGGCGGGCCATGTCGAGCTGTTCGCGCAGAAGCACCGGAGGCTCTTCCTCGCCATCGTCTTCGGCATCATCCTTTTCTGCTTCGGGCTCAACGTCCACCGGTTCTCCAGGGCCTACAGGGCCCGGCAGGAGCACCCCGGGGCGGTCAGGAGCCAGGAGGAGGTCCTCCGCGGGAGGATCCCCGAGAATACACACACCATGATACCAATACCGCAAGAAGATGGAACTGACAAAGAGAATTAACTTCCGGCAGCCCAAGTACATGATCCCTGCCCTGGTCTACTTTCCCCTGCTCTTCACGGGTTACTTCGTGATCGACATGTTCGGCACGAAGAAGGCCGAGACGGTGGACCCGTCCATGCAGACCACGGAGTACCTCAATCCGAACCTGCCGCAGGCGAAGGTGAAGGACGACCTGGAGGGCAAATACGAGAGCATGCTCAAGTCCTGGGGCAAGATCGACGACTACAGCGCCGTCGGCAACATCGACCGTGACGACGACAATGCCGTCACCGAGACCTACGAGCGCCAGGTCTCCGAAGAGGAGGCCGAGGCGATGCAGAGCCAGGGCACGCAGGGGGCCATGCCTCCGGGCAGCGTCGAGGAGACCCTGCGACGCAGCGCCAGCCGAGGCGAGGCGATCGCCAGCGGCGACTACCCGTTCCCGCTCACCGAGAGCGAACGGCTCATCCAGAGCCAGCAGCGCGAGGAGGCGCTCCGTGAGGAACTGGAGGCTGCACTCGCCCAGCTCCGCGCCCAGAGCGAGGCTTCCGTCACCGGGAGCCAGGCTCCGGCCCAGCAGCCACAGCAACAGATCCAAAGCGAATCCCGGGCCGTCTCCACCCCGGACGGGGAGGACGGGGCCGCGCAGGTCGTCAAACGCATCATGCAGTCCTCGGACTACTTCCACACCGTCTCCGAGAACGACCCGCAGCCGGACCTCATCAAGGCCATCATCGACGAGAACATCAAGGCCGTGGACGGCAGCCGCGTCAGGCTGCGCCTGCTGGACGACGTGCAGGTCGGCAGCCTCACGATGCCGAAGGGCAGCTACCTCTACGCTGAGATGAGCGGCTTCTCCGGACAGCGTGTGAAGGGGACGGTGAAGAGCGTCCTCCTGTACGACGAGATCGTCAAGGTGAGCCTGTCCCTCTACGACACGGACGGGCTGGAGGGACTCTACGTCCCGAGGAGCGCCTTCAGCGAGACGGCGAAGGACGTGGCCAACGGTGCGGTGAGCAGCAACATGACCATCAACCAGGGCAGTTACAACAACAGCCTCTCGCAGTGGGGCATGCAGGCCATCCAGAACGCCTACCAGCGAACCACGAGCGCCGTCGGGAAGGCTATCCGGCGCAACAGCGCCACCCTGAAATACGGCACCTTCGTGTACCTCGTAAACGGCCGTGAAACCAGAACAGAATAAACCATATCGATATGAGAATGAAGTATTTCATCGCAATAGCCTTGAGCGTCGCTTCAGGTTTTGCACTGCGGGCCCAGGAGACCATCCGTGAGATGGAGCTGCTGACCGTGAACGACCAGATCACCACCGTAATCACCGCCACGGAGCCGGTTCGTTTCGTGGACATCTCCACGGACCGGGTGGCCGGTGACCAGCCCCTTTCCAACACCGTCCGCCTCAAGCCCAAGGAGGGCGCCGAGGTCAACGAGGACGGCGACATCCTCGCCGTCGTCACCGTCATCACCGAGCGTTACCGGGTGCAGTACGCGCTCGTCTACACGACGCGTCCGCAGGAGGCCGTGACGGACAAGGCGGTCCTCCTGTCGGAGACCGTGCCTTACAACAACCCGGCGGTGTCCCTATCGACGGAGGACATGACGAGAATGGCCCGCAGGATCTGGACCGCCAAGGCGAAATACCGCAACGTCGGGACCAGGAAGAACCATCTGGAGATCCGGCTGAACAACATCTACACGGCTGGCGAGTGGTTCTTCATCGACTTCAGCGTGGAGAACCGCACGAACATCCGTTTCGACATCGACCAGATCCGCTTCAAGGTCGAGGACAAGCGCAGGTCCAGGGCGACGAACAGCCAGAGCGTCGAGCTCTCCCCCGCTCTCCTGCTTGAGCAGGGGACGACCTTCAACCGGGGCTACAGGAACGTCGCCGTCCTGAAGAAACTCACGTTCCCCAACGACAAGGTACTGACCATAGAGATGTCCGAGAAGCAGGTCAGCGGCCGCACCATCACCCTCGAGATCGACTACGAGGATGTGCTGCGGGCCGATTCGTTCGACCACGGACTGCTGGAGGA
>JAFRPG010000106.1 GCA_017429265.1 Clostridia bacterium | reverse complement strand
ACCGAGGAGCCCGCACCCGAGGCCACCGCGGAAGCGGTCACCGAGGAGCCCGCACCCGAGGCCACCGCGGAAGCGGTCACCGAGGAACCCGCGCCCGAAGCCACCGCGGAAGCGGTCACCGAAGAGCCTGCGCCCGAGGCCACTGCGGAAGCGGTCACCGAGGAGCCCGCACCCGAAGCCACCGCGGAAGCGGTCACCGAGGAGCCCGCACCCGAGGCCACCACGGAAGCGGTCACCGAGGAGCCCGCGCCCGAGGCCACCGCGGAAGCGGTCACCGAGGAGCCCGCACCCGAGGCCACCGCGGAAGCGGTCACCGAGGAACCCACGCCCGAGGCCACCGCGGAAGCGATCACCGAAGAGCCTGCGCCCGAGGCCACCGCGGAAGCGGTCACCGAGGGACCTGTGCCCGAGGCCACCGCGGAAGCGGTCACCGAGGAGGCCACGCCCGAGGCCACCGCCGAGGCGGTCACCGAAGAGCTCGCACCCGAGGCCACCGCGGAAGCGATTACTGAAGAGTCCGTGCCAGAGACCACCGCGGAAGCGGTCACCGAGGAGCCCGCACCCGAACTCACCGCGGAAGCGGTCACCGAAGAACCCGCGCCCGAGGCCACCGCGGAAGCGGTCACCGGGGAGCCTGCGCTCGAAGCCACCGCGGAAGCGATCACCGAGGAGCCCGCACCCGAGGCCACCGCGGAAGCGGTCACCGAGGAGGCCGCACCCGAAACCACCGCGGAAGCGGCAACCGAAGAGCCTGCGCCCGAGGCCACCGCCGAAGCGGTCACCGAGGAGCCCGTGCCCGAGGCCACCGCGGAAGCGGTCACCGAGGAGCCCGCGCCCGAGGCCACCGCGGAAGCGGTCACCGAGAAGCCTGCACCCGAGGCCACCGCAGAAGCGGTCACCGAAGAGTCCGCGCCCGAGGCCACCGCGGAAGCGGTCACCGAGGAGCCCGCACCCGAGGCCACCGCGGAAGCGGTCACCGAGGAGCCCGCGCCCGAGGCCAGCGCCGAAGCGGTCACCGAGGAAGCGGTCACCGAGGAGCCCACTCCCGAGGCCACCGCGGAAGCGGTCACTGAGGAACCTGTGCCCGAGGCCACCGCGGAAGCGGCAACCGAGGAGCCCGCGCCCGAAGCCACCGCGGAAGCCGCGGAAACCACCGAGGAAGCCCCCGCCGAGGAGCCTGACCTGGTGATCGGCGGCCTGCGCTATCTGCTCACCGACAGCGGCGACGCCGTGATCATCGGCTGCACGGACGACCTGCCGGCGGACCTGACGATCCCCGAAACCCTCGACGGACACCCGGTGACGGAGATCGCCGCGGACGCCTTTGCCTATCACCTCGCCCTGAACCGACTGACCGTACCCGGGACGGTGAAAACCGTCGGCGACCGGGCCTTCTTCGCCTGCGCCGGACTCAGGGACGTGAACCTCCTCACCGGCATCGGGACCGTCGGCGCGAAGGCCTTCTCCGGCTGCCTGAGCCTGGAGACCGCCGACATCGGCGAGGGGATCGCCCTGGGCGACGCCGCCTTCGCCGCCTGCCCGAGATTGGCCGGCGTGACCCTCCCCAACAGCTTCACCCTCGCCGGGAGCGATGCCTTCACCGGCGACACGGCGGCCGTTTTCGCGAACCACGGCTTCCTCTATACGTTCTCCGGCGGGGCGGCCGTCCTCACCGGCCACACGGGCCTCGGCGGAGCCATCGCCCTGCCCGGAACCCTCAACGGCTGCCCGGTGACCGCTGTCGGCAAGGGCGCCTTCCGCGGGCGTACCGACCTGACCGGGGTCACGTTCCCGGCCGGGATCACTTCCGTCGGGGAGGAGGCTTTTGCCGCGAGCGGCCTCACCGCCCTGACACTCCCCGCGTCCGTGGCCTCGGTCGGCGCCCGCGCCTTCGCGGACTGCGCGTCCCTGACCGACGTGACTGTGGAAAGCGGCGAGATCGCCGTCGACCCGA
Source organism: Clostridia bacterium (assembly GCA_017429265.1). Classification (GTDB taxonomy): domain Bacteria; phylum Bacillota; class Clostridia; order Christensenellales; family Aristaeellaceae; genus RUG11272. The sequence goes on along the minus strand of JAFRPG010000106.1, from coordinate 4,111 downwards.
CCGCCTTTGCGGGCTGCACGGTCCTGACCATGCGCGGCTTCAGCGACGGGTTCTCCTATGCCCTGCGCGACGGGGCCGTGACCCTCACCGGCTGTACCGGGGAGCTTCCGGCGGAGCTGACCCTGCCCGCTTCCATCGGCGGCAGCCCGGTCACCGCGGTGGCGGAGAACGCCTTCGCCGACTCCGACACACTCACCCGCCTGACCATCCCTGAGGGGATCACAGGGATCGGCCGAGGTGCCTTCGCCGGGTGCGCGGCCCTGACCGACGTGACGCTCGGCGGCGATGCGGTGCTGGCGGAGGGCGCCTTCGCGGACTGCCCGGCCCTCACTCTCCACGAACCGAACTATTCCTTCAGCCTCCCGGGCGACGCCGCCGTCATCACCGCCGCGCGCAGAGCGGAGGGCGCGCTGGCCGTGCCCCCGACCCTCTGCGGCCGCATGGTTGCCGCCATCGACGTCGCTGCCTTCAGCGGCAACACGGGCATCACCTCGGTTTCGATCCCGGCCTGTGTGACGGGCATCTGCCGCGGCGCCTTTGCCGACTGCACCGCGCTGCGCCGCCTCACGGTGGCCGAAGGCGGCGAATGGGCTTCCATTGTCATCGCTGAGGAGGCCTTCAGGGGCTGCACGGCCCTGACCTCCGTCACGATCCCGGCCTACGCGCTGATCGGGAAGGATGCCTTCGCCGGCTGCACCGTGACCGGCAAGTGCGGCATGTACGACTACGCCCTCACCCCGGACGGCGGGGCGGAGATCACCGCCTTCACCTATGACGTCACCGATCAGCTGGTCATCCCGGCGACCTTCGACGGGCGTCCGGCCGAGGCGATCGCGGCGGGCGTCTTCAGCGGCAAGAGCATGACCTCGGTGGAGATCCCCGGCACGGTCGTGCGGATCGGCGAGCGCGCGTTCGCCGGCTGCGGCCGCCTGACCGGCGTGACCCTGCCCGCCGGCGTGCGGGAGATCGGCGACGGCGCCTTTGACCACTGCATGGCGATGGAGGCCTTCCGCGTGGCGGAGGGCAGCGAAACCTTCCGGGCGGAGGGCGGCGCGCTCTTCCGCTCCGACGGCGTCCTCCTCCAGTGCCCCGCCGGCGGCGGGACGGCCGACCTGGTGATCCCCGAGGGCACGGTGCGCGTCCTGCCCGGCGCTTTCTCCGGCTGCACGGGCCTGCGGAGCGTGATGGTCCCCGCCTCCCTCACCGCCCTGCCCGGGGACGCCTTCGCGGAGTGCACCTCCCTGCAGCGGATCGAGGCCGACGGCGCGAACCCGGTCTTCCGGAGCGCGGACGGCGTCCTCTTCAGCAAGGAGGGCGTGCTGGTCTGCTTCCCCGCGGCGAAGACCGGCGATCGGTACGAGATCCCCGAGGGCACGCCGCGCATCGGCCCCTACGCCTTCTGCGGCTGCGCGGGCCTGACCGACATCGTGATCCCGGACAGCGTGACCTCCATCGGGGCCTATGCCTTCTCCGGCTGCGGCCGCCTGACCGGCGTGGCGATCCCGAACCGTGTGTCCGACATCGGGGACTACGCCTTCCTCAATTGCGTCAGCCTGACGAAGGTCGTGATCCGCGAGGGCGCGATGTGCCTGGGCACCTACATGTTCGCGGGCTGCGTGAACCTGCAGAGCGTGATGATCCCCGAGAGCGTGTCCCGGATGGGGGACAACCCCTTCATCTGGTGCGTCTCCCTGCAGCGGATCGAAGTCCACCCCTACAACATGAGTTTTTCGGGCGAGGACGGGGTCCTCTTCGAGGTGGGCACCGGAAGGCTGGTGAGCTATCCCGCCGGACGCCCCGGCGTGGAATACACGGTGCCGCAGTCGGCGAAGATCATCGGCGTTTCCGCCTTCGACAGCTGCGGCGGCCTGCAGCGCGTCGCCCTGCAGAGCGGCGTCACGGCCGTGGAGCGCTGGGCCTTCGCCAAGTGCACGTCCCTGACCTCGGTCCGGATCCCCGCCAGCGTCGCGCAGATCGGGGAGAGCGTCTTCGACCTCGGATCCCCGGTCGTCGTCACCGTGGACAGCGGCAGCCCCGCCGAGGGCTACTGCCGGAAGTACGGGATCGCGTTTGAGGTGAGATGACCGCAGGCTCCCGGGCCGCATCCGGAAACACTGGGAATGACCCGGATATCCTTCCGCAAAAACAGCCGGCGGCTTTGCACCGTCGGCTGTTTTGATGGGGAAAGGGTATGCGCCTGCGGGCGCACCAAAGGGCTTTCCGATCGCCCTCTGGACTCCTTCGGGCGCCGTCCCGTTAATGATAGTCTTTGGGGATTGAAAGTCTTTTTCCGACTTCGCATCACCTGATGACACATAAGGAAGAGAGGGCCCGAAGGGTCCAGGGATTCGGAGCCCCCGGCAAACACCTTTTCAGCGCTTTTCCTCCACGGTTCCGGCGATCAGCTTGTCCATCCGGCCGCGGACGCCCTCGTTGGGCTCGATCACGCGGAGGGCGGCGAGGAGACGGTGCGTCTGCGGCAGGAGGGCGGAAAGGGGCTCGCCGCGGGCGGCCGTCCAGGCCTCGAGGACAGCGAGGCCCATGTTCCGCAGGCGCACCGGCGCGCACTGCAGCGCGGTCTCCACAAAGTCAAGCCCCTCCCCGGGACGGTCACGCAGGGCCTGCAGCGCGATCTCCAGCGCGTTCATCTTCCACATCTCGAGGCCGGTGTTCAGGCTCTGGTCGGTGGGCGGGGCCTTCATCTCCTCGAGCGGGAGCTTCTCCCGGCAGAGGGCGATCATCCGGTCCTGATACGACGGGTCATGCATGAGGAGCTGGATCAGGTAGATCTGCTTGCTGAAGTCGGCCTGCGTGACGCGGAAGAAATCCTCCTTGCAGTCCAGGCCCAGGGAGAGGGCCAGGGCGATGCAGCGGCCCTCCCGGACCGCCCCGGCGACGGCGGCCCTGCAGGCGGAGGTCTGCAGCAGGCCCTCGCAGACGGAGATGATCTCCGGCCGGTCCGGCACATTGTCCTCATAATACCCGCGGATGGCGTCCACCGTCTCATAGTCCCCGGCGAGCAGCTTTCCCTCGCGGGCGAAGGCCAGCGCCGCGTTGAGGAAGGCCGCGATCTCCGCGTCGGGCTCCTCCATCGCGGAGATCCCCCGCACCGGGCCCTCGTCCAGCAGGCCCTCGATGATGTCCCGGATGCCAGAGAAGGTCTCCCGGGTCAGGGGGCCGCGGAGGGCCTCCGACGCGCCGCCCTTCTCCCAGCAGGTCAGGGCGGAGTAGGCGGCCCCGATGCCGTTGTGCACGCCGTCGGTCAGCAGCCATTCACGGATCTCGGGCGTCTCGGGGGCGAGACGCTCCACGGCGTGGATGCGGCCCCAGCCGTGCACGCGCTTCGCCAGCTCCCAGACCTCGCGGTTCCCGTCCTCCCACTTCAGCATGTGGAAGATCACGAAGAGGGTGAACTCATCGCTGAGGCCGAGGGTACGGATGGCTTCGCGCGCCTCGGCAACGCTCTCCGGCCGGAAGACCTCCAGGATGGCCAGGCCGAACTTGACGGTCTCGGTGTCCTCCGCGCTGACGATGGCGAAAGAACCGAAGGCGCGCAGGTTGCGGTCGTTCAGCTCAAAGCGGTGTTCCCAGAGCATGGCCTGCAGGGGGTCGATCAGGGGGAGGGCCCGCGCGGTGCGGCTGAGGTCGGCGAAGAGATCCATGGCGGCGGGGAGGTCGCCGGCGGAGGCGGTGCGGACGGCCTGCCCGAGCTGGGCAAGGGCGGCCTCGCCGGGCTGCGGACGGCCCATATGGTAGAGGGCCACGCCGTCCTGAGCGCCGTCGGCCCAGCGGAGACCGTCGTCGTCCCTGGGCAGCGAAAAGCCCTCCGGCAGCTCGCCGTCCACGATCGCGTCCGAGATGATCCGGTAGATGGAAGCCTTGTCAGTCATGGGGATCCGTCCTTTCCGTCGCTTGTGATGCTTCCTGTTTTCGTTGATCAGGGTATGTGCCTGCGGGCGCACCAGAGGGCTTTCCGATCGCCCTCTGGACTCCTTCGGGCGCCGTCCCGTTAAGATAGTCTTTGGGGAAGGAAAGTCTTTTTCGACTTCGTTTTATCCAACAATACACAAGGAAGAGGTGGCCCCGAAGGGTCCAGGGGCGATCGGAAAGC
>JAFRPG010000105.1 GCA_017429265.1 Clostridia bacterium | reverse complement strand
TGTTGACGCCACCGTGCTTCCTGTGTTATCCTTCCCATTGAGAGAGCCTCCTGGTTCTGGTTTGGTGTGGGAACTTAACCTTACCACTTGGCTCTCTTTTTTGCTACCCTTTTCTGTTACCTATGTATTATACCTCAACACGCGGGCGCACGAAAAACACGCGGTCCCGTCCGCGGCGGCGGATACATCGCCGCCTGCGCGGTGCCGGGATGCGCCGAAAACGCGGACATAAAAAGAGGAGGACAGTCCGGCTGCCTCCTCTTTCCGATGGCGGTAAACGGCTGCGCATGCCATCCGGCCGGACGGCACGAAGCACGGCTCACTCAGGATGTCTCATGGTGGAGCCCCGGAAGACCGGCGTGGTTTTGACGTAGGTGCAGCAGAACTCCCCGTCCGGGTTCTGGATCCGGCTCAGAAGCATGGTGGCCGCGACACGGCTCATCTTGGCAACGGAGATCTCTGCCGTGGTGAGCGCGGGTTCCACGACGACGGACTGGGGGATGCCGTCAAAGCCCGCCACCATGACCCGCTGCGGGATGGCGACGCCCATCTGCTTGAGCGCGCTCATGACCCGGATAGCCAGGTAATCATTGGCGCAGTATAACGCGTCCGGGAGTTCCGGCATGGCTTCCAGTCTGCTCCGGATCCAGGCGACATCGCCGTATGCGGAATCGTCGGGATCACAGATGCACATGGAGGGATCCAGACGAAGCTTGCCCAGCTGCCACAGGGTGTACTCAAACGCCACCCAGCGCTCCTGAAAGCTGCAGCAGTGATACGGGTCGCCCACAAACCCGAATGAGCGGGCGCCCTGGCTGTACATGTGATTCGTGATGATCGCGGAGCTGGCAAAGTTCTCCATGATGATCCGGTCTGTTTCCAGTACCCTGGTATACGCTCCGCTGCAGTCGTCCACCTGCAGCAGGGGCAGCCCGAGACCGTTCAGCATTTTCATATATTCACGGTCAAACAGCTCGATAGCGATGATTCCGGCTGTCTGCTCCAGGGAGATATTCTCCGGGAGTTTCTTCTCACGGAGCTCTTCGTCTGTCAGCTCATACATGACCAGCGTGTAGCCGGCCCGGCTGAGACAGCCCGCAAAAGCAGGGATGAAGGAGACGCCGAAGTGACTGTCCGCAGGGATGCTGGTGGCGAGAAGGGCGATGGACTGATGCTCATGCGCCGGTTTCACGAAGGATTCCAGGGCAGGCTGAAAAAAACCGAGCTCCTGTGCTTTCTTCAGTACAGCCTGTTTTGTCGGCTCGGGGACGGATCCTCTGTTGTTAAGGATCTTGGAAACCGTGTTGCGGGACAGGCCGCAGGCGTTCGCCAGCTCCTGGATCGTCATACGCCGAATCGTCATCGCGACCTCCGTCATACTGTCGTTCTTTACGGTTCGACTATAGCATATCCTATGTAAAAAAGCAACGATCCGAAAACATAACGCCATCTCCGGAGGAAAGATTGCGGAATAAAACCGGTTTACGCAATGTAAACTTATGATAAACAAATGTAAACATTTAGTTATTGACAAAATGCAAAGCATGATGTACTATCTGAATAACTTCAATGTGCGTTTTGGGCCATCGAAGTATAAATAGTGTACTTGCCGGTCACCGCGCCTCACCCGGGAACATCAGAGGAGATCTTTGGGCTTTTTCTCTGTTGCCGGGAAGAAGAGGAACGAAATCAGGCACATGCGTCGCTCAGCGCAGCCGTGGAAGGGAGGGCATCGCCGCGCCGGGAGCAGAATCGAGATCGGGGTCAGAATGATCATCTGGCCGGAACGGATTGCACACAGTGCACCTGAAACGATTTACAAAAGTAAACCGGATCCGGCCGCGTCAGCAGTGTCACACCGGCAGCGGAACCCATGATCGGTCTGCATGCCATCCGACAGGAGGAGGGAAACCGTATGGCAACATTGACACTGAAGAACATCAAAAAAGTGTACCCGAACACAGAACGCACAACCAAAAAGCGCAAAAAGAAGACGGACGAGCCCGTCAAGGAGAAGGCGAATCTCCAGATCACCGACGAAGGCGTCGTCGCCGTGCAGGAATTCAGCCTGGACATCGCGGACCGCGAGTTCATCGTGCTGGTCGGACCTTCCGGCTGCGGCAAGTCCACCACCCTGCGTATGGTGGCCGGCCTGGAGGAGATCTCCGACGGCGAGCTCTACATCGGCGACCGCCTCGTGAACGATGTCGCGCCCAAGGACCGCGATATCGCCATGGTCTTCCAGAACTACGCGCTGTATCCCCACATGAGCGTGTATGACAACATGGCCTTCTCCCTGAAGCTGCAGAAGGTCCCGAAGGACGAGATCAGGCAGAAGGTGGAGGAAGCCGCGCGCATCCTGGACATCACGCAGTACCTTGACCGCAAGCCGAAGGCCCTCTCCGGCGGCCAGCGCCAGCGCGTGGCCATCGGCCGCGCCATCGTCCGCAGCCCGCAGGTCCTGCTGATGGACGAGCCGCTGTCCAACCTTGACGCCAAGCTGCGCAACCAGATGCGCGCCGAGATCATCAAGCTCCGCCAGAAGATCAACACCACCTTCATCTACGTGACCCATGACCAGACCGAGGCCATGACCCTGGGTGACCGCATCGTCATCATGAAGGACGGCTTCATCCAGCAGATCGGCACGCCCCAGGAGGTGTTCGGTCATCCGAACAACCTGTTTGTGGCCGGCTTCATCGGCACGCCGCAGATGAACTTCTTCAATGACTGCCAGCTGACGCTCGAGGGCGGAAAGTACGCGGTCACGGTGCTGGGCACCAGCATCCCGCTCACCGACGAGCAGCAGGCGAAGCTCAAGGCCAACAACTGCAAGCCCGGCCATGTGATCGTGGGCGTCCGTCCCGTGCATATGCGGATCGATCCGAACGGCTTCATCGGCAAGATCGAGGTTTCGGAGATGATGGGCTCGGAGCTTCACCTCCACCTGAGCGTCGGCGACTCCGACATCGTGGCCATCATCCCCACGGTCGGCCTCAACCTGAGCGACTACGCCATCGGCAAGACCATCGGCTTCTCCTTCAGCCCGGATCTGATGCACCTGTTCGATCCGGAGACCACAAACAATCTGATCTGACGGCCCGGCCTGCCAGAGGATTGAAACCATGGAAAGAAAGGAGAAACTGCCATGACTACAGCCAAGGCTTCGGCTGAGCTTGTCTCAAGATCGCGCGGATCGAAGGCGTTCAGGAGACTGAGAGAAAACTCTCCCTTCCTGGTCATGCTCTTCCCCGCGGTGGTGATCGTCTTCCTCTTCAACTATCTGCCCATCTACGGCGTGCTGATCGCGTTCCACAAGGACTTCGTCCCCGGCGACTCGATCCTCAACCCCGTCGGCGGATGGGTCGGCCTCCAGAACTTCAAGAACTTCTTCGAGGACGTGCAGTTCTGGCCCCTGATGAGGAACACCTTCCTGCTGTGCATCATCGGCTTTGTGGTCGGCTTCCCGCTGCCCATCATCGTCTCCCTGATGCTCAACGCCACCCGCGGCAGGAGGACGGCCAAGATCCTGCAGACCATCTTCAACGGCCCGCACTTCATCTCCCTGGTGGTCCTGATCGGTATGCTGAACATCTTCTTCGGCCACTACGGTCTGGTGAACAATATCAAGGAGAGCCTGGGCGGAGAGCGAACGCAGTACTTCCTGCAGGAGTCCGCTTTCCGTCCGATGTACATCCTTTCGAGCAACTGGCAGGACTTCGGATGGAGCGCGATCATCTATATCGCCGCCCTGTCCAACGTGGACCCGGGCCAGCATGAGGCCGCCATCCTCGACGGCGCGTCCCGCTTCCAGCGCGTGATCCACGTCGACCTCCCGGCCATCATGCCGATGGTCAGCCTGATGCTGATCATGTCCATCGGCGGCCTGATGGGCGTCGGCTATGAGAAGGCGTTCCTGATGCAGACAGACGGCAACCTGGGTGTCAGCGAGCTGATCTCCACCTATGTGTACAGGAAGGGCATTCTCAACGACACCAACCAGTCCTACGCGACGGCCATCGGTCTGTTCAACTCCATCATCAACGTGGTCCTGCTGATCATCGCCAATACAACCTCCAAGAAATTCTCCAACAATTCCCTGTGGTGAGAGGAGGAGAGACAAAGATGACAGTCATCAAGGCATCCAAAAAAGGGCCGATCCGCCTCACCAAGGGCGACCGGGTCTTCTATGCCATCAATGCTATCGTGCTCGGGCTGCTGGCGCTGATCGTGCTCTATCCGCTGTACTTCATCGTCATTGCCGCCATCTCCGACCCCGATGCCGTGCTGAAGGGCCATGTGGTGCTCTGGCCGGTTGACATCACCACGTCGGGCTTCGCGAGGATCCTGGCGGAGGGCAAGGTGTGGCGCGGCTATCTGAACACCATCATCTACACCGCCATCACCGTGGTCCTGGCCCTGCTGGTCACCATTCCCGCGGGCTGGGCCCTGAGCCGCAAGACGCTCCCCGGCAAGAAGTTCTGGATGATCTTCTTCATCATCCCGATGTTCTTCGGCGGCGGCCTGATCCCGTTCTACAACGTCATGAGCGCCCTGGACCTGACCGGCAAGATCTGGGCGGTGATCCTGCCCTCGATCCTGTCCGTCTGGAACCTGTTCATGACCAAGACCTTCTTCGAATCCAGCATCCCGACGGGCCTGCTGGAAGCGGCCAAGATCGACGGCGCGGGAGAGTACAAGATCTTCGGCCTGCTGGTCCTTCCGCTGTCCAAGGCCATCATCGCCGTCATGGCCCTGTACTACGCCATCGGCCAGTGGAACAGCTACTTCAACGCCATGATCTTCCTGCAGGACGAGAACCTCTATCCGCTGCAGCTGATCCTCAAAGAGATCCTGCTCGCGTCGGAGAACACCACCGGCGGCAGCGGCGAGACCATCCTGGAGCAGTACCGCATGGCCAACCAGATCAAATACGTCTCCGTCATCGTGTCCAGCCTGCCCGTGATGCTGCTGTACCCGTTCGTACAGAAGTACTTCGCGCAGGGCGTCATGATCGGCTCCCTGAAGGGCTGATCCCGGCTGTCCGTTTTCCGTGAAAACCACCCGAACGACACAAGGAGGTACATTCAATATGAAGCGTACGATCGCTGTCATCATCGCGCTCCTGATGCTCGCGGCCTGCCTGACCGCCTGCTCCGGCGGCGACAAGAAAGACGAGAAGCCCGCCGGCAACGCGGCCGCTCCCGTGAGCGGTGTGGACGCCCTCGTCTCCCAGTACGGGTTCCAGTGGAAGGACACCTCCGCGCCCATCCTCAACGATGCCGGCGCCCAGGCCATCTCCTTCACCGTCTACTCCTCCAAGAACGCGTCCGCGAAGGACTACAACGACATGAAGATCATGCAGGATCTCTATGCCGCCACCAACGTGAACGTGACCTGGAACAATGTCTCCGAGTCCATCTACTCGCAGCAGAAGAACCTGATCTTCGGCAACGCCAAGGACCGTCCCGACGCGATCTATCACGCCGGCATGGGCGCGGGCGAGATCATCAAGTACGCCAACCGCAACGTGATCCTGCCCATCAGCGATTACCTGGAGTATATGCCGAACTTCTCCAAGATCCTGGCTGCCCGCCCGGACATCAAGAGCCAGATCACCAGCGAGGACGGCAAGATCTACGCCCTGCCCCGCGTGGAGGAGATGGGCCTGCTTGAATTCCCGAACCTCCTGTTCCTGAACAAGGCATGGGCGATCGCGGCCGTGAAGGCCGGCGCCGTGGCCGGTGTGACTGAAGAGGACATCAAGGATGGCCTGGCCCTGACCAGCGAGCAGATGGAGGCCATGCTGGCCTACTTCCGCGACAACGACATGAACGGCAACGGCAAGACGAACGACGAGCGCCCGCTGAACTTTGTCTACAACAACTGGCAGGGCAATCAGTGCGATCTCTTCGGCATGTTCGGCCTCAACGACAACCTCGAGCACCGCGTGATCGTGGACGGCAAGGTGACCTACACCGTGCAGGACGACCGCTTCCGCGAGGCGGCCAACTTCATCGCCGACTGGGTCACCAAGGGCCTGATCGACAAGGTCTCCTTCGAGCAGTCCCAGGATAACTTCCTGGCCAACGGCAAGGGCGAGGAGCTCTACGGCGCCTTCTACTGGTGGGAGAGCAAGACCGTTGTCAGCAACCCGGACAATTACATCGTCTGCGCCCCGCTGATCGGCCCGCACGGCGACCAGACCGTCTGTGTCTCCAACAACCCCGAGATCAGCACCGGCGAGCTGATCATTTTCGCCAGCGTGCCGAACGTGGAGGTCCTCCTGGCCTACTTCGACCGCTACTATGATCCCATCATCTCCGCCCAGATCAACTACGGCCCCATCGGCATCGTGTACGAGGAGCAGCCGGACGAGAACGGCAAGCTCGTGCAGAAGCCCCTGCCCGAAGGCGTGACTGCGGACGAGCTCCGCCTCCAGAACGCGCCTCTCGGCATCATCTATCTCTCCGACGACGCCTGGAACAACACCGTGAACATGGAAGAGCGCGCCCAGCTCCGTCTGGACCGGCTGAAGCTCTACGCCCGTCCCTACAAGCCCGCCGGCGTTACCCCCGTCCCGAACCTCTCCTTCACGCTGCAGGAGATGAATACCCTGAGCAACTATGAGACCGCTCTGGGCGACTACATCCGCGTCAACATGATCAAGTGGCTCACCGGCGGCGGCGTGACCGAGGACGCCTGGAAGACCTTCCAGAACGACCTGAACGGCCGCACCCACCTCAACGACGTCAAGAAGATCTATCAGGACGCGTACGACCGCTACGCTGCCACCAAGTAAGGGAAGCCGCTTCCCATCATCCCCCTGACGGACGGAAGAGGACGTGCCGGAGGAAACAGTGACTTGTCCTCCTGCTGTCTTCGGCACACCTCTTCTGTTCATATACATCTGGACATGACCGGATAAGGAGATGGCAAGATGAAGAAACTCAACAAGAAGCAGCTGATCATCGCGGCCGTGGCCGTCATCGCGATCGCTGTTCTGCTGATTGTCCTGCTGAACAACAAGCCGAAGACCGAGAACAAGGATACCAAGGTGCCCGAGAAGGCCGACACGGCCAACACCGCGCCCGAGATCACGGGCGTTGCGGATACCCTGTCTTCTCCCGCCGATACGGAGATCGACCTCCTGGCCGGCGTGAAGGCGACCGATGCCGAGGACGGTGACCTCACGGCGAGCATCGTGATCGAGTCCATGCCCGCCATCACCGTCACGGGCGGCAAGGCCAGCGTGGCTGAGCCCGGCGATTATGAGCTGACCTACACCGTGACCGACAAGGGCGGCCTTGCAGCCGCTCCCGCCTACACGACCCTGACGGTGACCCGCAAGACCGGTGAAGCCGAGCTCTACAAGGACTTTGACTTCTCCGCTCCCTATACCCCCGACGCCCGCGGCTGGGTGGCCAGCATCAATGAGCCCGCCGCCGGTACGGCGGAGATGAAGCAGGGCGCTTGGGTCATCGAAGTCGCCAACCCCGGTGACAGCGACGGCCAGGTCCTCTTCTGCAAGCCCGGCGTGGCGCTGAAGGCCGGCGCGGACTACCGCGTGAAGATCTGGGCCAAGTCCACGAAGGACACCTATGCCCATCTGCTCATCGAGGATGCGGGCACGGAAGACTGGAAGCTCTTCGGCGATGCCTGGAACGTGAAGATCACTCCCGTCATCGCGCCGCTGGAAGTGTACTTCTCCGCTGCCGAGGACGCGACCGCCGACGTGCGCCTGCACCTGGGCAAGATCACCCCGAACCCCGAGAACCCCGCCGATTCCACCCCCGAGGACTTCACCGTGACCATCGACAAGGTCGAGTTCTATGAGATCACCGGTGAGGAGCACGAGGTGGCGCTCTACACCGCCGACTTTGCCGATGAGACCGCCGTGGCGATCTCCGCCGGCGACGGCGCCGAAGCCACCGCGGCGGCCGGCACCTACACCATCACGGCCTATCCCACCTCCGGCGGTGTCTGGAGCATCAAGGCCGATCTGCCGCTGAAGGGCGTGCAGGTGGAAGCCGGCAAGAAATACTTCTATCGCTTTACCGTCACCGCCGAGAACGCCCAGGGCGGCGAGTGCCTGGTGGAGAGCGCCGAGCTGGCCGACAAGGCCCGCGCCAACTTCAACGGCCTCAGCATCCCCGCCGGCGAGGAGACCGTCATCACCAACGTCTTCACGGCTGACGGCTCGGTGAGCGATCCGGTCATCCGCATGCAGATCGGCAACCCCAACGAGGGCGTGACTGCCAATACCCTGACCGTGAAGGACCTGGTGTTCGGCGAGATGCAGGGCAACAAGGCCGTCGACAAGACCATCGACAACTTCGGCATGACCATCGCCGCGGACGCCAACCCCGACTACATCTGGTCCGTCTTCAACGGCACCGATGAGGAAAATGACCTGGGCGTCGGCACGGTCTGGACGGAGAACGGCCATCTGTTCTACCGCATCGACCAGGGCGCTCCGGTGGACTACTTCAACAAGCTGTTCTTCGGTCACGGCAAGTCCGAGCTGATCCTGCCCGCTGACAGCTACTTCGTCGTGGAAGTCACCGGCAAGGCCACCAAGCCCGTCTCCTGCGCCTTCTTCCTCAACGCGGTGGGCAAGTGGGAGCCCCGTCTCACCGAGCGCATCGACTTCACTACGGAAGAGCAGACCTTCACGTTTGAGACCACCGACACGCTGATCCTCGACATGCCCTTCGAAATGCTGTTCCAGTTCGGATCCCAGCAGACCGTGGACGCGGGCGAAGTGACGATCGAGCTCAGCAGCGTCAAGATCCTGCAGAAAAAGGTGAACTGACAGACCGGACGCGGAGGGGCGGAGGAGTTCCTCCCCTCCGCGTTTTTGCCGGCTGAATGGAAGGAGACGGCAACATGACCAAGAAACGCCTTCTGATTCTGGCACTGATCCTGGTTGTTGCGGCTGCCGCCGTGGTGGTCTGGCTGGTCACCCGGGGCCCGGGAAAGGAGTACACCATCACGCTAAACAGCGGCATTCCCGGAGGTGTGGCGGCTCAGGAGATCAAAGCTTACTCCGGGCGCAAAATCACCGTGGCCGAGGCACCGGTCCGCGAGGGCTATGTGCTGGATGGCTGGTATACCGATGCGAACCTGACCGAAGCCTGGAACATGGACGAGCAGACGGTCGCCTCCGACATGACGCTCTACGCCGCCTGGGACAAGGACACCGGCGATGCGGTCCAGAACGTCACCAATGACAAGGACTTCTCCAAAATGAGGACCCCCGGCAGCCAGGAGGAAGCGTACGCCTACAAAGCCTTCTTCCTTCCGGCGATCGACGGCATCAGCCAGCCGTATGTGGGCGACACCATGCCCTACTATGAGGACGGTGTCTACTACATTTACTACCTCAAGGAGGCCGGGGATTCCTACAACCATTCCGTCTACCTGGCCACCACCGAAGACTTCCTCACGTACAAGGAGTATGACGAACCGATCATCGAAGCCTCCCGCAGCGGCGGGCAGGACGCCTGGGTCGGCACCGGCTCCGTGGTGAAGGTTGGGGAGCAGTACTACTTCTTCTACACCGGCCACAACAATTCGGCCACCCAGGCCGAAGCCGAGCGGATCCTCGTCGCCGTGGGCGACAGTCCCTTCCGCTTTGAGAAGAAGCCCGAATGGTGCATCAAGCCCGACAACTCCCTGGGGCAGAAGCAGGACTTCCGCGATCCCCAGGCATACCTGGACCCCGAAACCGGCAACATCATCCTCACCGTGACCGCCTCGCAGAGCAATGTCGCGCGCATCCTGAAGTACACGGTCACCCCGAGCCTGGCCGGCGTGTCCTACGACGGCATCATCTTCAGCAACCCGGTGGGGAACTTCTGGAACCTCGAGTGCAGCGACACGTTCAGGATCGGCGATACGTGGTACATCACCTACTCCGCCCAGGACGACACGCTGTGGTATGCCTCCTCGGACACGCCTTACGGTCCGTACGGCGCTCCCACCCGCCTGGATGCCAAGCTCTTCTACGCCGCGAAGCATGTCGAGGACGGGAAGAACGTCTACATGGTCGGCTGGGCCCGGCGTTCCGAGTCCCCCTCCTCGACCGAGGACGTGATGGCCTGGGGCGGCAACCTCATCGTGCAGAAGCTGGTGCAGCGCGAGGACAAGACCCTGGCCCTGCTGCCGGTGGACGCCCTGGCGAACAGCTACTCCGTGCGCCGCGCTCTGGCGGCGGACGCCAGCCATATCTATCTGAACGCAGGCGGCGAGTTCGCTTTCGCGGACGCCTTCACCTGCTACGAGAGCTTCAAGCTCAGCGGCTCGTTCACCTTCACGGGGACGGGAAGCTTCGGCCTGAGCTTCGACTTCATGAACCAGGCCAACAAGAAGAAGCTGATCATGATTTCCCCGGAGAAGGGCACGCTCAGCCTGGCCTTCAACGAGGGACGCACCCCGATCACCGAGACGGCCGTCAGCCTGACGCCGGGTGAGACCTACAGCTTCACCTACATTCAGGAGGGCTCCGTCGGCACCTTCTACATCGATGACCTCGCGGCGCTGACCGTCCGCATCTACGGCGCGAGCGGCAAGACGATCCAGCTCTTTGCCGAGAACAACGCCGTGCAGTTCACCTCGCTGCGCGAGTACACACAACCGTAAGCCATACGGGGAGGGCGAACAATGAAACGCATCTTCGGGCTGGGCAGCCCCCTGGTGGAAACCCTGTCGACCATCGGAGATATCATCTGCGTCAGCGCGCTGTGGATCATTTTCTCCCTCCCCATCGTGACCATGGGTGCCTCCGGCACGGCGCTGTATACGACGGTTTACCGCTGCATACGGCTGAACAAGGCAGGAATCTGGAAGAACTTCTGGAATTCCTTCAAGGACAATTTCAAGGTATCGACCCTGGCCTGGCTGGTCGAACTGCTGGTGATCGCCGTGCTCACCCTGGATGCGATGGTGTTCCGGAGCCTCTGGAAGGCGGGGGAGAGCATGGGCAGCCTCTACTGGGTGGCGCTGGTGTTCTGGTTTGCGGCGCTGACGTGGCAGGTCTACGTGGCGGCCTATACAGCCCGGTTCACCGGAAGGGTCCGCGAGGTGCTGTACTTCGGGATCCATCTGCTGCGCATGCATCCGCTGTATGCGCTGGGCATGATGCTCCTCCTGATGGGCGCTCTGGCCCTGTGCCTGATGTCCCCGGTGCTGGTGATCTTCGCACCCGGCGCCGTCTGCTGGGTCAGCACCTTCCTGCTGGAGCGCGTCTTCCGCCTGCACATGCGCCCGGAGGACCTGGAGCGCGAGACGGGCGGACTGCAAAAGAATGAAGACCGGAGGAGTGCACAATGACAAGCAAGCTGCTGCAGAAAGCACGGGATTTCGAGACGCGGTACAGCCCCTTCGTCACGCCCGGGGAGCGCCCGGCTTTCCACGTGACCCCGGCCATCGGCTGGATGAACGACCCCAACGGGTTTTCCGTCTACAAGGGGGAGTATCATCTGTTCTACCAGTACAATCCCTACGGGACCAAGTGGGATCTGATGCACTGGGGCCATGTGAAGACGAAGGACTTTATCCGCTGGGAGCGTCTGCCGGCGGCCCTGGCCCCGGACGCGGGTTATGACCAGCACGGCTGCTTCTCGGGGAGCGCCGTTGAGATGCCGGACGGGCGTCAGATGCTGATCTACACCGGCGTGCGCCAGACCCGTCAGAAGAACGGCAAGATCAGGGACCGCCAGACCCAGTGCGTGGCCTTCGGCGACGGTGTCGACTACGAGAAATCGGATGCCAATCCGGTCATCGGCTCCGGCGACCTGCCGGAGGGCGGGAGCATTCACGACTTCCGTGACCCGAAGATCTGGCGGGAGAACGACCGGTATTACATCGCGGTGGGCAACCGGCCCGCGGACCGCAGCGGCTCCATCCTGCTGTATGAGAGCACGGACGGACTTCACTGGAAGTATGACGGCGTGCTGGCTGCCTGCCACAACCAATACGGGCGGATGTGGGAGTGTCCGGACTTCTTCAAACTGGACGGGAAGCATGTGCTGCTCGTGAGTCCCCAGGAGATGAATCCCATCGGTCTGGAGTTCCACGCGGGCAACGGCACGGTCTGCCTCATCGGAGGGTATGACCCGAAGACCCATCATCAGATCCGGGAGAACGTGCAGGCAGTGGACTACGGCCTGGACTTCTACGCTCCCCAGACTCTTGAGACGCCCGACGGCCGCAGGGTGATGATCGCCTGGATGCAGAACTGGGAGACCGTCAACTGTCAGCCGGAGGGGATCCGCTACTTCGGCGAGATGACCCTGCCCAGGGAACTCTCGATCCGGGACGGCCGCCTGATCCAGAATCCGGTCCGGGAGCTGGAGAACTACCGCGGCTACCAGATCCTCTACCGCAACGTCCAGTTCAGCGGACATACCACCCTGGGCAACGTCAAGGGCCGGACGCTGGACATGACGGTGTCCGTGCGGCCCGCGGCGGAGAACGCGGTGTACAGGAACTTCAAGATCAACGTCGCCTCGGACGGCGAGCACTGTGTCAGCATCCGCTACAAGCCGGAGAACAACACGGTCCGCATCGACCGTACCCACAGCGGCTTCCCGCACGACATCGTGAACGTCCGGGACTTCATGGTCCGCCCGAACCGGGGAGAGATCAAGCTGCGCCTGATCCTGGACCGCCACTCCCTGGAACTGTTCGTCAACGACGGTGAGCAGGCCGCCACCGCCATGATCTACACCGACCAGAGCGCGGACGCCATCAACTTTGAGACGGACGGCTGCGCGGTGATGGATGTGGAGAAATACGACATTGTCACGGACTGAGGTGATGTGAAATGAAAACCTTCGATGTGGTGGCGCTGGGTGAGCTCCTGATCGACTTTACTGAGAACGGGCGGAGCGACCAGGGCAACACGCTCTTTGAGGCCAACCCCGGCGGCGCGCCCTGCAACGTCCTGGCCATGCTGGGCAAACTCGGACGGCGCTGCGCCTTCGTGGGCAAGGTGGGGGATGACATGTTCGGGCAGCTGCTCCGCGGTGTCGTCCGCGAAGCCGGCATCTGCACGGACGCTCTGCTGACCGATGCCCAGGCACGCACGACCCTTGCCTTTGTCAAGACCATGGCCAACGGTGACCGGGATTTCTCCTTCTACCGCAATCCCGGCGCGGACATGATGCTGACGGAGGACGAGCTGCCGCTGGATATGCTCTGGGAGACGAGGATCTTCCATTTCGGCACCCTCTCCATGACCCATGAGGCGGTCCGCAGGGCTACGATGAAGGCCGTCGCGACCGCCCGGACCGCCGGTGCCGTCATCTCCTTCGATCCCAACCTGCGCCCGCCGCTGTGGGACAGCCTCGATACCGCACGGACACAGATCGAGTGGGGCCTGGGCCAGGCAGACGTGGTCAAGATCGCGGACAATGAGATCACCTTCCTGACCGGCAGGGAGAATCTCGAGGAGGCGGCGCGGGCCCTTCTGCGGAAGTATCCGAACATCCGCCTTCTGAATGTGACCGCCGGCGCGGACGGCAGCTGTGCCTACTGCTGCGGCCGCCGGGTCTTTGTCCCGGCCTTCCGCCTGGGCGGGACCATCGAAACAACAGGTGCCGGCGACACCTTCTGCGCCTGCGTCCTGCACGATGTGCTGGAGAACGGCCTGGAGAACCGCAGCGAGGAGAGCCTGCGCGCCATGCTCCGCTTTGCCAACGCGGCGGCCTACCTTGTCACCACGAAAAAAGGAGCGATCCGCTCCATGCCCGAAAAGGCTCAGGTGACCGAACTTCTGGAATCCCAGGGCTGACGCACCCTGTCGGATTTGTGCCCCCCCTTCCCGCTCTCCGGCTGCCCGGCCGGGGAGTTTTCCGTTGCCGCGGCGGAAGAAGAACAAAGGCAGTACAGGCAGCCGGCGCGCTCCCGTTTGCGGATCGACCGCCGCTGTGCTATACTGTGGAACAATCACAACGGAGAAAGGATCCTGTGAACATGAACACGAAGCCTGCGAACCCGAATCTGCAGCCGGAGGCCCGAGCCCTGCTCTCCTGGCTGGGGGAGACGGAAGGGAAGGGCATCCTCACGGGCCAGCACACCCAGACCCGGAAGCAGGAGGAGCTGCGCCTGATCGAACGCGAGACGGGAAAGCTGCCCGCGGTCTGCGGCTTTGAGCTGCTGGCCTATTCCCCGAACATCCGCCTCGAAGGCGCGACTGAGCCGTGCGTCACCGAGGTGGAGTACAACCGCGGCACCCTGCCCCTGGCGATGGAATGGGGGAAGCGCGGCGGCATCGTCACCTTCACCTGGCATTGGTTTTCGCCCCTCGGTGGCCGGGACAAGTCGTTCTACAGCCGGAATACGGACTTCGACCCGAGCCTCGCGCTGGAGGAGGGCACGCAAGAGCACCGGGCCTTTGTGCAGGATCTGGACCATATGGCGCAGCTGCTGCGGCCCTTCTGCGAGGAGCACATCCCCGTGCTGTGGCGGCCCTTCCACGAGGCGGAGGGCGACTGGTTCTGGTGGGGCCGGAAGGGGACCGCGGTCGCGAGGGATCTGTACCGGTTCATGTTCCGGCACTATACGGACGTCCATCATCTGGACAATCTGATCTGGGTGTGGAACAGCCCGCGGCCGGACGGGTACGTCGGGGACGGATACTGCGACATCCTCTCCCGGGACCAGTATCCGCCGCCCCACGCACACGGCGCGTTCCGCGACAAGCTGGATGAGCTGAAGAGCATCGCGCCGGCCAAGGGGCTGGCCATCGCCGAGACCGGGATCCTTCCGGACCCCGAGGCACTCGTCCGCGAAAAAGCCCCCTGGCTCTGGTATATGACCTGGAGCGGCGGGTTCGTCCTGACGGAGGACCACAACGGTTTTGACGCGCTGCGGAGACTGTACAGCCACCCCTATGCCATCACGCTGGACAGGCTGCCGCACTTCGGGTGACAAAGGCGCAGGAGACGCAGATCATGTCAGCCATAGGGCGGGGACGGGAACCCGCTTGATCGAATCCCCTTACTTTCCGCCGTGCAGGCTTTCCCCGTTGGTGCGGATCACTTCCGCATACCAGCACGCGGAGTCCTTGAGCGTGCGCCGCTGGGTGCGGTAGTCCACATGGATCAGGCCGAAGCGGGGATCATAGCCGCTGTTCCACTCCAGGTTGTCCATGACGGACCAATGGCAGTATCCCAGTACGGGGATCCCGTCGTCGATGGACTTCTCCAGCGAGAGCAGATAGCGGTGCAGGAAATCGATGCGCTGCATGTCGTGCACATGGCCGTCCAGGCTGACCCAATCCATGCCGGCCATGCCGTTTTCCGTGATGAGGACGGGCTTGCCGTAGCGCTCATAGAGGAACTTCGACGCCCAGTACATGACCTCCGGGGTCACGTTCCAGCCCAGCGCCGTCCTCGGGCTGCCCTGATAGGCGTAATCCTGATAGCCGTCGGCCGAGATGGGGTAGTGCACGCTGCCCTGGTAGATATTGAAGCCGTAGAAGTCGAGGGGCTGGGTGACCAGGGCCCACTCTTCCTCCGTGAAGCGGGGCAGCCTGTCTCCGAACTTCGCCTCTGCGTCCTCGCTGAACCGGCCCCGGAAGATGGGATCCGCCCACCAGCTGTTGCCCAGCGCACAGCCGCCCGGCAACACGGCGAAGGAGGCCTCACGGGCTTTCTCCACGGCCTCCGGGGCGTCGCTTTCGGGCAGATACACGTCCCCCGTGGGCGCCAGGCCGATCAGGAGCGGCTGCCCGGCCTCCTCCCGCAGAGCGGCGACCGCACGCCCGTGGGCCAGGAAGACGTGGCGGCTGACCTGCATGACGGTCTCCTCGTCGTTCCGCTCATAGGGGGCCATCACGCCGAGCTGCATACCCAGGCCGATGAACACCTGCGGCTCATTGAAGGTCATCCAGTATTTCACCCGGTCGAACAGCTTGCGCGCCACGACGCGGGTGTATTCCTCAAACCAGGCGGGGGATTCCGGGTTCTTCCAGCCGCCCTTTTCGTACAGAGCCTGGGGGAGGTCCCAGTGGTACAGCGTCACCATCGGATCAATGCCGGCCTCCAGCAGGGCGTCCACGAGATCGGAGTAGAACCGCAGGCCCTTCTCGTTCACCGCGCCCGTGCCGTCCGGGAGCACCCGGGGCCAGCTGACGGAAAAGCGGTAGCTCTGCAGGCCGATCTCCTTCATCAGGGCCACGTCCTCCCGGAAACGGTGGTAGTGATCGCAGGCCACGTCGCCGGTCTCGCCGTGGGCGATGTGCCCCGGCTCATGGGTGAAGTGATCCCAGATGCTGTCCTTTCGGCCGTCGTCCCGATACGCGCCTTCGATCTGATAAGCGGCGGAGGAGGCCCCCCACAGGAAATCCTTCGGAAATGACATCTTCCATATCCTCCCTGACATGCGTCGGTCGCTGCACGGATCCGCTGTTTCCCTGCTCCCGTATACGATCTGTATTCGGCATAAGCGCAGCGATTCCTTCCCGCGGAAGGGACCATGGTCAATGTTTCAGGTAAAAGCGATAAAGATGTATGACGATACGATGAAAAAGAAGACCGTTCAGTTCATTCTTCTCCTGCTCGCCGCATGCCTGGCGTGTGTAAGTCACGGCTTTGGCGAAGCCGGGGGAGAGGAAAGCATCCTGGTGGTTTCGGATGCCCATCTGACCGAAGATGCGCGCCGGCACGCGGAGATGATGGAGGCTGTGATCCGTGCGGCGTACGGCCGGAGCGCCGTGCTGCTGCTGGGGGACAACACCAACAACAGCCATGCCGGGGAGCATGCTCTGGCGCTGCAATGGGCACGGACGATCGAGTGGAGGACCGGAGCAGAGGTATTCGTCATCCCCGGCAACCATGACTACGGCGCGCATACGGGGCCTGAGGAATTCCGCGCACTGTACGGCGCATACGGCTGGGATCGGGCCTTCAGCCGGGATACAGCGACCGCGAGCTATGCCGCCATGACGGAAAACGGCACCTGTCTCCTGCTGCTGGACACCAACCGGATCGCTGAATCCAGGATGGTCCAGCCGGACGGCGGCATCACCGCGGACATGCTGCGATGGGTCCGGGAGGTGCTGGACGCGCTGCCGGACGGAACGCTCGTCATCGCATGCGGTCATCATCCGATCCTGCCGCAGGACAGGAACGGACGCACGCCGGGAGCCGATGCGCTGAGCCGGACACTGCGGGCCTGTGGCGTGGGCCTGTATCTGTGCGGCCACGACCATGGGTTTGCCGCGGCGGAGCGGGACGCGCCGCAGCAGATCACCGTGGGGCAGCCCCAAGCTTATCCCGGATGGGCAGGCATCCTGGAAAAGAAGGACGACGGCTTCCTCTGGCATACCGAACGCATCTACGATCCGGAATCCGCCTTCTTCAAAACACTGCTGACGGACACCCGGGCCCTGGCCCGAAGCATGGGGCAGGGCACCCTGTCAACCACTCCCTATGCCGGTGACGAGGGGGCCATCGAATGGTTCGCCGAAGCGTTCATGGCCTTTGTCGGCGGTGAAATGACGCCGGAGACCTGCGCAGCCATGCTCGCGGATGACAACTGCCGAAAATGGCGAGAGGTCGAGACACGCACGGTGGTGAAAAGATGGATCCTCGGCCTGCTGGAAAACTGCCCGGAGGATGTGCGGCAGATCAGTATCCCCGGGTCGCGGAAGCATCCCGCAGCCGAATAGCTGACACTGCGTGGAGTGCTTTTGCGTGCGCTTCCTCAAACCTGTAATCTATTGTATATTCAGCGTGAGCGACGGACAGCCTTGCGGAGGATGCATATGAAGAACGCCCATACCGGACAGACGGTGATCAGGAAAGCGACGGAAGAGGACGCCCGCCAGATCGCGGAGATCCTGGTCGAAGACTGGAAGATCGCCTACAGGGGCATCATTGACAGTGATTATCTGGACGCCATGAACGCGGAGCAGCGATATCAGACGGAAGTCCGGCGGTATCAGATCTTTACGGTCGCCGCAGACGGAAAGGAAGTCCTGGGCTTCGCATGGAACCAGACGATCGATGACGAGGCGCCGGACTGTGAGATCGTCGCCCTGTACGTGAGGTACGCAAAAAGAAACAGCGGAATCGGAAAGGCGCTGTTTCTGGATGCGGTCGATGCTTTCCGGGCTTCGGGCCGGAAATGCATGATCGTATGGTGCCTCAGGGAGAATCACGAAGCAAGGAAATTCTATGAGAGAATGGGCGGGGAAGTGTACAAAACCGGCACCCACAGATGGGGAAACCGGGAGTATGAGATGATCTCCTACCTCTACCGGCTGGACGGACGCCCTGGGGATGCGCATTCACAGGGATGAAGCACAGGTCTTCGAGCCTCACTCGTCCGGTCGGATCAGCCCCAGTTCTTCAGCCTGATGACGACGTTTTCGGTTTTCTTCCATAAAGCACTTGCTGAACTCCCAGGCATCATCCCGGAAACCGCCGCCATTCGCTGCCTCCGTTTCTTCCGGGCTCAGTTCCGCTCTATCGTTCTTATTCATGATAATCATCCTCCTGCGCTTTGCGCATTGTTCTGTTTTTCGGCGCCCGGACAGGCGCCGACATCTGTTATACGCGCAATCGTTTTAAGAATCGGCTGTGATGGTGTTGCTTCTTTTACGATATTCAATTATCGCAAAACAATTAAATATAATTGACATTCATGCATATCGGTGATATAATCCCCTCCGTAAAGGAGGTCTTTGCAATGAATCAGAAGAAACTGGCCGCGTGGCTCAAGGGGATCATCATCGGTATCGGTCTCTGCGGGCTTGTCGTTTACTTCGCCATTCTCCCCGACATTGGGGAATCGCTGCACGAGAGCTATCCGGAGTTTGCGGGATGGCACTGGCCGTGGATGATCTTCCTCTGGTGCACGGCTGTTCCGTGTTTCGCCGCACTGGTCATGGGCTGGAAGATCGCGGTGAATATCGGCAGGGACCGCTCCTTCTCGGAGGCAAATGCCCGTCTGCTGCAGCGCATTGCGTGGCTGGCCACCGGGGATACGGCCTTCTTCTTCCTGGGGAACGTCGTCCTGTTTTTCCTGAGCATGAACCATCCGGGGATCCTTCTGGCCTCCCTGCTGATCTGCTTTGCCGGGGTCGCCGTGACGGTGGCGGCGGTGTGCCTGTCCCACCTGGTGTACAAGGCGGCGGACCTGCAGGAGCAGAGCGACCTGACCATCTGACGGGGTGAGCGTATGGAAAGAGAAGAAAAGGGCGAGATCATCTTCAACATCGACGTCATGCTGGCGAAGCGCAAAATGAGCCTGACCGAGCTCTCCCAGCGGGTGGGCATCACCCTGGCCAACATGTCCATCCTGAAGACGGGCAAGGCCAAAGCCATCCGCATCGGCACCCTGGCGGCGCTGTGTGAGGCCCTGGACTGCCAGCCGGGGGATCTGCTGGAATACCGGAAAGAATAAAGACCGTGGATATGCCGTTTCGGGAAGATTTGACAGCAAAAGTCGGGGTTGCCTCTCTGACGCAAATGTAGTACAATTGTACTACCTTATCCCGAGGAGGTTTTGCTGTATGAAGAATTCGGCTTTCCGGTGGATGATCCGGCTGGCGGTTTTGATGACGATGGTGTTATGCTGCGCGGCGGCGACAGCGGAATCCAGCGGCACAGACGGCACGTTTACGTGGACGCTGGATGATGACGGCACCGTGACCATCAGCGGGCAGGGTGCGATAGACGGCAATACGTGGGACAATGAATGGTATTCTGTACCGTGGGGCAATTCCGCGACCGCCATTGTGATCGGGGACGGGATCACCGGGATCGGTGATTGTGCGTTCTTTGGCTGCGGCAATCTGACGAGCATCACGATTCCCGAGAGCGTGACCGAAATCGGGAGAGAGGCTTTCAATAGCTGCAGCGGCCTGACGAGCATCACGATCCCCATGAGTGTGACGAGCATTGGCGACTATGCTTTCACTGATTGCAGCAGCCTGACGAGCGTCACGATCCCGGACAGCGTGACCGGCATTGGCGATTCCGCTTTCTCTGGGTGCAGCAGCCTGACAAGCGTCACGATCCCGGACGGCGTGACCGCCATTAGCGATTCTGCTTTCTCTGGCTGCAGCGGCCTGACGAGCATTACGATCCCTGATAGCGTGACTGACCTTGGTTACGGTGTCTTCAATGGCTGCAGCAGTCTGGCAAGTATCACGATCCCGGACAGCGTGGTGACCTTTGACAGCAATGGCAATTACGCCTTTGACGGTTATTCAGGCACTGTTTTCTGCAGCCAGGAGAGCGCCGCCGCTCATCACCGGGGCGAGCACGGAGATTCTTTCCGCGTGCCTGACACGAACTATGAATTGCGTTACCTCTATGAAAACAATGAGGAGACGGGATTGGAATTCGTGCGTGCGGATCCCGATGCTGAGACCGTAGCGGTCCCTGAGGGTGTGACCAGCATAAAATACTATGCGTTCTCCAATTGTGACAGTCTTACAAGCGTTACGATTCCGGCGGGCGTGATCAGCATCGGTGAAATGGCTTTTCAATGCTGCGACAGCCTGATCAGTGTCACGATTCCTGAGGGTGTGACCGTTATCAGTGATTCTCTTTTCGAGGACTGTCGAAACCTGACAAGCATCACAATTCCAAACAGCGTGATCAGAATTGGGAATGTAGCTTTCTCCGGCTGCAGCAGCCTGACAAGTATCACAATTCCTCAGGGTGTGACCAGTATTGGCTATGATGCTTTCTCTTACTGCAACAATCTGACGAACATCACGATCCCGGACAGCGTGACCAGCATTGGCTACTATGCTTTCGCTGGCTGCAGCAGTCTGGCAAGCATCACGATCCCGGACAGTGTGGTGACCTTTGGCAGCGATGGCAATTACACCTTCAGCAATTATTCAGGCGCAGTTCTCTGCAATTTGGAGAGCGCTGCCGCTTACTATCGGAGCGAGCACGGAGATCCTTTCCGCGTGCCTGACACAAATTATGAATTGCGCTACCTCTATGAAAACGATGAGGTGGTGGGTCTGGAACTTGTGTATGTGGATCGCGATGCCGAGACTGTTGAGCTCCCATTGGGTGTGACCGCCATTGGCAACACTGCTTTCTATGGCTGCAGCAGCCTGACGAGCGTCACGATCCCGGACAGCGTGACCGGTATTGGCGAATATGCTTTCTCTGACTGCAGGAGCCTGACGAGCATCACGATCCCGAACAGCGTGACCGATATCGGCAACTATGCTTTCAGAAATTGCAGCAGCCTGACGAACATCACGATCCCGAACAGCGTGACCGGCATTGGCAACGGTGCTTTCTACGATTGCAGCAGCCTGACGAGCATCACGATCCCTGAGAGCGTGACCGATATTGGCTACTCTGTTTTCTCAAACTGCAACAGTCTGGCAAGCGTCACGATCCCGGACAGCGTGGTGACCTTTGGCAGCAATGGGAATTACGCCTTTAGCGGTTATTCGGGCACAGTCCTCTGCAATATGGAGAGCGCTGCCGCTTACTATCGGAGCGAGCATGGTGATTCATTCCGTGTACCAGACACGAACTATGATTTGCGTTACCTCTATGAAAACAAAGAGGTTGTGGGGCTGGAACTTGCGTATGTGGATCGCGATGTCGAGTCTTTTGAAATCCCACAGGGCGTGACCGGCATTGGCGAATATGCTTTCTCTGACTGCAGCAGCCTGACGAGCATTACGATCCCGAACAGCGTAACCGGCATTGGCAACTATGCTTTCTTCTTGTGCAGCAGCCTGACGAGCATCACGATCCCTGAGAGCGTGACCGATATTGGCTACTCTGCTTTCTATAACTGCAGCAGCCTGACGAGCATCACGATTCCGGACAGCGTGGTGACCTTTGGCAGCAATGGGAATTACGCCTTTATCGGTTATTCGGGCACAGTCCTCTGCAATATGGAGAGTGCTGCCGCTTACTATCGGAGCGAGCATGGTGATTCATTCCGTGTACCTGACACAAACTACAACTTGCGTTACCTCTATGAAAACAAAGAGGTTGTGGGGTTGGAACTTGCGTATGTGGATCGCGATGTCGAGACTTTTGAAATCCCGCAGGGCGTGACCGGCATTGGCAACTATGTTTTCAATGGCTGCAGCGGCTTGACGAGCATCACAATCCCGGACAGTGTGACCAGTATTGGCGACTATGCTTTCAGGGACTGCAGCAGCCTGACGAGCATCACGATCCCGTCCAGCGTGACCAGCATTGGCGAACAGGCTTTCACTGGTTGCAGCAGGCTGACGAGCATCACGATCCCGGACAGCGTCACCAGCATTGGCGAGGGGGCTTTCTATGGCTGCAGCGGTCTGACGAGCATTACGATCCCGGACAGCGTCACCAGCATTGGTTATGCTGCTTTCTATGTCTGCAGCAGCCTGACGAGCGTGACGATCCCGGACAGCGTGACCAGCATTGGCGAATGGGCTTTCACTGGCTGCAGCAGCCTGACGAGTATCACGATTCCGGACGGCGTGACTGGTATCGGTGACTATACTTTCTGTAACTGCAGCAGCCTGACGAGCATGACGATCCCGTCCAGCGTGACCAGCATTGGCGAACAGGCTTTCTCTGGTTGCAGCAGGCTTACGAGCATCACGATCCCAGACAGCGTCACCGGCATCGGCAACGGTGCTTTCTCCAGTTGCGGCGGCTTGACGAGCATCACGATCCCGGGCAGCGTGATTGGTATCGGCAATCAGGCGTTCCGGTACTGCCACGGGCTCACCGCCGTGACCATCCCGGAGGGCGTGGCCAGCATCGGTGATCAGGCCTTCTATAACTGCTACAGCCTCACCAAGATGGTGATCCCCGAATCCGTGCATACTTTCGGCTCCAACATTGTCAACTCCAACCCTACCATCTACTGCTATAACTTCTCCGATGCGGACTATTGGGCCGACGGGGAGATGCTGCCCATCGTCTACCTGGACGAGATCTCTCCCTCCGACGCCCGTGAGCTGACCCTGGAGGAGGATTTCCGCCTGGCCGCTGGGGATGTGCGATCCCTGACTTACAACGTTTTCCCCACCTATGACGATCCCACCGTCACCTGGACCAGCAGCGATCCCGCCGTCCTGACCGTGGAGGACGGGGTGATCACCGGATTGCAGCCCGGCTCCGCGACCGTCACAGCCACCTGTGACCAGGCCACGGACAGCGTGACCGTTACCGTTTACCGGGCCGCGACGGACTTCACCCTCACACTCACCGTCAACCGGGCCGATGGCGAAGTCAACCTCTCTCCCGAGGGAGCCTGGATCCTGGCCCGCACGGAGACCTGCCGGCTGACTGCCTGGCCGGAGCCCTCCGACGCGGAGGTCACCCTGCGCTTTGAGAGTTCCGACACCAACCTGGCCACCGTGAACGGCGATGGCCTGGTCACCACCGCCAAGCCGGGGGATGTGACCATCACCGCCGTCAGTGAGCGAGGCATCAAGCGCACCGCCGTGATCCACCTGTGCTACCCGGTGAAGACCGTGGAACTCACAGCACCGCAGGACCGGATCATCGTAGGCCGTCAGATGCAGCTCACTGCCGCCGTCACGCCCACCCGGGGCGACGTGCTGGAAAACCATTTGGTGACTTTCACCAGCAGCGATGAGAGCATTGCCATCGTGACCCCCGAGTCCGGCCTGGTACGCGCTGTGGCACCCGGTGAGGTGACCATCACGGCCGGCGGCAGCGGGAAGTCCGATTCGGTGACCATCCTTGTGGTGGACGAATGCGACGAGCATGTCCCCGTGACGGATGAGGCCGTCGCTCCCACCTGCGAGGAAACCGGCCTGACCGAGGGCAGCCACTGCGCTGTCTGCGGCGAGGTGCTGGTGCCGCAGGAGATCGTCCCCGCACTGGGTCACGCCTGGGGTGAGGTCACCTATACATGGAACGGGGGGAACACCGAGGTGACCGCGACCCGCGTCTGCGCGAACGACGAAGATCACGTGGAGACGGAAACCGTCCCCGCAACCGCGGCTGTGACGCTGCAGCCTTCTTGCAAGGAGATGGGCGAGACCACCTACACCGGCGCGGCCTTCGTGAACCCGGCATTCGAGGTGCAGAGCAAGACCCTGACGGATATTCCCGCCCTGGGCCATGACTGGGGCGAACCCGTGTACACCTGGAACGAGGACCATACGGAGGTCACCGCCGTCCGGGTCTGCGCACATGATGCGGATCACGCGGAGACGGAGACCGTCACCGCGACAGCCGAGATCACGCTGGAGCCCACCTGCACCGTTCCCGGCGAGACCACCTACACCGGCGCAGCCTTCGACAACGAGGCATTCACCGCACAGACCGTCACCCTGGCCGACATCGAAGCGCTGGGTCATATTCCGGTGACCGACGAGGCGATCGGGCCCACCTGTACCTCCATCGGTCTCACCGAGGGCAGCCACTGCGAGCGGTGCGGCGAGACCCTTGCGGCACAGGAAGTCCTGCCGAAGGTGGCCCACACCTACGTGGCGGATGACCCGGTACCCGCGACCTGCACGGCGGCCGGCCTGACCAGCGGCGTGCACTGCGCCGTCTGCGGCGAGGTTTTCCAGGCACAGGTGGAGATCCCCGCCCTGGGCCATATCCCCGTCACCGACGAAGCGGTCGAGCCTGCCTGCACGGAACATGGTCTCACCGAGGGCAGCCACTGCGGGCGCTGCGGTGAGATCCTGGTCCCGCAGGAGACTGTGGAGGCCCTGGGCCATATCCTTATCACCGACGAAGCCGTGGAGCCCACCTGCACGACTGTCGGTCTGACGGAAGGCAGTCACTGTGAGCGCTGCGGCGAGATCCTGATCCCGCAGGAGACCCTGGAGAAGCTCCCGCACGTGTATGTGATCGACGAAGCCGTTCCCGCCACCTGTGAGCACACCGGCCTGAGCAGCGGAATCCACTGCGAGGTCTGCGGCACAATCTTCCTGACGCAGGCTGAGACCCCCGCTCTGGGCCATGTCTGGAGCGATGAGGTCACCTACACCTGGTCCGAAGACAACACAGCGGTCACGGCTTCCCGCGTCTGCACCCGCGACGCGGCCCACACCGACAGCGAGACGGTCAGGGTGACCCGCGCCGCCGTCCTGTCTCCGACCGACACCGAGCCTGGTGCCTACGAATACGTCAGCGATGCCTTTGAAAACGAGGCCTTCACGCCTCAGCGCAAGGACGGCGGCATCATCCCGGCGCTTGGCACGCTTTCCGTGATGCATCTGCCCACCGGCTTGCAGATCATCGACGCGGAAGCCTTTACCGGGCTTACCTTCCAGGCGGTCATCATTCCGGACAGCTGCACCGCCATCGGCAGCCAGGCCTTTGCCGGCTGCACAAAGCTGGTCTATGTGTATATCCCGGCCAGCGTGACAACGATCGACGCGGGAGCCTTCGACGGATGCCCGAACGTGATCATCGACCGTCTGTATTGATGGAACCTGGAAGGTACTGCGCGTTCAGCGTGCCTGAAATCTGAAAAAACGGGTTGACTGACATCTACGCCGCCATGTGCAAACCGTGCATGGCGGTTTTCCTTGTGCTGAAGGTATCCGGTTGCTTTGTGGTTTTCTGCCTGCGAGACAGATGAGGACAGTACATTTCGGGGAGATTTTGCGGCAAAAGAAAGGCTTGTGTCCTGCATGAAACTGTAGTAAAATGAATTATCTGATCTTGGGAGGATTGTCATATGAAGAATTCTGCTTTGCGGTTGATTATTGCACTGATGGTTTTGCTGACGGTCATGCTTTGCTGTGGGGCAGCTATGGCGGCAAGCAGCGGAACCTGCGGAGATAATCTGACCTGGACGCTGAGCGATGACGGGATGCTGGTGATCAGCGGATCAGGGGCGATGGATGATTACGAATACGCTGAAGCGCCATGGGTTGGCGGATACTCTTCCTCTGAGTATGGCTTATGGAATGACCGGGTGCGATCCGTCGTGATCGAAGACGGTGTGACGACTATCGGTGATTGTGCGTTCAGCGGTTTTGACGTAAGCAGCGTGTACTTGCCTGCCAGTCTGACCCGCATCGGCGACTACGCTTTCATGGACTGTTGTGAACTAAAACAGATCACAATTCCCGCCGGAGTAACCAATATCTCTCAGAATGCATTCCTGAATAACGGAATGGAAAGTATCTATGTAGTGAGCAATAACCCTGCATTCATGTCTGATGCCGGCGTGCTGTACAGTAAGGACGGAACCACGCTGGTCCGTTGCCCTGAGAAGAAGAACCGGCTTCAGATTCTGCCGAGCGTGACCAGCATCGGTCCATATGCATGTATGCTGTGTTCAAACCTTACCGGTGTTGATATCCCCGCCGGCGTGACATCCATCGGAGAATGCGCCTTCAGCAGTTGCAGCAATCTTGCTTCTCTGACGATTCCAGCGGGCATCATCCGCATTGAACCCGGAACATTTTCCGGCTGCCGAAATCTGACGGAAATCATCATACCTTCCGGTGTGACTTACATCGGAAGTTCAGCGTTTGAAAGCTGCGATGGCTTGACGGAGGTGACACTGCCGATCAATGTCACAAGCATGGGCGAATATGTGTTCCGTGGCTGCATCAATCTGACAAACGTGATCATTCCTGAGGGCGTCACGACCATCGGCGGCGAAATCTTCGCTTATTGTGAAAACGTGACACAGATATCCCTTCCTGCGAGCGTCTCCAACGTCGGTGACGCCGTGTTTTCCGGAATGCGCAACCTGACGGGAATCGCAGTAGATGAAAACAATCCGTATTTCTCAGAAGAAGACGGTGTCCTGTACAACAAGGACAAATCCGTTCTGATCTGCTGTCCGAGCGGCAAGGAGAGTCTCTCGATCCCCTCCACTGTGACAGAAATCGCCAACGGAGCGTGCCTGGGTTGTGAGAATTTCACAACTGTCGTGCTTCATGACGGCATCACGTCGATCGGAAACCGCGCTTTCTCGGAATGCTACGGTCTGTCCGGTATCATGATCCCCGCCACTGTGACCAGTATCGGTGCGGATGCATTCAGGTATAGTTATCAGATGACGAATATCGATGTAGATACCGATAATCAATACTATGCTTCAGTGGACGGCGTTCTGTACAACAAGGCAAAGACGGCCCTGATTCGTTGCCCGGAAGGAAAACAGAGCCTGACCATTCCTCCCAGTGTGACGTCTCTCGCCGACTATGCCTTCTGTGACTGCGGTAATCTGACAAACATATCGCTTCCGGACAATATCACAGCCATTGGCACAAGCGTATTCGATGGATGCGGCAGCCTGACCGGTATCAAACTGCCTGAGAGGGTTATCACAATTGGCGACAATGCGTTCAGCTCCTGCTATTCTCTGACAAGCATAATGCTTCCGGCAGGCGTGGTTTCCGTGGGCGATAATGCGTTTCGCGACTGCGATAGCCTCTCACAGATTACGCTGTACAATGGAGTCACCACGATTGGAAGAGGAGCCTTTTCTTGGTGTAATTCGCTGAGCCATGTAACCTACATCGGTACCCCGGACCAGTGGGCGTCGATAGCTATAGGAATCGACAACAAATCTTTCACTTCGGCTTCGCTCAAATGCATCTACCGGATTCTTACCCTGCCCGAAGGTGTGACTGATATCGAATCAGAGGCTTTTGCCGGACTTCCGAACGTTGACGCTGTCCGTATTCCAGCCTGTGTCACAACTATCGCCCCTGACGCCTTCGAACCCGGCATGGTGCTGATCGTGCCCGTGGGCAGCGAGTGGGTGCAGTGGGCCAGAAACAACGGATACCATGTGATTGAGGAGTAGTATCCTGCGAATCATACCAGGATATGGCTGGATTCAAGGACGTCTCTTCCGTATAGGACGTGGCACTGCATGGCATACAGGAGCCAGCGGGTCATCTCCACCAAACAAACAACCCTGACTCTGATGAAAAGCCGGGGTTGTTTCTTTTTGCCGGAGAGCTCTATGAGCGTAAGATCCAGGGAATCTCCCCGCCGGCGTACAGGCTTTTCCGCTTTCGAGCGCCCGAGATCGTATGGCGGTTGTTATTGACATACGGTACTTCTTTGTTATACTTGTGGAAAAGCCACGAGGTGACCGAAAATGCTGTACCGTCTCATCATGATCGATACGGAATTGTCATCCGCATCACATCGGGAAAGCTTCGATATCGGACTCTTTCCTTCGCGGGAAGATGCGGAAAGGACAGCCGGCTTTTACCTGGCCCACGTGAAAGGGTTTTGCGACCATCCATGCACATATGAGATTCACGGGACAGAAGTCTGCGGGCCGGAAACCGGGAACGGCAAAGTCTTCATGGCGGCCGGCTGGAATATAAACGGAAACTTTGATGAAACCGACATCATCGAAAGCCCCTGCTTTGTCTCTGAAGCCCGGGCATATGCGGCGCTTGAGCAGATGAGGAAAGAACACGTCCGGTCCGAATGGGCGGTCTCATGCCGGTGGATCGGCCGGGCTGAATGGTCAGAGGGCTTTATCCGCGATCCTGACCGGCAGTGTGCTTCACATCCCCAAAATGAACAGGAAGAGGGAGAACCATCGTGATGAAAAACGTGATCAGTCTGCTCCTCGCCATGATCATGGCCGTTTCCGTCTGCGCCGCCGTCCATGCGGAAGGTACCTGGGAAGCCATGGACGGACTCGACTTTCCCGAGGCCGGCTTCAGCTTTGTCCCGCCGGACCTCTTCCGCCGTGCGTCCGGTGTCGTGGCCCTGGACGGCTGCTATGAGATCCTTGACAATGTCTGGTATACCGGCTGGTTCTACTGCGCCATGACAAGGGAAGAGTGGAACGCCTATCTGGATGATCATGATTCGGAGGCTCCGGCGGAAAGCAGGATCATTCCGCTCTTTTCCGTTCTCACCCTCGGGGGCGGGATGACGTTCAGGAGTTTCAATGCCCTCAACGGCAATGCCATTCCGGAGGAATACATCCGCGAAGTCGGAAAAGCCGGTGACCGCACCCACTATCTGTATATGGAAGGCCTCAACCCCTCGTTTCTTGACGCGATCGATCCGGCCTACCGGGAGGAGTACACCGCTCTGGCCGGAAGCGCGGATGCGGTGGCGGCCGGCCTGACATTCATTGAACCCGTCAAAAAGGAGGATCCGTACGCCCATCTCAACGGCGCCAGACTTGAGTTCACCGCCGTTGACCTTGACGGGAACCCGGTATCTTCCGCGGAGCTGTTCGCAGGCAATGAGATCACCGTGGTCAACATCTGGGCCACCTGGTGCGGGCCCTGCATCGAAGAACTGCCGGCGCTCGGCGAACTCCATGCCCGCCTGCGTGAGCGCGGATGCGGCGTCATCGGCATGCTGACCGATGACAATCCGGATGCCGCCCGCCGGCTGATCGCGGACAACGGCGTCGGCTATCCCGTAATCCCGGCGCCGGATTCGCTCTATGACTTTATTGCGCTGGAATACATTCCGACCACGCTCTTCGTCGGCCGGGACGGGACCGTCCTCGCGGCGCCCGTTGTCGGTGCCCATCCGGATGAATACGAGGCCGTGCTGGATACCCTGCTCGGCGATCAATGAGTTTACCTGCCTCCGGCCGGGTATGCATCCCGATGGATCGTATTGAGAAGAGATTTGATTCAGACCCGGCAAACCGGCCGGACGTTCAGGCCTGAACGTATGGACTTGGGAGAGACGGATCATGAAAAAGCGGATATTTGCGATCATCTCCAAAGCGGACGAGGGAGACCGGGCAAGCAAAGTTTTCGACAACTGCATCATGATCCTGATTGTGTTGTCGGTCGTCTCCATCATTCTGGAATCATATCGGAATCTGGCGCAAAACTATGCCGTGGCTTTCCGGATCTTTGAGTGCATCAGCATTGCCGTCTTTACCGTCGAATATGCTCTGAGGATCTGGACGGCTGACCTGCTGTATCCCGGCGCGAAGCATCCACGTCTGCGTTACATGAGGTCGTTCATGGCGGTGATCGACCTGCTGGCGATCCTGCCGTTCTTCATTCCGTTCATTCCACTCGACCTCCGGTTCCTGCGGATGGTGCGTCTGCTGCGTCTGTTTCGGCTTCTGCGGGTATTCAAGCTGGGCCGGTATCTGGATGCGTTCATGCTCCTGATGAAGGTCATTCGCAAGTCGGCGCCTCAGCTTGTCGTGTCCATCATCCTGTGTGCGTTCGTCATGCTGTTTTCCGCTATTGTGATGTATACGGTTGAGAATCCTGAACAGCCGGAGCAGTTCCCGAACGTCATCAGCAGCCTGTGGTGGGCCATCTGCACGCTGACGACGGTCGGCTACGGTGACGTCTACCCGGTCACGGCGACGGGAAAACTCTTTGCTTCGATTATCTCTGTCATCGGGATTGGGATCATTGCCATCCCGACCGGCATCATCGCCGCCGGGTTTTCCAGCGTGATCCATGAACGAAGCGGAGGAGACAAGGAATCGGATGGGAAGGAGTACTGCCCTTACTGCGGACATAAGCTGGAATAGGTAGGCCGGGTCATATGTGCGACTCCGCTCTGCAGCCGATGATCTTCACCGTCATGCCCGGACCGTGCATGGCGGTTTTATCTGCCTTGCATCATGACAAATGAAAGGAATCTCTGAAAAAGCACAGATTTTCTGAAAAAACATGCTTTTCCCTCTTGCCATTTCCGCAAAAATGTCGTATAGTATGCCACGAAGGTTAGCACTCAACAAAGACGAGTGCTAACAAGTCCAGTACAGGAGGGACTCGAAATGACAGTTAAGCCTTTGTTTGACCGGGTGGTCATCAAGAACGTAGAGGCGGAAGAGACCACCAAGGGCGGTCTGATCCTGACCAGCGCAGCCAAGGAAAAGCCGCAGATGGCGGAAGTGCTGGCGGTCGGCCCCGGCGGCATGGTGGACGGCAAGGAGATCACCATGCAGGTCAAGCCCGGCCAGAAGGTCATCTATTCCAAGTATGCAGGCACCGAAGTGAAGATCGACGGCGACGAGCTGATCATCGTCCGCCAGAGTGACATCCTCGCGGTTGTCGAGTGACAGTAAAGACAAGGAGCTGAAAAGATATGGCAAAGCAGCTGAAGTACGGCGAGGACGCCCGCCGCGCGCTTGAGAAGGGTGTCAACGCTCTGGCGGACACCGTCAAGATCACTCTTGGCCCGAAGGGCCGCAACGTCGTTCTGGACAAGAAGTACGGCGCTCCCCTGATCACCAACGACGGTGTGACCATCGCCAAGGAGATCGAGCTGGAGGACGCCTTTGAGAACATGGGCGCCCAGCTGGTGAAGGAAGTCTCCACCAAGACCAACGACGTGGCCGGCGACGGCACCACCACCGCGACCCTGCTCGCCCAGGCCATCATCCGCGAAGGCTTGAAGAACCTGGCCGCCGGCGCCAACCCCATGGTCCTGAAGAAGGGCATCGAGGCTGCCACCGAGGCGGCTGTCGCTGCACTGAAGGAGCAGAGCCAGCCCATCAACGGCAAGCAGGCCATCGCGCAGGTCGCGTCCATCTCCGCCTCCGACGAGACGGTCGGCCAGCTGATCTCCGACGCCATGGAGACCGTCGGTGCCGACGGCGTCATCACCGTGGAGGAGAGCAAGACCATGTCCACCGGCATGACCACCACCGAGGGCATGATGTTCGACCGCGGCTATGCCTCCGCCTACATGGTCACCGATCCGGAGAAGATGGAAGCCATCCTCGACGATCCGCTGATCCTGATCACCGACAAGAAGATCTCCAACATCCAGGAAGTCCTGCCGCTGCTTGAGCAGATCGTGCAGGCCGGCAAGAAGCTGCTCCTCATCGCCGAGGATGTCGAGGGCGAGGCGCTCTCCACCCTCGTGGTGAACAAGCTGCGCGGCGTCTTCAACTGCGTGGCCGTCAAGGCCCCGGGCTTCGGCGACCGCCGCAAGGAAATGCTGCAGGACATCGCCATCCTTACCGGCGGCACCGTCATCTCCTCCGAGACCGGCATGGAGCTGAAGGAAGCCGACCTGAGCGCGCTGGGCACTGCCCGCCAGGTCAAGGTCACCAAGGAGAACACTACCATCGTGGGCGGCGCCGGCGACCAGGAAGCCATCAAGGCCCGCATCGGCCAGATCCGCGCCCAGATCGAGGAGACCACCTCCGACTATGACCGTGAGAAGCTGCAGGAGCGGCTGGCCAAGCTGGCCGGCGGCGTCGCGGTGATCCAGGTCGGCGCGGCCACCGAGATCGAGATGAAGGAGCGCAAGCTGCGCATCGAGGACGCCCTGGCTGCGACCCGTGCGGCTGCCGAGGAAGGCATCGTGCCCGGCGGCGGCATCGCTCTGCTGAACACCCTGCCCGCCGTGAAGGCGCTGGAAGGCAAGTTCACCGGCGACGCCAAGACCGGTGTGCAGATCATCCTGCGTGCCCTCGAGGAGCCCATCCGTCAGATCGCTGCCAACGCGGGCGTGGACGGCTCCGTCGTGGTGGAGAACGTCAAGAATTACAAGCGCCGCAACGGGAAGAAGGTCGGCTACGGCTATGACGCTCTGAAGGACGAGTATGTCGACCTGATCGAGCGCGGCATCATCGACCCGACCAAGGTGACCCGTTCCGCGCTGCAGAACGCCGCCAGCGTGGCCGCGATGGTCCTGACCACCGAGAGCCTCGTGGCCGACATCCCCGAACCCGAACCCGCTGCCCCCGCCGGCGGCGCCGGAATGGGCGGTATGTATTGATCGACCCGGAATACTCTGCTCCCGTGCCCGTGATGGGTAC
The DNA here is from genome assembly GCA_017429265.1 of Clostridia bacterium. GTDB lineage: Bacteria > Bacillota > Clostridia > Christensenellales > Aristaeellaceae > RUG11272. Next base: position 49,244 of record JAFRPG010000105.1, on the reverse strand, counting down.
GGGAGTTTTTCTGCGCCGGACACATGTCAAAAAGTGCGCGGGCGTTTGCCTGCGGTGCGCTTGACGATGCGTGCCCCGCGGTTTATAATACCGGGGAGAGGAGGGGACCCCATGAAGATCTGTGTCATCGGCGGCCTGAACGTCGATATCACCGGACAAACCGCCGCGAAACTGATCCCACACGATTCCAATCCCGGCCATGTGAGCCTGTCCCTGGGCGGCGTCGGGCGGAACATCGCGGAGAACCTGGTCCGGCTGGGAGCCGGTGTGAGCCTCATCACCGCCCTGGGCGATGACCGGAACGGTCTGTGGGCCCGTTCCGAGTGCGAGGGCATCGGCATCGACATGAGCGCCTCGGCGGAGATCACCGGCATGCCCACAGGCAGCTATCTGTGCCTCAACGATGATCAGGGTGAGCTGCACTGCGCGGTCTCGGACATGCGGGTCTGCGACTGCGTGACGCCCGATTTCCTGCGCGGACGCCTCGACCTCATCAACAGCTTTGACGCGGCCGTGATCGACGCCAACCTGCCGGAGGAGAGCATCCGCTTCCTCGCGGAGCAGTGCAGGGTGCCGCTCGCAGCGGACCCGGTCTCCGTCCGCAAGGCGGGGAAGCTTTGGGACGCCCTGCCCCGCCTGACCCTCATCAAGCCCAACCGCGCGGAAGCCGCCGAGCTCTCCGGAAGGCCGGTGGGCACCCCGGAGGAGGCACGGGTCGCCGCATCCGCCCTGCTCGGCCTGGGGGTCCGGCGTGTGATGATCTCCCTTGGCGAGCAGGGGGTCTGGTACGCGGATGCCGAAGCCAGCGGGCAGGAGAAGCCGCGCCCGCGGCAGGTCGTCAGCACGAACGGCTGCGGGGATGCGTTCTTCGCGGCCTGCCTGATCGCGATGCTCGAGGGGATGGACACCCGCACCATGGCACGGATGGGTCAGGCCGCCGCCGCGCTGTGCGCCGAATCCCGGGCTGCGGTCAACCCGGACATGACCTGGCAGAAGGTGCTCGGGCGGGCGCGCTGATCCGCCCGCCGGAAGACAGAATACAGGAGGAATCACGATGAATCATACAGAGGATCTGAAGCGGTATCTCTCCGTCTCGCCGGAGGTGCGGGACGCGCTGGACAGCGGCAGGCCGGTGGTCGCCCTGGAGTCGACCATCATCTCCCACGGCATGCCCTACCCGAAGAATGTGGAAACCGCGCTGAACGTGGAGCGGATCATCCGGGAGCACGGCGCGGTCCCGGCCACCATCGCGATCATTCGGGGCAGGATGACCGTCGGCTGCACGCCGGAGCAGATCGAATACCTCGGCAAACGCGGCCTTGACGTGCCGAAGGCCAGCCGCCGCGACCTGCCGGTCCTGCTTGCCCGCGGCGAGGACGGGGCCACGACGGTCACCACCACGATGATCGCGGCGGCGCTCGCCGGCGTGAAAGTGTTCGCCACCGGCGGCATCGGCGGCGTCCATCGCGGGGCGGAGACCACCATGGACATCTCCGCCGACCTGGAGGAGCTGGCCATGACGCCGGTCCTGGTCGTCTGCGCGGGCTGCAAGTCCATCCTCGACATCGGCCTGACCCTGGAGTATCTCGAGACGAAGGGCGTCCCGGTCCTCGGCTATCAGACGAAGGAGATGCCCGCCTTCTACACCACGCACTCCGGCTTCCAGGTGGACTACCGCATGGACACGCCCGCCGAGATCGCCGCGGCCTTCCGCGCGAAGCAAGCCTGCGGGCTCCGGGGCGGCATGCTGCTGACCAACCCGATCCCGCCGCAGTACGCGATGGATCTGGACTACATCAACGCGAACATCGACGCCGCGCTGAAGGAGTGCGAGGAGAAGGGCATCCGCGGCAAGGCGATCACGCCTTTCCTGCTGGATAAGATCCAGAAGCTGACCGGCGGCGCGAGCCTGGAGGCGAACATTCAGCTGGTCTACAACAACGCAGCCCTGGGCGCCGAGGTCGCGAAGGCCATGGCGGCTCCCGAAGACTGACGACAAGAAAGGCAGGCGCTGCCGATGGAACCCCTGATCTCCAAATGGCATCGGGAACTCGAACTGTTCTCGACCGTCAAACCGATGCTGATCCTCGAGGGCAACATCTCCGACAAGTACCGCTATCCCGTGGCCGGGTCCGTGGGGGAGGACGAACTCGTGCCTCTGCCCCGCTATCTGATGGGCTACTTCCGCGACCAGGGCTGGCAGTCGGTGGCCTTCTATTCCAACCTGACCGGCCTGACCAACCCCTATGACGCGGAGATGCTCCGGACCTACGCGAAAGCGGCTAGGGCGGAGCTGAAGAACGGCGTGATCCCGGCGGAACTGCGGGGCAACGGCGCGACCACCGCGCCCAACGTGATCTTCCGCGCCATGACGCAGCAGGAGACCGCGACGGTGACGATCCTGGAGCTGGCCAGCTTCTACATCACCTCCCCGGATCGCATGGATCAGCAGGATGTGAACAGCTTCAACCGCCTGCTTCAGGCGGCGCTGTCGGCGGCTTCGGTCCGCACGCCGATGGGGAAGCGGCGGAACCTGATGATCGTGCTGGTCAACAAGCGCAATGACCTTCCCGCCTGGTTCTACCTCAACAATCCGGCCTGCCGGGCGATCACGCTCGAGGCGCCGGACCGCGAGGAGCGCATGCGCCTGATCGAAAACCGCTTCGCCACCTTCTTCGACGGCGCGGTCTACCGCACGGATATGCCCTGGTACCTGGATCACCCCGACGAGCTGAGCAAGCTGCAGGAGAAGTTTGTCGGCCTCACCGAGGGCCTGACCTTCACCGAGCTTGACGCCCTGCGCACCCTCGGCAAGCAGGAACTGACCGCGATCCGCGACCTGTGCAAGGTGGTGGATCTGTACAAGTACGGCTTCAAGGACAATCCCTGGGAGCGCCTGTCGATGGCGAGCCTGAAGACGGCCAAGGAGGACTTCCAGAAGCGGATCAAGGGCCAGGACGCCGCGCTCGAGCGGACGCTCGACGTGGTCAAGCGCGCCGTGACGGGCATGAACGGCCTGTCCTCCTCCTCCACCTCCAAGCCCAAGGGCGTCCTCTTCTACGCGGGTCCCACCGGCGTCGGCAAGACCGAGACAGCCAAGGCGCTGGCCGAGAAACTCTTCGGCGACGAGAGCGCCTGCGTGCGCTTTGATATGAGCGAATACGGCCAGAGCCATTCCGACCAGAAGCTGATGGGCGCACCGCCCGGCTACGTCGGTTATGAAGCCGGCGGTCAGCTGACCAATGCGATCAAGAACAACCCGTTCTGCATCCTGCTTTTCGACGAGATCGAGAAGGCGCATACCAACATCCTCGACAAGTTCCTGCAGATCCTCGAGGACGGGCGCATGACCGACGGCCAGGGCAACACGGTCTATTTCGGCGAGACGATCATCATCTTCACCAGCAACCTCGGCATCTATGTCAAGGACGCCATGGGTCAGCGCCACGCCAACGTGACCATGGACATGCCCTACGAGGAGGTCCAGACGCGCGTTCGCGGCGCGATCGAGGACCACTTCAAGCTGGAGCTCGGGCGGCCCGAGATCCTCAACCGCATCGGCGAGAACATCGTCGTCTTCGACTACATCCGCGAGGAGGCGGGCGAGGCGATCCTGCAGGCCCAGGTGAACAAGATCATCCGGCGCATGCAGGAGCAGAAGCAGATCCGCCTGAAGGTGACGGACGAAGCTTATGACGAACTGCGCGCGGCGGCGCTGGCGGACCTGTCCAACGGCGGCCGCGGCATCGGCAACCAGGTGGAGAGCCTGCTGATCAACCCGCTGTCCCGCTGGCTGTTTGACCACGAGGTTCTCGGGAACGCGGACGTGACGATCGCCCACTTTGAGGTGAGCGCCAATCCGCCGGAGCTGACCTGTACGACCGACACCGAGGGGAGGGAGAACGCATGAGCGAGAAGAGCACGAACCCGCTTGACATGCTCTATCAGATCTGCAGCGATCTGTGGCCAGCGGACAAACGGCCTTCCTTCCTCAATGCCGTGAACGCAACCGGAAACCCGAAGGCGGAGAGCAAGCCCGCCGACCCCGCGTCCAGGCCGGTCCAGACCGGCGCCTTCGGACTGCCGGTACGGCCCGCGCCGGAGCCTCCTCAGGAGGAGACGAAGCCCGAGGAGCCGCAGATCCCGCCCTTTGAGGAGTACTGGCGCCGGGCGGACGAGCGTGTGGACTGGACGGAAGTCCTGACCCATGCGGAGCCCAACGACGGCGAGACGGCTCCCGAGGTCTGGCATTTCCTGCATGAGCGCGCAAAGAAGGTGCTCAGCGGCGACACGTCGGCTTACGCGGAGGTGCTCCGCTTTGCCGATCCGCTGGCGGATCTGCGCCGGTACGCGGAGTCGGTGACCGTACGCGCCGCGGGCAGCGACCGCGCGGAGGTCGGCTTCACCGCCATAGCGCTCGGCGATGACACCGACCGCGTCGAGGAGCACCGCCTCCTTGCCGGCTTGGCCCTCCGCTGCGCGCGCGACGTGCTCTCCCTGCTGCCGGTCAACGAGGTGGCGGTTCGCGGCGAGCTGCCCGGAGGCCCGACTCTCGATGTTGTCTATCCCCGCGATCCGCTGCGCAAGGCGCGCTTCGGCTTCATCGATCCCGTCGTCTTTGCGGAGCAGCTGGGCGGAACCTTCCGCTGAATTCGTCAAAACCTCTTTTCATCTGCGTCTTCTTGTGTTATAATCGACTTACCGAAACAAAAAGGAGGGGTTTCCCATGGCCATCGTCACCACGACCGAAATGTTCCGCAAGGCCTATGAAGGCGGATATGCCATCGGTGCGTTCAACGTCAACAACATGGAGATCATCCAGGGTATCACCGAAGCCGCGAAGGAGGAGCAGGCTCCTCTGATCCTGCAGGTTTCCGCCGGCGCCCGCAAGTATGCGAAGCATGTGTACCTGATGAAGATGATCGAGGCCGCCGTGGCGGACACCGATCTGCCGATCGCGGTCCATCTGGATCACGGCCCCGACTTTGAGACCTGCAAGAGCTGCATCGACGGCGGCTTCTCCTCCGTTATGATCGACAAGAGCGGCCTGCCCTTTGAGGAGAACATCAAGATCACCCGTCAGGTCGTCGAGTATGCGCATGACCACGGCGTGGTGGTCGAGGCCGAGCTCGGCACCCTGGCCGGCGTCGAGGACGACGTGAAGGTGTCCGCCGAGGATTCCTCCTACACCCATCCCGAAGAAGTGGAAGAGTTCGTCACCCGCACGGGCTGCGACTCCCTGGCCATCGCCATCGGCACCAGCCACGGCGCGTACAAGTTCACCGCCGAGCAGTGCACCCGCAACGAGGAAGGCATCCTGGTGCCCCCGCCCCTGCGCTTCGACGTTCTGGAAGAGGTCTCCAAGCGCCTGCCCGGCTTCCCGATCGTGCTGCACGGCGCGTCCAGCGTCCCGCAGGAGTTCGTGAAGACGATCAACGCCAACGGCGGCAAGATGCCCGACGCTGTGGGCATCCCGGAAGAGCAGCTGCGCAAGGCCGCGACCATGGCCGTCTGCAAGATCAACATCGACTCCGACCTGCGCCTGGCCTTCACCAGCGCGGTGCGTGAGCATTTCTATGCGCATCCAGACCACTTCGATCCCCGTCAGTACCTGACCGACGCCCGCAATGCCATCCGCGCCATGGTCCGCCACAAGATCGTGGACGTCCTGGGCTGCAACGGAAAGGCCTGAGCCAAGAAAGACCCCGCCGAATGACGGGATCAGCGGAACCGATTCGGACAAAAAGCGCCGCCGGAGCGAATCACATCGCTCCGGCGGTGTTGTTTATTATGCCCGGCAATCAGTATTTAAGCGGCGGATGGAGATCCCAGTCCGGGAAACAGCTGGCAAAGCCCTCGAGATTTTGAGTCAGCTCGATCTTCTCGGCCTGTTCCAGTTCGCTCTCAGGGGTTCCGAACAGGCTTTCCAGTTCGTCCAGATCGTCCGGTTCGTCCATAGTATGCATATTGTTTTCCGTCATGGTTCTTCCTCCTTATGCAACTTTGTGATCACCGTTCTCATCGAAGGCTTTGATGGTGCTGCGGGCTGTGCGCCATTCGGTGAGAACGCCTCCGATCCGCTGGCGACCCTCCTCGATCTGCGTGTCGAAGTCATTGTTCAGCTGATACTGGACCCAGCGAGACTTGCGGCTCAGGGAGATCCTGCCGATAAAGAGCCCGATGCCGGTCAGAACAAATACGCCGCCGAGCACGGTGACCAGAGTCCGGGCTATGGCAAGGCCGACGCCGACACCCGCCGCTCCCAGCACCACGAAGATGATGGCAAAGATCAGCATGAGCAGTGGTTTCCTGGTGAAGGTCCTGTGGATCTCCTCCTGGCGGCGGCTGTTGATCGCCTGCTCATAGCTGGCGGTCAGGGCTGCGGCCTCGCTGCCATCGGTCGAAACACCGCTCCAGCCGTTCACGTCGATCGTGATCTGCTTGGGGAAGGACTCCCTTGCACTCGCGATGTAGCGGTCATAGCCCCGGTTGATATAGTTGCTCAGGAAGGTGACGGCCGTACGGCGTTTGGACGGGGAACCTTCGCGCTGGGCGGTGATCTCGGCGGCCATCTGTTCGATGAAGTCCATCTTTTTCTGTTGCCGCAGGGCTTCGCGGCGCACCATTTCACTGCGGGCCGCCGCTTCGTCGCCGTTGAGGGATTTGACCAGCTGCAGATACTCCTCCTCACGGCGGATCTCGACCTCTGCCTTGTCGTAGTTGCTGATCAGGTGGATCAGCTCCTTATCGACGGTCTTTTTCATTTCCTCCTGGTCGATAAAAGCCTCGGAGATCTCCCGGAAGGTACCGCGCACGGTGCCGAAGGAGCTCAGGCCGCCGATGCATTTATCGATCTGGGGGAATTCCTTGACAGTTGATAGGAAGGGGAAGCTGGGCCGCGTGTCGACCTTATAGGTGCTGAAGTAGGATTCCCACTTGGATTCCTGCGCTTCTTCAAAGCCGGAGTCGCTGTTCCTGATCTCGTCGATCCACTTGGTGATGTATCCCTGACAGCGATGCTTCTCATCAGGACCGAACACGCCGTTGATATAGGCGTCGATGTAGGTGAAGGTTTCCTCGGTGATGCTGGCGGCGCTCTGCTTGGAGAAGTAGATGCTCAGCCATTCAAAGCCCGTGTCGATGCGGCCGTTGCGGCGGCAGATCAGTGCCATGGCAAGGGCGGTCTTTTCGGAATCGCGGCGCATGGCTTCAGCGATGGCACGCTCGGCCAGGCTGCGGTCGTTGGCGATCCAGCCGGAGACTGCCACGAGGCATGGCGCGAGCCAGTACTGCGGCGTGGAGAGCATGAGCTCCTCGGAGACACGGGAGATCGTAGACTTCTTGACCAGGGCGACGTCGGTGGCCTGCAGCACGCCGAGCATGGTCTGCCGCACAACGGTATAGTTGCCGTACTTGTCGCTGATCTCCTGGCGGACGCGGACCAGCTCACTGATGGCGCGCTGAAGGGCGGCAGAGCGCTGCTGCTCCTGCATCAGCTTCTGGAAATCGGTGCGAAGCTGGTCGAGTTCCTGCCGCATGGCACTGACATTGCTATCGATGCGGTTGGTTTGCGTGCTCAGGCTGCCGACCTGATTGCTCAGGGCACTGACTTCGCTGCCGATTTGGTTGACCCGGTTGAGAATCGTGGCTTCAGACATGGAAAATCAACTCTCTTTCAACTGATCTGGGCGTCCTGCCTGTACTGCTCCGCATACTTCCGGTAGGCGCGGACAAACTTATCTTTCTCCGGGATCTCCGCCATCGCCATGATCACCTTGCCGATCGGGACGACGAAGTGCTCATAGAAGTAGGAGGAACGCTCTTTGAGATAGAAAGAATTGTCGCGGTAAGGGGAATCGGGGTTTTCACGGATGGCTTTCAGCAGGGCAAAGCAGGTCCGCGGGACGCCGCAGTGTTCGGCAAGCTCCCGGTACATGTCCGCGAGCTCCTCTGTCATGTAGTTGATGGACGGACGCCGGGCGATCAGATAGGGGCAGAGCTTGTCGATGAATTCGCAGAGCCGGGCTGCATCGCGCTCATCCTGCATATTGGTGGCAGCAACCGTGATCACCTGAGGCTCATATTCGCCGAGACTGCCGGGCGCGCTGAGGAAGAGATCCATCAGGTCGGTGACCTCCTCGTATTCAAGCGGAGTGTCGGCCACCTTCGCGAAGAAGTCCCTGAGCGCATTGTTCCGGCCGCGGGTGAACTCGTCGTAGAAGGCAATGATGTAGAGGGCGGGCGTGTTGTCGAGCATGATGTTGATCGTGTCATGCGCAAAACGTTCTGCCATCTCATACTGGCCGTCGGCGAAAAACTGCTTGGCGTTGTGCTGACAGAAGGCAACCTTGCTGTTTTTGCACAGGCTCGCGCGGCTGTAATACTCCTCTCGGCCGCACTGGTTGCACACCAGCATCCGTCGTTGGGGATCGAAGGTGACGTTCACGGAGCCGCAGCCTCCGCATTGCATTCCGCTGTCCGTGGCGGGCATCATCCTCACCCCCTGACGGCATTGCGGGCCAGCCACATTCTGCGTGCCGTGTCAGCCAGTTCGCAGACCTCGTCCTCCGGAGCGCCGCAGATGAGCTTGCTTTCAAGATTGGTCAGAGCATCTCCGAAGGCTTTTTCGCGGATGGAGCTGTTCGTCGTGGTCGTGTTGCTCGACATGTCGACGGTTTCCTTCAGGCTGAGCAGGGCAGCTTTCACCTTGGGCGAGCCTGCCATGCCAAGGAGCTTGCCAAGCTGGGCAGAGAACCCCAGGGGATTGGACTGCATGTCACTTAGCTGTGCTGTCTGGATGCTGACGCGGCCGATGTGTGCGATGGCGTAGACCATGTCGATGGCCGCAAAGCCGAGAATGACGACGTTGGCAGCGATGTCTAGGATGATCAGCCATCTGGGCACATCGGGGTTGGCCTTTGCCACCAGCATGATGACAGCGTTGAAAACCAGGGAGACAGTCAGGGAGGTCCCGCACAGCACCAGCGGCATCAGCGCGTAGGCCTCGTCGTTCCGGATGTCGTTCAGACCGGTGACGGACAGGGAAACGGCGGTCAGAATAAAGGCGAGCACACCGAAGATCAGACTGAGCATCACGACAGGACTGCCCTTCTCGAAATTGAAGGAGCAGAGGGCCAGATAAACAACCAGCCAGACAACAAAGAGGATGCAGCCGATTATCAGCAGCGGTTTCCAGATCCTTTTCATGGGTTGTACCTCCTTCGCTTACAGGGTTGCGCCGCATTCCATGCAGAACTTTGCACCGGGGGTCACGGGCTTGCCGCACTTTGGGCAAACGGAAGGAGCGGGCGGAGCCACGGGAGCGCCGCACTCCGGACAGAATTTCGCGTTGGGCGGAAGCTGATAACCGCATCTGGCACAGACGGGAGCGGCCGGCATTTTCGTGCCGCACTCCATGCAGAACTTTGCACCCTTAGGCACGGGCTTCCCGCAGGCGGGGCAGGGAACGGTGCCCGCCTGTCCGGATCCCGACGGCGGGGCCTGAGGTATCATGTTCTGGGCAAGCGCTCCCATACCGCCGCCGATGGCAACACCTACGCCGGCCCCCATGCCAAGGCCAAGACCGGTGCCCATGATACTCCCGGCCGTGCCCTCGTTGGAGGCAGCCTGACCGAGGACGTTGTAGGCCTGTTCCTGCTGATAGGTGTAGCCTTCGCGCTCACGCTTGCGGGAGATCGCCTCGGACTCGATATCCATGGCCATCGCCTTCCCCTCGGCTTCCTTCTGGAGGCGCTTGCGCTCGATCTTCATCTCATTGATCGCGGCGATGTCCTCCTCCGGAACATTGATGCTGTGGAAGGAGAAATTGTCCAGCGTGAGGCCGAACTGATCGAAATATGGGGTGAGCTTATTCTTCAGTTCGTCGGAGAACTCGGAGAGCTTAGTGCTGATCTCGAGCACGGAAATCTGGCGGTCGACCACGCTCCCGGCCAGAAGGGTCGGCACGTATTCGAGGATCTTGGCACGCATGAAGCCGATCAGTTCATCACGGGTATAATCGGCACGGGTACCGACGACTTTACGAAGGAATCTGAGCGCCTGAACGGCCGCGATGCTCGTGTCCGTGTGCTCGATGTGTGCGCCGAAAAGGCCGAAGGCACGGACGTGTACGTTGACTTCTTCCTTGGGATCCTCCACGACGATGGGCGCCGTAGTGCCCCAGTTGAGCTCGTTCATGAAGGTCGTATTGATGAAATATACGGTGCTGTGGTAAGCCGAATCGCCGCGGGTGAGAGCATGGGCCAGGCTGCGGAACGGGGCAAAGCGCGTCTCGCCGGTTTCCAGCTTGATTCTGCAAGGACCGATAAAGACCGCCATCTGAGCGTTGCCGCCGTCGGGTTCGTTCAGAGAGTTGCCTGCCGTCAGGTTGTTGACAAAGACAGCCATCTGGGCGGGGCCGACGATGAGCTGCGATCCGGACGGAAAGTCCTCGGTCTCAAACTTGTGGGCGATGACGGACGCTTCGGCGTCGTTTTTCGGCTCCCACTGGATGACATCCACGGAGAACGCATCCAGCGTGCGATGAACGATCGACGGCTGTGGGTTGTTTCTGTTCCCAAAGAGTGCCAATGAAACCAGCCTCCTTTATGGTTATGGTCGCTTTCCTGATTCATGATCATAGCATATCCACCGTACGCATGCAAGCATCCGCGGGGTGATTCACACATTTTTAAACAATTCAGGAGATCGGAGCATGCATCAGATCAATCGTTTCTTTCATGACGGTGACCTCCTTCCGTTCAAGGACGGTATCATCATAGCACAGGGACGAAGCGGCCCTGTCAAACGGACTTTGCAGTGAATCCAGCACGCAAAAAACCGGCCTCTGCGGAAGCCGGTGCGATTCCCTGTTCAGTCATGAATCAGCTCGGCCAGGGTGTCCAGCAGGCGGGCGTTTTCCTCCTCGAGCGGGCGCTCGGGGTCGAAATCGACCGGGGCCAGGACATGGATGATGTGGTTGGGCTTGTCCACGAAGACGGGGTAGAAGCTCAGGGTGATGCCCAGGCGGCGGTAGGCGAGGGGGGCGATGGTCACGAAGCCCGGGTTCAGCTGCCTGGCATGGCTGTTGTGGCCGTCCGGCAGCTGCGGGAAGATCAGCAGGTTCTCGCCGTTTTTCAGCACCTCCACGCTCTTGCGGAAGGTGGAGGTGACGCGGGTGTCGTAGTAGACGGGGATCCCCTGGATGCTCCGTACCATGGGCGGGAGCAGCAGGGCCGCGAGGTAGGGCACCGTGATGTTGTAGAACCAGGCAAGCTTGCTCTTCGGGTCCCACCAGTAGTCGTGGCGGACGTAGTTCGGGACTTCCTTCGGGTGGATGGTGGCGCCGTGAAACCAGGTGCGGGTGCTCTTCCACAGGTCAAAGTAGGCCAGCATGGCGACGGGGCCGAAAGCGCCGGCATGATTGGGACAGAAGACGGCGGGACGCCCGTCGTAGGGGACTTCCCACTCGACCTTCATCGGCTTTGTGAAGATATGGACGATTCCGCGGAGCACGCGGTAGAGGACGGTTGGCTTCATTGTTGATCCCTCTGTATCGATGCGATGACGGATTCCGGGATCTCCCCGGCGCGCAGGCCGCGGAGAAAGGCTTCGGGCGGCGGATCGACGAAACGCATCCGCTCCCCGGTGACGGGGTGGGTGAACTGCAGTGAGCGCGCGTGCAGCATCAGCCGGGGGACGCGCAGACCGTGCGGATGATCGTAGATCGGGTCCCCGCAGACCGGGTGCTGCAGGGAGCGCAGGTGAACGCGGATCTGATGGGTCCGGCCGGTGAGGATGTGGACGTCGAGGAGCGTGCAGCGCGCCCCCTCGGCGAGCACGCGCCACTCCGTGACGGCCTCGCGCCCAGCGGGGTCGACGGCCATGCGCTTGCGGTCTTTTTTGTCGCGGGCAATCGGCGCGATGACGGTACCCGCCGGATCGGAGAAATGCCCTTCCGCCAGCGCGAGGTAATGCTTCTCCATCGTCCGGTCCTGCAGCTGCCGGCTCAGAGCGAGCTGGGCCGCGTCATTCTTGGCCACAAGAAGGAGACCTGAAGTATCCTTGTCGAGGCGGTGCACGATGCCGGGCCGCAGGGTCCCTCCGATGCCGCTGAGCGAGTCGAGGGCGAAGAGCAGGGCATTGACGAGCGTGCCGTCCTCATTCCCCGCCGCGGGATGGACGACCATGCCGCAGGGCTTGTCGACCACGGCGATGTCACCGTCCTGGTAGAGGATGCGGACGGGGATGTCCTCCGGCTGCGGCTCGGCCGGCCTGGGGGCGGGGATGATGAGAAGGACGGCGGCACCGGGACGGGGGAGCATGCCGGCTTTCGCGGCGGGCTTTCCGTCCACCGTGCACAGCCCCTCCGCGATCAGCGCGGTGGCGCGGGAGCGGGTGAGACCGGCGGCCTCCGCCAGCAGCACGTCGAGACGGCGCCCGTCCCCGACGGCCTCAACGGTTCTCTCCTGAATCTCCATGATGCTTCTTCCACTCCTCCGGATGGGTCAGACAGCGGATGCCCAGCAGCACAAAACCGATCACGACCGCCGTGTCCGCGACATTGAAGATGCCCCAGCGGAACGCGAGGATCTCGATCATGTCGGGGACACGGCCGAGCAGGATCCTGTCCAGGGCGTTGCTCAGCGCCCCGCCGAGCACCAGCATCACGCAGACCCAGGTCCCGGTTTTCAGGGACAGGCGGCTGAGCAGACACAAAAAACCGGTCATCAGCAGCACGGACAGGATCCCGAGCAGCAGCGGCGCGCCCGGAAACAGGCCGAAGGCGATGCCCGTGTTCTGTGTATAGTTCAGCCCGATGACGCCCGGGATCAGCGTGACGGGCTTCTCCAGCCGCGCGGCCAGGATCTTGGTCACACGGTCGAGGAGGAACACCAGCGCACAGATCCAGAAGGTGTGGCGGGCTTTCCTGAAGCTTGTATTCATTCGTGAAACCTCGCGGGCGCAAAACGGCGTTGACATTCGCAGGCGCCTGCTCTATAATCGTCGGGAAAGCGAAAGGAGCGATGTATCATGAAGAAGGTTCTGCATTCCGATCAGGCCCCGGCGGCCATCGGCCCGTATTCCCAGGGGATCCTCGCCGGCAATACCGTCTATGTGAGCGGACAGCTCCCGATCGTCCCGGCCACCGGTGAACTGCTCGAAGGTAGCATCGCCGATCAGACGGCTCAGGCGCTCCGCAACATCTCGGCCATCCTCGCGGAGGCGGGCTTTGAGATGAAGGACGTCGTCAAGACCACGGTCCTGCTGCGGGACATCAAAGACTTTGCCGAGATGAACGCAGCCTACGGCCTGTTCTTCACCGAGAACGCGCCGGCCCGCGCCTGCTTCCAGGTGGCCTGCCTGCCGAAGAACGCCGCGCTCGAGATCGAGTGCATCGCGGTGCGGGATTGACGCTTGCATTGTCCCGCCGAACGCGCTATAATGTCTGCGGAACCGATGACGGTTCAGTCAGGAGGATATGATCAATGGAAATCACCAAGGAAACCACCATGGGCGAAATGCTCCGTTATGACATGGGCATTGCCGGCGTCCTGATGCGCAGCGGCATGCACTGCGTGGGCTGCCCCTCCTCGATCGGCGAGTCCCTTGAGATGGCCTGCATGGTGCACGGCCTTGACGTCGATCAGGTGCTGGCCGACATCCAGGCTTACCTGGATTTCAAGCAGTCCGCTCAGCCGGAGGCGTGACCCTCATTCGGCATCCGCGTCGGGTGCCGTTTTTTTGTTGCCGGCCTGATCGAAGAGCTTCAATGCGGCCGCGGCGGCGGCCTGCTCGGCCTGCTGCTTGCTCTTGCCGGACGCCATGGCCAACGGACGCTCCTCCAGCAGGACGCGAACGGTGAAGGTCGGCGCATGATCGGGTCCCGTGCGTCCGACGAGCTCGTAGACCGGTGTGGGTTTGCCCATGGCCTGCAGGAGTTCCTGCAGGCGGCTCTTGGCGTCCTTGGCGGGCAGGAGATCGCTGTCGAAGGGCGGCCAGAACCGCTCTACGACGGCGCCCGCGGCTTCCAGGCCTCCGTCCAGGCAGACGGCGGCCAGCACGGCTTCCACGGCGTCGCACAGGACGGAGGGGTTGTCGCGCCCGCCCTGGTGTTCGTAGCCGCTGTTCATGATCAGCATATCGCCGAGGCCCATCTTCCGGGCGATGCCGCAGAGCATCTCCTCGCACACCAGCAGTTGGCGGCGGTGGGTCAGGCTGCCCTCCTGCTCGCTCTGATGGTCGCGGTAGAGCCGGACCGAGACGATGTACTCGAGCACGGCGTCCCCGAGGAACTCCAGGCGCTGGTTGTTCGCGGCTCCCATCGACGGGTGGGTCAGCGCCAGACGCAGCAGCTCCGGATCGCGGAAACGGTAGCCGAGCTTCTTCTCAAATGCTTCCAAAGTACACAGACCTCCGGCCGAAGCCAACGACAAAACAGGCGCAGTTGTTCAAACCGCGCCCTGGATCGGTGGATCACTTGTGCTGCTCGATGTAATCGACCACGTCCTTGACGGTCTTCATCTTCATGATCTGATCGTCCTCGACCGTGATGCCGAACTGGTCTTCCAGATCCATGATCATGACCATGATGTTGGCACTGTCGGCTTTCAGGTCTTCCACCAGACGGCTGTCGGGGGTGATGGCGGCGGGGTCGGCTTTGAGCTGCTTGGCGATGAGTTCCTTGATGGTATCGAACATGACGGTTTCCTCCTTGCGATGAATGGGATGAATCGGTAATATACGGCAAATCCGTCGGTGACGGAGATGCTTCTTCGTTATTCGGCGGTCAGGGCCGAGAGCCCCTCCTCGATGATCTGCGGGACCTTGCCGCTGATCATCTTGACGCACTGGCCGATGGCGCAGGCAAAGGCGTGGCCGTTGGAAGATCCGTGCGCTTTGACCACGGCGCCCTGCACGCCGAGCAGGGGAGCGCCGCCGACCTCGCTGTAGTCCATGGCCTTCTTCACGCGCTTAAAGGCAGGCTTGGCGATCAGCGCGCCGATCTTCGAGCGGGTGTCCGCGACGAGCTCGGTCTTGATGATCTTCATCAGCGTGCCCGCGACGCCCTCCATGAACTTGAGCACGAGGTTGCCGCTGAAGCCGTCGCAGACCAGCACGTCCGCGGTGTCCGACAGCAGATCGCGGGCCTCGACGTTGCCGACGAAGCGGTAGGGGGCCTTCTCCATCAGGGGATAGGTCTCCTTGACGAGGGCGTTGCCCTTTTCGGCCTCCGCACCGATGTTGATCAGGCCGACCCGCGGGTCGGACAGACCCATGACGCCCTTCATGTAAGCGCTGCCCATCAGGCCGAACTGGACGAGGTAGTCGGGTTTGCAGTCCACGTTGGCGCCGCAGTCGATCAGGAGGCTTCCGCGTTTGCCGTCGGGCAGGAGGGGAGCCAGGGCCGGGCGGTCGATGCCCGGGATGCGTCCGAGGCGCAGCATGCCGCCGGCCAGGGTCGCACCGGTGGAGCCCGCGGAGACGAAGCCTTCCGCTTCGCCGTTGCGGACCTGCAGCATGCCGATCACGGTGGCGGAGTTTTTCTTGGTCCGCACGCCCATCATCGGGTGCTCGTTGTTGGTGATGACCTCCGGGGCATCCAGCAGGGTGATGCGCCCGCGCACGTCGTCGCACTCCTTCAGCAGGGGCTCCACCTCACTCAGGACGCCGGCCAGGGTGATCTCCAGGTCCGGGTACTTGCGCAGGGCTTCGATGCACCCTTCCACGGGCGCCTGAGGCGCATTGTCTCCGCCCATCGCATCCACAAAGATCCGCATGGTGATCCCTCCTCCATGAATACGCCGGTATTGTAACAGATATGCTCCCGGAATGCAAGCCTCGCGTGGGGAAGGAGAGCACAGAGAAAACAAAATTCCTCTCCGGCGATGCGGAGAGGAATTCGATCGGGCCATTACCACTTGCGCTTGCGGGCAGCTTCGGCCTTCTTCTTGCGCTTGACGCTGGGCTTTTCATAATGCTCACGCTTGCGGACTTCCTGGATGACGCCGGCGCGGGCGCACTGACGCTTGAAGCGCTTGAGCGCGCTTTCCAGCGACTCGTTCTCACGTACACGAACCTCAGACACTCTAATCCCTCCTCTCGCACATCTCGCCTTGACTCGGTGTCGGCAAGACGGACGGTGGGCGAACCGTACAGGTATTATAGCGCCAATGCGTGCTTCCGTCAAGCCAAAAAACGGCATTCTGTGACGGAATGTTGTAAAAACTGCGCCACCTTTCCGAACGGACCCCCGCAGCGCCCTGTCAGGCCTGCGCCGGGACCCTTGTGAAGGTCAGCGATCCGGAAGGGAAATCGACCCCGGTGCCGTCGAAATGCAGGCTGTCCCGCGTCCAGGAGAGGATGCCGTCCATCGTGTCGGGGCCGTCCGGAGAGCGCAGGCAGACGCGCAGGGTCCCCTTATCCCAGCCGAAGCAGCCGAAATACCGGAGGAAAACGCGGCCGTTGGGGACCGCAGCGCACAGACCGGCCTTCCCGCGGGGCAGAGAGAAGAGGATCTCCTCCGATTCACTGAAGCGCATGCGTATTTCCAGCTGGTCCAGTGCCTCGAACATGCGCAGGCTGAGCCGCAGGGTCCTGCCCTGGAAGGGCATTTCGAAAACGCCATCGGGCAGGGGCCGGTCGCTCCCGTCGTCCGCAGGGAAAGTGTAGGCGAGGGCGCCGATACGCTCCCGCAGCGCGGCCTGCTCGGCCTGTGTGCCGGCCGGGGCATCGAAGGCCGGGAAGATGTGCTCGCGGATCAGCCGGAACTCGGTGCCCATGTCGCCGGTGCCGCAGGTGACGGCCAGCACGGCGTCACGGGCCTCGTCCACGATGCAGGCCTGACCCATCGCGCCGTCGCCGCGATAGCGCCCGCCGATACAGCGCCAGAACTGGAAGCCGTAGCCCTGGCCCCACTCGTTGCCCTCCTCGCGCTCGTCGGTGTAATTCGCGATATGCTCGCGCGTGGCGAGTTCCACCCAGCCCTCGGGGAGCACCTGACGGCCGTCCCGGACGCCCTTCTGCAGCAGGCACTGGCCGAAGCGGGCAATGTCCTCAGCCTTCAGGTGCAGGCCGAAGCCGCCGCAGCACACGCCCTCCGGGCTCATGTCCCACTCGGGGACCCCGATGCCGAGCGGCTGAAACAGGCGCGGGATCAGGTAATCCCGGATGTTCTCGCCGACGGCTTTCTGCACCATGCAGGAGACCAGATAGGTGCCGAAGGAATTGTAGTGGAAATGGGTCATGGGCGGGTGCACCAGCTTGTGGCTCAGGACGTGGCGCGCCCAGGTGACGCCCGGGGTCCGGGAGGGGGAGTCCGAGGCCGGATCCAGGCCGGAGCCCATGCAGAGCAAGGCCTCCAGCGTGACGCATCGAAGTTCCTCCGCGCGTCCTTCCGGGATCTCCTCGGGCAGGACGTCGACGACGCTGCTGTCCCAGCGGAGCTTCCCCTCGCTGACCGCGAAACCGGCGGCCGCGCTGGTGAAGGACTTGCTCAGGGAAAACATGGTGTGCGGGGTCACATCGTCATAGGGGGCGAAGTTCATCCTGCACACGATCTTCCCGTGCCGCAGGAGGATCATGCTGTGGAACTGTACCGTGCCGCGCTCCCGCTCCCACGCGTCGAGGAAGCGGAGCAGACCCGCCGAGGAAACGCCGGCTTCCTCGGGCGAGGACCAGAAGACAAACGGTTTTGCTGACATAAAGGTCACCTCCGGATCTTGTCGGTCAGGGGATTTGCCGGGCCGACGGAAATGTGCGGAAACGGTTGATCTTCCGGGGCCGTCGATGTATGATGAAGACAATGTTCATCAGGAAAGGAAGTGCTGACGCTTGCTGCCCGAGTTCGACAATCATGACGCGAGGATCCGGTACTATGAACTCGCGCTGGAGCGGTCGCTGGAGGACCTGCCGGAGCGCCCGCTGCCGGAGGGCTACCGCTTCGCTTTCTATGCGCCGGGGGACCGGGACGCGTGGATCGCCATCGAGAAGAGCGCAAAGGAGTTTGACGATGAGAAGGAAGGCCAGGAAGCCTGGCAGCGATACTACGCGCTGTATGAGGACCTTCTCCCGGAGCGCATGCTGTTCGTCGTGAACAGCGCCGGGGAGAAGGTCGCCACGGCCACGGCTTTCTTCGACATCCGCCGGGAGGACGACGGGGTCAACGGCATGCTGCACTGGGTGGCCGTCCGCAGGGATGAGCAGAGCCGCGGCCTCTCCAAGCCGCTGATCCTGCGCACGCTGCACCGGATGCGGGAACTCGGCTACACCCGCGCCGCCATCCCGACGCAGACGACGACCTGGCTGGCCTGCAAAGTGTACCTTGACCTCGGCTTCCGTCCGATCCCGCGCAACGCCGAGCGGAACCGTATGGGCTGGCGGATCGTGCGTACGCTGACAGATCACCCGGCGCTGAGGGATTTCGAGCCGGCGCCGCCGGAGGAGATCCTCGCGGACGGACAGGCGGACGCCTCAGTCTGAGGGCTCTTCGCTCCGCCGCTCCGGGACGAAGCTGTCGAAGATCTGCAGGTCCCAGCTGCCGCGCAGGCTGTCCATCTGCTCCTGGCTCCGGACCGTCCAGGCGACCGTCCGCGCGCCGAGTTTTCGCGCGAGCAGGAAAGCCGGATGCCGGGCGCTTTCCACCTCGTGCGCGATAAAGTCGGGCCTGGTCAGCACATTCCCCGGCATGGCGGAGAGAAAGTACGACTTCAGGTCGCGCCTGAGCGGTCTGTGCCGGTAGGGGGAGAAGACGAGCTGACCGCGGATCCGCTGCGGGCTGTGCCTGCGGAACCAGCGGACGGCGCGCGGGTCGAAGCTCTCGATGCAGGCGAGGCCCGGATACCGCTGCAGGGCGGCGTCCACCTGCGCGCAGGTCCCGGCGAGGTTGGCGCCGGCCTTGATCTCGACGATCAGGGGGACACGGCCGCGAACGGTCTGCAGGACCTCGGCGAAGGTCGGGATCAGCTCCTCTGTGTCGAGCAGATGAGCCGCGCGCAGCTCGTTGAACGTGCAGGCGCCGAGATCGCGGCGGATACCGCACATCCGCTCAAGCCCGTCGTCGTGGAAGACCATCAGGGTGCCGTCGGCGGCGCGCTGGACGTCCAGCTCGATGCCGAAGCCCTGCTCCGCGGCGCGGCGGAAGGCGGGCAGGGAGTTTTCCGGGATCCCCTCATTGTCGAACAGCCCGCGGTGCGCGTAATCCCGGCCGAGGAACGGCTCCATCGAACGGCGCGGCAGCTGCGGCAGCAGGCAGAACACATACAGGCCCGCCAGCACGACCGGGATCAACAGAAACACGAGAAGCATGACGATCCCTCCAGACCATGAACGGAATATGACGGCACGTCCATTGTACCACAGAATCGAAAGGACGCAAGGCGCGCAGGGACAGAAACTGCTGCCGATCCATTGCATGCCGGGCAAAAATCGTGTAAAATACCCGTGACAGGGAGGGTGTGAAATGGCGGACAAGAATTGGATCGGAGCGTTTGAGAATGCGTTCCCGGCGGAGGCTCTGCAGCGCGACTGTCCGATGGCAGCCTGCACGACGCTGCGGCTCGGCGGACCCGCGGATCTGCTGGCGGAGCCGGCGACAGAAGAGGAGCTCCTGCGGATGCTCGCCCTCGCGGGAGAGCGGAGCGTCCCGGTGACGGTGATCGGCCGGGGGTCCAACCTCCTCGTGCGGGACGGCGGGATCCGCGGGCTGGTGATCCGGATCGGCCGCCGGATGAAAGGCATCGAGACCGACGGGACCTCGCTCACGGCGATGGCCGGGACGACGCTGACCGAGCTCGCGCATCATGCCGCCGTCAGCGGACTGGCCGGGCTGGCCTTCGCCTCCGGCATCCCGGGCACGGTGGGCGGAGGCGTGCTGATGAACGCGGGGGCCTACGGCGGGGAGATGTGTCAGGTCACATCCTGGGCCGAGGGTGTCCGGCCGGACGGCAGCCGTTTCCGCTATTCGCGGGACGAACTGGGTTTCGGCTACCGTCACAGCCGCCTGCAGGACGAGGACGGGATCGTGACGCGGGCCGGCTTCACGCTCCGCGAGGGCGACCGGGCGCAGATCGAGGCGGAGATGGCCGACCTCAACGCGAGGCGCAGCGAAAAACAGCCCCTTCAGCAGCCCAGCGCGGGATCGACCTTCAAGCGGCCGGAGGGGTATTTCGCGGCGGCTCTGATCGATCAGTGCGGCCTGAAGGGCATGCGGGTCGGCGGGGCGGCGGTCAGCGAGAAGCACGCGGGCTTCCTGGTCAATCTCGGCGGGACCGCGGCGGACTTTGAGGAACTGATGCGGCGCGTCCGGGACATTGTGGAGGAGAAATGCGGCGTGTGCCTGGAGCCGGAGATCCGGATCCTCGGCGAAGCGTGACGGAGGGATGAGAACAGAATGCGATACCTGCTGCTGACCGGCATGAGCGGGGCCGGCAAGACGCTGGCCCTGCGGGACCTGGAGGACCTCGGCGCTTTCTGCGTGGACAATCTGCCGCCCGGCATGATCCCCGAACTGATCGCGATCTGCGAGCGGACGGTGCTCTCGGCCCAGGTGGCGGCCTTCTCGGTGGACGTGCGCTCGGGCGCCCTGTTCGACGCGCAGAACGTGCACACCCTTTTCCGGGACGCCCAGCAGCTGGAGCAGCCGGTCGAGTCGATCTTTCTCGAGGCCAGCGACGAGGTGCTGGTGGACCGCTTCAAGGAGACCCGGCGCGAGCATCCGCTCTGCGCGGACGGCGTCTCCCTGACGGAGGCCATTGCGAGGGAGCGCGCGCTGCTCCAGCCCCTGCGGGAGTCGGCGTCCTACCTGATCGACACCTCGGGCATGACCCCCAAAGCCCTGCTGCGGCGCCTGCGCGAGATCTTCCGGGAGAACAACGACGACATCCAGGATCCGATGCGCGTGGAGATCATGTCCTTCGGCTTCAAGCGGGGCATCCCGCGCCAGTCGGACCTGGTCTTCGACGTCCGCTTCCTCCCGAACCCGTTCTACATCCCGGAACTGTGCAGGCATTCGGGCCTGGACGACGATGTCCGGGAGTTCGTGCTCGGGCATGAGACGACGCGGGTGTTTCTGGAGAAGACGAAAGACCTGCTGGCCTTCCTCCTGCCGAACTACCGCGCCGAGGGCAAACGCAGGCTCGTCATCGCGGTCGGCTGCACGGGCGGCGCACACCGCAGCGTGGCGATCGCCGAGGCCCTGGCCGCCTGGTTCAGGGAGCAGGAATGCATCGTCCAGATCGAACACCGCGACGTTCAGCTCGAGCAGGCGAGATGGATCGGGCAGAACTGAGCGGCGGGACCGGAAGGAGGGACCGGCATGTCGTTTTCCTCTGATGCCAAGGCGGAGCTGATCCGTCTGCCGCTGGAGCGGGACTGCTGCACCATCACGGAGCTGGCTGCCCTGACGCAGACATCGGGCAGCCTGAGCATGCGCGGCGGCGGCAGCTTCGGCATCTCCTGGCAGGTGGAGAACGCGGCGCTGGCGCGGCGGATCTTCCGCATGCTCAAGGAGCCTTTCGGCCTGACGCCGCAGCTGGTCTTTGTGGAGCATGCGCGCCTCGGCGGACGCCGCAGCTGCGTGCTGTCAATCGAGGGAGAGGACGCCGTGTGGCTGCTGACGGCGCTGCGCATGATGGAGCCCGACGAGACGGGCAGGCCCGTCTTGCGCAGGACCCTGCCGCACCCGCAGATCGGCAAGGCCTGCTGCCGGAGGGCGTACATCCGCGGCGCCTTCCTCGGCGCAGGTGCGATCACGTCACCGGAGAAAGGATACCATCTCGAGATCGTCGCGCGGGACGAGGGCTTCTGCGAGCTGCTCGGAAAACAGATGGAACGCTCCGGGCTGCCGGTGCACCGTGTCGTGCGGCGAGGCCTGCCGGTCGTCTACCTCAAGGGTGCGCAGGAGATCTCCGACGCCCTGGCCCTGATGGAGGCCCCCGGCGCGATGATGAAGCTGGAAAACATCCGCATCACCCGGCAGATGCGCGGCCAGGCCAACCGCGTCGCCAACTGCGACGAGCACAACAGCGAGCGCCAGCTGGCCGCGGCTCAGGCTCAGGTGGAGGCTATCGAGCTGCTGGCGATCCACCGCGGCCTGTATACGCTTCCGCCCGGCCTGCGGGAGATCGCCGAGCTGCGGCTGGAGCACCCGGACGCGGCCCTCGAGGAGCTGGGCGCGCTGCGGGATCCGCCGATCAGCAAGAGCGGGGTCAACGGGCGCATGCGGCGCCTGCTGGCGGCCGCACGGGAGGTACGCGAGGAATTGAACGCCGCCGGGGAGGACGGCGCACGGCAGCCGGACCGGCGGACAGTCACGGAATGATTCCGAACTTATTATGAAAGGACGCGATATCATGGATCGGACAGTCAGACAGGAACAGATCGACCGGTGGACAGAGGCTTGGAGAAACAGTCCCGAACGGCAGGTCGCCGCGCTGGCGCTCTCCGCGAGCGACATCAAAAAGGTGGCCTTCTCCCAGCAGGCCGCGAACCGTATGCATCAGCGCTTCTCGCTGGAGCTGGAGACCCTGCCCGTGACCAACCAGGAGCACAGCGGACGCTGCTGGCTCTTCGCCGCCGCGAACGTCCTGCGCGAGGGCATCGCGAAGGAGCTGAAGCTGGAGAGCTTTGAACTCAGCCAGAGCTGGCTGGCCTTCTGGGACAAGTTCGAGCGCGCCAATTATTTCCTTGAGCGGATCATCGAGACGGCCGCGCTGCCGACCGACGACCGCACGGTCGCGTTCGTGCTCTCGACTGGCGTGCACGACGGCGGGCAGTGGACCATGTTCGTCAACATCGTCGAAAAGTACGGCATCGTGCCCAAGGACGCCTTTGACGAGACCTGGCAGTCCGGCAACACCCGCACGATGAACTATCTGATCAACCGCTCTCTGAAGGCCGCTGCGCCGAAGCTGCGCAGGCTTGTCGCCGCCGGGGCTCCGGAGGAGGAGATCCGCGCACTGAAGAACGATGTCCTCGGCCGGATCTGGGGCTTCCTCTGCTCCTGCTTCGGGGAGCCGCCCCGCACCTTCGACTTTGAGTACACCGACAAGGAAAAGGTCTTCCACGCCGAGCGCGGCCTGACGCCCAGGGCCTTCGCCGACCGCTATGCCGCCCGGATCCTGCGGGACACGGTCAGCGTGATCCATGCGCCCACCGCGGACAAGCCACTGCACGGGACCTACACGATCCGCTTCCTCGGCAATGTGGAGGGCGGCCGCCCGGTCGTGCATCTCAACCTGAGCATGGAGGAGATGAAGAGCGCGATCATCCGCCAGCTGGAGGCCGGCAAGGTGGTCTGGTTCGGCAGCGACGTCGGTCACGACGGGGAGCGCGAGCGCGGCATCTGGGACGACCGGTGCTTCGGCTATGAGATGCTCAGCGGCCTCGATCTGGAGATCAGCAAGGAGGATGCCCTGGACTACGGCTTTGCGGCCATGAACCACGCGATGGTCATCACCGGCGTCAATCTCGTCGACGGAAAGCCGAACCGCTGGAAGATCGAGAACAGCTGGGGCGGCGAAAACGGCGTGAAGGGCTACTATGTCTGCTCCGATACCTGGTTCGACCGCTATGTCTTCCAGGCGGCCATTGAGAAGGAATACCTCGGGGAACTGGCGGATCTCGCGGCACAGGAGCCGAAGGTGCTCGAGCCATGGGATCCGATGGGAACGCTGGCCGACTGATCGGAGGGACCTGCCTTGCGCGGAAAACGGGTGATCCTCGCGGTGCTGCTCTGTGCGCTGCTCTGCCCCGTGACAGTGCGGGGAGAGGCGGAGTTTTCCTGCGCGCTTCAGACGGACGGGACCGTGTGGATCACCGCGTGGAACGGCACCGGCAGCGAGGTGACCGTCCCGGAGACGCTGGACGGCCGCCCGGTGAGCGGGATCGGCGACGGCGTCTTCCGGGACAGGACTTCGCTGACGGTCAACCTGCCCGCAGGGCTGACCCACTTCGGCACGGAAGCGTTCGGCACGGTCTTCTCGCGGGTGAAGCGCATCCGCTGCGCCCTGGAGAGCGAGACAGCCCGGCATCTGACCATGTCCTTCTGCCCTTATGAGGCGCCGTCCGTGGCCCTCATCTGGCAGAGCGGTGTGCTTTGCCTGCGCGGCGTGGATGAGGAGGCGACGGAGGTGACCGTGCCCGACGGCGTGGAGAAGGTCATCGCAAACGCGGTGTACCGGCATCCGACGCTGCGGCGCATCGTCCTCCCGGAGAGCGTTACCGAGATCGGCCAGGAGGCCTTCTACGGCAGCTCGCTGCTGACGGTGGTGCTGCCAAGCGGTGTCCGGACGATCGGCACGGGCGCTTTCGGGAACTTCGGCTCCGGCGCGGTGGCGGGGGTCGTCTGTGATCCTTTGAGCGGGACCGCGCAGCTGCTGTCGGGGCTGACCTTCTTTGCGCCCGGAAATGAAACGTGCCGCCTGGCTTGGACCGGCGGAGAGCTTGTTCTCCTGCGCGTGCAGGGAGAGGGACCGTATCATATCCATCCGGCGGTCGAACGGATTACCGATGAGGCTGCTGCGGCCATGCCGGTGATGACGGTCCCGGAGGACACGCAGGTCATCGGCCCGGAGGCCTTCCGCGCCTGCGGAGCGAACCGGCTGTATGTCCCGGACAGTGTGACGGAGATCGGTTCTGCCGCCTTCGCAGACTGCCCGGATCTCGTGCTGCTCCGCCTGCCGGGCGGCCTCGCGGACCTGCCGGACGGTCTCCTGGACGGTTCGCCCCATGTCACCGTGATCACGCCCGCCGGCAGTGAAACAGCCGCGTGGTGCGCGCGGAACGGGATCCCGACAGCGGATGAATAGGATCGCAAAGGGACTGCATATGCGGTCCTTTTCCATGAGAAAACCGCAGGGGACAGCCCCTGCGGCGGGAAATCAGGTTGCGCTCTGCGGCGGCAGCAGGAAGACTTCCGTCACCACATCGTTCAGGATGGCCATGACCAGCGGGGAACCCTTGCCGCTCATGGGCTGGATCTGGACGGATGATTTCGGCATACGGGTGGGCTGGCTCTGAGCCTGCGTGATCAGGATATCCGCCTCTCCGGCATCGGTGCGGATCGCACAGGCCAGCCGGGTGCCGTTCGACCCGTTGCGGACGAAGGGGAAGGCCCGCACGCCCTTGCCGGCGCGGTTCTGCCGCTCAAAGGCCATGGCGGGGACGCGCTTGCCGCTGCCGCGGTCGCTGATCAGTAGCAGCTCATCGCCCTTCCGGATCTGCGTCGCGAGGAGGAGGCTGTCGTCCTCCGCCAAGGAGATCGCCTTCACGCCGGCGGAGGTGCGTCCCTGCTGCGGGACGCTGTCCGCCGCGAAGCGGATGCTCATGGCCAGGCGGGAGACGAGGAGGACATCCTGCGGCTTGCCGTCGGAGGCCAAGGGCAGGATACAGGCCAGGCGGTCCTCACCCTTGAGACCCATGACCGTGAACTTTTTGGAGCGGACGTCGAGGTCGGCGGCGACAAGACGCTTGGCCATGCCGGACGCGGTGACCAGGAGCAGCTCGGGCCTGGAAGCGATCTCCTTTATCATGCAGCAGTCGATCCAGATCACCTGTTCACCGTCCTCCAGCTTGGGCAGGAGGCCGACGGGCAGCTGACCGCGGTCCTTCGGCTTGCACTCGTTGAGGGCGCTGACCGGGAGCGGATAGCAGTTGCCCAGATCGGTGAAGATCAGCAGGGTCTCGTCCGTCTTCGTCATAAAGAGGAAGCGCGGCGCCTCCCGCGGGTCCTCGGCGGGGGACGGCAGAGGCGTCTTGCGGTAGATTGCGGGCCACATGCGCTTGAACTGTCCCGCACCGGTGAAGGCGACGACCGCCTCGTCCGGGACGGGCGTGTTGTCGATCTGATCGGCCTTGACCTCCTCGACCGTTTCGATGGTCGTGCGGCGCGGATCGGCATACTGCTCCTCCACCTCGCGCAGCTCTTTCGCGATTACGGCCATCAGCTTCTTTTCGCTCCCGAGGATGGCTCGGAGGGACTTGATGAGCTTCTGCAGGTCCTCAAACTCCTTGCGCAGGGCGAGGATCTCCAGGTTGGTCAGGCGCTGCAGGCGCATGTCGAGGATGGCCTGGGCCTGGACCTCGTCGAGGGCGAAGGCCTCCATCAGGGCGATGCGGGCTTCCTTCGGGTTCTTGCTGGCACGGATCAGGCGGATGACCTCGTCGAGGTTGTCCACGGCGATCATCAGGCCTTCGAGGATATGGGCGCGCGCTTCCGCCTGCTTGAGATCGTACTCGGTGCGGCGGGTGACCACGCGCTTCTGGTGATCGATAAAGTAGCCGAGCATGGCCTTGAGGCCCATCTGGACCGGCTTGCCGTCGGCGATGGCGACCATGTTGACGCCGAAGGTCACCTGCAGGTCGCTGTACTTGTAGAGATAGGCCAGCACCTTGTCCGGGTCCGTGTCGCGCTTGAGCTCGATGACGGCGCGCAGGCCCTCGCGGTCGCTCTCGTCGCGGATGTCGTAGATGCCGCTGAGAGCGGCCTTCTTTTCGTCCGTGAGGCGCTGGATCTTCTCCAGCATGGCGGCCTTGTTGACGCCGTAGGGGATCTCGGTGATCACGATCATCTTCCGCCCGGCGCTGCCGTCCTCCGTGTGGATGCGGGCGCGGACCTGCAGCTTGCTCCGGCCGGTCAGGTAGCCCTGGCGGATCTCATCGTTTTTGATCAGCACGCCGCCGGTGGGGAAGTCCGGTCCCGGGATGATCTGCATCAGGTCGTCCAGGCTGATATCGGGGTTCTCGATCTGGACGACGGCGGCGCGGATCGCCTCGCCGAGGTTGTGCGGCGGGATGTTGGTGGCCAGACCGACCGCGATGCCGTTGGCGCCGTTCACCAGCAGGTTCGGGAAGCGGGCCGGGAGCATGTCCGGCTCCTTGAGCGTATCGTCGAAATTGAGCCGGAAGGGCACGGTGTCCTTTTCGATGTCCCGGAGCATGAGCATGGCCAGCGGAGCCATCCGGGCCTCGGTGTAACGCATGGCCGCGGCACCGTCGCCGTCGATGGAGCCGAAGTTACCGTGGCCGTCCACCATGGGGCCGCGCATGGAGAAGTCCTGCGCCATGCGCACCAGGGCGTCATAGACCGAGGAGTCGCCGTGGGGGTGGTATTTGCCCAGGCAGTCGCCGACGATGCGGGCGCACTTGCGGTGCGGCTTGTCCGGCGTGGTGCCCAGCTCAAGCATGGTGTAAAGGATGCGCCGCTGCACCGGCTTCAGACCGTCCTCCACGCGCGGAAGGGCGCGCTCGAGGATGACGTGCTCGGCGTAGGGGATCATGGAATTATGCATCACGTCCTCCATGGACGTGACGATGATGCGTGAGGGATCGTCCTTCGCGATGGGCTTTTCGGGGGGCTTTTTCCTGGCCATGGGCGTTCAGCCTTTCTTCGTCAGCGTCAATGCGTCTTTGCCATCGGGTTGACCTGTCCCTCCGGCAGCTCGAAGTTGTCCTGGCGGTTGAAGTCAGCGTACTCGCTGATGTACTCGCGGCGGGGCTCCACCTTGTCACCCATCAGGATCGTGACGAGGCGGTCGGCCTGGGCCGCGTCATCGATGGACACCTGCATCAGCTTGCGCTGGCCCGGATCCATCGTCGTCTCCCAGAGCTGCTCGGGGTTCATCTCGCCGAGACCCTTGTAGCGCTGGAGCGTATAGCCCTTGCCGACCTTCTTCGTGACCTTCTCCAGCTCCTTGTCGTCATAGCAGTAGATCGCCTGGCTGCCCTTTGTCACGCGGTAGAGCGGCGGCATGCCGATGAACACGTGGCCGGCGGTGATCAGCTCCTTCATGTAGCGGAAGAAGAAGGTGAGCAGGATGGCGCGGATGTGGGCGCCGTCCTGGTCCGCATCGGAGAGGATGACCACCTTGTGGTAGCGGAGGCTGTTCAGGTTGAAGGTCTCGCCGATCGACGTCCCGAGGGCGGTGATCAGGCTGCGGAACTCCTCGTTGGAGAGCACCTGGTCGATGCTCTTCTTCTCGGCGTTCAGGGGCTTGCCGCGCAGGGGAAGGATGGCCTGGAAGCGGCTGTCGCGGCCCTGCTTGGCGCTGCCGCCTGCGCTGTCGCCCTCGACGATGAAGAGCTCGTTGTCCTCCGGCTTATGGCCGCGGGCGGCGGCAAGCTTGCCGACGAGGGGCTGGGCCTCGAGCGCCTTGGAGGAGCGGATCGTGTCGCGCGCCTTCCGGGCGGCCTCGCGGGCCTGGGCGGCCTTCACGGCCTTGCCGATGATGTGCTGGGCCATCTCCTGGTTCTTGAGGTTGTCCAGCCAGTCTGCAAGCTTCTCCGCAACGATGGACTCCACCGCGGGCCGGACCTCGCTGTTGCCGAGGCGGCCCTTGGTCTGGCCCTCGAACTGGGGATTCTTGACCATTGTGGTGAGCACGCAGGTCAGACCCTCGCGGAAGTCCTCGCCGGAGAGGTTCGCGTCCTTGTCCTTCAGCACGCCGATCTTGCGCGCATAATCGTTGAAGGCCTTGGTGAACGCCGTCTTGAAGCCCATCTCGTGGGTGCCGCCCTCCGGGGTGGGGATGTTGTTCACATAGGAGAACACGTTCTCGGAAAAGTCCTGCGTGTACTGGATCGCGGCGCGGCAGATGATGGTGTCGCGCTGACCTTCAAAATAGATGACATCCTCGGTGACGGGCGTCCGGCCCTCGTTGAGGTAGCGGACGTAGTCGATGATGCCGCCCTCATAGCAGAAGGTCTGCTGGCGCTTCTCCGGGTCCTTCACGCGCTCGTCGGTGAAGGTGATCATCAGCCCGCGGTTGAGATAGGCCAGTTCCTGGAGACGGCGCGCGACCTGCTGGCTGTTCCAGCGCACGTCCTCAAAGATCCGGTCGTCCGGCAGGAAGCGCACGAGGGTCCCGTGGCGGCGCGTGTTGCCGAGTTTTTCGAGGGGACCGTCGGGCTTGCCCGCGTCGATTTTGCCGGTGGCCGGGTTTTCCTCGCTTGTGAAGCGCATCCGGTAGTGGCCGAAGTCGCAGAAGGAGTCCACGGTCATCCAGCGCGACAGGGCGTTGACGACCGAGGCGCCGACGCCGTGCAGGCCGCCGGAGTAGGCATAATTCTCGTTGTTGAACTTGCCGCCGGCATGCAGGCGGGTATAGATGACCTCCACGCCGGAGATGTGCAGGGTCGGATGCTCGTCCACGGGGACGCCGCGGCCGTTGTCCATCACCGAGGCCGATCCGTCGGCGTGCAGGGTGACGGTGACGGAGTCCGCGTAGCCGTTGCTGGCCTCATCGATCGCGTTGTCGACGATCTCCCAGAGGAGGTGGTGCAGGCCGCGGGAGGAGGTGGTGCCGATGTACATGCCGGGACGCAGACGGACGGCCTCGAGCCCTTCGAGCACCTGGATACTGCCGGCATCGTATGTCTGGGTCAAACAGATTCACCCCTTGAATGTGTGCTGAGAGCATGATGCGGTCATCATGTACCACTATATATTGTACCACAAACAGACATTTGAGACAAGCCCGCGGACAGCAAAAGAGGCCGTGTTCCGCCTGATTCTGCGGAGCACGGCCTCTGCGGGCCGTCATTCGGCTTCGGTCTGCGCGGGGATATAGAGAGCCTCGGCCACGGTCTTCAGGTCCGGGCAGGCATCGCCGCAGGCGCTCACGGAGTACATGAGGCCGGGCACCGCGTCATACCACAGACAGACCTGCGCCTGTCCCTCTTCCGCGGGAGCGGTCCAGATCACGGCCGGGCACTGAGCGACATTGAAGGCCTCCGTGCTCGTCCAGGCATAGTACATGCCGGAGATGTCGGTGAAGGCCGCGGCCGCCGCGATGCGGGCGGTCAGACGGCAGCCGTTCAGCGTGAATTGCATCTCGGCCATCTCACCGCCGTTCAGCACGAAGCAGCGCACGTCTTCGGCACCCTCGGGGAGACCGAAGCGGCAGCCGGTCCGCTCGGCCAGCTCCTCGGCGCTGACTTCCGCCCAGGGGTTCATCATGCCGACCATGGTGCCGGGCATCTCGCCGACAAAGCCGCTCTCGCCGCTCTCGTTCCAGATCACGTGGAAAGGCAGCTCGGTGTAATTCGCGTCATACTCCCGCAGGTGGGTCCAGAACAGCAGCTCCTCCGGCAGCCCGGCCACGGGGGTGCCGGGCAGGTACAGGATCACGTCCTGGCCGTCCTTCAGCCCGTAGGGATCGGTGGTCACATAGCGGATGCCGTCCTCGATGGTCTCCGGGACCTGGCCTTCGTCCGCCGTGAGCGAGACATGCAGCTTCCAGGTGTTGGTGTCCACCTGCTCCGGGTCGGAGAGCGTGCCGTGGAAGAGGCAGCCGTAGACGGTGCCGTTCGGGTACTCTTCGGCGTCTTCGCCCATCTCGCTGTCGTGGTACAGGCCGCTGAAGCTGCCGTTCTCGCCGAACTGCAGCTCGGTGGACCACGCGCCGACGCCGCTGGAGAAGGTCATGGTCTGGCCGTTGAGCTGAGCCAGGACGTCGTTTCCGGAGACGGTGTTCTCCGCGGAAGCGCCGAGCACAGCGGTGAGGGCCAGCATGCAGACCAGCAGACAGGGTATCAGTTTCTTCATAAGTTTCATTCAGATTCCTCCTTCCGCCATTGCGGAACTGTTTTCATGGGCGGCGCTTCCAACGCGCCTCCATTTATCTATACGAAGCAGAGGACAGGATGACTGCCGATCTTTTGAAAAAACTTCGTGAACCCGCATTTTCCGCAGCAGAAAACCGCTTCCGGAGAAGCGGCACGGGGTTGCTTCGGAAGGCTTACAGCACCTGGCTGACAAAGGCTTCCAGCTGCTGCATGGGGACATAGCCGATGCTGGTGTCCTTGAGCTCGCCGTCCTTGAACAGGAGCAGGGTGGGGATGGAGCTCACGCGGAACTGCATGGCCACATCGGAGGCCTCGTCCACGTTCACCTTGGCGACGGTCAGCTTGCCGGCAAACTTTTCGGCCAGCTGGTCCACCAGCGGGGAGAGCATCTTGCAGGGGCCGCACCAGGAGGCCCAGAGGTCGACCAGCACGGGTTTGTCTGCCTTGTCAATAAAGTCGTTGAAGGTTTCATTCGTCAGTTCCGTGATCATGGGTTTCGTCTCCTTTCGATTCGTAGAGTTCTCTCGGGTACACCTTGGTGAGGACAGGGCGCCAGCGGTCGGACCCGGCCCGTCCCTTCTCGGTCAGGAAGACGGCCAGCAGGCTCGCCGCCAGGCCGATCACGCCGCCGATGGCGGAGATCAGCGCGTTTTCGGGCCGGATCAGGCGTCCGGCCAGCATACCGGCGAACAGTCCGCCGATCGGCAGGGCGTAGGCCAGCAGGGAAGCCTTGAAGACCGTGCTGCCGGGCAGCTGCACGCTGGCGTAGTCGCCCACGCGGCCTTCGCCCTCCACACGGATCACCGTGGGCTCCTGACCGCCCTCGCAGGCGTGGCAGTGCCCGCAGTCCTGCGGACGGCAGAAGGTGACCTCCAGCTGACGGCCTCGCACGGCCGTGATCTCACCGACCTTTTCCATTCGGCTGCACCTCCCTCATGTCTATTATACCCCATTGGGACAGGATGTCAAACGGTCATACGCCGAAGAGGAGCTCCGCGTAGGTCGGGAAGGGCCAGTCGCGCTTGTCGACGATCGTCTCCAGTTCGTCCGCCGCCGCGCGGACCTCCGCCATGGCGGTCAGGACGCGGTCGCGCATGTGGATGGCGCGGGTCAGGGCGTCCGCCGCGCGCGGGACGGAGATGACGGCGTTGCTCAGGGTCTCGATGCCGTCGGACAGACGGCTCGCGCCGAGGGTCAGGCGGGCCAGCAGCTTCTCGTGGGGCAGGGTGGAGAAGACCGGCGCGTAGTCCTTCACGGCCTTGGCCGAGGCGGCCAGATCGCCGGCGGAGCGCAGGACGGCGGGCAGGATCTCCCGGCGCGCCATGGACAGCATCGTCTCCGCCTCGATGGCGATGACCTTGCAGTAGTTCTCGAGCAGGATCTCGTAGCGGGCGTGCAGCTCCGTGCCGCTGAGGACGCGGTGGCGGGAGAAGAGCTCGATGTTCTCCGGGTCGATCAGGGACGGGATGGCGTCCACCGTCGTGGGCAGGTTCTTCAGCCCGCGCTTCTTCGCCTCGCGGACCCATTCGGTGGAATAGCCGTTTCCGTTGAAGATGATCCGCTTGTGCGCGCGGATCTCGCGGACGATCAGGTCGTGCAGGGAAGCCTGGAAGTCCTCCGCCTGCTCCAGCTCATCGGCAAAGCGCATCAGCGCGTCCGCCACGCCGGTATTGATCACGACGTTTGCGTCCGCAATGGACGCGGAGGAACCGACGGAACGGAATTCGAACTTGTTGCCGGTGAAGGCGAAGGGGGAGGTCCGGTTCCTGTCCGTGTTGTCCCGCGGGAACTTGGGCAGGACGTGGACGCCGATGGCCATCTCCTCCTTCTCGTGGCCGATATAGGCCGTGCCCTGGTCGATGGCCTGGAGGATTGCGGTCAGCTCGTCGCCAAGGAACATGGAGATGATGGCGGGCGGGGCCTCGTTGGCGCCGAGGCGGTGATCGTTCCCGGCCCCGGCGACGGAGACGCGCAGGAGGTCCTGGTGCTCGTCGACGGCCTTGATCACCGCGACGAGGAAGAGCAGGAACTGCGCGCTGTCGTAGGGGGAGTCACCCGGCTCGAGCAGGTTCGTGCCGGTGTCGGTGGTCATGGACCAGTTGTTGTGCTTGCCGGAGCCGTTGACGCCGTCGAAGGGCTTTTCCGCCAGCAGGCAGACAAGACCGTGGCGGTCGGCGACCTTCTTCATGATTTCCATCGTCAGCTGGTTGTGATCCGTGGCGACGTTGGCGACCGTGTAGATCGGGGCCATCTCGTGCTGCGCGGGGGCGGCTTCGTTGTGCTCGGTCTTGGCGAGGATGCCCAGCTTCCACAGCTCGCGGTTCAGCTCGCTCATGAAGGCCTGCACGCGGGGCTTGATGACGCCGAAGTAGTGGTCGTCGAGTTCCTGACCCTTGGGCGGCTTCGCGCCGAAAAGCGTGCGGCCGGTGAAGACCAGGTCCTTACGCTGGGTCCAGGTCTGCTTGTCGACCAGGAAATACTCCTGTTCGGGTCCGACGGAGGGGAGCACGCGGCGCGCGTCGTTGCCGAAAAGCTTCAGCACGCGGACGGCCTGCCGGGAGAGCGCTTCCATTGAGCGGAGCAGGGGGGTCTTCTTGTCCAGGGCTTCTCCGCCGTAGGAGCAGAAGGCGGTGGGGATGCAGAGCACGCCGTCCTTGATGAAGGCGTAGCTCGTGGGATCCCAGGCGGTATAGCCGCGGGCCTCGAAGGTCGAGCGCAGGCCGCCGGAGGGGAAGGAGGAGGCGTCGGGCTCGCCGCGGACCAGCTCGGAACCGCTGAAGGACTCGATCACCCGTCCGCCGGCCACAGGCGTGATGAAAGCGTCGTGCTTCTCGGCGGTGATGCCGGAGAGGGGCTGGAACCAGTGGGTGTAGTGGGTGACGCCCTTGCCGATGGCCCATTCCTTCATCGCGTGCGCCACCGCACCGGCGATCGTCGGGTCCAGGCGACGTCCGTCGTCGATGGTCTTGCGAAGCGCGCGGTAGATGTCCTTGGGCAGATGCTGCTGCATCACGGCGTCATTGAACACATTGCTGCCGAACAGGGCTTCCACGGTCTCCATGCCTGCCGCCTCCTTTTATGGTAGGAATCATGCGGATTATATGATAGGCGGGCCGCTGTTGTCAAGCGCGTTTCCCCCTTTACGATTCCGGGAAACGATGGTATAATCATTGGGTACTCCATGTGGAAGAGAGAGGGATTGCATGGCGAGGGTGCGGGATATCGGTGTGGATCTCGGGACGTCCCACGTTCTGATCTGTATGCGCGGACGCGGCATCATCCTGCGGGAACCGGCGGTCGTCGCCGTGGACAAGGAGCAGAGCCGCGTGATGGCGGTCGGCGAGGAGGCCTACCGTCTGGTGGGGCGTACCCCCGGCAGCATGCAGGCGATCCGTCCCCTCCGCCAGGGAAGCGTTCTGGACTACGACCTGGTCAAGACCCTGCTGACGGAGATGGTGACCCGTGCCGTCGGAAGGCATGTGTTCTCCCGTCCCCGCGCCGTGATCTCCGTTCCGACGGGCGTCAACGAGATGGAGCGCCGGTCGATCATCAGCATCATGTTCGACGCGGGCATGCGCCGCACCCAGCTGCTCGAGCGCCCGATCGCCGCGGCTCTCGGCATCGGCATGCGCTTTGATGAGGCGTACGGCAGCATGATCGTGGACATCGGCGCCGGCGCGACCGACATCGCCGTGCTCTCCATGAACGAGGTCACGGTCGGCACCTGCATCCCCCTGGGCGGCGATTACTTCGACGACGCGATCATCCGTTATGTCCGGAAAAAGCACAGCCTCCTGATCGGCGAACGTACGGCGGAGGAGCTCAAGATCAACCTCGGCAGCGCGATCGAGCCCGCCGACACCGTGACCATGGACGCCACGGGGCGCAACCTGATCACCGGCCTCCCCAAGACCCTGCCCATCTCCTCCCGCGACGTCTACGACGCTCTCCGGGAGCCCGTCAACGCCCTGATCGAGGCGATCCAGGCCGTGATCGAGCGCACCCCGCCCCAACTGGCCGCGGACATCTTTGAGGAGGGGATCATCCTGACCGGCGGCGGCGCGGCCCTGAGCGGACTACAGGACGCCGTCTACCAGCAGCTGCGGATTCCATGCGCGGCCGCGGAGGATCCCCAGGCCAGCGTGGTGCTTGGCTGCGGACAGGCCTTGGAGAACACGCCCGCCATGCGCGCCCTGCTCAGCGGCACCAAACGCCACTGGCGGCGGTGAACCCGAATCCGTCAATTCAAAGAAGCCCGTCATCTGCGGCGGGCTTCTTTTCGGGCTCTTCACGATTTGCTAGGGAAACTTCGTTGATGAGGGGATGCACCTGCGGGCGCACCAGAGGGCTTTCCGATCGCCCTCTGGACTCCTTCGGGCCGTTCCGTTAATGATAGGCTCTGGAATTGCAAGGTTTTTATCAACGTTGCTTTGTCCAATACCAAACAAGGAAGATGCGAACCCGAAGGGTCCAGGGGCGATCGGAAAGCCCCTGGCGCGCTCCGCAGAGCGCGGACCCTCTCCTATATGGTTTTCCCGAGCTTTCCGTGAAGAACCTCTTTTCGTATCGGTTTGCCTGGGTCAGACGATGTGCGCGCGGAAGAAAGCGCACTCGTCGTCGTTGCACATCCCGGCCCACGGACTGCGGATGTTCAGATGGAACACATGGGCCAGTGAGCACGCATCGTCCACGTAGAAGCGCAGCACGTGCTCCGTGTTCTTCTCCGCGAGCTGCGCGGCGAGGACGGCGGCTTGCGGCTTGAGAAAGTCCTGCGGGGCGGTCATGATGAAGGCCGGCGGGAAACGGTCGCCCATGTTCCCGCAGATGTCGAGCATGCGGATCTCCTCCGGAGTACCGCCGAGGGGAAGGTAATCCCGAAGCAGGGAGGGCTCGTCGTCCCGGAGCGGGGCCATGCGGTAGACGCCGCAGTTGAGGGCGACGGCGCGCAGACAGAGTCCCTCGGGCACCGTGAAGGGGAAGCGCGCGGCATAGGCCGGATTGCAGAGGATGTCGCTGTAGAGCCCCAGACAGTGGGCACCGGCGGAATCACCCACGGCGAACAGATTGCCCATGTCGAGCCGCCGCTCCTCCGCGCGGGCCTTCAGCCAGGTCATGACGAGGTTCAGGTCCTCCAGCGGAGCCGGGAACTTGAACATCGGGGCCAGGCGGTAGGTGAAGTTCGCCACGGCAAAGCCGCGCCGGGCCAGGTCCATGCAGTAGTACTGATAGCGCTCCTTGTCGCCGTAGACCCAGCCGCCGCCGTGGACGCTGACGATGACCGGGAGCCTGTCCGCGCAGCCCTTCGGGCGGTAGAGGTCCATCACCTGCCACCGGGCGTTGCCGCCGTAGACGATGTCGTCCAGGCGCTCCACATCCTCCGGCTGGGTGAGGCCCGCGTCGCGGATGTCATCATTCCGGGTAAACTCCTCGATGAGCTTCTGTGCCTGCTCAGACATGCCGATCGTCTCCTTCCGTTCGGTTTCCGTGTTTTGCGGCAATAAGAAACCGCTGCCTCGCGGCAGCGGCTTTTCGCATCAATAGCGGCCCTGATTCTGCGCCTGGAAGCACTCGCGGCAGTAGACGGGGCGGTCGCCACGGGGCTGGAAGGGGACCTCGGTCTCCTTGCCGCAGCCGTCGCAGATCACCTTGAAGTACTGACGGGCGGTTCCGCCGTTGGTGGCGTTGCGCTTCGCACGGCGGCACTCGAGGCAGCGGGTGGGCTTGTTCTGGAATCCGCGCTCTGCAAAGTAGGCCTGTTCGGAGGCGGAGAAGACAAACTCGCGGCCGCAGTCACGACAGGTCAGGGTTTCATCCTGGTACATGGTGGTTTCCCTCCTAAGATTGATTCACCCATCCAATGGATTCAGGCTTCCCGGTTGGCTTGCATTGGATGCGTGGCACCAAGGAGGACACTGTGAGATCGGTGGGCTCATGGAGGCAATATAGCACAAATTCGCGCGCTTGTACAGTCTTTTTTTGCCTCCCGGAGGCTCATTTGGCAAAAAAAGATGGGAAATCAGAACAAAAAGCTCCCCGGTTTTCCCGGCGGTTGGGTCACAGAGCCAGGCCGGACCAGTCCGCCGAGGCCAGGATCCGGGCGAAAGACTCCAGTCCGCGCTGATCGTCCCCGCTGAAGCGGTCCGTCAGCGGACTGTCCAGATCCATCACGCCGAGCAGGTGACCGTCCTCCGCGACCAGCGGGACCACGATCTCGCTGTTGGAGGCACTGTCGCAGGCGATATGTCCCGGAAAAGCGTGGACGTCGGGCACGCGCTGGGTCTCCGTGCGAGCGGCTGCCGTGCCGCAGACACCGCGTCCGAAGGCGATCACCGTGCAGGCGGGTTTGCCCTGGAAGGGCCCGAGCAGGAGGCACCGGTCCTTCCGCAGGTAAAAGCCGGCCCAGTTGAGGCCGGGGAGCTCCTGCCAGAGCAGGGCGGCCGCGTTGGCCAGCACCGGCAGGGCGTGCGTGCAGCCCTCCATCAGGGATTCAAGCTGACGTCCGAGCAGGTCGTAGTCAACAGGGGAGCGGTCGTTGTCGTTCATGCTGTCCTCCGATGGGTCACAGGACGCGGTAGAGGGAGATGACCTTGCCGAGGATGGTCACCTCGTCAACGATGATCGGTTCCATGCTTGCGTTCTCCGGCTGGAGGCGGAAATGGCCGCTCTCGCGGTAGTAGCGCTTCACCGTGGCGCTGTCGTCGATCATGGCCACGACGATGTCACCGTTGTTCGCCTCCTGCTGGCGGCGGACGATGATGTGGTCGCCGTCGAGGATGCCGGCCTCGATCATGCTGTCGCCGTGCACGAGCAGCACAAAATGCTCGCCGTCGCCGAGCATGGCCTCGGGCAGCATGACGAACTCGTCGAGGCATTCCTCGGCCAGGATCGGCAGGCCTGCGGTAACGTTGCCGAGGACGGGGACCGGCTTGCCCCCGTTCTCGCCGACGACCTCCATGGCCCGCGGCTTCATGGCGTCCCGATGAAGAAGACCGCGCTTCTCCAGGCGCTGCAGGTGGCCGTGCACGGTGGAGGTCGACTTGAGCCCCACCGCGGCGGCGATCTCCCGCACCGAGGGCGGATAGCCCTTGGCCTGGATCGTGGTCCTGATATACTCCAGAATGCGCTGCTGGTTGTCTCCGCGCGGCCTCTGCATCGCAAGCACTTCCTTTGCAAACGATTGTTCGCATACAGTATAGCACAGTCAGCCCAAAAGTCAAACACATGTTCGCACTTTCTTTGCTGTACTGCGAAAAAAAGCAGCGGTCTGTCCGCTGCCGTGAAGGAGGGGCTCAGCTCCAGTGCTTCAGCTGCGAGAGATGGCCCGTGTACGTCGCCCGGCGCTCCTCATCCGGCACGCCGCCGGGGTTCGGCATGTGTGCCATGAGGAAATCGACCAGCGAGTCGACGGTCGGGTAGGTGAACTCTCCGTCGGCGTAGCACCAGCGGCAGTAGTCCTCGTTGAAGCTGCCGTCGGGCTCCCGGCTGATCATGCCGTCTTCCGTGAGCGGCATGCCGCAGCACTGGCAGAACAGCGTCCGGGGGGAGCCGAGCAGGGTGTTGATGGACACGCCGAACTGCGCCGACAGCAGCTTGAGTGTCTCCGTGTTGGGCTGCGTTTCGCCGTTCTCCCAGCGGCTGACGGCCTGGCGGGTGACCAGGACGCGCCCGGCCAGCTCCTCCTGCGTCCAGTTGTGCTTCTCTCGCAGATCCTTGAGAATCGTGCAGGGTTCCATGGGATCATCCTCCTTCCGTTTCGTTCGGCTTCATCATGGCAGAAAACGGAACCGCTGTCAAGCAACGCGCTGTTGCGCCGGGGAAACACGCATTCGGAACGGACGGGTACGGCCTCGCTTGACAGATGGGGAGAATGATTATATGCTCGGAGCAGGGATGCCGGGTAAACCGGCAGTCAAGGAGGGATCGGTCATGCGGAAGGATGGACGCACGGATGACGGCTGCGTGCGGACGCGTCGGACGGTCATGGATGACGGGATCGCACTGAGCGCGGTGCTGGAGAGACCAGTGGGGACGGAGCGATGCCCGCTGGTGATCGTGCTGCACGGCTTTTCGAGCTCCAAGGACCGTCCGCACAACATCGCGGCCTGCCGGGCAATGCACGAGGCCGGTTTTGCCACGCTCCGCGCCGATCTCTACGGCCATGGCGAGAGCGGGGGCGAATTCCGGAAGCACACTTTGCACAAATGGATCTCCAACACGATCGCTCTGATCGATGATGCCCGGAAACTCGACTTCGTGACGGAGATCCTGCTCTCGGGCCACTCACAGGGCGGCCTCACGGCGGCGCTCGCCGGCGCGATCGAGGCCGACCGCGTCAGCGGGCTGATCCTCCGTGCGCCGGCCTTCATGATCCCCCGGTGCGCCCGGGAGGGCTGCATGCTGGGCGTGCGCTTCGATCCGCTCCGCATTCCGGATGAGATCCCGACGATCAAGGATCTGACGCTGGACGGGAACTACATCCGCATCGCACAGACGGTCCGCGCGGAGGATGCGATCGGGCGCTACGCGGGCCCGGTGCTCCTGCTCCACGGCAGTGAGGACGACGTCGTCCCGCCGGAGGACTCCGTGCGGGCTGCCGAGCTGTACCGGAATTGCCGTCTGGAGATCATCCCCGGCGAAACCCACCATTTTGACCGCGAGCCGGAGCGCATGCGGACGCTCATCCGCGGGTGGCTGACAGACCTCAGGTCCGGTACGGTGCGGGAGTAACGTCCGTCCCGAAGGCTTCCCGACCCAGCCGGAACAGCCCGTGCCGGCTGCAGTAAGCGAGCAGGCAGCGGACACCGCGTATCCCGAACCTCGCTTCCGCCGCGCCCTCGGGATACAGCTTCACCAGGTGTACGCTCTGATCCGACACCGCCGCGAGGAACGAGAGGCAGTGATCCTTCTCCATCGGATGGTCCGAGGAGACGTAGTACTCGTCTTCCGACACCGCGACCCGAAGGGCATGTCCGGCATCCGGAACCTCCGGAGTGAGCGGCGGCAGGGTGATGCCGCAGCACGAGATCACGGCCTCGCCGGCGGCAAGGATCACGTTTCCGCACACCGGACAGACATAGAAGCGGCTTTTCAGCATGTTGGCGGAGCGATTCCCGTTCCGCCTGTCCTCTCCGGACATGAGTTCGATCACAGAGATATCAAGCGCCCTGGCCAGGGGATCGAGAAGACTGAGATCCGGGAACCCCTGGCCTGTTTCCCATTTGCTCACGGCCTTCCCGCTGACATGGATCCGCCGGGCCAGCTCCTCCTGGGTCATCCCTTTGCCCTCGCGGAGCCTTCGGATCACGGCGCCGGTGACGTATCGGTCCATCATGGCCACCTCCCACGAAGGCAGTGTAGCACGTTTCGGGCGGAGATGCTACCCACGCATCGTGGAGCCGCGGGAAAGCGGGCGGAACAGAATTGTCGCCGAGGCTTGCATGATTATGCATCCTGTGGTATGATCATGCATATCAGACACGGTGGAGGCATTGTGTATGCGACGGATCGGACTGACGGTGATGCAGGGAAGCGAGCGGGCGGCCGAGGCGGCCCGGCGCGCCGGGGAGATCCTCCGGCAGGCGGGCGCGGAGGTGATCGCGGCGGAGACTGTCTCCGCGGCGGACAGGCCCGACGCCCTCGTTGCCCTGGGCGGGGACGGTACGATGCTGCGCGCGGCCCAGACGGCGGCTGCGGTGGATCTGCCCCTCCTCGGTATCAACCTCGGGACCATGGGCTTCCTGGCCGAGGTGGAGGCGGACGGTTTGCAGGAGGCCCTGCACCGCCTGCTCGCCGGGGACTTCACCGAGGAAAAGCGCGGACTGCTCGCGGTCACGGTGGGGAAGGAACGCTACCTCGCCATGAACGACGCCGTGCTCAGCCGCGGCGGATACGCGAGGCTGATCAGCGTCCGGGCGCAGGTGGACGGATCCTGGGCCGGCGAGTACCGGGCGGACGGACTGATCGTCGCGACGCCCACGGGCTCCACCGGCTACTCGCTCTCGGCGGGCGGGCCGATCATCGCGCCGGGGGTGGACTGCATGCTGATCACGCCGATCTGTCCCCACTCGCTCCAGCACCGGCCGCAGGTGGTATCCGGGGAGGCGCGCGTGGAGCTCACCATCCTCGCGGAGGAGCAGGTGGAAGCCCTCCTGCAGATCGACGGACAGAGCCGCTGCACCCTGCGCGCGGGGGACCGCGTGCAGATCGCGAGGGCGGCGGAAAGCGTCCGCCTGATCCGGATGCGGGGGCAGGGCTTCTTCGATCTCGTGCACCAGAAACTGATCGAGTGGTCCCGGTGAGGGCTGCCGGGATACAGGAGAGGAGCATATTGATATGAAATCACGCAGACAGACGGCCATTCTGGAGATCATCGAGCAGCAGGAGATCGACACG
Source organism: Clostridia bacterium (assembly GCA_017429265.1). GTDB lineage: Bacteria > Bacillota > Clostridia > Christensenellales > Aristaeellaceae > RUG11272. The sequence continues at coordinate 8,291 of JAFRPG010000105.1, read as the reverse complement.
CAGGAGGGACTGGCGGCGGCGCTGGCCGCGCGCGGCATGCAGGTGACGCAGGCGACCGTCTCCCGGGACATCAAGGAGCTCCGGCTGACCAAGCTGCCGACCCAGTCCGGCGGATACCGCTACGCGGCGCCACAGTCGTCGGACCGCTCCATCAGCGACAGGCTCCACCGGATGCTCCGCGAGTCACTGATCTCGGTCGCGGTCTCGGAGAACCTGATCGTGGTCCGCACGCTCTCCGGCTCCGCCAACGTGGCGGCGGAGGCGATGGACTCGCTCGGGTGGCCGGAACTGCTCGGCACGGTCGCCGGGGACAATACCGTGCTCGCGGTCATCCGCTCCGCGCAGGAATCGCCGGAGATCGAGAGACGGCTGCGCGAACTGATGCGCTGACGGCGGAGGCGTGAGAGATGCTGCAAACCCTGACCATCCGCAATATCGCACTCATTGAGCGCCTGACGATCGACTTCGGGCGCGGCCTGCATACCCTGACCGGCGAGACCGGCGCGGGCAAGTCGATCATCGTGGATGCGGTGAACCTGGTCCTCGGCGGCCGGGCAGACCGCACGCTGATCCGCACCGGCACGGAAAAGGCCAGTGTGGAGGCAGTCTTCGGAGAGGAAGCCTTCCGGGTCGCCGCACCCTGGCTGGAGGCCCAGATGATCGACCCCGAGGACAGCCTGCTGACCCTGAGCCGCGAGATCAACACGGCGGGCCGCAGCGTGAACCGCGTCTGCGGGGTTCCTGTACCCCTGACCACGCTGCGGGAGCTGTCCGCCCTCCTCATGGACGTCCACGGCCAGCACGAGACCCGCTTTCTGATGGACCCCAGGTACCATCTGCAGCTCCTGGACGCGGCGGGGGACGAGGAACACGGGAAACTCCTGTCGGAGACGGCGGAGGCCTGCGACCGCTTCCTCACCTGCCACCGGCGCTATGCCCGCCTGGTCCGGGAGAACGATCAGCGGACCCGCCGTACGGAGGAAGTTGCGCAGGCCCTGGAGGAGCTGTCAAAAGCCCGCCTTCGGGAGGGCGAGGAGGAGCAGCTGATCCAGGAGCGCGACCGCTGCCGCCATGCGGAGAAGATCGCCCAGGCCCTGCGCACGGCGTATGCGGCCCTCGCCGACGGTGAACTGGATCCAGCGGTGGGGAAAGCCAAAACGGCGGTGGACGCCCTTGAGACGCTCAAACGCTTCGGCGAGCCATACGCCTCCCTGGCCGAGCGGCTGCACAACACCTACTATGAGCTGGAGGAGTGCGGCTACGAGCTGGCCGGTCTCCTCGGCTCCGATGCCTTTGACGCCCAGCGGGCGGAGCGCGTGGAGAACCGCCTCGCCCTGATCGCCCGCCTGAAGCGCCGCTACGGGGAGGACATCCCCGCCATTCTCCGGACATTTGAGAGCCTGAAGGAGGAGGCGCAGCAGCTGGCCGGCATCGACGGCGAACTGAAGGAGCTGGCCGAGGAGGACAAGCGCCTCCTGCAGCACTACCGCCAGCTCAGCCGCCGGCTGACCGCGTCGCGGGAGGCGCTGGCGGCGCGCTTCGAGCAGGGGATGACGGAGCAGCTCGCCGACCTCGGCATGGGCGCCACGGAGTTCAAAGTCGCCTTCGAGCCCCGGAGCGCGAAGCCGCCCATGCCGCGCCCCACGGGGGATGACGACCTGGCCTTCATGATCTCGCCCAACCCTGGCGAGCCGCTGAAGCCCCTGAGCAGGATCGCCTCCGGTGGCGAACTGTCCCGCCTGATGCTGGCGCTGAAGAACATGGAAGCGGCCCGGGCCGGCGTGGATTGCATGGTCTTCGATGAGATCGATACGGGCATCTCCGGCCGCGTGGCGCAGGCCGTGGCGGAAAAGCTGGCAGCCATCTCGCGGGAGCGCCAGGTCCTGTGCGTGACGCATCTGCCGCAGCTGGCCGCGATGGCGGATACGCAGCTCCTGGTCGAAAAGACGGTGGAGAACGGCCGCACCGGCACCCATGTGCGCTGCCTGGACGGGGACGGCAGGGTCCGCGAGGTCGCCCGGATGCTCGGCGGAGCGGCGGGCAGCGACGAGAGCGCGCTCACGCACGCGGCGCAGATGATCCGCGCGGCGGAGGAATTGAAGGAATCCTGCAGAAAGGGTTTGCAAATGAGCTGAACCCATGGTATCATGGTCTCAGAAGGAAAAAACCGATACGACCTGAAAAGGGGGATGCTCACTCATGCAGAGATGGACACGCGCCAATTATCTTCCCGGTATTCCTCTGGGCAAAGACGGACGCCGCGTGACGGCCGGTCCGGAACACATCGCGATCTCGAAGAACGCCGCGAGGGAGGGTATGGTCCTCCTCAAAAACGAGAACGGCACCCTGCCATTTGTGCGGGGAACGAAGATCGCCCTCTTCGGCAAGGCGACCTTCGACTATGTCAAGGGCGGCGGCGGCAGCGGCGACGTGAACGTGCCGTACATGCACAATATCCACGACGGCTTCATGCAGATCGCCGATCCCTGCACGGTTTTCGACGGCACGGCGGATTACTATCGCGACTATGTGCGCAGTCAGTATGCCGCGGGCGGCCAGCCGGGCCTGATCCCCGAGCCGGAGCTCCCGGATGATCTGCTGGTCAAAGCGCGCGCATTCTCCGACACGGCGGTGATCTCGATCTCCCGCTATTCCGGCGAGGGCTGGGACCGCAAGACCGACAACGAGGCGCCCACGGACCTGGAGAACGGCCGCCATCCGATCGTCGCGCTCTCCTACTCCATTTTCGAGGACGGGGATTTCTACTTCACGAAGGCGGAGCGCGCCATGATGGAGAAGGTGACGAAGGCCTTCCCGCATGTGGCAGTGGTGCTGAACGTGGGCGGCATGGTCGAGACCGAGTGGCTCAAGGAGAATGACGCCGTCGGCGCCGTGCTCCTGGCGTGGCAGGGCGGCATGGAAGGCGGCCTGGCCGAGGCGGAGCTGCTGATGGGCATCGGCAACCCCTCCGGCAAGCTCTCCGACACCTTCGCGCGGCGCCTGGAGGATTATCCCAGCGCCGAGACTTTCTACGAGTCCGACGACTATGTGGACTACTTCGAGGATATCTACGTCGGCTACCGCTATTTCGAGACGGTCCCCGGCGCGGCGGAGAAGGTCGTGTATCCCTTCGGCTTCGGCTTGTCCTACACCACCTTCGCCTGGAGCGGGTTTGCCGTTTCGGTGGCGGATGACACCGTGACGGCTGAGGTTCGCGTGACCAACACCGGCAGCACGGCCGGCAAGGACGTGGTGCAGGTCTACTACAGCGCGCCGCAGGGAAGGCTCGGCAAGCCCGCCAAGGTGCTCGGCGGCTATCAGAAGACACGCCTCCTCCAGCCCGGCGAGAGCCAGCAGGTCTTCGTCTCCTTCCCGGTCACCCGGATGGCCTCCTACGACGACACGGGCAAGGTATGCAAGTCGGCCTGGGTGCTGGAGAAGGGCGACTACCGCTTCCATATCGGCACCAACGTGCGGGATACCTGGCTGTGCGGCACCGTACTGACACTGGAGAACGACCGCGTCGTCGAGCAGCTCACCGCCCGCATGACGCCCACCTCCCTCGCGAAGCGCATGCTGGCCGACGGCAGCTATGAACCCCTGCCCCAGTCTGAGCCAAACGATCCGAAGTACACCGCGCTCAAGCCGCTCACCCAGGACCAGATGCACGGCCAGATGCCGCCCGTCCGGAGCATCCCGCACCGTACGCGCAGGGTCATCGACCGGCCGCAGCTCATCGACGTGGCCGAGGGCAGAATGACCCTGGACGACTATGTGGCGGCCATGCCGGACGAGGATCTCGCCTGGCTCCTCGGCGGTCAGCCCAACACCGGCCTGGCCAATACCTACGGATACGGCAACAACGAGCGCTGGGGCATCCCCAACATCATGAGCGCCGACGGCCCTGCGGGCGTCCGCTTCCTCGAACCCACCGGCGTGACGACCACTGCCTTCCCGGTCGAGACCCTCCTGGCCTGCACCTGGGATCCGGAGGTCTGCTACGAGGTGGGCCGCGCGGGTGCGCTGGAGTGTAAGGAGAACAACATCGGCGCGTGGCTGACTCCGGCGGTCTGCATCCACCGCAATCCGATCTGCGGGCGCAACTTCGAGTACTTCTCCGAGGATCCGCTCCTGACCGGCAAGCAGGCCGCGGCGCTGGTGCGGGGCATCCAGAGCGAGCACATCGCCGCGACGCCCAAGCACTTCGCCCTCAACAACAAGGAGACCAACCGCAAGAACAGCGACTCCCGCGCCTCGGAACGGGCCATCCGCGAGATCTATCTCAAGCAGTTTGAGATCATCGTGAAGGAGTCCGATCCCTGGTCCATCATGTCCTCCTACAACATCATCAACGGCCACCGCGCCTCGGAGAACAGCGACCTGCTGACCGGCATCCTGCGCGAGGAGTGGGGCTGGAAGGGCATGGTGACCACTGACTGGTGGACCTTCGGCGAGCACTACAAGGAGGCCATGGCCGGCAACGATATCAAGCTGGGCTGCGGCTTCCCGGAGCGTCTGCTGGAGGCGAAGGAAAAAGGCCTGCTGACGCGCGAGGCCATGGAGACCGCCGCGAAGCACATCCTGACCCTGATCCTGCAGATCGACTGAATTGCACACAGATCCGACCTGCCCGGAGCATTGTCTCCGGGCGGGTTTTCCTGACGGGCGAAGGCCTGAACAGACTGTATACAGAAGGGAAGACAACGGGATGAAGAAGGCAAGACTGGCCGTATGGCTGCTCATCGCGGCGCTGCTGGCATTCTGCGCGGCCGTGGCGGAGGATACGGAACCGGAGATGCTCACATGCGGGGATTTCGAGTATGTCATCCGCGGGGACGGGAGCGCGGAGATCGCCAGGTACGCAGGAGCGGCGGAGGATCTCGTGATCCCGGAGACACTGGACGGGATCCCCGTGACGCGCATCGGTGACTTTGCGTTCTCCACCGGCTTGTATACAAAGTATGAGCACAGCTGTGACTTCCACCGGATCACGATCCCGGACTGCGTGGAGGAGATCGGGATCAACCCCTTCTCCGATTGCAAAAACCTGACGGAGATCGTTCTGTCGGACGCGCATCCGACCCTCGTGTTCCGCAGCGGCGCGCTGTATGACAGGCGGGACGGCGCGCTGATCCTTGTCCTGCGCGCGATGTGCGGCAGCGAGTTCAGCGTCCCGGAGGGCGTGACGGAGATCCGCCGCAACGCGTTTGCCTACTGCGAGAAACTGGCCCGCGTCGTCATTCCGGAGGGCGTGACGGAATTGCGCAACCGGACATTCGCGGCCTGCATGAACCTGCAGGAGGTCATTCTGCCGGACAGCCTTCGGGTGATCGGGGAAGCCGCTTTCATCAGCTGCAGAAACATGAAGCGGATCGATCTCCCGGAGGGACTCGAGGAGCTCGGCGACGAGGTGTTCCGCTGGTGCAATGCGCTCGAGCGCGTAACGCTCCCGGACAGCCTGAAGTCGATCGGATCGTTTACGTTCATCCACTGCACAAACCTGAGGGAACTTGAGATCCCCGCGGGTGTGGAACGGATCGGTGCCGGCTTCCTGTACGGCTGCACGGCGCTCGGGCAGGTCACGCTCTCTCCGGGCAATCCCGTGCTGGCGCTGACCGACGGCGTGCTGATCCGTACGGACGAAAAGCGGATCGTCTCCGCCACGCCCCTTTTCAGCGCGGAGACATACACCGTGCCGGAGGACATTGTCTCCATCGAGAGCTATGCGTTCGCGAATCTGGACGGTCTGAAGCACGTGACGATCTCCGAAAGCGTGACGCAGGTCGGGAGCGGCGTGTTCCGCGGCTGCAAGTCGCTGACGGAAGCAAGCCTTTCCGCCGGAATCGGAACCGTTCCGGACGACATGTTCACGAATTGCGAGTCTCTCAGGGCCGTCACGATCCCCGAAGGGATCACGGCGATCGGCGACAGCGCTTTCTACAACTGCAAAAGTCTGGAGACGGTCCGTCTGCCGGAAGGACTGACCGCCGTGCACGCGAACGCGTTCAGCGTCTGTGAAAACCTCCGGACCGTCGAGTTCCCCTCGACCCTGTCCGAGTTGGGGACGGATGCTTTTTCCCGCTGCGCAAGCCTGGAGACCGTGAGCCTGCCCGACGCGCTGCAGGAGATCCCGAAGAATGCGTTTGCCTCCTGCCGGGCCCTGCGAAAAGCGGAGATTCCCGACGGCATTCGGCGGATCGGCGAGAATGCGTTCAGGTCCTGCGGACTGCAGAGCGTGACGCTGCCCGACAGTGTGACGGAGATCGGGAGCGGCGCCTTCAGCGGCTGTGGCTCCCTCGAATCGGTCAGGCTCCCGGCCGGGCTCACGGTGATCGCGGACAGCCTGTTCTCGCACTGCACCGGTCTGAGAGACATCACCTTCCCGACGGCGGACACGGTGATCGGGGATTATGCGTTCCTCGACTGCGGCCTGACTTCCCTCGATCTTCCGGAGAACGTGACGGCGCTCGGCGTGCAGGCCTTCCGGTCGTGCGAAAACCTCCTGCGCGTGACGGTATCCTCCCGCCTGAGTGAGATCGCGCCGGCCGCGTTTGCCGAATGCAGGAAGCTGCTGAGCGTGACCCTGCCTTCCGGCCTGACGGGCATCGGGCAGCAGGCCTTCCACAGCTGCACAAGCCTGATCTCCGTCCGCGTGCCGGACAGCGTCATGGAGATCGGCGACGGAGCCTTTTACCGGTGCGCTGCCCTGTCCTATCTCATCCTCCCGGCCGGAGTGACAGAATTCGGCGAGAACATGCTCTTCGGCGCGGACAGCGTCACCGTCGTGGCGGACAGGGATTCGGAGGCGGAGCGGTACTGCACGGAGAACAGGCTGCAATATGCATACACCGATGTCTTCGACCTTGGTCTGATCAAGGATCCGCCGATGGTCAGCGGTCGGTATCAGTACGAGATCTTGGAAGACGGCGGCGTCCGGATCACCCGATACGCTGGTCGCGGGGGAGACGTGACGATCCCCGATATGCTGGATGGATACCCCGTCACCGCCATCGCCGCCGGTGCCTTCTCCGACACCGGGATCACGGGCGTGGTGATCCCGGACAGCGTCACGTCGCTTCCCGAGGGAGCGTTTGATTCCTGCTACCGTCTGGCGCACGTGACCCTGCCGAAGGGCCTGACGGAGATCCCCGACAGGGCCTTCAGCGCCTGCTCATTGGAAAGCGTCGTCCTGCCGGCCGGCGTCACCCGGATCGGGTCGGAAGCTTTCTGGAGCAATGAAGAGATGAAGACCGTGAGCATCCCCGACGGCGTGAAGGAGATCGGCGACAGGGCTTTCGAGTACTGCAGGGCATTGGAGGCGGTCTCGCTGCCGGACGGGCTTACCTCGCTCGGGGAGGGTGCCTTTGCATTCTGCGACAGCCTGAAGACGTTCACTCTGCCCGGCGGGATCGGATCCGTTCCACCCGATACCTTCCGGGGCAAGTCCCTGGAGAGCGTCATCCTGTGCGAGGGCATCACGGCGATCGAGTCCCTCGCGTTCGACAGCTGCGACAGTTTGGTCTCCGTGACGCTGCCGTCCACGCTTGAGATCCTGGGCGGCGATGCGTTCTACAGCTGTGAAGCGTTGACGTCCGTCGAGCTGCCGATGTCCCTGAGTTTCATCGGCTACAACCCCTTCAGCGCCTGCACGGCTTTGAGAGAGATCATCCTTCCCGAAGGGCATCCGCACTTTGAGGTGGAGGACGGCCTTCTGTACGGGAAGGACACGCGGACGCTGATCTGCTGCCCGTCGATGCGGCCCGGAGAGGTCATCACCATCCGCGAAGGAACGGAATCGATCGGACGGTGCGCCTTCGTCTCGGCGCTGAACGCGGTCTCTGTCCGGATCCCCGGGAGCGTGAAGATGATCGGCAGCTATGCCTTCCAGAACTGTATCCGATTGGAGTCGCTGACCGTGCCGTCTTCCGTGGAGCAGATCGGGTACCTCGTCTTCTACAGATGTCCGCTGCTGGTGATGACGGTGGAGAAGGACTCCTACGCGGAATCCTTCTGCGTAAGGGAGGGCATCCGCTTCACCGTTGCCGCGGCTGAATGAACAGCGGGCGATTCGATCCAATCGAAAGACCCGGTCAGGCCTGACGTTGATCAGGTTCGACCGGGTCTCTTTATGGTTCTTCACGTTTAGTTATGGGAAACTCCGTTAATGAGGGAATGCGCCTGCGGGCGCACCAGAGGGCTTTCCGATCGATCCGGGGCTGCCGCCCATTCTCCGCTGAAAACTGTCCCCCGGACAGTTTTCCGGGCGCTCCGAATCCTCTGGACTCCTTCGG
>JAFRPG010000104.1 GCA_017429265.1 Clostridia bacterium | reverse complement strand
GTGACATCCTTCGCGGTGCCGGCGAAGTCGTTGAACGCTATGGAAGGCTTTGCTATCATAATCTTCTTATGGGTAGCAGCCTCTGATTCCGACACAAATATACAAAAAGTTTTCTAATTATTCAAATACAAATAATTAGATGCGATTGTATAAAGTGTTACTTTAGGTAAATTTACAGCTCCATCAGGAAGGATTTCTTCCGGAAAATGTTGCGGTAGCCGGTCTCGGCATCAATCAGAAAGTAGCGCATATGCACCTGATACGTCCGGAGGTCAAGGTCCCAGATGTTCTTGTATCCAGGCACCCTGACTTCAACGATGCAGTCACGGCCGGTACAGTTCTCCTCGGCAACGAAGGAGCGGAGATACCCGGGTCTCCGTCCAGATCCGGGCGTCGTGAGCTGGATGCGGACGGCGACACGGTACCGGGAAGGGACGGCATTTCGTTCGAGCTGCGTTCGCAGTTTGATGCTGAGATCCTCTCCGTCGACCACACTGGCCGAGGAATAGTCGACCGTAAAGACCGGGAGTTCCTCGAAGGCCCTGGGAGACGGTACGTGTTCGTGCCCCAGCTGTGCGAAGCCGTGGTAGGCCGACACGAAGAGATTGTGGCCGGTGATGTGGTGGTCCTTCCGGAAGGGAGGACGATGGCTGTAGACCGTCAGCGAGAGCATGTTCCACTGCTCCTGGACAAGAGGGGAGAGCGACCTCCACGCCTGCAGCGCACGAAGATGCACCGACTGCGCTTCCAGCTGCCCCAGGGTGCCCGGGAACTCCGGATGCGCCCGCTTCTTCCAGTAGCAGACGCCGTTCCTGTGGTAGAACGTGACATCGCCCACTGAAGACCAGCAGTCGGAGAAGCGGATATTGGGGTTATACCTGGGCATACGATGCAGTATATGGAAGGGGCAGGGGCCGCGCCTTGAACTCTTGAACAAAGAGGTAGTTCAGAGGGACCTTACCCCGTGTTTCTTCTAAGCTACAAGATACGTAAAATAACCGACATTAACAAATTTATATTCAGAGGATTAACCGCATTTTCACCACCTCAGACGCCATCCGGATCAGGAGCACCCGCAGCGGCGGAAGCCGCTGCTTCCTTTGTATATATTTATATCCTTTTTGCGGTCCTCCGGGCGGGGCAGGACGGTCGATTACGCACCGTGGCCGGGGCGTGAGATGCCTGGTTGGCCTTGGTTGCTGGGAGTCTCTAAGACGGGACGGAGGGGCGGGTGCCGGCGGTCGGTCGTATGCTGCCCTTGATGCGGGGAGCCCGGCTTAGAGTCTCCCAGTGACCAAGGACGCGGAACGAAGTGGAGCGTGGCCGGGGAGGCGGTCTGGCAGCGTGGGGGCGGCGGGCTCTGGAGCGCCGCGGAAGGGAGACCTCAGGCTCCCTGGAGCAGCGGAAGAGACCGACGATGTGGGAGGGCAGACGGCCTCACCGGCCTGAGCCGGAACGGATCACTTGCCCGATCGGGGTACGACGTTCGCGGCAGCGTATGCTGCCTTGCACTGACCTCCCGGCGCAGTCTGTGGCGGACTTGTTCCGACACTGTCTGCGCCAGCAGCCGGAACGGCTGCCTCCTGGACGCCCGGAACACTTCCGGCGGGGTTTACCCCGGCGGAGGTGTGGAGGAATAGCGGCCAGGTATAACCACGGCGAAGCCGTACCGAGGAGCGGGAGCGGAGGAAGTGAGCTGGCTCGCTCGCGGGACAGCTGACTTCCGGAGAGGGAGCGACCCAGCAGCGGAGCTGCGTAAGGCGGCAGGATGCCCGCATACCACGGACACTGAAGGCGAGTGATGCCCTTCGCAAGGCACTGACGGTCCTCGGGGCGGCACTTTGCGCCCTCGAACACCTGCTGCCCTAAACATCGAAGAAAGGAGCGGACGCAGTGGTCTCCGGAGCCTGCGAAGGAGACGACTGCGGGAGCGGGGCCGGCAAAGCACAGACGGTCCTACGAAGACGCGCAAAGTGCGGAGTGAGCGACGGAGGGGAGGGGTGGTCCCCTCCCTGAGCGAACTCCTCTCCTGCCGCCGCCTCGCCCGGGAGTTC
>JAFRPG010000063.1 GCA_017429265.1 Clostridia bacterium | reverse complement strand
CGACGGGCCGGTTCGTGATCGGCGGACCTGCCGGGGATACCGGCCTGACGGGACGGAAGATCATTGTGGATACCTACGGCGGATCCGCGCCCCACGGAGGCGGCTGCTTCAGCGGCAAGGATCCGACCAAGGTGGACCGCAGCGCGGCCTATGCGGCCCGCCACGCGGCCAAGAATCTGGTCGCCGCCGGCCTCGCGAAGCGCTGCGAGATCCAGCTTGCCTATGCCATCGGCGTCGCGCACCCGGTCAGCCTGCGCGTCGATACCCAGGGCACCGGCATCGTGCCGGACGAGCGGCTGGCGAAGGCCGTGGAGGAAGTGCTGGACATGCGCCCCGCCGCCATCATCCGCCGCTTTGACCTGCGCCGCCCGATCTACCGGCAGACCGCCGCCTACGGCCACTTCGGCCGCACGGACATCGACCTGCCCTGGGAGCGGATCGACGCCGCCGACGCCCTGCGCCGGGCCGCGGGCTGCTGACACTTTTCAACGCATAGCAAAAGCTGCGGCACCTTTCCCGGGAGTCCCGGGATGGGCCGCAGCTTTTTCAATTCTCCGCCATGCCCATCGCCTGGTGCCACAGGGCCGCGACGGCTGTCCGCACGGAAGGCCAGGCGGAGGCCAGGCGGCGCGCGGACGCCTCGTCGGGCCGGCGCAGGGTGAGGGTCAGATCCCCCTCGGTCAGGGTCAGCAGGACGGCCGGCAGGGCGAAGGGCTCGACGGACGTGCCCTCCGGCAGGGAACCGGCTTCTCGCTGCGCCGTGTCCAGCATGGCGGCCGTCTCATGGGCGAGGATCGGCGCGGCCTGCTGCCAGCGCGTGCGCCAGTCGTCCGGCGGCGCGCCGCGGAGGACGAACAGGGCCCGCAGCAGCGGCGCACAGTCCTCGGGCGCGAGCAGATGCATCTCGGTCGGCTGCCCCTCGCGGGTGACGAGTGCGGCGGGCGCGTCCTGCTCGCGGCGGAAGCGCGCCTGCCAGGCCGGCGCTTCGGCGAGGATGCGTTCCCGGCGGCTCTGCGGCACGCGGTCCGCGAAAAACGCCAGCGTGCGCTCTCCCGTCTCGGACAGGGAAAGCAGCACGCCGGCACGGTCGTTCCGCTCGGTGATGTGGCGGGTCTTCACCAGATCCTCCAGATTGGAGCACAAGTCAAAATAGTTCATCAGCCCGCAGGTCATGATGAATTCCACCAGCTGCTCCCGGGTGGCCGGCGCGGTCCGGTCGAGACAGAGGAGCAGGGTCAGCCTGCCCTCCGTCTCCGGCAGCCAGAGCCGTTCCACCGCAGCGCCTCCTCAGACCAAGAAGGGCGCGATATCCTTGAGCAGGGCGTCGATCTGCTCCTTCGGAGCGGCGTCGGCGTTCTCGATCTCCAGGGTGATGGCGCGGGACAGATCCAGGCTGAAGATGCCGAGGATCGACTTGGCGTCCACGACGTGGCGGCCTGCGCGCAGGTCCATGTCGAAGTTGTAGCGGTTGACGATGTTGACAAACTGCTTGACATTCTCGGCGAGCGTCAGGCGGATTTCGTACTTCTGCATAGGGCACCTCCGTGTTCGTGTACTGCATATATGATTATAGAAAAGATAAATGAAAAAAGCAAGCGGAAATCCGCGTGTGAAATGAAATCTATGTTAAATTTCCTTCCGGGATATCCCGGGCGGGTGGAGATTTGCCGGAAAGTGTGCTATAGTGTATACGGACGATCATGTGTCCGCACTCCGGCACCGCGCGGAGGGGACGAAGGGGGAGAAGGGCGTGCCCAGAACGATCGGCATTCTCGCGCACGTGGACGCCGGGAAGACGACCCTCAGCGAGCGCGTGCTCTACGAGAGCAAGGCGATCCGCGAGCCCGGGCGCGTCGACCACGGCGACACCTTTCTCGACACCGATCCGATGGAGCGCCGGCGGGGCATCACGATCTACGCAGGCCTGGCGCGCCTGGACTGGGACGGCGACACCGTCTGGTGGCTGGATACCCCGGGACACAGCGACTTTTCCGCGGAGACGGAGCGAGCCCTTGCGGTGATGGACGACGCGGTGCTGGTGGTCAGCAGCGCGGACGGCGTGCAGAGCCACACCGAAACCCTCTGGCGCCTGCTGGCGGATTACGGCGTGCCGACCTTTGTCTTCCTCAGCAAGACCGACCTCGCGGCGGCCGATCCGGACGGGACGCTGCGGGCGATGCGCAGGCAGCTGAGCCCCGACATGCTTGACCTGCGCGCCTGGCAATGCGGTGGGCGCATGGACCGGGACCTGCTGGAGGAGATCGCCCTGCGCGAGGAATCCCTCCTGCCACTGCTCGAAAGCGAGGCGCCGGACGAGCGTCCGTTCACGGAGGCGCTGATCCGCCTGATCCGCAGCAGGGCCGTATTCCCGGTGATGGCCGGGGCGGCGCTGAAGGGGGAGGGCGTGGCGGACTTCATCCGCCTGCTGCACCGGCTGACCCCGGCGGCGTACAGCGATGACGAACCCCTGAGCGCGGTCTGCTGGAAGACCCTGCACGACGAGCGCGGGCAGAAGCTCTCCCTGATCAAGCTGACGGCCGGACGCCTCCGTGTGCGGGATGCCCTGCCGATGGCGGAGGGCGAGCAAAAGATCACCGAGATGCGCAGCCTGAGCGGCAGCCGCTTCCGCCGGATCGAGGAGGCGGGCGCCGGAGACATGGCCGTACTGGTGGGTGTCGACGGCCTGCGGACCGGGGATGCGGTCGGCGGGGCGGAACCGCTGCACCGGCGCCTGACCCCCATGCTGGCCGCCGACGTGCTCTGGGAGGAGCCCCTGACCCAGCACGAAGTGCTCAAGGCCCTGCGCACGGCGGAGGAGGAAGAACCCACGCTGACCGTGGAGGCCGTCCGCGGCCGTGTCAGCGTCCGGGCGATGGGCAGGATCCAGATGGAGATCCTGCAGGCAGTGATGATGGACCGCTATGGCCTGGCGATCCGCTTCGGTCCCTTCCGCGTGCTCTACCGGGAGACGGTGGCGGCGCCGGCGGTGGGGATCGGCCATTACGAGCCCCTGCGGCATTACGCCGAGGTGTGGCTGCGCCTTGTGCCCCTGCCCGAGGGGAGCGGGATCCGCTTTCGCTCGCTGGCGCACGTGGACGACCTGGCCCTGCACTGGCAGCGGCTGATCGGGACGCACGTGTTCGAACAGGAGCACCGCGGCGTGCTGACGGGCAGTCCGCTGACGGACGTGGAGGTCCAGCTGCTCTGCGGCCGCGCTCACCTCAAGCATACCGAGGGCGGCGATTTCCGGCAGGCCACCTGCCGCGCGATCCGCAACGCCCTGATGCATGCGGAGTCCGTCCTCCTTGAGCCGATCGCCGGGTTTGAGCTGCGCGTGCCGGCGGAGATGCTCGGCACGGTGCTGTCCTCGCTCCGGGAGACCCGCGCTGAGATCGCGGAGACGCAGGCGGAGGACGGCTGGATGACGGTGCGCGGGGAGGCGCCCTTTGCCCTCTTCCGGGCCTGGCAGGACGGCTATCCCGCGCTCACCCGCGGACGGGGGAGCCTCCGGGTGAAACTGAGCCGCTACGCGCCCTGCCATGATGCGGCGGACGTGGCGGCGCGCGCCGCCTACAATCCGCTGGAAGACCTGGAGGACACCCCGGAATCGGTGTTCTGCACGCACGGCGCGGGCTTCAACGTGGCGTGGAACCGGGTGCGTGACTTTGCGCACTGCAGCCCGGAAGGCATATAGACAGACGGTCCGCATAGACCGGTTATGGAGGAAGAACAGCATGAAAAAGACGATCGCCTGGCTGCTCCTGGCGGCCTTCGCACTGGCCGCGGCCGTCGGAAGCGCCCTCGCCGTGACGTACACGGAGGACGGCGGCATGGTCGTGGGCGGCGACGGAAACGACGATTTCTCCGACGTGATCCAGGGCGACCCGGACGCCACCTATACCACGATCATCCTGCCCGGCGACCAGACGGAGTACGACGAGTACGGCAACCCGATCGAGCCGGGCCCCGGGCCGACCTTCGCCCCGGGCGAACTGCTCGAGTGCTGGCTGGAGGATGAGGGCGGCAACCGGATGCCGGTGACCCTGCTCAACGCGGGCACGCACTTCTGCCAGGTCCGCATCGGGCGGGACCTGCACCGCGTGCCCACCGCGAGCCTGTGCTACGGGATCGACGGCTCGGTCACCGCGGACAAGCGCATCGCCTACATCAACGCGAAGAAGACCGGCTACGCGACCATGCATACCCGCGCCAGCGTGAAGAGCGACGTGGTGAACCGCTGCACGACCAACCAGATCGTTCTGGTGCTTGCGGTCGGGAAAAAATACTGCAAGGTCTGGTGCGCCGGGGATGTGGGCTACATCAAGCGGAGTTCCCTGGCCTACTACAACGACACGGCCAAGGACATCGTGCAGGCGGTCATGACCTACAAGGGCCGCACGAGCCGCAGCGTCGGGATCAACATCCGCCAGAACGGCAAGGCCAACAGCCGCATCCTCGACGAGATCCCCTGCGGCACCCCGCTCGAGGTCTTCGCGGTCACCGAGGACGGGTGGACCGAGGTGGAGGTGAAGGGCTGGCGCTGCTGGGTGCAGAGCAAGTACATCACCTACGAGAACGAGACCGACCGCTTCCTGGCCGAGGCGATGCCGATCACGCCCGAGGAGACCGAGGATATCGACGACACCGAGGAGGCTGAGGAGGAGGACGACGGTTCCGACGAAGCCTGGGACGAGTGGGAGGACGGAACGGGCACGGCCGAAGCCGGGACCGATGAGGCGCCGGAGGCCGCGGGTGACACCGCCGGAACGACCATCAACTTCTACGACGCCGGGGAAGGGTTCCGCGACGGGGACCCCGACGCGCCTTCCGGGCCGTGACATCCCGGATATGACGGGCAGCCTGCGGATCACCGGCGGGCTGCCCTTTTTCAGACCCCGGGACGGGGAACCTCCCTTTTTTGCCGGAAACCCTTTTTCGCCCGGCAAAAAGGTGATATACTGAAAAAGTTATGAAGCCGGGAGAGGGGGGATCGGACATGGAACGCATCGAGGCGACGGTGCTCGGGACCGTCTACCGCAACAGCGAGAACGGGTACTCCGTGGTCACCATCCAGGTCGGACGCGGCGAGCAGACGGCCGTGGGATCCATGCCGACCCTGCACCCGGGCGAGCAGGCGGCCTTCACCGGGGAGTGGGTGGAGCACACCCAGTACGGACGCCAGTTCAAGTGCGTCAGCTGCGAGCCCATCACGCCGACCACCCTCCTGGGGATCGAGCGCTTCCTGGCCTCCGGCGTGGTGAAGGGCGTCGGCCCCTCGACGGCCAAGACCATTGTCGCGGCCTTCGGGGAGGAGACCCTGAGCGTCCTCACCGAGCATCCGGAGTGCCTGCAGGAACTGCCCGGCATGGGGAAGAAGCGCTGGCGGATGATCGCCGAGAACTTCCGCGAGGCCAACGAGGAGCGGGAGGCCATGATCTTCCTGCAGTCCTACGGGATCCCGGCGACTCTCGCGGCCCGCATCGGCAAGCTCTACGGCGACACCGCCAGGGAAGTGATCCGCACCAATCCCTACCGTCTCTGCGACGATCTGGAGGGCGTCGGCTTTGTGACCGCGGACCGCATCGCGACGGCGATGGGCGTCCCGCCGGACAGCCCCGGACGCATCCGGGCGGCCCTGCGGTACCTCCTGCAGGAGGCGGCGGCCGGGAGCGGCCACGTCTTCCTCTGGCGCGACGAGCTGACGGTCCAGGCCGGGCGGCTGCTGCGGGTCGGGGAGGAACTGATCGCCCATGAGATGCAGGCCATGCTCATCGCACGCGACCTGCTGGCACGCCTCGGCGGGGACCGGGAACAGATCTGGCTGCCGGCCTTTGACCGGGCGGAGCGCGAGGTGGCCCAGCGCCTGTGCGAGCTGATCGCCTCGGCGCCTCCGCCGCCCGTCCTCGACGCGGACGGGGGTATCGATCGCTACGAGCGCGAGCAGGGCATCCGCTTCAGCGAGCGCCAGCGGGATGCGATCCGCAGCGCCATGCGCCACGGCGTGCTGGTGATCACCGGCGGCCCGGGCACCGGCAAGACCACCATCATCAACTGCATCCTGCGCCTGATCAGCGCCGAGGGCGGCATCAGCATGTGCGCCCCGACGGGCCGCGCGGCCAAGCGGATGACCGAGACCACGGGCATGGAGAGCAAGACCATCCACCGCCTGCTCGAGTACGGCGGCGAGGAGGGCGCCTTCGCCAGGGACGCGGAGCATCCGCTCGAGTGCAGCTGCCTGATCGTGGACGAAGCGTCGATGATCGATGTGATGCTGATGCGCTCCCTCCTGCGCGCGGTGGAGCCGGGGACCCGGCTGATCATCGTGGGCGACAGCGACCAGCTGCCCAGCGTGGGCCCGGGGAACGTCCTGGGCGATATCCTGCGCAGCGGCGTCGTGCCCTCGGTGCGGCTGACGGATATCTTCCGCCAGGCGGACACCAGCCGCATCGTGATCAACGCCCACCGCATCAACCGCGGCGACATGCCCCTCCTCAACGAGAAGGACACCGATTTCTTTTTTGAGCGGACGGAAAGCGCATCCCGCACGGCGGACAAGGTGGTGGCCCTGATCGAAAAGCGGCTGCCCGGCTATCTGAAGCTTTCCGACGTGGAACGCTCCCGCCGCATCCAGGTGCTGGCCCCCGCCCGCAAGGGGGAGTGCGGCGTCATCGCCCTCAACCAGCGCCTGCAGGAAACGCTGAATCCGCCCAGGCCCGGCCAGGACGCCATCACCTGGGGCGAAAAGATCTTCCGCGTCGGCGACAAGGTCATGCAGACGCACAACGACTATCAGATCGAGTGGATGCGCCCTACGCGCCTCGGCTGGGACCGCGGCCAGGGCGTGTTCAACGGCGACGTCGGCTACGTGACCGAAACCGATCTCGACGAGCACACCCTGACCGTGCGCTTTGACGAGGACAAGGAGGTCGTCTACAGCTCCGCGGATCTGGAGAACCTTGAACTGGCCTACTGCATGTCGGTGCACAAGAGCCAGGGCAGCGAGTTCCCGGCCGTCGTCATGCCGGTCTTCGGCGGGCCGGTGATGCTGCTGACGCGGAACCTGTTCTACACGGCTCTGACCCGCGCGAAGGAACTGGTGGTGCTCGTGGGCAGCGAGGCGACGATCCGCCAGATGGTGGAGAACGACCATATCCTGCAGCGCAACACGGCCCTGGCGGAGCGGCTGACCGAGGCCGCCGCCATGATCCACCGGTGAGGGCCCCGGGATGGCTCCGCCGGATCGGGCGGGCGGCGGACCGGACGCTGCTGGACATGTGCTATCCGGAGGACGCGGTGTGCCTGCTGTGCGGCCGGGCTGCGGGCGGATCGGCCCTGTGCGGCCGCTGCGCGTCCATGCTGGGGCATGACCGCATCACGGGCGCGGAGGAGCCGGACCGCCGGGCGGTCTGGCGCTACGAGGGGCCGGCGGGCGTGCTGGTGCGCCGCCTGAAGGAGCAGGGCGTCGCCGCGGCGGCGGACGTGCTCGCTGCCGACATGGCCGCTGTCCTCGGTGAGATGTGCCCGGAGGACGGGTGCGTCGTCAGCTGGGTGCCGATGCCCGTGCGCCGCAAAAGCGAGCGCGGGATCGACCACGGGGAGGTCCTGGCCCGGGCGGTCGCCGCTCGATGCGGACTGCCGGTGCGGCCCCTCCTGCGCAGAAAGGCGAAAGACGCGAAAACGCAGCGCGGCCTCGGCCGGGAGGAACGCCTGAGGAACGTGCGCGGCGCGTTCGAAGCGGTGAGTGAGACGCCTGCCGCCTGCGTCCTGGTGGACGACGTGCTGACCACCGGCGCGACGCTCACGGAGTGCCGGGAGACCCTGCTGCGCGCCGGCGCCCGCCGCGTGATCCTGCTGGCGGCCTGCGCGGCCGAGGGCGACGGGACTTCCTGAATACGGACATCATACGGAGGAAACGCATGCGCGTGTGGATGAGGATGGCGCTGCTCGCGCTCCTGGTGACGCTGCTGTCGGTGACGGCGGCCGCCGCGGAGCGCGCCGTGAGCGTCGGCAAAAGCTGCAGGATCACCGCCAGCGGGGCGAGCCGCAAGGAGCTCGGCGCCCTGACCGACGGCCGGTACAGCACGTACCTCAAGGTCCGCAGCAAGGGCGAGATCATCGCGGACGGAAAAGGCAAAGCACTCGGGAGCGTGCTGCTTCAGTTCTATGACCGGCCGACGAAAACCGAGGTCTGGGCGAAGACGGACGGTGGGGACTGGACCTTCGTCGCCGAGCGCGGACAGTACCTCTCCGACTGGGTGGAACTGCCCGAGGGGACCGGGGCCGTGAAGATCGTCAACACGGACAAATCACGGCTTTTCATGGCCGAGCTGACGGTGTACGGCACGGGGGACCGGCCGGAGAACAGCCCCGAGTGGGTGACCTGCGGCAAGTGCGACCTGATGGTGGTGGCCTGTCACCCGGACGACGAGCTGCTCTGGCTGGGCGGCCTCCTGCCGACCTACGCGGGGGAGCGCGGGCTGCAGGTCCAGGTGATCTACGCCGTGCCGTCCACCCCGATCCGCCGGCTCGAGCTTCTCGACGGCCTCTGGCACTGCGGGGTGAAGGCCTACCCGGACTTCTTCAACCTCCCGGATGTCTACGCCAAAAAGCTGAAGGCGATGTACAGCCGCTGGGGGAAGAACAAGATGCACCGCCTCATGACCGGCTTCATCCGCCGCTATCAGCCGGACGTCCTCGTGTCGCATGATCTGAACGGAGAGTACGGGCACGCCGGCCATCAGGCCGTGGCGGACACGGTGAAGGTCTGCGTCGGGTACGCGGCCGATCCGGAGAAATTCCCCGCCTCGGCGAAGGAATACGGGGTCTGGCAGGTGCAAAAGTGCTACCTTCACCTCTACGGCGAGGGGAAGATCCGTCTCGACTGGCACCGGCCGCTGAGCGCCTTCGGGGGCAAGGACGGCATGACGGTGGCGAAGGAGGCCATGGCCCTGCACCGCAGCCAGGTCAAGCACGGATGGGCGATCGAGGAGGGCGGTCCCTGCGACAACACGCTCTTCGGGCTGGTGTACAGCGCGGTCGGTCCGGACGAAAAGGGGGACGACCTCTTCGAGCACATCGGCGAGGAGGACGATGAGCCGATGATCGAGGAAGTGCTGCTGTCCGCCGAGGCGGAATGAGACAGGAGAAGGATATGTACGAAGGAAAGAAAGTGCGCCTGCGCGCCTTTGAACAGTACGACCTGGACGCGAATCACGCGTTCGTCAACGATTACGAGACCCTGCGCAGCATGATGAGCGGCATCCCGTTCCCTTCCTCCATGGAGGATGAGCGCCAGTGGCTGGGCCAGCAGTCCTCCTATACGCGCGGCGAGTACCAGTTTGCGGTCGAGGACTTCGAGGGCAGCCTGGTCGGACGCTGCGGGGCGATCCGCGTGGACTGGAAGAACCGGGTGGCGGAGCTGGCGATCATGATCGGTCCGCCCTACCGCGGCCGGGGCTACGGGCGCGAGGCCATGGGCTTGCTGTGCGACTTCTGCTTCCGCGAGATGAACCTGCACCGGCTCAAGGTCAGCGTCTTCGCCTTCAACGAGGCGGCCCTGCGCTGCTACGAGGCCAACGGCTTCGAGCGGGAGGGGATCCTGCGCGGGGAGATCTGGCGCGACGGGGCCTACCGCGACGTGATTCTCCTGGCAAGGATGGCGCCGGGAAGTTGACATCCGGGCGGTTTGAGCGTATGATGCCTGTGTTCGCTTGAACACGACGGGTGAGGGAGAGACGGAACGAATGAAGAAGATTGTCACGAAATTCGGCGGAAGCTCACTGGCCGACGCGGGCCAGTTCAAGAAAGTCAAGGGGATCCTGGAGATGGATCCGGCGCGGCGTTACGTGGTGCCCTCTGCGCCCGGCCGGCGCTTCGACGGCGACGACAAGGTCACCGACCTGCTCTACCGCTGCCAGCGCGAGGCTGCCGCGGGCGGAGCGTGGCAGGATACCTTCGACCGGATCGCGGCGCGCTATCTCGAGATCGCCGAGGAGCTTGGCCTGAAGGTGGACCTGGCCTCCGAACTGGACGCGATCTCCGAAAAGATCGAATCCGGCGCGAATGCCGACTTTGTGGCCAGCCGCGGCGAGTACCTCAACGGCCTGCTGCTGGCGGATTACCTTGGCTGGCGCTTTATGGACGCCGCGAAAGTCATCTTCTTTCATGAGGACGGCACCCTCGACAGCGAGAAGACGAACGTGGTCATGATGGCCCTGCTCGCGGACGAGGAGCCGACGGTGGTCCCCGGCTTCTACGGGGTTTCGCCCAACGGGAACATCAAGACCTTCAGCCGCGGGGGCAGCGACATCACCGGCGCCATCGTGGCGCGCGCCGTGGTCGCGGACGCCTATGAGAACTGGACCGACGTGTCCGGTTTCCTGATGGCGGACCCGCGCATCGTCCGCAACCCGCAGGAGATCAGCGCGGTCACCTACGCGGAGCTGCGCGAACTGAGCTACATGGGCGCCTCCGTCCTGCACGAGGACGCCATGTTCCCGGTCCACAAGGTGGGCATCCCCACCATCATCCGCAACACGAACAACCCGACGCACCCCGGCACGCTGATCAGCCTGCATCTGCCGGTGGAACCGACCGTGCCGACGATCTCGGGCATCGCAGGCCGTAAGGGCTTCAGCGTCATTGCCATCGAGAAGGCCATGATGAACAGTGAGCTCGGCTTCGGGCGCAAGGTGCTGCAGGTCTTCGAGGAAGCCGGGATCTCCTTTGAGCACATGCCGTCCGGGATCGACTCGATCTCGGTGGTGGTGGCCGGGGACGCCCTCGAGCCGCACCGTGAGGAGATCATCCGCCGCATCGCGGACCTGGTGCAGCCGGACGTCCTCTCCATCCACGACCACATGGCGATCATCGCCACCGTGGGCCGCGGCATGGTGTCCAACTGCGGCACTGCGGCGAGACTCTTCTCGGCCATGAGCCGGGCCAACATCAACGTGCGCATGATCGACCAGGGCTCCAGCGAGCTGTCGATCATCGTGGGTGTGGACGACGCGGACTTCGAGCGCACGATCGAAGCGATCTACACCGAATTCGTCGGCTGAATCCGCCGATCTGAACGACGAAAGGGGGCGGCCGGATGAGCACGTACGATCCGAACGGGACGGCGGGCGGCTTTGGCATGCCCTCTCAGCCCTACGGCGGGCAGCCGCAGTCCCCCTACGCGCAGCCGACCGGACCTCAGGGGCCCGTTCCGCCGACTTACACCGGCATCGGCAGTCCCTCCGGCTACACGGGATATGAGACGCAGGGGCAGCAGCCGTACGCGGCACCCGCACAGCAGCCGTACGCCGCTCCGGGTCCGTCCTCCCCGACCGGCCCCGGCCCGGCTTATCCCGGGACGGGCCAGATGCCCTGGGCGGGCGCGGGCCAGACCGGCTTCGGCGGCAGCGGCTTCTCCGGTCCTTCACAGCCCGTGTCGGGGCCGCAGACGCCCGTGGGCTATACGACCAACGGCGTCACGCTGCCGCAGCCTGCCGGACAGGACACGCAGCAGGGCGAAACGCCCCGACCCGGCTTCGGCTATGTGTCCACCGGAAAGGGCGGACGGGACAGGCTGAAGCTGTGGCAGATCGGCGTGCTGGCCGTGGCCATCTTGGCCTTCGCGGCCTTCCTGATCGTTTCCGTGATCCGGCCCGCGACCTGTCAGCCGCCGCCGACGACGGCCGTGATCCGCTCGGCCTCCATGGGCGACAGCTTCACCGGCGATGCCCTCTTCGTACGCGACGAGGCGGCCTATGACGCCGAAGGCGTCACCAGCGTCGACTACATCGCCGCCGAGGGACAGACGGTCTTCTACAACAACGATATCTGCAAGATCTTCGCGGCGGGCTATTCAACCAAGGAGGTCAACACCCTGCAGGAGTACCGCGACCAGATCCGGGACTACGAGATGGGCATCCTCACCAGCGAGACCACCATCGAGGGCCGGCGGTACACGCTCGATTCCAACGTGCTGCAGGCCGTCCTGCAGGTGCGGCGCATCATGAGCGGGGACAGCGGCAACCTGACGAATCAGGAGCAGGCCCTCAACCGCGCCATCAACGAGCGCCAGACCTACATCCGTGAGCTCTATGCCAACGACCAGCGCCTGACCCGCTTCTACGACGACGTGATCGCGCAGGAGCAGAAGATCGACTCCTACACCAAGCGCCAGAAGGCGATCGAGGAGGCTGTCGTCAGCTTCTATTCCGACGGCTTTGAGTACGGGCTGAACATGAACACCTACCGGGATTTCGAACCCGCGCAGGTCCGCCGGATGCTCAACGGCGAGAAGCCCGTGCAGGAAACCCTCCTCAAGGGCCGGACCACGGTGTACCGGATGGTCAAGGACAACGGATGGGCTGTCCTGATGCTCGCCGACGACAAAACCTGGCACCCGGCGGACGGCCAGACCTACGACATGGTGATCACCTCGGCCAACCAGATGGACACGATCCGCGTGACGGTCGAGTCCTCGCGCCTCTCCGGCAACGAACTGCTGGTCTGCCTGCGGGCGACCTCGCCGGTCACCGACGTGCTCTACCTGCGCACCGGCCGCGTGGAGGTCCGCGATGACTCGCTCGCCCTGATGGTGCCCCGGCGCGCGATCTACGTGCAGCCTGTGGAGCAGAACGGCGTGATGAAGGAGACGCAGGGCGTCGTAGCTGATTTCGGCGGGGAGGAGCGCTTCGTGCCGATCACCATCATCCGCCAGGACGGCGACAACGTCTATATCGCCCCGCTGCAGAACGTCCTGCGCGAGGGCATGACGGTGCGGCTCTTCTGATCCGGCACGGACGGCGAAAGGAGACAGGTACCATGGAGGAAGCTCTGCTGAGGGAGAGACTCGCGTCGGTCCGCGGCCGCCTGGAGCGGGCCACGGAGGGCCGGTGGCCGGTCCCGAAGCTCATCGCTGTGACCAAGACGCATCCGCTGGAGGAGATCCTGCCCCTGCGGGCTCTCGGCGTGACCGACGTGGGGGAGAACCGCGTCCAGGAGATCCGCGCCAAGATGCCGGCCCTCGGGGAAAATTTTCAGGTTCACCTGATCGGACGCTTGCAAAGCAACAAGGTTAAATATATAATAGAGGATGTATGCCTGATCCACTCCCTCGACCGGCTGAGCCTGGCGGAGGAGATCAACCGTCAGGCAGAACTGCACGGACGCCGCATGCCGGTGCTCGTGCAGGTGAGCCCCGCCGGTGAGCCGCAGAAAGGCGGCATAGCGCCGGAGGAGGTTTTGCCGTTTCTCAGACAGATCGCGCCGATGCCGGGGATCGCGGTGCGCGGCCTGATGGCCGTGATGCCGGACACGGAGGACCGGGCGCTGCTGGACCGTCTGTTCGCCGGGATGCGCACGCTCTTCGAGCGCGTCCGCGACGAGGCGGTGCAGGATGTGGAAATGCGGGAGCTGTCGATGGGCATGTCCGGCGACTTTGAGCTGGCGGCCCGCCACGGCGCGACGATGGTGCGCGTCGGCAGCGCGATCCTCGGGCCGAGGCAGTATCCGACGGCCTGACTTGTAATGAATAAAGGAGACTGAACCGATGGCAGCATCGAGACTGTTTTCTGCGATTGCCAGCCGCTTCCAGGCGGGCCCCTTCGTATCGGAAGAACCCAACCTGCCCAGCGGCGGACACTCGGGCTACCGTCCGGAGGAGAAAGAGATCCGGATGCGCCGCACGGCCGCAAGGCGGGCCACCCAGCCCGCCCCGATGGGCTTCCAGAGCACCGGACCGGCCGCGCAGTTCGGCCAGCCCGGCTATACCGGCTATACCGCTTCCCAGCCGATGGCGGCGCAGTCCTCCGGGGCGCACATGGCCTACGGCAATTCGGGCGCGCAGATGGCCTATCAGCAGTCCGGCTCCCAGGTCGGCTACCAGTTCTCCGGCTCCCAGATCTCCTATCCGCCCTACGCGGGGCAGACGGGGTATCAGACCGGCGCACAGATGAGCTACCAGGCGCCCGTCCAGCAGGCCTGGCAGCCCGCCGCGGTGGGCGGATATCCGCCGCCCGCCCAGCAGATGAATTATGCCCAGCAGGGCTATCCCCAGGCCATGGCGGGCGCTGCCCAGGGCAGCTGGGCCGCTCAGCCCCAGCAGCCCGCTTATGCCGCTCAGCCCCAGCAGTCCGCTTATGCCGCAGAGCCTCAGGAGCAGGCGGCCTACCGTCAGAACTTCCCCCAGCGGGAGAACAAGCCCTACGAGAACAAGTTCGGCCAGGCGTCCACGCAGCCGGTCGAGGAGCGGAGCCGCCGCTTCGGCCGTGAGGAAGCCGAGCCGCAGGTCCAGCCCCAGCCGCTGCCGGACAACGTGAGCTATATGCCGAATGTCTTCGTCGGCAATGACGGCGCGGCCTACCGCCATGTGGAGCGCCTGACCCAGCCCATGTCCGCCGCGACCTGCTACCGCCTGATCGAATTCATGCGCAACGGCGAGACGGTGATCGTCAACACCGAGCTGATCCAGGATGAGCGTGAGAACCAGCGCTGCCTGGACCTCCTCTACGGCGCGGCCTACACGATGAAATGCACCTTCACCCGCATCTCGGCCAAGAGCATCTATCTGATCGCCCCGGCCACGGTGTCGGTCATCTCCTATGAGTCGATCCGGCAGATGAACGAACAGGATGCGGCCGTCCGCTGGCCCGGCGCCGAGGGCGCGTCCTTCGGCGGCAGCCGTCCGCGCCACCAGCCGGTCTTCGGCGGCGCGCGCGCGGCCGAGTGACCCGCGGACCGGAGTAAAGGGAGGAACCGTCCATGCAGATCGCGCTGCGCATCCTCCGCTATGCCCTGCATCTCTACACCCTGCTGCTGCTCGTCCATGTGATCCTGTCCTGGGTCTATCCCCGCTCCAACCGCTGGACCGTCCTCCTCGACCGCATCGTGGAGCCTGTCCTCGGTCCCGTACGCGCCTTGCTGCGGCGGATCCTGCCGGCACGCGCGTGGGTCGTGGACTGGTCGCCGCTGGCCGTGATGCTGATGATCCAGCTCGTGAACCGGCTGCTGAGGCTGATCCGATGAGGGACGAGCGGGACCTCTTCCGGGAGGGCGCGATGCGGGCGGCGAGACTGGACTGTCCGGTGCCGGGGCGCTTCCTGCCCGCGGCAGACAGCGGCGACGCGGTCCACGCGGCGCGTGAGGCGGGTGTGACGGCCTCCTTCGACGGCGGATACCCCGACGCCGAGCGCGTTCAGGTGTGCTTCCATCCCGAGGCGGACGAGCCGGTCTTCACCCTTGTGTGGACCGAGGTCACCTGGAGCCCGCGGGCGCCGAAGCCGGAGCATCGCTCTCTGATGGGCAGCCTGATGGCCCTAGGCACCGACCGCAGCTATATCGGCGACCTGATCGCGGAGGAAAACCGGACGTATGTCTGCTGCCTGCCGGCCCTGGCCGTTCGCCTTCCGGCGGAGTGGACCGAAGCCGGACACACGGCGATCCGGACGCAGACCTTGGAGACCGCGCCTGAGATCACCCCGCCGCAGGGCCTGATCGTCCGGGACACGGTGGCCAGCCTGCGCCTCGACGGCATCCTCGCCGGAGCCCTGCGCCTGTCGCGGAGCGCCGCGGCGGAGGAGATCCGCCGGGGGAACGTCAGCGTCCGCCACCGCGCCGAGGAGCGGGTCGACCGCATCCTGCAGCCCGGCGACGTCATCAGCATCCGCGGCCGCGGCAGGGTCATCCTGCGCGAAGTGCAGGAGCCCAACCGCAGGGACCGCCTCCCCGTGATCCTCGAGACCTTTCTTCATGCGAACCAAAAACATTGATGAAGGAGACAGACGGAAATGAGCGAGCGCATCACCATCCACACGATCGAGACCAAGGAATTCTCCATCAAGCAGCGCGGATACGACCAGAACGAGGTGGACGTCTTCCTCGACGAGATCTGCGACGAGCTTGAACGGCTGAACAACGAGATCGCCTCCCTGCGCTCGCAGCTGCGCGACGCCCAGGCCGCCGCGGCCCGGCCCGCACCGAGACCCGCACAGCCCGCTCCCGCCGCCGCGCCGGCGCCCGTGAGCACGGTGCTGCGGCCCGTGCAGCCCGCCCCGCAGCCGGAGACAAAGAGTCCCGCGCAGCCCGCTCCGCAGGCCGATTCCAACGCCGAGCTGTTCAGCATCCTCGAGATGGCCGCCCGCGTGAGGAACGAGACGATCGCGGAGGCGAAGAAGCAGGCTGAGCTCATCGTCAGCGAGGCGGAGGAGAAGGCGAAGGAGCAGCTGGGCAGCCTCTCGGAGGAGCGTGACACCCTGACCCAGAAGGTCGAGGCTCTGCGCAAGAGCGCGGCGGACTACCGCACACGCTTCGCGGACCTGCTGAAGGCCCAGCAGGAAGCCCTCGACAAGATCGACGATCTGTGAGATATCCATGGAGTGCAGCCGGCCGGTTGCACTCTTTTCCAACGGCGCGGGAAACGGAGAGGAGGCGGGGCGGATGACGCAGGAGAGGATCTCGGTCCGCGGTCTGGTGGAATTCACCCTGCACGGCGAGGACATCGCCCCGGTCGGCTCCCTGCGCGACATGCAGGAGGGGACCCTCGGCCACAAGGCGCGCCAGGCCCTGCTCGGAGGCGACTGGCAGGCGGAGGTCCCGCTGCAGCTTGAGGTGCCGCTGGAGGACGGGGAGAGTCTCCTCATCGCCGGGCGGATGGATGCCTTCCTCGACGGGGAGATCCCCTGCGTGGAGGAGATCAAGCTCTGGCAGGGGAGCCTTCCGCCGGTGGCGCCCGATCCGGCTCACCGCGCGCAGGCCGTCGTCTACGGCCACATCCTCTGCGCGACCCGGGGGCTGGAACGCGTGGACGTGCGCGTGGTCTACGTGACCCGGGAGGGCCGGGAGCGGGCCTGCTTCGCGGAGGAGATGAGCGCCGCCGCGTGCGGGGACGTCTTCACGCCGCTGCTCGGGGCGTGGCTCCGGCGGCGGGACCTGATCCGCCGGCACGAGCGGCAGCGGGACGCGAGCCTGCGGGCCCTGCGCTTTCCCTTCGGCTCCTGGCGGGCCGGTCAGCGGGAGATGGCGGCCCAGGTCTACACGGCGATCGTGCGCGGACGGCGGCTCTTCGCCTCCATGCCAACAGGGACCGGGAAATCCGCGGCCGCCGTCTTCCCGGCGGTGAAGGCCCTCGCGGACGGCTGCACGGACCAGGTCTTCTATCTCACGGCCCGCACAACCCAGCGCCAGGGGCCGCTGGACGCCGTGGCAAGGATGCGCGAGCAGCCCTTGTGCCTGCGGGTGCTGACCCTCGACGCGAAGGAGCGCCAGTGCCCGGAGGGCGGCGTCTGCCATCCGGACGTGTGCCCGCGGGCGAAGGGGCATTACCTGCGCGATACGGCGGCCGTCGAGGAGATGATGGGCCTCGGGGACTGGTCGCCGGAGGCCATCCGAGCGACAGCGGACCGCTTCCTCCTCTGCCCGTTCGAGTTCAGCCTCAGCCTCTGCGAACTGGCCGACCTTGTGATCTGCGACTACAACTATGCCCTGGATCCGACGGTGCACATCCACCGGGTCTTCGACCGGCCGAAGCCGGTGACCCTGCTGATCGACGAGGCCCACAACCTGCCCGACCGCGTGCGGGCGATGCTCTCGGGGAGCGTGGACGGGGCGGCCCTGCGCCGGCTCCGGCAGGAGACCGGGCGGCATGTCGGGCGGAAACACCCGCTCTACAAAGCCCTGACTCGTCTGATCAACGCCCTGACGGACCTGCCCGTCCCCGAGGACGCGGAGGAGGGCCTGCTGGCGGAGATCCCGCAGAGCGTGGCGGAGGGGTCGGAGGGCCTGCTCGACGCCTGGCTGGACGCGCAGCGGGAGCATCTGCCCGGCGGCCTGCCGGACGCCGTCAGCGATGTGATGGGCTTTGTGCGGGCGATGCGGTCCGGGGACGGTGAGCCCTGCGTGATCTGGCAGGGGAAGCCCAATGCGCGGACCCTCTCCCTCCGGGCGATGGAGGTGGGGGAGTACTTCGCGCGTGTGACGGCCCACATGCGCGGGACCGTCTGCTTTTCGGCGACGCTGCACCCCCTCGACGACACGCGCAGGCTCCTGGGCGGCGGGGAGGAGGACGCGTGCTTTTCGGTGCCGTCGCCCTTTCCGCCGGAAAACCTCCTGATCGTCCGCTGCCCGGTGAACACGCGCTACAAGGCGCGGGAGCAGACGGCGGAAGCGATCGCGGCGGCGCTGGAGACGCTGGTGCGGGCGCACCGGGGGCGCTATCTGGCCTTTTTCCCGAGCTATGCCTATCTCAGGCTCGTGGCGGAGCGGCTGGCGGTGCCGTACCGGGCGCAGGACCGGAGCATGGGGATCCCGGAGCGGGAGGCCTTTCTGGAGCCTTTCCGGGAGAAGAGAGAGGCCTGCCTGGGCCTGTGTGTCCTGGGCGGAGTGTTTGCGGAGGGGATCGATCTGCCGGGGGACGCGCTCGACGGCGTGGCCGTGGTCGGCGTGGGACTGCCGCAGGTGGGGATCTTCCGCGACACCCTTCGCGCCTGGCACGAAGAGCGCGGCAGGCCGGGCTTCCTCTACGCCTATCAGCTGCCGGGCATGCAGAAGGTGGCCCAGGCGGTGGGACGGGTGATCCGCACGGAGACCGACCGCGGCGCGGCCCTTCTGCTCGACGACCGGTACGGTCAGCCGGGCTATGCGGCGCTCTGCCCGCCGCACTGGCAGCTGCGCGACGGGGACCCGAAGACGCTGCTGGAAGACTTCTGGCGGGAAACGAATGACAGTGAGGAAGAAACGGTATGATCAGAGCGGCATTGTTTGACCTCGACGGAACGCTGACCGACACCCTGACCGATATCAGCGGCGCGATGAACCGGGCGCTGCGCCTGCACGGCCTGCCGGAATGGCCGCGGGAGGCCTACCGGATGCTGGTCGGCAACGGCGCCAGGGTGCTGGCGTCCCGCTGCGTGCGGGAGCGGCAGGATTTGGCCGAAGCGGTGCTGAAGGACTATCAGGAATGGTACGGGCGGCACAGCCTGGTCGCGACGCAGCCTTATCCGGGGATCGCGGAACTGCTGCGCGGCCTCGCGGACCGCGGCATCGCCCTGTGTGTGCTGTCCAATAAGCCGGACGCCGACACAAAGCGGGTGGTGGGACACTTCTTTCCGGAAACGGCCTTCGCCTGTGTCCGGGGACAGCGCCCGGGCGTGCCGGTCAAGCCGGATCCGACGGCGGCCCTCGCCATCGCGGCGGAACTCGGCTTTGAACCCGGGGAATTCCTCTATGTCGGCGACTCCGGCGTGGACATGACCTGCGCCAACGCCGCGGGGATGCGGGCGGTGGGCGCGTGCTGGGGCTACCGCAGCGCGGAGGAACTGCTGGAGAACGGGGCCGCCCGCCTCGCGCGGACACCGGCGGACGTACTTTCCGCCGCGGAGGACACACAGCGATAAATACTAAATGTAGTATACTTGTAACAAAACCGTCATACTTATTTACAAAATATACCGCCTCTGCTATACTCTCTACGACGGCAGCGGAATCTGATCCGCGTGGGTGGAGGACGCAAAGATGAACAGAAGAAGAACCGTATTCGCCGCGCTCATCCTGATCCTGGGCGCGTGGCTGGCCGTGATGACGGCCGGCGCCGAGACCTATCCCAAGCTCCGCCCGGGGGACTCCGGGGCGGAGGTCCGGCGCATGCAGCAGGCGTTGATCGACCAGGGTTACCTCAGCGGCAGGGCGGACGGCAAGTTCGGCCCCGCCACGGAGGCGGCCGTCCGGACCTTCCAGCGGCGCAACGGCCTGAAGGTGGACGGCATCGCCGGAAGCGGCACGCTCGCGAAGCTGTACGGAGCATCCCAGGCGGCGAAGGCCACCCCGGTCCCGAAGCGGTCGGGCGGTGTGGCGGACGGCTGGTTCGGCGGAAATTACAGAAAGATGGAGCCGGGACAGACCGGACGGCGCATCCAGCTCCTGCAGGCGGCCCTGCTCAGGCTGAACTTCTATTCCGGCCTGCTCGACGGCAAATACGGCCCCGGAACGCGCAACGCGGTTTCGGACTTCCAGCGCAGCGCGGGTCTCACGCGGGACGGCAAGGCCGGTCAGCAGACCCTGCTGGCGATCGAGGCGCGGCTCGGCGGCAGCAACACGTCCGAGGCCGCCTCGAAGGCTCTGCGGGGCGCGGAGACAGGCGGACAGGCGACCGCGAAGCCGACCCAGGCGCCGGCCGTGACCCCCGCCCCGGCGTCGACCGTGCCGGGCATCCCGACCCGGACCCTGCAGTCCGGCAGCAGCGGGAGCGACGTGCGCACCCTCCAGACGCGCCTGGCCCAGCTGGGCTTCTTCCACGGCACGGCGGACGGCGTCTACGGCTCCGCCACGCAGGCTGCGGTGACCGCATTCCAGACGGCCTGCCGTCTCTACGCGGACGGCATCGCGGGGCCGAAGACCCTGGCCCGCCTCTTCGCGGCCGACGCGCCGGCGGCCCAGCCCGCCGCGACGCTCAAGCCGGACCCGCAGGCGATCGAGGAGTCCGCCGACAAATACCTGACCTTCGGCAGCACGGGCAGCGCCGTGACCAAACTCCAGAACGCCCTGCTCAAGCTCGGCTACAGCGTCGGCACCGGCGGGAAGTACGACAGCATGACCCGCAGCGCGGTGGAGGCCTTCCAACGGCGCAACGGCCTCTATGTGGACGGCATCGCGGGACCCAACACCCTCGCGATCCTCTACTCCGGCAACTGCGCCGGTCCCGGCCCGGATATCACGCCGCTGCCCGCGGGGGCCGGCTCGTTCGCGGGTCCGTCTGCGGGCCAGGTCAAGCTGCTCCACTGGTTCAACGAGGTCAAGCCCACGCTGAAGAACGGTCAGACCCTCCTCGTGTACGATCCGGCGACCGGCCTGGCGTGGAACCTGCGGATCCTCTCGCGGGGGCGCCACTGCGACGCGGAGCCCCTGACCCTCCAGGACACCCAGATCATGGTGCGCGCCTTCGGCAACCGGAACACCTGGGATCAGAAGGCGGTCTATGTGCGCCTGCCCAGCGGCGTTTGGGTCCTCGGCTCGACCCACGACATGCCGCACCTGTCCGGCTCCATCAAGGACAACGGCTTCAACGGCCATCTGTGCGTCCATTTCCTCCGCGACATGGAGGAGTGCATGAAGAATGACCCCAACTACGGTGTCGCCAACCAGAAGACGATCCGCAAGAAGTGGAAGGAAATGACTGGCATCGACGTCCCATGAGCGCTTGACACGCCGCGCCCGACGGCGTATGATGCAGGCGGAGGTGGATGGACCATGTACACGGAAGAGGAACGCACGGCTCTGCGCAGGCAGCTGACCAAACGGAGGATCGCGGTGATCCTGCCCGCTTTTGTGCTGCTGGTGCTCTTCCTTGCTGCGCTGATACTGCGGCTGTCGCAGGCGAGAAACATGTCCATCCACGATGCCGAGGGCAACGCGCGGCTCCGGATGTTTGAGACGGTCTGCTATGTCAGCGGCAGCCTCTGCGCGGTCTGGCTCATCCTGGCCGACGGCCTCTTCCTGTTCCCGCTGCGCCGCTATGAGCGTCATCTCACCGACATGCTCGACGGCCTGCGCCACGAGACAGAGGGCGTCTGGGCCGGGATCGAGGACGAGATCAGCGAGATCGACGGCGTCCGCTACCGCGCGGTCAGCCTGATCCAGACGGATGAGAAGGGCTGGGACTACGACAGGCGCTTCTACTTCGACTGCGAAAAGACACCGCCGCAGCTGGAGCGGGGACAGCGGGTCCGCGTCACCTACCACGACAAGCAGATCATCGCCATCGCACCGGTATAAATGCTCTTCACATTTCGTTAGGGAAACTTCGTTGATGAGGGGATGCGCCTGCAGGCGCACCAGAGGGCTTTCCGATCGCCCACAGGACACCTTCGGGGCCGTCCCGGTAAGAAAGGTTTTGGCAATGTGAGGTTCGTTTATCAACATTGCTTTACAAAATGCCAAACAAGAAAGAGTCGATCCCGAAGGGTCCAGGGGCGATCGGAAAGCCCCTGGCGCGCTCCGCAGAGCGCGAACCCTCTCCCATATGGTTTTCCCGAACTTTCCGTG
>JAFRPG010000103.1 GCA_017429265.1 Clostridia bacterium | reverse complement strand
GAGCGCGCCAGGGGCTTTCCGATCGATCCGGGGCTGCCGCCCATTCTCCGCTGAAAACTGTCCCCCGGACAGTTTTCCGGGCGCTCCGAATCCCTGGACCCTTTGGGATCGCATCTTTGAGCGTCGTGATCGGCAAAGCCTGCACAGGGAACCTCTCCACCGCCGCCGCGGTCCCCCTCCCCTTTCGGGGGGTTTGGGTAACTTTCTGCCCCCTGTCTCCCCTGAAAGGGGAGATGTCGCCGCAGTGACAGAGAGGTTTCTTCACTTACATTTCCCAAAGCATGTCTTTAACGGAACGGCCCCGAAGGAGTCCAGAGGGCGATCGGAAAGCCCTCTGGTGCGCCCGCAGGCGCATTCCCTCTTCAACGGATTTCCCTTACTAAACGTGAAGGGCCGCTTTCCCCCTCCCCTCGAAAAGGCTGCCGCCCGGTACTCGGGCGGCAGCCGGGAAGGGGGGGAACGGTTCAGCCAACCGTGGAAAGATCCCAGGGTTCGTGGATCTTCGGGACGTCGCTGATCAGGCGCTTCGTGTACGGGGCTTCGGGGGTCAGCATCACCTTGTCGGGCTTGCCCGCCTCCACGAACTTGCCGTGCTCCATGATGTACACGGCGTCGGAGATGTAGTAGGCCAGGCCGATGTCATGGGTGATGAAGATAACCGTCATGCCGGTCTCGTTGCGCAGCTTGAGCAGCATGTCCAGGATCGTGGCGCGGGAGCAGGCGTCGATCATCGACGTGGGCTCGTCGGCCAGCAGGATGTCGGGCTTGAGCAGGAAGATGCGGGCGATCATCAGACGCTGCATCTGGCCGCCGGACAGCTCGAAGGGATACTTGTTGGTCAGCTCGGCGTACTTCAGGTTGACGAAGGAGCAGGCCTCCGTCTTCATGTCGTAGCGCTGTTCCTTGGACAGGTGCTTGCCGCCGCGCATGTTGATGCAGTCGTCGAGCACCGCGTCGATCTTGTGGAACTGGTTGTAGCTGGAGAACGGATCCTGGAAGATGGCCTGAATGCCCTTCCAGTACTCGCGCTTCTTGGCGCCGGAGGAGATATCCCTGGGCTTGCCGTGGAAGAAGATCTCGCCTTCAGTCGGCTCCAGCAGACCCAGCAGCATCTTCGACAGCGTCGTCTTGCCCGAGCCGGACTCGCCGACGATGGAGATCAGCTCGCCCTTATGGAACTCAAAGTCCACATGGTCCACGGCCACCGTGGTCACCTTGCCGGTGTGGAAGACGCGGGTGACGCCCTTGCCGCTCAGGCACAGGGGTTCCTGCGAGAAGTCCTTGTTGCGGTCCTGACCGAAGGATACGCTCTCGCGGTCGTCGACGACCGTGTCGCGGTCAGTGGGCTTAGTGAGGTTGGTCTTCCCGGGTTCATTCTTCTTCACTTGCGTACACCTCCCTCAGATGCTCCACGGAATGCCCGCAGCGATAGGTGCGGCCGTTGTCGAACTCGACGATCGGCATGGCCTGGAAGCGGCAGTTGGCGGTCGCGTAACGGCAGCGGTCCGCGAAACGGCAGCCGGCCGGCGGATGCTTCAGGTTCGGCGGTGTGCCGGGGATGGCGGTCAGCTTGACGTCACGGGTGCCTTCCTCAGGCACGAGGATCGACTTCATCAGGCCGCGGCTGTAGGGGTGGATCGGGTCGAAGACCATTTCCTTGGCCGAGCCGCGCTCCACGATCTGGCCGGCATACATGACCATGATGTCGTCCGTCACGTTGTAGAGCAGGGGCAGCTCGTGCGTGATGAAGATCATGCTCTTCACCAGACCCATGTGCATCATGTCCTTGAGCATCTTGATGACCATCTTCTGGCTGGTGACGTCCAGGGCGGAAGACGGCTCGTCGGCGATCAGGACCTTGGGGTTCAGGATGGTGGAAACGGCGATGACGACGCGCTGGCGCATGCCGCCGGAGAGCTCCACGGAGTGCTTGTCCAGCGCCTCCACGGGCAGGCCGACGAGGGCGAAGCGCTGCTCGGCCATCTCGCGGATCTCCTTCGGGCTCATCTTGATGTCGTGGGCCCTCATGACGTCCTCAATGAACTTGCCAACCTTGCGGGTGGGGTTCAGGGCGTTCATGGCGGCCTGCGGGATGTAGGCGACCTCGGAGCCGAGAACCGTCTTGCGGACCACGTCGGGGTCCAGGCCCGTGATGTTCTTGCCGTCGATGATGATCTCGCCGCTGGTGTAGTGCAGCGGGGCGAAGTAGTAGCCCATCAGCGAGAGGGCGAGGGTGGACTTGCCGCAGCCGGATTCGCCCGCGATGCCCAGGCTCTTGCCTTCCTCGATGTCGAGGGACACATGGTCGACGGAGTAGACGTCCTCACCCTGTCTCGTGATATACTTGGTGGTCAGTTCTTTGACCTCAAGGATTTTCTTAGCCATTGCATGCCACCTCCTCAATCACGCAGGGTCGGGTTGAACACCTGGTCGAGGCCGGTATTCATCAGGTTCAGGGAGAAGGAGATCAGGGCGATCGTGCCGATGACCGGGAAGTATGCCCACCAGGCGTTGCTGGAGGTATACGCGCCGAAGAGCTTGGCCCAGTTCATCAGCAGGCCCAGGGTCGCGCCGTCCTTCGCCTCGTTCGGGCCCAGGCCCAGGATGGACAGCTGCGCCTCAGCCAGGATGCCGGAGGACACCTGCAGGATGAACGCCATCACCACGTAGGAGGCGATGTAGGGCAGGATGTCGGTCAGGATGATCCGGAAGAGGCTGTGGCCGGAGAGCTTGGACAGGTTGACGTGGTCGCGGTTGCGCAGGGAGATGACCTGCGATCTCACGGAACGCGCCGTCCAGACCCAGCTCGTGCAGCCGATGATCAGGCCGCACAGCAGGATACCGCGCTGCGCCTTGTCCACGGCGTTGTAGATGATGATGATCAGCACGAAGCCGGGGATGACCGTGAAGATGTTCATGATGAAGGTGAGGATGTCGTCCACCAGGCCGCCCACATAGCCGGCCAGCAGGCCGACCAGCAGACCCAGCAGCGTCGCCACGCTGCCGGCCAGCAGGCCGATCAGCAGGGACTTGCCCGTCGCGTCCACCAGACGGAGGAGCATGTCGTGGCCGGCGTTGTCGGTGCCGAGCGGGAAGGTGATCGCGTTGGCGACCTCGCCCACGGAGGTGAAGTCGGTCAGCTGGATCGGCTGCTTCTCGATGGAGGCGCTCTCACCGATCTGGGTGTAGGTCATCGTGCCCTTCGGGTCGATCTTCAGGGCCTTGTTGATGCGCTCGTAGTGCTGCGTGTCGGTGCCCTTGAGCTCCATGACCTTGGTCATGAAGTTGGTGCCGTTGAGGGCGCTCTCGGGCAGGCCGTACATCGCGCGCTGCTCCTCGGTGGGCTTGCCGGTGATCGCGACCACCTGCGTGTAGTTGAAGTCCCACTCCCTCAGGAGCTGTACGCGGTGCTGCTGGGCGGCGGACAGGCCCGTCGCCTCGGTCCACAGCGTGACGGCGTCCTGCAGCGTGATCCACTTGGTGCGCAGGTCGTTCAGGCGCTCGATCTCGGCGGGGATCTCCTCGTCGAGCTGCTTCTGGAAGTTGTTGAGCTTCCTTGTCTTGGTCTTCTTTTGGCCCTCGGAGACGCTGGGATCCTCGAGCTCCGCGGTGAGGGTCTCGATGTCGCCGACCAGCTGCTGCTTCTTCGCTTCCTGCTCGAGCAGCAGGGCTTCGAGGTCAAGATCGAGGTCGCGGGCCATGCCGGCGGCCTTGCCGGTCTTGGCGTCGTTGTTCTCGTACTTGTCGGACTTGACGATGTAGCCCGCGCCGTAGGCGTACTTCATGGCGAGGTACTCCACCATGACCTGGCGCTCGGACTCGGGCAGGTACGCCTCGTGACGGGTCTCCTCCGCCTCGGGCAGGACGACCCTGTGCTTGGTCGTCGAGTTGAAGGCGGAGATGTTGGCGTCATAGATGGAGAAGTACTGGCCGGGCTTGAGGAAGCCGTCGCCGTAGGTCCCCATGGCGGTGACGCCGCGGTTGTCGAGGTTCTGATACATCAGCGCGGTCAGCACGACGATCGCGAAGATGGTGAAGCCCACCACGAACCTGGGGGAGTGGAAGACGTTCTGCATGGTGTGGCTGCTGCGGATGTAGTGCGCGGCGATGCCGCCCGCGGTGCCCAGGACAATGGCGCCGAGCACCATCACGAACAGGGCGGCCACCAAGGGAAAGTCGGGCTTCTTCATGAAGATGAGGATCATGGCGTCGGCCAGGAGCGCAGCCACAAGGCCGGCGATCGCGCTTTCCTGATAGTCCTCAGGATTGGCGATCAGCACACCGAGCAGGCCGCTGAGCAGCAGTCCGAGAAGGATGCCGGCCACGCCGCCGATGGTGCTGCCGATGAAACCGCCGATCAGGCCGCCGATCAGCAGACTGAAATAGAACCGTGGAGAGCGGAAGACGTTGACTTTTTCCTTATTCATTCTCATCCACCTCCTCAGTCAAACTGCGCAGCTTTGACGCGCGGGTCGATCACGGCGTAGATCAGATCCAGCAGGAAGGCGGCAATCAGCACCATGATGGTGATGATCAGCGCGATGCCGGACACCGTGTTATAGTCGTTTTCGGAGATGGCCGAGTACATTTTCATACCAAGGCCGGGATAGCTGAAGATCGTCTCGGCCACCAGCGCACCGCCGATGGATGCACCGATGGACATGGCCAGACCGGTGACCTGGGGCAGCATGGCGTTGCGGAACACGTAGCGGACGATGCGGCCGTCCTTGATGCCGAGGAAGCGGCTGTACTTGACGTAGTCCGCGTTCAGCTCATAGATGGACATCGAGCGCATGCCGACAGCCTGGCCGCCGATGGAGATCAGCACGATGGACCAGAACGGCAGCTGATAGTGCCACAGCACGTTGCTGATGAACTTCCAGCTGAAAGCGGGGATCAGGCCCGGATCGTAAGCGCGGTTGGCCGGGAACCACTTGAGCGTGATGCCGAAGACCACCAGCAGGATCACGGCCGAGCCGAAGGCCGGGATGGCGCTGACAAAGAGCGAGGCAGGCATGACCGCCTTGTCCCACACCTTGCGGCGGTAGGCCGCCACGGCGCCGAGGAGGTTGCCCAGGATCCAGCCAACCAGGATGGCCGGGATCTGCAGGCACAGGGTCCAGATGATGCCTTCCGAAATGATGGAGGAAACCGTGTTCGGATAGCGAGTCGTGCTCGTGCTCTTGCCGAAGGTGCCGTCAAAGATGTGACGGATGAAGCCCCACAGCTCGCCGAGCATGCCGCCGTCGCGGCCCAGATCCTTTTCGATCCGGTCATAGTCCTCCACCCACGCGTCGCAGTAGGTCTTGTCCACGACCTGGCTGATGACGCGCTTGTTGACCAGGTTGACGATGGAGACGTCACTGCGGTCCTTGTAGACGCCCTTTTCCTTCGCGATCCGGTCGTAGGTTTCGTTCCATTTATCAAGATCCACTTCCGGCCCGTAGCCGAGCTCGTCCGTCGCAGCGGTGCGCACATCCCAGTCAAAACGCATCTGGGTGCCGGCGCCGCGCATCAGACGGGGCAGGAAGAAGTTGAGCAGGATGGCCGCAATGAGTGTGACAACGAACCAGAAGATTTTCTTCTTCAGGTATTTTTTGGTTCCCTTACTCACCCGTATTCCCCCTTCCTACGAAAAGGCGGCCATGACCCGCCAATGACAGGTCATGGCCGCGCCTCATGGATAATCAGTCAACGTTGCGCAGATAGTACAGCGCCGCGATGCCGTAGCCGTCGGTCAGGTTGGACGGCGGGATGTTCAGGCCGTCGCCAGCCACCGGATAACCGGTCCAGACAGACTCGTTCACAGCGTGGAACTGCTCAGGACGATACATGAGGGAGAAGCTCGGGACCTCGGTCAGGTAGATCTCGGTGGCCTCGGTGTAGAGGGCCTTGAGCTCTTCGGGATCGGAGGTCAGCGGGATCAGCTTCAGGATCTCGTCGATGCGGTCATTCTTGTAGTGGCCGAAGTTGCCGTTCCAGTTGTTGTCCTGGCCCAGGAACTCAGAGCTCATCAGAGCGCGGACACGGGCCCAGGGAGAAGCGGGCTGCGCGCCGGCCGGAGACTGCATGAAGATGTCATACTCGGTCTGGGAGGCCTTGGTGTACACGGTCTGGTACACGGACCACTCGGGATAGTAGGTCTGGATGTCGAGGCCGATCTTCTGGCCGGCTTCGGCAACGGTCTGCATGGCGGCCTGCCAGTCGGTCCAGCCGTTCGGGCAGCACGCATTCAGGGTGACCTTCTTGCCGTTCAGCTCGCGATAGCCGTCGCCGTCGGTGTCGACGATGCCGGCCTCGTCCAGCAGAGCCTTGGCGCCTTCGATGTCGTTGCCGGCCCACTGGAGATCCTTCACGGCCTCGTGGTCATACATGGCCTGCTCGCCGTCGGTCGGGTTCATGACGGAACGCGGCACGTCGGAGAAGCTCGGGGACTGGTTGGTCATGGCGTTGGCGATGATGGAGTCATAGTCGGTGGCCCAGGCGATGGCCTTGCGGATGGCGACGTTCTGGAGGAACTCGTTCTCCATGTTCAGCCAGGCGGTGGGCATCGTGGCGCACAGGCCATAGGGAGCCTCGCTCATGTAGGTGGAAATCGGCAGATTGTCCACGAGCCAGAGGTTCTGCACGTTGGCGATGAACTGCTGGTTGCAGTCGATGTCGCCGGCCTTGAAGGCAACCAGGGTGGCGTCATTGTCGGCATAGAGGCCATGAGCCAGATACTTCGGCACAGGCAGCTTGCCCCACATGGACTCGTCCTGTCCCCAATAGTTGTCATTGCGGACGAAGGCGACCAGCTGGTCATTGTGGAAGTAGTTGGTGTAGGGGCCGGAGTACACGACGTCCCACGCCTCGTCAGCGAGGATCGCAGCGGCATCATTGCCATTGCGCTCGAAGAGGGTGGCCAGCCAGGCTTCCTGGCAGATGTACACGCCGGAGAAGAACTGGAGGATCTGCAGCGGGTTGACGGGCTTGCCCTCGTCGTTCAGCGCGCACTTGAAGACGACGGTCTGGTCGTCAACGGCCTCGATGGCGTCGATATAGGCGGCATAGGAGGTGTAGGTGCCGTTGTTGACGAACTTGCAGGCTTCCCAGGTCGCCGCAACGTCCTTGGCGGTCACGGGCTCGTCATCGGACCAGTACGCCGCTTCCTTGATCTTCACGGTGCACTCGGTCATGTCTTCGTTCCACACATACTCGCCGTCAGCCAGCAGCGGATAGAGCTGGCCGTCCAGCATGTTGTACATGTAGAGGGTCTCGAACATGATGGTACGGGAGCCGCGGGGGTTGGCCGCAACGCCCAGGCCGTTGTTGTTGGTGGAGCTCAG
Source organism: Clostridia bacterium (assembly GCA_017429265.1). Taxonomy (GTDB): domain Bacteria; phylum Bacillota; class Clostridia; order Christensenellales; family Aristaeellaceae; genus RUG11272. The sequence continues at coordinate 18,020 of JAFRPG010000103.1, read as the reverse complement.
GGGGTTCGAGCCAACAACAGTGCCCCACTGCTGGCCGCCGAAGTAGACGGTCTCGTTGCGGGGCAGATCCTTCGCTTCCTCAGCGGAGGCCACAGCCACGAGGGACAGAGCCATCGCAAGAGCGAGAACCAGAGCCAGGAGTTTCTTCATTCTAAGGTTCCTCCTTTTTCTTTTTCCAACCCGATACCGGGTTGTGAACGGGGTCAGAAAGACAGCTTTCCGCTCACGCAAAGACCTCCGGATGTCTCCGCTGGGAGGATTCACTGTCTTTTTCTGCATTATACCAATCGTATTTAACTTTGTCAAGCCACAAAATACAGTCCGAATACAATGCGGGTACACAATGTGTCCGGGCCTTGCGCGGCGCGGGTTTTCGGATGTGCGGGCGGAGGCCGCGGCGGGATCCGGGCGGGCTTGCCATTGCTCATTTTGTGTGGTAGAGTGGAGGCTGAAGAGGGCCGGCGGGGCCGGGCCGGAGAGGGGGTGAGCGCACTGTATCCATTCTTCACGCTCGGCGGGGTGAAGCTCTATGCCTACGGGCTGATGATCTCGCTCGGGCTGGCGTGCGCGGCGGGCCTGGCCTGCCTGCGGGTGCACAGGCGCGGCGGGGATCTGGTGCGCCTTGCCGTCCTGATCGCCGCGGTCAACGCCGCGGGCGTCGTCGGGGCGAAGCTCGGCTACCTCGTCACGACCTACCCGGGCGGGTTCCCGGCGCTCGGGCGCGATATCCGGAGCATCGGCTTCCTCCGGGTGATCGTCGAGCGGAGCGGCCTGGTGTTTTACGGGGGGCTGATCCTCGGCCTGGTGACCGGCGCTCTCGCCCTGCGGCTGATGCGCCTCGACTTCCGGCTCTACTCGGAGGCCGTCGTGCCGGTGATCCCCCTCGGGCACGCGATCGGGCGGATCGGATGCCTCCTGGCGGGCTGCTGCCACGGGATCCCCTGGGACGGCCCCCTCGCCGTGCACTATCGGGTGATCCCGGGCTGGGAGGGCAACCCGCCCGCGGGCAGCTACTTTCCGGTCCAGCCGCTCGAGTCCCTGCTCAACCTGTTTCTCTTTCTCGCGCTGACGCTGTATACAAAGAGAGAACGGCCGAAGTACGCGGTCGTTGCGGCCTACCTTCTCGGCTACGCGGCGATCCGCTTCGGTGTAGAGTTTCTCCGCGGCGACCCCGAACGCGGCATCCACGGGCCGCTGTCATCCTCCCAATGGATCAGCCTCCTCGCGGCCCTCGCCGGCGCGGGGCTTATGCTGATCATCAGGAGGAGGCAGCGGAGAGAGGGGTAACGGAAACGGGGCCCCGGCATTATTGGGGAATGCGCCTGCGGGCGCACCGGAGGAAGGATGCACAGGGCGCGGCAAGCGGCGCCCCTACAAGAAGATATGTAAAGCTGGAAAACGAAGAGTTGCCAGCCATTCGTGTAGGGGCGCCGCTTGCTGCGCCCCCGTCTCATGCTCCGCAGAGCGCGGAATCCTTTCCGTTCACTCTGACAGATCATTTCGCAGAAAAGGAATGCGCCTGCGGGCGCACCAGAGGGCTTTCCGATCGCCCTCTGGACTCCTTCGGGGCCGTCCCATGAATGGTAGGCTTTGGTATAGTAAGGTTCTTATATCAACATTACTTTAACTCAATACCAGACAAGAAAGAGGGCATCCCGAAGGGTCCAGGGGCGATCGGAAAGCCCCTGGCGCGCTCCGCAGAGCGCGGAACCTCTCCTGAATGGTTTTCCGGGTTTTTCGTGAAGACTCCTGTTCTTTCGCTGCAAAAAGCCGCACCCCATCGCGAGGTGCGGTTTGTTTTCATGTGTCAGTGAGTCCTCAACCAGGTATTGATCTCCTCGCCGTAATCCAGTTCCTTCCACAGGCCGACACGGTTCCAGCCGCCGTTGATCGTCCGGTTGCGGAAGCTCGACTCGTAGACGCCGTAGCGGGAGTAGCTGGAGTGGATCGCGCCGAGACCCGTGCCGGTGCAGATGCCGATGTGGGAGGCGTTGCCGAGGCCGTCGGCCCAGTATTTGAGCGGCTCTCCGTGGTCGTAGGCGTGGATGAAGAGGAAGGCGCCCTTCGGGACCGTGCCGAAGAGGGCTACACACTCCTCCGGCGTGCCGGTCCAGTCCATCTGGCGGTACCAGGCGTTGCTGCCGGCGAGGTTTTTGTTGATCCCCGCGTCGCGCAGGCAGACCTCGACGAAGGCCTGGCAGTCCAGCACACTGTACGGGGTGCCGATGTACTTCGCCCCCTGCTGCGAGAAGGAGAGCGCGGTGACGGCCGGGGTCTCGTAAACGATCCCGCCGTTGTCGTACGCGATTCCATGATCGATGCACCACTGCTCGGCGTAGCTGCCCTTCTCCACCCGGGCACAGAAATCGCCCGCCGTGCCGTCAAAGGCCGTCGGGGCGATGTAATTGACCGATGCCGGGATCTTCACCCAGCGGAGGGACCGCGTCGAGAACGCGTGCGGGCCGATGCGCTGCAGGCCGTCGGGCAGCTCGATCTCCGTGACCGGGAGGCCCGCGTAGGCTTCCTCCCCGATCTCCTTCAGGCCGGAGGGCAGCGTCATCGCGGACGCGGCCGCCGTCCACAAGATCAGCGCTGCCGCCAGCAGGCAGAACACCCGCCGCATGGCCCTCCCCCCCTTCCGGTCGGAAATCGCTTCCCCGCGCACATATATTGCACAACCATGACAGGAAAGTAAAATGAATATTACAGCGGTCCCCCGATCCCGTCAATCGGAACGTTTGTTCGTCGCAACAGATGAGCAGCGGAGGCAGTTTTACGCTAAATCTGTTCATTCCCCCGGCACCCGGAAGACCTCCGCCCCGTAGCGGGCGAGGATGCGGTCGCGCTCGGCGGCGGGGAGGACGAGGGTCAGGACCGTGCCCTCGTCGGTGTAGCGCTCATCGGTCACGCGGCCCGCGGCGCGGATCCGCTGCAGGTCGCCGCCGCGCGCGAAGGGGAGGAAGACCGTCGCGGTGACCGTGGTCTTCTGCAGGGCCGCGGCGATGGCGGCGTTCAGCTCCTCCAGGCCTTCGCCGGTGCGGGCGCTGATGCGGAGGATCCCCGGGATGGGCGGCACGCGCAGGGCCTCGCCCAGGTCCGCCTTGTTCACGCACTCCACCCGCGGCTGGTCGGACGCGCCGAGCTCCTCGAGCACGGACTCCACCGTGTCATGCTGGCCGGAGACCTCCTCCGAGGCCCCGTCCGCCACGATCACGAGGACGTCCGCCCCGGCGGCCTCCTCCAGTGTGGAGCGGAAGGCGCTGACCAGGGTGTGCGGCAGCTTGCGGATGAAGCCGACCGTGTCCACCAGCAGGTAGGGGGTCTTCTCCTTCGTCTCCGCACGGCGGCTCACCGCGTCGAGGGTGGCGAAGAGCTGGTCCTCGACGTAGACGTCCGACCCGGTGAGGCGGTTGAGGAGGGTCGACTTGCCGGCGTTGGTGTAGCCGACGAGGGCCACCGTGGGCACGCCGTTCTTCTCGCGGTTCTTCCTGCGGACGGTGCGCTGGCGCTCCACCTCGTCGAGGCGGCGGCGCAGGTCGGTGATGCGCTCCCGGATCCGGCGGCGGTCGATCTCCAGCTTGCTCTCGCCCGGGCCGCGCGTGCCGATGCCGCCCGCGAGCCGCGAGAGGCTCGCCGACGCGCCGATCAGCCGCGCAGAACGGTACTGCAGCTGGGCCAGCTCCACCTGCAGCTTGCCCTCCGCGCTCGAGGCGCGCTGGGCGAAGATATCGAGGATCAGCGAGGTGCGGTCGACGACCTTCACGCCGAGGACGGCCTCGAGGTTGCGGGCCTGGATGCCGGTCAGCTCCTCGTCGAAGATGCACAGGTCGGCCTCGAGAGCCTGGCAGTCGCGGGCGAGCTCCTCGGCGCGGCCCTTGCCGATGAAGAGGCTGTTGTCGGGCTTCTGCCGCTTCTGGAGGAAGGCGCCGACGACCTCCGCGCCCGCGGTCTCCGCCAGGCGGGCGAGCTCGCGCAGGGATTCCTCCGACTCGATGCCCATCAGCACGGCGCGCTCGGGCTTTTCGGCGACGTCCTGGCCGGCGTCGCGGCCCACGGCGCGGTCGCTCTCCTCCACCCGGGTGAGCCACTCGGCGTCGGGCACGCGGTACCAGCGGACGGGGTCGGGGATCAGGAGCTCCTCCCCCTCGTCGAGGAAGGCGGCCTGGACCCAGGTGGGTTCGCCGTCTTTGCAGCCCACGGCGACCATCGCGTCGTAGCGGAAGAGGCGCAGGGCGGAGAGGTCGACGTCGCTGAGGCGGCCGTCGCCGTTGGGGTGGGTGTGGATGAGGCGCACGCGGCTGAGGCGATTGCGGTTGCGGCGGAGGCGGCAGTCGCGGAGCTCGACGTCCTCGTCGGTGCCCACGGCCACGTCGATGATCTCGCCGTCGCGGGTGATGCAGAGGGCGATCTCGCGGTTGAAGCCGCAGGAGAGGGCGGCGAGGCGCTGCATCAGGGTGCGGGGGAGGAATTCGCCGGGGTCGACGGTCTCCTCCAGCAGGGCTTCGAGTTCCCGGAGCGTGCTGTCACGCAGGCCCTCCAGGTTGCCATGGATGTTTTCGTTCATTTTCTTTCTCCGTTTTGGCAGGATCGGGAAGCTCGCGCGCTTCCGGTGCGGGGATGCTTTGCTTTCTATTATAATAGGGTTCGCGCCTGCGGGCGCGCCAGGGGCTTTCCGGTCGGTCCGGGGCCCTTCGGGGTCCGCTTCGTTGGGTTGAGTGATTGGGTGATAAGCCGGGGAATGAGGGTTCGCGCCTGCGGGCGCGCCAGGGGCTTTCCGGTCGGTTCCGGACCCTTCGGGGTCGACCCAGCGTCTTTCGGGCAGCCGACGGCCTGCTCCGGTTGCGGCCAAAAGCGTGTGCGGGGGGTCTGGGGGACACACGTCGCAACGTGTCCCCCAGGACCTTTTGTTACTTTTCAGTCATGAAAAGTAAGCTCTCACCCCTCCGAGGCCTTTCCCTCCGCTCCGGTGATGTTCCGCAGCCAGCGGTACTCGCGGTAGTGCATGGCCTCGATCGGGATCTTCGTGAACTCATCCAGATAGAGGATGAAGTAAACCAGCAGCGGGTGGGCGCCGAAGTACACCGCGAGGAAGGCCGCCGGGATGATGATGCCCCAGAGGTTGACCAGATCGCACCAGAAGCCGAACTTCGTGTCGCCGCCGGCGGAGAAGATCCCATTGATCAGCATCGTGTTCAGCGTCCGGCCAATCATGTAGTACGAGCACATCCAGAGGATGCTCCGCAGGTAGGAGCGGGCGGTCTCGGTCAGGTCCCGGGTGAGGGAGGTGGCGAACCACATCACCAGGGGAGAGATCGCGATCAGCACCAGGCCCGCGCACACACCCACGATCAGGGAGAGGCGGACCAGCCGCTTCCCGTCGCGCTTCGCCTGATCGAACTCGTTCCGCCCGAGCTCATTGCCCAGGAGGATGGCTCCGCCTCCGCCGACGCCCGCGCCGACGCAGTCGCAGCAGTCCTTGACGATGTTGCCCACGGCGTGCGCGGCGGTGAGGTCGCTGCCGCAGTTGCCGATGATCACGGAGTACATGGTCATGCCGCCGCCCCAGGCCGCGCAGTTGGCGATGAGGGGCCAGGAGTAGTGCCAGAAGTCCTTCGAGAGCTTCGGCATCCGCTCAAAGAGGAGGCGCGGGCGGAAGACGATCTCCCGCTGCCGCCTGTCCTCCAGCAGGCAGAGGAAGACCTCCACCCCGCGGGAGACGCTCGTTGCGATCGCCGCGCCCGCGATGCCCATCGACCGCACGACGCCCGGGATGCCGAAGATCAGCGCCGCGTTGAGGCCGATGTTCAGCACCACGGTGGTGATCCCGTAGGCCGAGCTCCGCGCCACCCGCGCGCTGTTCTTCATCACCGTCAGCACCACCTGGGAGTAGGCGATGAACAGATAGGAGAAGCTCGCGCAGCGCAGGTATTTCGCGCCCAGGGGGATCAGCTCGGGGTCATGGGTGAACAGGCCCATCACCTGCTCGGAGAAGAGGAGGGCCCCGATGCAGAACAGCAGGCCGAAGGGGAGGGTGTAGCGCAGGGCGATCGCCTGGATGCGCTCCACGGTGTCCTTGTCGCCCTTGCCCCAGTACTGGGCGGCCATGGTGGAGATCCCGGCCGTGACGCCGAAGATCATGAAGGACTCGAAGAAGTTGATGCGCGTGGCGAGGGAGACGGCGGAGAGGTTGCTCTGCCCGAGTCCGCCGAGCATGATCGTGTCGGACGCGCTGACCAGCGAGACCATCAGGTGCTGGGCCGCCATCGGCAGCACCATCCGGAAGAGCCGGCCGTAGAAGCCCCGGGAAGTGTTCGACTGAGTCATGAGTGGATCTTTCCTTTCAGGGAGGTGTCGGGGTTTGTCACGGAGAGCCGGGATGAGTGAAGGTATGGGCCCGCGGGCGCATACCTTTTGTTTCTTCACAGAATTTCCTTTGTGAGACAAGAGGGTTCCGCGCTCTGCGGAGCGCGCCAGGGCTTTCCGATCGCCCTGGACCTTCGGTCCCGCAGCTTCCTTGTTTGGTATTGGGTAAAGTGATGTTGAGAAAAACCCTTACAATACCGGAACCTTTCATTAACAGGACGGCCCCGAAGGTTTCCAAAGGGCGATCGGAAAGCCCTTTGGTGCGCCCGCAGGCGCATACCTTTCCTGATATACGATCTTCAGTCACCCATGGGGCTTTCCGGTCGCTCCGGTGCTGCGGTTTACTCCACGCTCACAAACACCAGCCCGTTCTCCCGGCAGTAGGCCTCGGCGTAGCTGCCGGCGGGGACGGTCAGGGTGAGGGCGGGACTGACGGTGAGGTCGACGGTTTCGGGGTCGAGGATGAGGAAGGCGGCCGGGCCGATGAAAGTGACGCTCGCCGGAACGGTCACTTCGGTGAGCGCACAGTCGAGGAAGGCGGCCTCGCCGATGCTCCCCAAACCCTCGGGGAGCCGGACCTCCGCCAGGGAGGTGCAGTCCGCGAAGGCGCACTTCCCGATGCCGCGCACGGTATCCGGCAGGTCCACGGCGGTGAGCCCCGGGCAGTGATAGAAGGCGTAGTCCCCGACGGCGGTCACACCCGCGGCGATCTCCACACCGGCCAGACTCTCACACCAGAAGAACGCGTACGCGCCGATCTCCTCCACACCCGCCGGGATCTCCACGGCGGTCAGGGACTCGCAGCCGTCGAACGCGTGAGGCCCGATCACGGCCACACTCTCCGGGAGCGCGGTTTCGGTCAGCTCGGCGCAGCCGGCGAAGGCGTGCGCGCCGACCGTGCGCAGGCCCTCCGGGAGCGTCGCACGGTACAGGAACGGGCAGCCCGCGAACGCGTAATCCCCGATCACGGTCACGCCCGCCGGGATCTCCGCCTCCTCCAGCATCTCACAGGCGCTGAAGGCCCCCACCCCGACCGCGGACGCGCCCGCCGGGAGAACGACCCGCTCCAGCCCAGAGGCGAAGAACGCGCAGTCCCCGACCTCCGCCGGATCGGGGAGGGCGATCTCCGCCAGGCTCTCACAGTTCGCGAAGGCCGCCGCCCCGAGCGAGACAAGGCCCTCCGGGAGAGCGATCTCCGTCAGGCTCCCGCAGCCGCGGAAGGCCCCGGCGCCGATGCGCGTGACGCCCGCCGGGAGCGCGATCTCCGTCAGCTCCCAGCAGAAGAGGAAGGCTTCCTCCCCGATCGCCGTCACGCCGGCGGGCAGGCCGACCCGCTCCAGGTCGTAGCAGCAGGCGAAGGCGCGACGGGGGATCTCCGTCAGGCCCCCGGGGAGGCGGATCTCCGTCACGCTCAGCCAGGACAGGGCGCCGGGCGCGATCGCCTCCACCCAGTCCGGCAGGGTGAGCACGTCAGCGTCCGCGCCGGAGAGGACGGCGATCAGGCACATGTCATCCTTCCGATAGAGAAGACCGTCGCGGATGCCGAACGCCGGGTGGTCGGGGGAGAGGATGACCTCCGTCGCCGGGTCGCAGTCGGCGAAGGGGTTGCCGCCGATCTCCGTGACGCTGTCCGGGATCACGATGCGGGTGAGGAAGGTGCAGCCCGTGAAGGCGTCCTCCCCGACGGAGAGCAGGCCCTCCGGCAGGATGATCTCGTCGAGCATGCTGTAGAGGAAGGCTCCCGGGCCGATGCGCTCCGTCCCCGGGCGGATCACGCAGACGCTCTGCTCCCGCCCGCCGGTGTAGCTCAGCGCCGCCCGGTCGGCCACGCTGTAGAGGACGCCGCCCTCGATCTCGAAGTACGGGTTCGCCGGGTCGACCTCCGTGAAGAGGCCCGGTTCCATGTCCGCCGCGATGTGCGACACGTGCGCGGGGATGCGCAGCCCCTGCGGGGTGTCGCCCTGCGCGAAATGGCAGAGCCTGCCGATGGCGGTCACGGTCAGCCCGTCCACGGTATCGGGGATTTCGTCGCAGCGGGAGATGTCGACCAGCTGTGCGGTCCCGTCGGACAGGAGGACGTAGGCCGCAGATCCGGCGGTGTAAGGCTCGCCCGTCCAGCGCACGTCCTCGTAGCGCCAGGTGACGAACATCCCGTCGTGGTCGCAGGGCATCATCCCGGCCGGTTCGATCGCCGGAGCGTCCGCCCCGGCTCCGCACAGGCACACCAGGGTGAGGAGGATCAGCAGCGCCGCCGCGGACAGACGTCCGGTCTTCATGGTTCAGCACCCTTTCGTTGTGTGAGGTGGGGGTCCCGGGGGCAAGCTTTCCAAATCGGCCCCGAAGGAGTCCAGAGGATTCGGAGCGCCCGGAAAACTGTCCGGTGGACAGTTTTCAGCGAAGAATGGGCGGCAGCCCCGGATCGATCGGAAAGCCCTCTGGTGCGCCCGCAGGCGCATTCCCTGTTTACGAAAACTCCCTTTCGGAATGGCAAGCCATGTCAGAAAGCGCCGTATGTCCCCCGGCCGGCTGTGCCTGTATAAATGATCACGGGAATGCGCAACGGCGTTACAGCGCATCCAGCAGCTCCCACAGGGTCATATGGCCTGTCAACAGCAGCACGGCAATCACAATCACAGCGATCGCAATACATGCAAAGCACACGGTCACAACACCCCGATTTGCCGCTCTGCTGCGCATATGCCTGCTGCGTTTGGTACTGATGCAGAGCAGCACGGTGCCGGTGATGAGCAAGACTCCCATCAGGATGAGGACAATCACGGGCGTCGGAGACATCATTTTCAACGGAAGCAGCAGAATGACAGCCGCGGTCAGGCATATCATGGCGGCAATGAACATGATACCATCCCCTTTGGCAAAGCATATGACCAAGGAACGAGGGTTCCGCGCTCTGCGGAGCGCGCCAGGGGCTTTCCGATCGCCCCTGGACCCTTCGGGGCCGCATCTTTGAGCATCGTGATCGGTACAGCCTGCGTGGGGAACCTCTCCACCGCTGCGGCGGTCCCCCTCTCCTTTCAGGAGAGGTTTGGGTAACTTACTGCCCCTGTCTCCCCTGAAAGGGGAGATGTCACCGCAGTGACAGAGGGGTTCCCCTTCCCTCACTCCGCTTCCGCGCTCTCCTCCGTCTTTTCCACACCGATCATGCGGACGCCGCGGCGGGCGGCGTAGCCGAGCTCCATCCAGTAGGTCATGCCGCCGTAGCTGTCGGTCTCGAAGAACCAGCGGGCACCGGGGATGTCATCGGGGGTCAGGGCGGGGATCCAGCGGCCGCCGGCCTCGTAGTAGAGGGCGCTGCCCTGGATCCGCTCGTAGGTGGCGGAGGGGGCGGAGTCGATGACCTGCACCATCGTGCCGTCGGTGCTGACGCCGCAGATCAGGGCGATGTGGCCCCGCGCGATGGAGAAGCTGAACAGCTCCCCAGCGCGCAGGCGGCGCACGATGTCCTTCCGGTCGGAGATCAGCTCGCCCTGGGTGGAGAAGCCGTAGGTCTTCCCGGCCTCGCGGATCAGGCGCTCGTTGTTGGTGCCGGTGGGGGTCAGGCAGAGGGCGTGCTTCTTCGCGAGGGCGGCGGGCTCGGTCTCAGGGCCGAAGTGACCGCGCAGGTGCAGGGCATGGGAGAGGGCGAAGATCGCGCAGCCGGAGGTCTCGAGGCTCCGGTCGCGATAGGCCTTGTCCGCCCACCAGCCGTCCTTCTGGCTGTAGATCCCGCCCGTGCCCTCGGCGGCGGGGAGGGTGCCGTCCACCGTGAAAACGGCGGAGACGGAACCGACGATGCCCTCCTCATCCGTCACCGTGACGGTGAGGGTGTACTCGCCGGCCTCCCGGGCACGCCAGGCGGCGGTGAAATGCGCACCGGGCTTTTCGGTCGCGGCGATCTCCCGGCCGTCCTTCTCCAGCGACCAGGCGCACAGGTGATCGCTCCAGGCGATGACGGAGCAGTCGAGGACATCGCCCACGGCGAGCACGTCGGCGCTCAGGGTGAGCTTCACCTCCCCCGGATCGAGCAGGGCACCCGGGCGGAGCGGCTCCGCAAAGCCCGTGTAGTCCGCCGTGAGCAGGACCTTCCCGGTCTCCGCGTCGACCAGGGCGGCGTAGCGGTACTGTCCGCCGGGCGAGAAGAACCCGCACTCCCAGACCTCGCCGCCGGTCTCCGCACGGTCCGCGAGGACGGTCATCGGGATGAGGCTGTCCTCCTTCGCGTAGGCGCGGATCTTCTTCGTGAGGGCGGCGCGGGCGGCCTCCTCCGCTTTGGGCCAGGTGACGCTGTGGGCGGGAGCCGTCGGCTCCTCCTCCCCGCCGTCCGCGATCCCGACAAAGCCGCTCAGCGCGACGGAGGCCTGCGGGATCCAGTGCCAGAAGCCGTCCTCGCCGAGGGCCAGGACCTGCGCCTTCTGCGTGCAGGCGACGGTGACCGGGTCGCCGCGCATCCCGACGTCCGCGACGGTCTCCACCAGCATGCCGCGCTGGGTCATCCAGTCGGGCGCGCCGGGAGCCTCCTCCTTCTGCCAGGTAAAGCGGTCGGACTTCGCCCAGCCGGTGACGCCGTTCTGCTCGGCGCGGACCCAGCCGTCCTCCGCGGCCAGCACGCGTACCGCCTGCGAGCAGGGCGCCGCGGCCGCGATCGGCGCGTCCTCCGACGCCTCGGCGTAGAGGAAGAGCGTGCCCTCGTCGGGGTAGACCGTCCGCCCGGGCAGCTGGCTGGGCATGCGCAGGAACTCGGTGCGGATGTAGCCGGACTTCTTCTTGTATGTCACGGCGCACCATTCCTCCCCGGCCTCGGTGACCTCCACCACGGCGTGGTTCGGCACGCTGACCACCAGACGCCCCTTGTCGTCGGCGGTCTTGCGCATCTTCACCGGCCCGCCGGGCGTCATCACCCGCGCGGGTTCGGCCAGCGCCGCCGCCAAGGACAGGAGCAGCAGGGCCGCCGCCAGCACCGCCGCGATCATTCCTCTGCGCATTCCGCATCCCTCCAGACAGAATTAATCAGTGTCTATTATAGATGAAACGGGCGGAGGATACAAGAGATGCTTGAGGATCTGTGTGCTGATAGTTTTCATGTTTTGACAGGGGATGAGGGTATGCGCCCGCAGGCGCATTCCCTCACCAACGGAATTTCCCTAACTAAACGTGAAGAACCACAAAATCCCGCCGCGAGTCAAGCGGCGGGGTTTTGTTATAAAAGTTACTCCAAAGGCCTCCTTCAGGAGAAGAGGGTCCTCCTCAGCCGGTAGGGGCTGATCCGTTTTCTCCCTTTACCTGAACCGCACCGCCGTGCCGTAGGACATGACCTCGGCGGCGCTCTGCATGATCGCGGAGGTGGCGTAGCGGGCGCAGACGATCGCGTCGGCGCCGAGCTGCTTCGCTTCCTCGATCATGCGCTCGGTGGCGATGTTCCGCGCCTTGTCCATCATCTCATTGTACTTCTTCAGCTCACCGCCGACCAGGGTCTTGAGGCCCGCGCCGATATCGCGGAAGGCGTTGACGGTCTGGATCGTGCTGCCCTTGACCAGGCCGAGCACTTCCAGTTCCCTGCCCGGGATCGTTTCGGTCGTCACAATCAGCATGGTTTTCTCTCCTTTTCTATGCGGAAGCCTGTTCCGCGCTCATTCCTGCGGCGGGCAGCACTCCAGCTCCATCCCGGCCTCGAGCTTCACGCCGCGCAGGACGCACAGATCCTGCACCGTCACCAGCAGGAAGTTCCGGTGCTCCAGGCGCGGGAGATAGCCGGCCGCAAAGGCGTTGGCCTTCTCGTTGAGGTCGTGGCAGAGGATGATGTCCCCGTCGCGGGCATTGCCGACATGGTGGGTGATGTAGTCCACGTTGCCGTAGATGTTCGGGTCGTTGGATGCGTCGCCGGAGACCAGGGACCAGTGGATCTGCGGCAGGGTCGAGCCCGCGCGGATGAACAGCGTCTGGTAGCCGCCCGGGGCGCGCATCATCACCGGCCCGACGCCGATGATCGCCGACATCGCCGCGTCCATCCGGGGGATCCAGTCCGCCACGTTCTCCGGGGTGATGTTGTCGAAGCGGTGCACCCAGTTGTGGCTCTGGACGCTGTAGCCGGAGTCGTACTCGCGGTGGAGGACGCCGGGGCGCTCGCCGATCTTGATGCCGACGGTGAAGAAGGTGGCCTGCGCGCCGTAGAGGCGGAGCTGGTTCATCACGCGCTCGGACACGCCCCAGGAGGGCCCGTCGTCATAGGTCAGGGCCGCCAGTCTGTAGCCCGAGCAGTCGGTCTCGCGGATCGCGGTCTCCGTCATGTACGGGGCGAGGTCGGGATAGTAGATCTCCACGCGGAGGAGCCCCTCCGGCGCTTCGGGGTAGAGCTCGTGGGCGTGGAAGTGCAGGGTGATGTGGCCCGGGGAGAGGGTGAAGGCGCGCTCCTCCAGGGCATTCCGTTCGCAGAGGGCGGCGAGGCGCTCCCCGTCCGTCGGGATCTCCGGGAAGTGGGCGGCGAGCTGCCTTTCCGCTTCCTCCGTTAGGAAGTCCCAGCCGCCCTTCTCCTCGTCGAGGATGTCCCCGAGGAGGACGCGCTCGCCGGTCTCCATGTTGTACACGCGCGCGCTAAAGTCCACGAACAGCTGGTCGTGGGCGTGGGTCACGCGGCCGATGACGAGAAAGCTCATCCAGCGGCTGCCCACGCGGGTGATGTACGGGCCCGCGTCAAGGCGGGAGGCGAGGTTGTTCGCCGCGCCCTTGCGGGGCAGATGGGGCTCGGCCTCCGCGAGCAGGCGCTCGACCTCCGCCCGGATCTCCGCGTCCACCGCGGGCAGGGCGGTGGACGGGAGGACCACGTAGCGGTCACGGGCATTGCCGAGGTGGGTCACGGTCATCTTCTGCCGAAAGCGCAGACAGTCCGGGATCTCACGCTCCGCCGCGGCGAAGGCCGGAAGGCACAGCGCCAGCAGGGCGAGCAGAAGAAGGCAGCCGGTTTTTTTCTTCACAGTGTCAGCCTCCGTGAGAGGAAATGGGGGGCATCAGTCGAGCAGCCAGTCGAGGTTGGAGGCCGGGAAGGTGAAGCGGAGGCCCTTCTCCACGCAGTAGTTGTGCGCGTAGCTGCCCTGCGTCACCGTGATGACGAGCTCGGGCAGGGGCTCCTCGTTGCTGGAGTTGCCGGAGAAGACGCACTTGCCGATGCTGGCCACGCCGGCCGGGATCGTGATGGTCTTGAGGGCGACGTCCTCGGCGAAGGCGGCGTTGTTGATCTTCGTGACGCTCTCGGGGATGTTGATCTCCTCCAGGCCCTTGCAGCCCTTGAAGGCGTAGGCGCCGATGACCGTCATGCCCTCGGGCAGGGTCACCTTCTTCAGGCCCTTGCAGCCCCAGAAGACGAAGTAGAGGTCGTTGGCCGCGGCACTCTCGGGGATCACGATGCTCTCCAGGGCATAGCAACCGCAGAAGCAGTTGCCGCCGATCTTGGTCAGGCCCTCGGGCAGCTCGATGGCGGGCAGGACGCCGCACCAGGAGAAGGCATCCTCGCCCAGGCTCTCCAGGGAGGCCGGCAGCTTGATGCTGGTCAGCTTGGAGCAGTAGCTGAAGGCGTACTTGCCGATCGAGGTGATCGTGGCCGGCAGGTTGAAGGTCGTGGTCCGGTTGCTCTCATAGAAGGCGTAGTCGCTGATCGCGGTGATGCTGTCCGGCACGGTGATCGTGCCGATGTCGCAGTAGTCGAAGGCATAGGGCGCGACGGCCTTGATGCCCTGGGGGATCTCATAGGCGGCAAGCTTCTTGCCGGCGGGGAAGGTGAGCAGGGTGCGGGTGCTCTTCTCGAACAGGACGCCGTCGATCTCCGCGTACACCGGGTGATCCGGGGACACCGTGATCCCGGTCAGGCTGCTGCAGGCGCGGAAGGCGCTCTCGCCGATGGAGGTGACGCTGCTGCCGATCACGACGGATTTGATGTACGAGCCCGCGAAGGCGTTCGCCCCGATGCTCGTCACGGTGTCGGGGATCGTCACGCTGTCCACCTTGACACTGTTGAAGGCGCTCGCGCCGATCCCGCGGATGCCCTGGGGGATCTGATAGTTCGACGCGGTCAGGCCGCCGGGGTAGGTAACCAGCAGGCGCGTCGCCTTGACGAAGAGGACGTTGTCGATCGTCGCCAGCGCCGGGTTGGTATTCGAGACGCTGATCGTGGTCAGGGACTGGCAGTAGCGGAAGGGGTTGTCGCCGAGGGTGTCCACGGTGTCCGGGATCACGACGCTCTTCAGCTTGCTGCAGCTGGCGAAGGCGTCCTTGCCGATGACCGTCACGCCGTTGGGGATGACGACGTACTCGATGCTGGAGTTGTAGTCGAAGGCGCCGTCGCCGATCTCGCGGACGGAATAGCCGTTGAGGGAGGACGGGATCGTGAGGGAAGCTTCCTTGCCGGAGTAGTTGGTGATCTTCGCCGTGCCGTTGTCGAGCACCTTGTAGGTGTAGTCACCGTAGGTGTCCGCCGCGGCGAGCGCGCACAGGCAGCCGAGGGCGAGGACGATGGCGAGGACTGTCAGGATCTTGGCGGTTTTCATGGGATCTCCTCCTTTTTTATGATATGCCGGACCGGACGTGCCGGTCAAAAATCACCGGGTGATGAAGCCGACGCCGCGCAGCTGGGGCGAGCCGGTGCCGCGCCAGGTCAGCCAGAGGCCGTGGACGCCGTCGGGGACCGCGATCGCGGCCTCATTGCGGACCCACACGTTGGAGGACTCGGCCGGGATCTCGCCCAGGACAGGCCCGCCGAAGGATGCCCGCACCTCGAAGGCGCCGTGGCAGTAGGCCCGGGTCTCGGTGCGGATGCCGGTCACCCCGCGGAAGTCGAAGTCGCGGAAGCCGACCGTGGTGCCCGCCCTGATCTGCGCGATGTGGCCGGGGACCTTGTCGTCGTCGCGGCCGTCCTGCGTGATGCGGGGCAGGGCCGGGTCGCCGGCGTAGAGGGCAGGCTTCTCGTCGAAGAGGTGGCAGGCGATCGTCGCCGGATAGTCGCCCTCGGCGCGCAGGGGGCCGCCGTTGAGGCCGCAGGAGGTGATCTCCGCCTGGGCGATGCGACCCTCCGCGTCGAAGAAGATCTCCTCCGCGCAGCCCTGGCGGCTGAACCAGTGGCCGTTGGTCTGGCGGTGGTAGAACACGTACCACCGGCCGTTCACCTCGACGATGGAGCCGTGGTTGTTGCCGCCCGCGGCCACGGGGAAGGACGCGTCCTTGTAGCTCCCGATGCCGACGTCGCAGTTGCTGACGATGACGCCGCCGTACGTGAAGGGGCCGCGCGGGTCCTTCGCCGTCGCCCAGCACAGCTCGTGCATGGCCGCCGAGGAGTAGACGAAGTAGTAGGTATCGCCGCGCTTCCGGATCGAGGAGGCCTCGAAGAAGGGGTGCTCCGCGAAGGAGGTCCCCGCCGCGTACTCGCTGCCCGGGGCCACGAAGACGGGCTCCTCGGCGATCGTGAGCATGTCGGGCCCGAGGACGGTGCACATGGCGCCGTGGCGGCTCCGGTCCCCGCGCCCGCAGAAGCCGGTGTAGAGGAAGGTCTTCTCCCCCTCGGTCAGGACGCCGGGGTCGAACTGGGGCTCGTCGCCCGCCCGCTCGCCCAGGCGCGTGCCGTCGGCGTGGCGCACATAGCCGAGGAAGCGGTACCGCCCCGCCGGCGTGTCGCACACCGCCACCGAGACGATGTTGACCTTGTCGTAGACATAGTAGAGGTAATAGCGCCCGTCTGGCCCGCGGGTCACGTCCGGGGCGTAGAGGCACATCCTCCCGTCGGCGTTGACCGGGTCCCCGTCGCGGGGGAAGATCACGCCCTCGCAGCGCCAGTCGCTCAGGTCGTCCGTCGGGGCGCTCCAGCCCATGTAGTCCCCCTGGCAGAAGACCCACCCGTTGAACCGGTCATGCGAGCCGTAGACGTAGATCCGGTCGCCGAACACATAGGGCTCCCCGTCCGGGATGTATTCCCAGGAGGGGAGGTATGGATTGAAGGCCTGCCGCTTCATTTGATCGCTCCTTCCGTTTCACCCTCTATTGTACTGTTTTTGGAGGGGTTGTCAACGGGCTTTGCGGAGGCTTTCGCGTCGTCCGTCTCCCCCTTCAGCTGCTCCTCGAGCCAGCGCAGGCTCTGGGCGCGGCTGAGCTCCGCCGAGCCGGGACCGTGGCTGTCCTGCTCCACGCGCCGGGCCACGCGGATCCCCGAGGCGCGCAGCTCCGCGGGCGTGCAGTCGTAGCACTCGCGGAAGCCCTGCGTCATGTACTTCAGCGCCGAAAACCCGCAGGCCATCGCGATGTCGGTCAGGCTCTGGTCGGTCTCCACCAGCAGGGCGGCGGCGCGGCGGCAGCGCATGGCGGTCAGGTAGCGCTGGAAGGGCTGGCCCACCTCCCTGGCGAAGAGCTGGGAGATGTAGGGCAGGGTCAGGCCCTCCCGCTCCGCCAGGTCGGAGAGGAGGATCTTCTCGCCGAGGTGGCTCTCGATGTAGTCGGTCAGGCGCTGGAGGCGGGCGAGGCGGGCGTCGTCCTTGCGCAGCTCCAGGTCGGTCAGCACGCTGTGGGGCACGGCCTCGAGCACCTCCGCGAGCAGGGTGTTGATGCAGCCCGCCGTGCGCAGGGCGTAGTAGGGCTCCTGTGCGAAGTAGGCCCGCGCCGTCTTCAGCAGGAGGCTGTGGAGCAGGGCGTGGCGCTCCTCCCCGACCGTCGCGGGCGTCAGGTCGGTGAGGCCGAAGCGCACGTACTCCGCCTGCGGAAAATACTGGCGGAAGAAGGACATCGACAGCTGCAGGGCGAGGAAGGCGTAGGGCGCGCGGATGGAGCGCGTGCGCATCGCGTGGGTCTCGTAGGGGTTGATCAGCCAGAGGCTCCCCGGGCGCAGGAGGCAGTCCGCCCCCGGCGTGATCAGCCGCGGCCGCCCGCGCAGGATCAGCCCCAGCTCGATCTCCCGGTGGGAGTGCGGCATCGCGGCGCTCGACTGACCGCAGACGCACTTGAAATTTGTCGTCTCATATCGGATGATCTCGTAGAGATTATCGGGCATTTTCAGGCCTCCTCCCTGCGCTCATCATACCACGAAATCTTAAACTTGTCACCGTGTTGACATAAATTTGTCATTTTCTCCGGCTCACAACTGTGCTATGGTGCAGTCGTGGTCACCCACTTACACCACGGAAAAGGAGGAATCCACGATGACCATGCTCTTACAGAACAACCCGAACACCTTTGCGATGAGATATATCATGTCCGAGGACGTGCAGGCAGGCGAGATGCGCGAGCAGCTCCTGCAGTCCCCCTATCACACCCAGCCGGAGCCTGTCCGGCGCTCCCATATCTCCCGCAAGGAGCAGGAGGCTGAAAAGGCCTGGGCCCGCCTCGCCGCCCGCCGGGCTGCCGAGCGCGCCGAACGCAAGTCCGCCTGATCGCGGACCCCATCGCCCCGCCGCTGAACCGGCGGGGTTTTTGTTCTTCACATTTCGTCAAGGGATCTCCCCTGGATGAGGAATGCGCCTGCGGGCGCACCAGAGGGCTTTCCGATCGCCCTCTGGACTCCTTCGGGGCCGTCCCATTAAATAATTCTTGGGGAATTGTCAGGTTTTTGATGAGATGCCAGGCTATGCTCTCAGCCTTACCCGACAACTAACAAGAAAGAGACGGCCCCGAAGGGTCCAGGGGCGATCGGAAAG
>JAFRPG010000102.1 GCA_017429265.1 Clostridia bacterium | reverse complement strand
GTCGCCTTCCGGTATCATCCAGGCCGCGAGGTCCGGGACGAGGTTCAGGCACTTCAGGGCCACGATGCTCGCCGTCATGAGGTAACCGGCGGAGAAGAAGGCGTTCTGGAGGAAGGCGGCCATCGTCTGCTCGCTCGCGGTGATGGCCGTAAGGTTGTCCACCTGGATGCAGAGCACGATGTCGAAGAGCAGCAGGACGTAGAAGCCCACGAAGTATATCATCGCGCCGTAGAAATGCACCGTCAGGTACCGTATCAGCCACTTCGCCCAGGCGCCGTCCCATTTCGGGAGGATACAGAAGGCCAACTGGATAGGCCCGAAGATCGTCAGCATGCCCAGGAGGATCTGCTGGCAGTAGATGGTGCTCCACCAGCCGACCCGGAAGACGATGAGGGCTATCAGCATGATGATCTTGTCGAGGCCCACGACGGCACCGGCGGTGAGCGACGTGAACCACAGCTTCGAGGCCTCCTTCTCCATCGAGGTGACCTCGTCCACGCCCGCGTTCTCCATCGTCGCCTCGACGAGGTTAGGGTCGGACGTGCCCGTGCGGGCGACGTCCGCCTGCGCCTGGAGGTTCTGGTACATGGTGTCCCGCACGTGAAGGAGCCCCTGCACCTCCTCGAACCGGTCGCCGATCTGCGCCGCCTCGGCCTGGTACAGGTCGTGGGTGTAGGATCCTATCGCGTTAGGTATGTACGCCAGGAAATCCAGTACGCACCACGAGCTGCTGCCGCCGCCCATGCCCGTGTCCGCCGGGGGATACCACCAGCAGAGCACGAGGCTCACGGCCAGCGGCCGGAAGAGCTTCAGCACGTCGAGCGCCTCGCCGCCGGGCTTGGCCATCATCTTGAAGGCGATGCCCGCCGCGACGATGATCGAGAAAAGCGCCGCCAGGGCCATGCACATCTGCACGATCCACCAGAACGGGCCCTGCGACCCGGTGAAGGTCGCGTCGGTGAGGAACTGGTTCGTCTGAAAGATGACCTCGTCTATCTCCTCCTCCATGAGGTTGATGCCGAGGTCGGTTACGATGTCTGCCATGGCCTAGGGGTTTGTGGTTGTGGTTGATGTCTCCTTCCAGCGCGACGCCGCCTCGGAGGCGATGTCCGCCGTCCTGTCGGGACGGCCGAACGTCGCAGAGAGCGCCGCACGGGTGTTCTCGCGGCCATAGACCGTCACGATATAGCCTATGAGGCTGTCGTTGGCGCGGCAGATGTCCTCATAGATCTTCAGATACTGCCTCTTCCGCTGGGCGTTGGGCATGTAGCCGTCCCTGACGGCGCTCACACCGGTCTGGAAGAGATGGAGGCGCTCCTGCCATACCTCAGTGTCGGAGGCGTTGCCCCCGGCCTCGTAGATCCGGCCTATGTTCGCCTGGAACGATGCGAGTGCCTTCTGGATCTTCGGGCCTTCGGCCGTCCACGCCAGGTCCACCTGGCGGTCGGCCATGTTCAGGGCCTCGACCTCGGCACGCTTGGTGAGCGAGGTGTCCACCTTCTCGGCGAGCCCCACCTGCGAGTAGGCGAAGCCGCCCGCCGTGGAACGGTAGGACAGCTTGTTGGTCGCGGAGGCGGTCCTGTAATACTGGTTGTGGATGAGACTGTAGAACAGGGCGGGGGTGAGCGACCCCGCGCCGGTCTCCATGACCGTGACCTGGTTCATCTTCGTCTCGTCGTGGTTGTACGTCACGTACTGCGCCCCGGCATGGTGGATGCCGAGCGCGAGCACTGCGACGGTAAGGATCATTCGTTTCATCGTATCTGTCGTTTTTAGTAATCGAGTCTTGCGGCCGCCCGCCATCGCCCGTAGGCCCCTTCGATGATCTCCGGGATGGTCCTGGCCATGTAGACCTCGGCCTTCCAGTAACCGATCCGCACCTGGATGTAGCGCCAGGTGTCGAAATAGGCCTTGTTCAGATGACTCTTGATGAGGTTGAGCGTGCCGTTGATATCCGTGACCACAGCCATCAGGTCCGTGGCCCGGCAGGCGGCAGCACCGGTGGCGTAGAGCACCAGGTCGCTGAAGGAGCGGTAGAGCGCCTGCCCGTCCTCGGAGAGACGCTCCAGCAGGTGCCGGTTCACGCTGATGATGAGCGTGTCGGTGCTCACGACGTCGCCGTGGCTGAGGCACTTGTCCCAGTAGGCCGTCAGCATCACCTTGTAGTCCTCGATCCGCTGCTTGAACGTCTCGTAGGTGTCGTAGGTATTCAGTGACGTGCGCAGGGTCTGGTACATCAGGTCTATCACGTCGAAGGCGCGCGTGTACTTGTCCAGCTCGACATTGATGGCCTTGTAGTCGGCGTTCGCGTCGGAGCTGTACTGGTGCAGCAGGACGTTGCCCTGCTCCAGCGCGGAACGTGCCAGCAGGAGGCTCCGCTGGTCCTTGTGGTCGGCGATGTACGCCTCGATGGACGGCACGTCGAAGCTCCACTGCGCCAGCGAGGGGAAGGGGAGCAGCAGGAGGAAGGTCAGTATGGAAAGCAGTCGTCTCATCTCTAGGGTTCGTCGGTCGTTTCGTCATCATCGTCACGGAGCCGGGCTTTCATGAGCCAGTCCTTGTGGCACTGCTCGGCGATGGTCATCTTCCGCCCCGCGTCCGCGTTGACGTAGGGCGAGATATCCCTCAGAACCTCCATGATGCCGTATTTGTAGGACATCATCTTCTCCAGACTTATCAGATCCGAGTAGATCTTCGTCAACCTGTTTTCCACTTCCCGGGCGATTTGCAGACGGTCGCTGGACCAGAGGAGGTGGTAAGAGTCCTCCGTGTCGTCCTCCGGCACTGGATCGCTCTTGATGTACTCCGTGGAGACGGTGCAGTCCGGGTACTGGCGCGCCACCTCGGCGATCTTCGCGTTGACGAGGTCCGCCTTCTCCCGGTCGCTCAGCGACGGGTCGAGCTTCACGAGGGCTGCGACGTGCGTGTCGGAGTACTGGGTCTCCAGGGTCCAGTCGATCTGGACGATCGCGCGGAGGATCTTGATGCCGAGGAAATACTTCGGCTTCCTGGCGATGGAGAGCTTCGCGGTGAACGTGACCGTCCCCCT
>JAFRPG010000101.1 GCA_017429265.1 Clostridia bacterium | reverse complement strand
GCCAGGATCAAACTCTTCCGTTCAATCCTTTCAACTCTCGGAATTACACTGTCTCTTTCCTTTGCGTTCTTTCTGTCTTCCTGTATCGTTTTCAAGGTCCTCAGGTGCTGTCCTTGCGGTCAGCTTGCTTAGATTACCACTATGTCAGCTTCTTGTCAAGCACTTTTTTTGCTTTTTCATAAACTTTTGCTCCGTCTCGTTTGAAAAAAGGCAGCTGCCCATCTTGCAAATTCGGGAGCGATATGGTAGAATGGCAATCGATGGGAAAGAGTCCCACAAATTCATATTTTTAAGGAGGAACCACCATGAAGAAACTGCTCGCTCTGGTTCTGGCTCTCGTGCTCTGCCTGACTGCTACCGCCGCTTTCGCTGACAAGCTGGGCTTCGGCTCCGTGACCGGCTTCGGCCACTCTTCCAAGGACGCGACCGAGGATGCCGCCGGTGTCTGGCAGGTCGAGACCACCTATTGCGCTGTGCTCGTGGACGACAATGGCGTTATCATCGAGATCAAGTTCGACGTTGCCCAGAACAACTTCAAGTTCGACAACGAAGGCAAGCGCATCGTGGAAGAAGTCGAGCGTCCCACCAAGCTCGAAAAGGGCGACGCCTATGGCATGAAGGCTGCTTCCGCCATCGGTCTGGACTGGTATGAGCAGGCTGCCGGCCTGCAGCAGTGGCTGATCGGCAAGACCGTCGAGGAGTTCGAGGCTGCCGTGGCCAATGGCGACGAGACCCTGCTGGCTGTTTGCTCCATCACCGCCACCGACTTCGTCGAAGCTGCGAAGAAGGCCGTTGCCAACGCTCTGGCCGAGTAATCAACCGGAATTCCACGGGAGGGAGCCATCGCGCCCCTCCCCTTTCTTTTTCCGGACAAACGGAGGCTGTCAATGAAACGCATCCTTGCACTGGCCGCCGCGGTGCTGCTGTGTGTGCCCGCGTTATGCCTGGCGGAAAACAGCCGCTATACCTACACTTTCTACGGCACCTTCGACACCGTGATCATTCTGGTCGGCTATGCCCCGTCGCAGGAAGTCTTTGATGAAGCCGCGGCCCTGTGCGAGCGGGAATTCAAGCGGCTCGACCTCCTGTACAATCCCTACCTTCACTCAGACATCGGAAACAACCTTTGGATGCTCAACAACGGCGCGTGGAAGGAGCCCATGCCGGTCGAGAAGGACCTGATGGATCTCATCCTCTTCTGCAGGCGGCTGCGGGCGGAGATCTCCGATACGGTCAATCCGGCCCTCGGACGCGTGCTCATGCTCTGGCACGACGCGCGGATGAACGCCGAGGACGATCCGGCGCACGCTTCCGTCCCGGACGCGGAAACCCTCCGGCAGGCAAACGAGCACACGGATCTCGACAACGTTGTCGTCGATGAGGATGCCGGGACCGTCTTCTACACCGATCCCAAACTCCGCCTTGATTTCGGCGCGGTCGCAAAGGGGTATGCAGCCGGTCTGGTCGCGGATGAGCTGCGCGCGCTGCTCCCTACCTTTTCGATCAACGCGGGCGGGAACATCGTCCTCTCCGGGGCCCCGGAGAACAAAAGCGGCACCTGGAAGATCGGGATCCAGGATCCGAACGCTCCGCTCTACGGCGATGCCACGACCCTCGGCTGGATCGAACGCACCGACGGCGCGATCGTGACAAGCGGAGACTATCAGCGGTTCTTTGTGGTGGACGGAGTGGCTTATCACCACATCATCGATCCGGCCACGCTGCAGCCCGCGCGCTCTGTCCGCGCCGTGACCGTGATTACGCAGGATTCCGGCATCGCGGACTTCCTCTCCACGGCCTGCTTTATCCTTCCTTATGAGGAAAGCCGCGCCCTGATCGACTCGCTTCCGGATACCGAAGCGCTCTGGGTGCTCACCGACGGATCCGTCGTCAGCACTGACGGCTTCGGCCTGCATCCGGCGGGTGAATGACCGGGCTCCGACCCGATCGAATTCACCCGTTCATCATTGAAAAAAACGCCCCCCTGTGCTATGATGACACTGTTCATCGTGATGACAGGAGGCGTTTTTCTCTATGCTGGAAAAGCTGGGCCGGAATTTCCCCTGCTGGTGCGGCAGCGGCCGCAAATACAAGAGCTGTCACATGGCTTTCGACGAGCGGATCGCCGAGCACAAGAACCGCGGCGACATCGTTCCCAGACATAAAATGATCAAGAATGAAGCGCAGATCGCCAAGATCCGGGAGAGCTGCAAAATCAACGTCGCCGTGCTCGACGCGGTGGCGGAGCAGATCCGTGAGGGCATGCCCACGTCGGAGATCGACCGGATCGTCTACGATACCACCACAAAGATGGGCGGCATCCCGGCTCCCCTGCATTACCAGGGCTTCCCCTACAGCGTCTGCACCTCGGTCAACGAGCAGGTCTGCCACGGCTTTCCTTCCGACAAGGTGATCCTGCGCAGCGGGGACATCGTCAACGTGGACTGCTCCACCATCCTGGACGGATATTTCTCAGACTCCTCGCGCATGTTCATGATCGGCGATGTAAGCCCGGAGAAGCGCAGACTGGTCGAGGTCACAAAGGAGTGCGTGGAGCTCGGTCTGAAACAGGTGAAGCCCTGGGGTTACCTGGGCGACATGGGACAGGCCGTCAACGATCACGCAAAGGCCAACGGCTTCAGCGTGGTCCGTGACATCGGCGGCCACGGCGTCGGACTGGAATTCCACGAGGATCCCTTTGTCAGCTACGTCACCCAGCGCGGCACCGACATGCTTCTCGTCCCCGGCATGATCTTCACCATCGAGCCGATGGTCAACATGGGCACCTGTCTCTACGACGTCAGCGCCGAGAACGGCTGGGAGATCACGACCCGCGACGGAAAGCCCTCCGCCCAGTGGGAGATCATGGTGCTGGTGACTGAAGACGGGCATGAGGTCCTGAGCTGGTGAGGAGGCCTGCGCATGCGGTTCAACTGTGTGCATACCCGGGAGGACCTGGCTGATCTGGTCACCGGGATCGGTTTCCTCCCTTTCTTCCGGTCCTCCGTCCCCGGGTGGTCGCTGGAGGAGAACGTGGATCCGTCCGTCTGGTTTTCGGGCGATGAAGGTCCGTGGGAATGGAAAGGACAGCTCGCGCGCGAAAAGCGCATCGTATACGGCAAGTTCTACCACGGCAAGGCCGCCTACGTCAGCATGACCTGTTTCCCGGACCTGTGCAACTTCCGCCGGGGCGGCTATGACTTTGAGGGTTTCTGCGACGATGCGCTGGCCCCGTACAACGATCGGCTCCTGATGCAGGCTGTTGAACAGCACGGTCCGGCTCCGAGCAAAGTGATCCGCGGCTATTGCGGCTTCCGCAAGGGATACGAGACCGTCCTGACCCGCCTGCAGATGCAGACCTTCCTGCTCAGTGCCGACTTCGTCTACGATGTGGATAAGCACGGCCGCCCCTACGGCTGGGGAAACGCCCTGCTCGACACCCCGGAGCGCTGGCTCGGCGCGGATGTCGTCAACGCGAGCGACCGTTTCCGCCCGGAAGAGAGCCTGGAGCGCATCGTGGCCTGGCTCCATGGATGGATGCCGGATGTCGGTGAGGATCAGCTGCGGCGGGAGTTGCGCGGCAGGTAAATCCACGAAGCAATACGATCGGAAGGAGCTGAGGAGACCATGAATCCGCGAAATCTTTCACGCTTCGGATCCCTGGCTGTCCTTCTCTTCTTCCTGATCCCGCTCGCCGTTCGGGCCGAGGACACGCAGGTCTTCAGCGCCGAAGCGTACAGCATCCGGATCCCCGCGGACTGGCAGACGGAAGTGACCGAGCTGATGACCGGAGACGATTACACCGATCTCGGCTTCTTCTGGAGCGAGGAAGGCGACGGAGGCCTGGTCCTCGAAGCGGGGATGTTCTCCTACCCCTCGCTGACCGGCGTCTCGCTGACCGCCGGGGACGACTCGTTCCTCAGCAGCTGGGCCGCTGCCATGCTCGAGGACTTTTCCGAGAATCAGCCGCAGATCCGTGAGTTCATCTCCGCGGACAGCCGGGCCTTCATCGTGCTGGATCTGGAGGATGAGCTGGAGCCTACCTGCTACGCCGAGACCCTGTACGACGGCACGGTCTACTGCTTCCGCTTCTACGCCTACCGGATGGCGGACGAGTACGGCAACGCGCCGGACGCGACGCTCACCGATGCCGAATACGATGTTTTCCGCCGGATCCTGATGTCCTTCCGGATCCGCTGATCCCATCAAAAAGCGCCCCGTGACAGAGGCGCTTTTTGCGTGCCGGAACAGCGGCGGAAGGAGTCAGCCCCGGTTTGCGGCAAGCTCGCAGAAGCGGTCGATATCCTTGCGGATGACTTCGAGCGAGGACCGCCAGAAGTCGCGGCTGCGCACGTCGATGCCCACACTTGCGGCCACATCGGCGATATCGGCCGAGCCGCAGGAACGCAGCAGGGCGTTGTACTCCGGCAGGAAGGCTTCCCCCTTCTCCAGCCAGCGGGCAAACACACCCTTGCCGAACAGCAGGCCGAAAGCATAAGGGAAGTTGTAGAAGTTGAGGCCGGAGGAGTAGTAGTGGCTCTTGCAGGCCCACATGTAGGGATGGCGGATGTCCTTGTCCAGGCCGTCGCCGTAGGAGGCTTCCTGGGCGCGCAGCATGGCGTCCTTCAATTCCTCCGTGCTCATGGCGTGGTCCGCGCGGGTCTCGATGACCTCTTTCTCAAAGAGGAAGCGGGAGTAGATGTCCACTACGGTCTGCGTGGCCTCCATCAGGCCGCTTTCCAGCACGGCGATCTCCTGCTCGGGCGCGGCGTGGGAGAGCACCTGCCAGGCCAGCACGGTCTCGTTGAAGATCGAGGCCGTCTCGGCCAGCTGCATGGGCACGTCGAGCAGCGCGTAGGGCAGCCCGGCCGCGCAGCGGTTGTGCCATGCGTGCCCAAGCTCATGCGCCAGGGTGCTGATATCGGAGAAGGAGCCCTGGAAGTTGGTGAGCACCAGCGACCGGTCGTCACAGTGGACGCTCGCGCAGAAGGCCCCGCCGCTCTTCCCCTCCCGAGGATACAGATCGATCCACCGCGCATCGAAGGCATGCTCCATGAAGGCCGCCATCTCGGGGTTGAACTTGCCGAACTCCTCCGAGAGGATCTGCCTCGCCTCCTCCACGGTGTAGGTCTTTCCGTCCTTCCCCACCGGCGCGAAGAGATCATAGAAGGGCAAACCGCCCTCGTGGCCCAGCAGCTTCGCCTTCGCCCGCAGATAGCGGCGGAAATGCGGCAGATACTCCACGATCGCGTCCAGCATGGCGTCCAGCGTCTGCCGGTCCATGCGGCTTTCCTGTAGGGTCATGTCCAGGACGCTTTCGTAGTCGTGCGCTATGGCAAGCGTCCGTGCTTCCTTCTTGATGCTGTTGAGGCAATAGCTCATCGGAAGTTCTATCTTCTTATAGGAAGCGAGCTCGGCTTCATAGGCGTCCCTGCGGACGGCGGGGTCCGGGTCATAGGCCAGGCCGCGCACCGCCGCCAGTGGCAGCTGCTCCCCGCGGTAGTCGACCAGATGACCCGCGTCCAGCTTGTCGCGCAGCTGGCTGAAGGCACTTCCGCCGGAAAGCTTCATCTCGAGGATCCAGGGCTCCAGCGGTTCCGGCAGGGTATGCCGATACTCCCGCGCCATCGTCCGGATGGCATACGCGACGCTCTGCAGCTTCGTGGATGAGGCGATCACCGCCTCCACATCGGGCAGCTGCCCCACAAAGCGGACCGCCGCGGAAGTCAGCAGGCTCATCCTGTTCCCCATCATAGACAGGCGGTCATCATAGCGCGCGGCCGTTTCGTTGGTCGCATCGACGGACAGCGTCAGTCCGACAAAGGACCAGAGCCGGTCGATGACGGCGGAGAGGGCTTCGTCCGCGTCGAGGATGGCTTCGAGGCGCTCCGCGTCGGAAACGTTCTCCGCCTTCAGCGCGGCGTCGACCGCGTCCATCAGCTCGACGGCCCGGCCCAGATCGCGTTGAAAGGCGGGGTCCTCAAACCCCTGATAAAGAAACGACAGATCCCAGCGGTCCTGCATGGTCAATTCCTCCTTCAGTCGTCGATGGGCAGATGGTCCGTGATCTCGTAGCCGAGCGCTTCCACACGGTCGTGTCCTTCCCGCCAGAGCGCCGCGTCGCGCAGGAGCAGCGGGCTGTGGGCGTCCACGCCGATGATCACCCGGTTCTGCCAGCGCCGCACGTGCGTCCAGAACGGCACCGACGGATACCCGCGGTCGATCCCCGCCAGCTGCAGCGACAGGCCGAGAAGGTTGAACTCGATCGGGATGTCAGCTTCCTTCGCCGCCTGGCAGATCATGTCGGACGCGTAGACGCAGGCCAGGTTGAACTGGTCGCTCGTCCGGTGACGCATCATCAGGTCCGGGTGCGCCACACAGCTGAACAACCCCGTTTGGATACCGTTGACCACGGCGTCGGCATAGCGGCGCACGCCGTCGTCGGTCCGGCACTCGAGGCCGGTGTAGGGCGTATCCTCCTCGCTGTCGGCATAGTGCTGCCCGAGGACAAAATACTCCGTCCCCGCGTCGCGCAGGCGCAGCAGATGATCCCGGTAGCGCGGGAAATACTCCGCCTCAAAGCCGAGATGGATCCGGATCCTGTCCGCGTATTTCTTTTTCAGTGTCCGCACCGAATCGACGTAGTCGTCCAGATCCGACATCGGCATGCGGATCGTGCTCCTGTACCCGCCGGCAAAGGGAAAAGGTACGTGATCGGAAAACCCGAGTACGTCAAAGCCTGCCGCGACAGCCGCGCGGACATAGGACTCATCCGAGCCTTCCGCATGCATGCAGCGCAGGGTATGCGTATGATAATTGCACTTCATTCTCTGTTCAGTCCTGCAGATTCTGCTGTTTGCGCTGTTCCATCAGCGCCTTCAGGCAATTCTCCTTGCTCGTCTCGATGTGGTGCCGCATCAGTTCCGTCAGTCCCTGCAGATCATGCTGCTCGATCATGTCCACGATGCGGTGATGCTCCTGGTGCGCCTCCGCCAGACGGCTCTCCTGGCGGATGGCCATCGCGGAGAAGCGGCGGATGTACTCGTCCTGGCTGTCGATCACGCGGAGGATGCGGTTCTTGCCGCTGATGGCGGTCACCTGAGTGTGGAACGCGCGCGTGACAGGTGAGAGACGTTCGATGTCCTCTGCCGCCACCAGGGCGTCCATCTCGTCAAGCTTGGCATGGAGGGAGGCGATGTCCTTCTCCGTGACCCGCTCAATGATGGAGGGCAGGGTCAGCATCTCCAAGGCGTTGCGGATGGTGTAGATCTCCTCGACGTCGTCGATGGTGAACGCGCGCACCACCACACCGCGGCGCTGTACATACTCCACCAGACCGTCGCGCTCCAGTTTGCGCAGGGCCTCGCGCAGCGGGGTCCGGCTGATGTGGAGGCGCTCGGCATAATCGGTTTCCACGATCCTCTCGCCCGCGGGGATCTCGGCCGTAATAATCGCATGCTTGAGCACCTCATAAGCGATCTCGCGGATCGGGCGGCTCTCCAGCATCGGCTGCATCACAAACGGATTGTTGTTCACTTCTCTCGTCTCCTTTGGCTGGGCAGAGTGCATTGTTTTTTTTCTGCACTCTTTTTCATTTTATCGGTCTGAGAGAGAAAAATCAAGGGGAAATTTGGGATTTTTGCCCTCAGAGAGGAAAATCCCCTGCCCTTCACCCGGAAAAGCAGGGGATCGGTCACGGGACGGAGCGGGGAAAGCCCCGTTTCCGTCAGATGCTCTCTTTCAGTTCCGCGATGCGCTTGCGCACGGCCTCCAGCTTATCGCGGTTGGCCTGGAGCTTTTCGCGCTCTTTCTCCACCAGGGCGGCGGGTGCCTTGCCCACGAAGCCGGGATTGTTCAGCTTGGCCTCGGCGCGCGTGATCTCGCCCTCAAGGTTCCTGACCTCCTTGTCGAGGCGGGCGATCTCCTTGTCGATGTCCACGAGGTCGCCCAGCGGGATGTACAGCGTGCAGGCGCCGGTCACAGCGGAGACGGTCTTCTCCCGCACGTCGGATGCGGAAGCGATCAGTTCAGAGTGGGATGCACCGGCAAGGCGCTGGAAGTAGGGCGCCGCGTGGGCCAGGGTATCGGCCCATCCCTCGGCGGGAAGCAGCATCAGACGGGTGCGCTTGCCGGCCTGCACGTTCATCTCGGTGCGCAGGTTGCGGATGGCGCGGATCACGTCCATGATGCCCGCCATCTCCTTCTCCTCCGTGGAGAAGTCGTACGCGGGATCCGTCACGGGCCAATCGGCAAGCATCAGGAAACCTTCGCTGCCGGGGAGATAGCGCCAGACCTGCTCGGTGAGGAAGGGCATGAAGGGATGCAGGAGCTTCAGCAGGCCTTCCAGCACGCAGAGCAGCACGGCCTGCACGTTCTCCTTCGCGGCCTGATCGTCGCCGAGGAGCCAGGGCTTGGCCATCTCGATGTACCAGTCGCAGAACTCCGACCAGGCGAAGTCATAGATCCGGCTCGCGGACAGACCGAAGTCTCCCTCCTCATTGTGGGCGGTGATGTCGCGCGCGGCGTCCTGGAAGCGGGACAGGATCCACTTGTCCGCCACGGTCAGCCGGGCGGGATCGATCGTGTGGCGCGCGTCCGTGTTCATCAGCACGAAGCGGCTTGCGTTCCAGATCTTGTTGGCAAAGTTGCGGGCCGCTTCCACCTTGTCGCGGCTGTAGCGGGTGTCATTGCCGGGAGACACGCCCATCAGCAGGCTGAAGCGCAGGGCGTCGGCGCCGTATTCGTCGATGATCTCCAGCGGATCCACGCCATTGCCGAGGGACTTGGACATCTTCCGGCCCAGCTCGTCGCGCACCAGGCCGTGGATCAGCACGGTTTTGAAGGGCGTCTCGCCCATCTGTTCGATGCCGGAGAAGATCATCCTCGCCACCCAGAAGAAGATGATGTCGTAGCCGGTCACGAGCATCGTCGTGGGATAGAAATACTTCAGGTCCTCGGTCTCCTCGGGCCA
Organism: Clostridia bacterium; assembly: GCA_017429265.1. Lineage (GTDB taxonomy): Bacteria > Bacillota > Clostridia > Christensenellales > Aristaeellaceae > RUG11272. The sequence goes on along the minus strand of JAFRPG010000101.1, from coordinate 19,736 downwards.
GCCGAGGGTGGAGAAGGGCCAGAGCGCGGAGGAGAACCAGGTGTCGAGCACATCCTCGTCCTGGGTCAGGTTCTTCGATCCGCACTTCGGGCAGCAGCAGGGATCCTCGCGGCTGACGATCGTCTCGCCGCAGTCCTCGCAGTACCACGCCGGGATGCGGTGGCCCCACCAGAGGTGGCGGCTGATGCACCAGTCGCGGATGTTTTCCATCCAGTTCAGGTACACCTTGTTGAAGCGCTCGGGCACGAACTGGGTCTTCCCGCTCTTCACGGCCTCGATGGCCGGAGCGGCCAGCGGCGCCATCTGCACGAACCACTGGCGGGAGACCATCGGCTCCACGGTGGTGTGGCAGCGGTAGCAGGTGCCGACCTCGTGCTTCAGCGGCTCGATGGATTTGATCAGACCCAGCGCCTGCAGGTCGGCCACGATGGCCTTGCGGGCCTCCATGGTGGTCATGCCGGCGTACTTGCCGCAGTCGAGGACACGGGCTTCGCCCTTGGCGGCCTTGCCGAACGCGAAGAGCTCGTCGTTCTCGGCCTTGTCCGCCGCGCCGGTCATATGGCCGTCGTAGGTGAAGGCGCGCACGATCGGCAGGTCATGGCGCTGGCCGACCTCGTAGTCGTTCGGGTCGTGGGCGGGGGTGATCTTCACGACGCCCGTGCCCTTGGTCATGTCGGCGTGCTCGTCGCAGATGATCGGGATTTCCCTGTTCACCAGGGGCAGGATTACGTGGCATCCGCGCAGGTGGGCATAGCGCTCATCGGCCTCGTTGACCGCCACGGCGGTATCGCCGAGCATGGTTTCCGGGCGCGTGGTGGCGAGCTCCAGCATCTCGCCGGTCTCCTTCACCGGGTAGAGCAGATGCCAGAAGTGGCTGTCCTGCTCCTCATACTCCACCTCCGCGTCGGAGAGGGAGGTCCCGCAGCAGGGGCACCAGTTCACCAGGCGGCTGCCGCGGTAGATCAGGCCCTTGTCATACAGGCGGCAGAAGACCTCGCGCACGGCCTTCGAGCAGCCCTCATCCATCGTGAAGCGCTCCCGGCTCCAGTCGCAGGAAGTGCCCATGCGCCGCAGCTGCGTCGTGATGCGTCCGCCGTACTCCTTCTTCCACGCCCAAGCGCGCTCGAGGAAGGCTTCGCGGCCGATCATGTCCTTGGTCAGGCCTTCCTTCCGCATGGCGTCCACGATCTTGACCTCCGTGGCGATGGCCGCGTGGTCGGTGCCTGGCAACCACAGGGTGGGGTCGCCCTTCATCCTGTGGTAGCGGATGGCGGCGTCCTGCAGCGTGTTGTCCATGGCATGGCCCATGTGCAGCTGTCCGGTGATGTTGGGCGGGGGCATCACGACGGTGAAGGGCTTCTTCCCCTCCACGCGATGCGCCGTAAAGGCATCGGACTCTTCCCATTCCTTATACAGTTCCGCCTCGATCCCCTGTGGATTGAAGCGGGATTCCATCTCCTGAGCGTTGAACTGCTTTTCCATATCGGGATTCCCCTTTCCTGATGATCCGTTTGTCAGATGAATGAGAGAACGCGCAGCGCGCCGACGACGGCCAAAGCCAGCCCGGCCAGTTTCACCGCGGCATCGGCCTTCTCCCTGCTGCGCTCCGGAACACGCGCGGTGAGCTTCCGCGACAGGAAGCAGACCAGCGCGCCCGCGACCAACAGCGGTGTGCCCCAGTTCAGGAGCCTGGCCGAAATCTTCTGCCAATCCACCGCGCATCCCCCTTTCTCTCCGAAAAACACAAAAGCAGTCACATCCCGAAGGACGGACTGCTCCGTGGTACCACCTTGCTTCGCAGACGGAAATCTGCCTCATGTGCACGATAACGGGTGCAACCGCACGGCGCTCAGGCGGTGATCGGCCGCGTTCACGCCGCGCTCTGATGGAAGCGACCTTCCCCCGACGCCGCGCACACGGACTCTCAGCCGGTGATCCGTGCTCTCTGAGCGTGCTTTCCGGGGTACTCCTCTTCCGTCTGCGAGGTCATATCAGGCATTGTGTCAGGCGTTCTCTTCGTTGACCTTGAGCACCTGCTTGCCGTTGTAGTAGCCGCAGTTCTTGCAAACGCGGTGGGTCAGCTTCATCTCGTGGCACTGGGGGCACTCAGTGATGCCCGGCAGGCTCAGCTTCCAGTTGGCCCGACGGCTGTTCCTGCGCGCCTTGGATACTTTTCCCTTCGGTACTGCCATGTTTCCACCTCCTCAACCTTTGTCACTCTGGTCAGCGCTCCCGCCGGCCTGTTGGGCCAGCAGCTGCTTCAATGCCGCAAAAGGACGCTGACCGGGCAGTTCCTCTTCCTGGCAAAGGCATACATCCACATCCGCGTCGCGGAAGGCCGGGCTTTCCGAGCAGTTCTCCCTGCAAAGAAAGCGCATCGGGAGTCCCAGCACCGCACAGGACATGGCCAGCCGTTCCAGATCGATCTCCTGACCCGTATAGGCGAAGATCTCGCTGTCCTCCGGGTCGCCCCCCAGACGGAACAGTTCCTCGAACGGCTCGGACACATCCGCGTGCGCCGGCGCGAGACAGTTGGCACACCGGGCATGGGCGATCGTGGTGAGCGTGCCCCGGATGGCGACGTTGCCGCCCTCCAGCGCCATGTAGCTCCCCCGGAGTTTCGCGGGATCGAAGGTGACCGTCTCCCCCAGGACATCCTGCGGGGCAATGGCCTGCTCCGCGTCCAGCGGGTAGCTCTCGCCGGGCGTCTTCAGCGCCCGGGACACGTCCAGCTTCATGCTGTCCTGGTCTCCTCCGTTTCCGGTCATGCCAAAATGTGACCGCACATCATTATAGTTTGGCGGCACCGTTTTGTCAACGGTTTTTTTCGTCTTCAGAGCATCTTTACGGGATAAAAACGGGCGGCTTTTGCAGGGATTCCGTCCCGGACGGAGAATGATATGGGAAATGGCTCTAATACACGACGGGAGGTGGGGTCCGATGACGCTGGAGGACGCTGTCCGCTATTTCACGGAGGACTCCCGCTCCCTCGCCTGCATGTCTGCGGCCTGCGGGACCGCGTTTTCCGCATACACGGCGGAGGCCGGCTGTGCCCCCGACAGCGTGTTCGACATCGCGAGCCTGTCCAAGCTCTTCACCGGGCTCACGGCCGTGCGCCTGTATGAGCGGGGAGAGCTCCTCTTCGACCGGCCCGTCACATCGTATGCGCCGCAGTTTCCGTACTTAAAGGATGTGACTGTCTCGCAGCTGCTCGGTTTTGAGACCGGGCTGAGGACACCGGAACGCGTCGACGGCCAGCCGGACGCCGCGTCGGCGGAGGCCGTACTTTTCGAAGTCCGCCCTGTCCACAACGGGGAGATGCGCGCCTACAGCGATATCCACGCCATGGTCGCGCGGTACGTCCTGGAGGGTGCTTCCGGGCTGCCGATGATGGAACTGGTCCGCCGCGAACTGCTCGACCCGCTCGGGATGACCGAAACGGACTGCCGCGTCCCCGCCGCGCTGCGCGCACGCTGCGTCTCCTGCGACCGCGAGCACCGGATCGAAGGCAGCCGGTACATCCTCCGGAGCGGCATCGTGCCCGGCACGCCGCACGATCCGAAGGCGCGGGTCCTCTCCCCCGAAGGCGAGGTTTTCTGCGGTCACGCGGGGCTTTTCTCCACACGGGCGGACCTGATCAGGCTTTGCGAGGGTCTTCTGCGCGGCGAGGTGCTCTCGCGGGACAGTCTGCGCATGATGGCGCGCAACCGCACAGGCTTCCGCAGACGCGACGGCGGCTGGACGCAGTTTCTCGGCCTGCAGTGCTACGTGAAGCACCCCGAGCAGTACCTCAGCGAGGTCCCGGTCTACATGGGGGCGGAAGCGATCGCGCTGAGCGGGTTCACGGGCTGCCACCTGGCCGTCGATCCCGAGGCCGGCTTCTTCGAGTTCTATCTCGGCAGCCGGGTCCGGAACCGGCTCTCCGTCCTGATCCCGGAGGAGGGCAGGACCCTTGCCGACTACAGTCTGGATCCCGACGGCATCGGCGAGGTGCAATGGCCGGACGGGGAGCGCGTGGTCTCGAGCGTGGACTATGTTCACCTCAAGGACAGGCACTATCACCCGGCCGTGGCCGACACCCTCGGTCTCGGGCGCTGACCTTTTTTCTCTCGTTTTACCACAATGTTTTGTGTGGAAAGACTTGACGAAACACCTATTCTGTGGTTAAAATACTGGTAGAAATATCAGAGCGCTCGCGCGACGGTTTTTTCTGTCTGCCGTTGCCCGCGCCGCTCACGCAATGACGAAAGCAGGTGCACGCATGCAGCACAACGCACCGGAAGCGAAGGATCTGGAAGACTTTCATCTCGGACAGAGCGCGCGGATCCATGAAATCCTCGGCGCTCATCTCACGGAGCGAGACGGTGCCCCTCTCTGGCGCTTCGCCGTCTGGGCACCCAACGCGGCGAAGGTTTCCCTGATCGGCGAGTTCAACCGCTGGGATCACGACGCCTGCCCCATGGCTCGCGGCGACGGCGGAATCTGGTCCGTCTCGGTCCCCGCCGCCCGCTTCGACACGGCCGATGACCCGGGCCGCTACGATTACCCCGATGCGGCCGAAAAGCTGCTGACCTATAAATACGCGATCCTGACCGAAAGCGGCGAGTGGCGCGACCACGCCGACCCCTGCGGCTTTGCCATGGAGATGCGGCCGCGCACGTCGTCCCGCCTGTGCAGCCTCAGCGGCTACGCGTGGCACGATGATGAGTGGATGTGCCAGCGCACGGTGTGGGATCCGCACGCGAGCCCCGTCAATATCTACGAGGTCCACCTCGCCTCCTGGCGGCGGAAGGACGGGCGCATGCTCACCTGGGAGGAAGCGGCGGACGAACTGATCCCCTACGTCAGCGAGATGGGCTACACGCACATCGAACTGCTCCCGGTGATGGAGCATCCCTTCGACGGCTCCTGGGGCTATCAGGTCAGCGGATACTTCGCGGCCACGGCCCGCCACGGCGAACCGCAGGGGCTCATGACCCTGATCGACCGCTGTCACCAGGCCGGGATCGGCGTGATCCTCGACTGGGTGCCCGCGCACTTCCCGAGAGATGAATCCGGGCTGCGGCGCTTCGATGGCACCTGCCTCTACGAGCATCCCGATCCCCGGCGCGGGGAGATGCCGCTGTGGGGCACCTGCCTGTTTGACCTGAGCCGCGGCGAAGTGCGCTCCTTTCTCCTCTCGAGCGCCTGCTTCTGGCTGGAGACCTTCCACGCGGACGGCCTGCGGGTGGACGCGGTGAGCGCGATGCTCTATCACGATTTCTCCCGCGAGCGCGGTCAGTGGCTCCCCAACGAGCTCGGCGGCAACGAGAACCTCGAGGGCGCGGACTTCCTGCGCATCCTGACGCAGAAAGCCCTGAAGTGCGCGCCCGGCGCCGTCATGATCGCCGAGGAAAGCACCGCCTATCCGAAGGTCACCGCCCCCGTCGCCGACGGCGGTCTGGGCTTCACCTTCAAATGGAACATGGGCTGGATGCACGATACCCTGTCCTACGTCGAACAGGAGCCTTCCCGGCGCGCAGAGCATCACAACCGCATCACCTTCGGCCTGACCTACGCTTTCTCCGAGCACTTCATCCTCCCCTTCTCGCACGACGAGGTCGTCCACGGCAGAAAGTCCATGATCGACAAGCAGCCGGGTGACCTGTGGACGAAGTTTGCCGGCCTGCGCGCCCTCTACGGCTACATGCTGGCCCACCCTGGCAAGAAGCTGCTCTTCATGGGCGGAGAGTTCGGGCAGTTCGTGGAATGGAACTCGGATGAGCCCCTCGAATGGTTTCTGCTGGACTACGACATGCATCCGCAGCTGCGCGCATGCGTCCGCGACCTGAACCGCTGCTACCGCGCCCACTCCTCCCTCTGGGAGGATGACGAGGACTGGAACGGCTTCGAGTGGACGCAGGTGGACGACCGCGACAACAGCGTCTTCGCCTTCCTGCGCACCGACCGCCGCGGGCGCTCCATCCTCAGCGTCACCAACTTCACCCCGACGTGCCATCGGAGCTACCGCCTGGGTCTCCCCCTGCCCGGCACGCTGACGGAGCTGTTCAACACAGACCGCGCCGATTACGGCGGCTCCGGCGAAGGCAATCCGCTGCCCGTCGAGGTGGAGGAACGCCCCTGGCAGCGCTTCCCGGTCAGCGCCGAGATCACGGTGCCGCCCCTGTCCACCGTCTGGTTCATCTACGAGAAGATCTACACCGACATCCCTCCGGAAGAGGCCTCCCCCTGTGCAACCGCGGAGTGATCCGCTTTGCAATCATATCCCGTTCCCCACATCAGGATAACAACAGATTGAAGGAGTGTGTGTCCCCGATGATGAGAAAGAAGACTTGTGTTGCCATGCTTCTCGCGGGCGGCCAGGGCAGCCGTTTGGGCATCCTGACCAAGCGGGTCGCCAAGCCGGCCGTACCCTATGGCGGCAAGTACCGGATCATCGACTTCCCCCTGTCCAACTGCACCAACAGCGGCATCGATACCGTCGGTGTGCTGACCCAGTACCAGCCCCTGGAGCTCAACGCCTACATCGGCAGCGGCGCTCCCTGGGACCTGGACCTGACCAACGGCGGCGTCTTCGTTCTGCCGCCCTATCAGAAGGGCAAAGTCGGCGAGTGGTACCGCGGCACCGCCAACGCCATCTACCAGAACATGGCTTTCATCGAGCAGTATCACCCGGACTACGTCCTGATCCTCTCCGGCGACCACATCTATAAGATGGACTACAACGCCATGCTGCAGTTCCACATCCGCCACGGCGCGGACGCCACCATCGCGGTGCGCGAGGTACCGTGGGAGGAGGCTTCCCGCTTCGGCATCATGAACACCGACAGCGAGGACAACATCGTCGAGTTCGAGGAGAAGCCCAAGAAGCCGAAGAGCAACAAGGCCTCCATGGGCGTCTACATCTTCACCTGGGACAAGCTCCGCAAGTATCTGACCGAGGACGAGGCCGACAAGTCCTCCTCCAACGACTTCGGCAAGAACATCATCCCGAAGATGCTGGCCGAGAAGCAGGTGCTGGTGGCCTATTCCTTCGCGGGCTACTGGAAGGACGTGGGCACCATCGAGAGCCTCTGGGAGGCCAACATGGACCTGCTGAGCACGCCGATGCCCATCGACCTGCACGACAAGAAGTGGCGCATCTTCGCCCGCAATCCGGGCTATGCCCCGCACTATATCGCCGAGGGCGCCACGGTCCGCGACTCTCTCGTCACCGAGGGCACGGAGATCTACGGTCACGTGGAGCATTCCGTGATCTTCAGCGGCGTCACGATTGAGGAAGGCGCCAAGGTCACCGACGCCGTCATCATGCCCGGCGCCGTCATCCGCCGCGGGGCCGTTGTCCGCCGCTCGATTGTGGCCGAGGATGCCGTGATCGGCGCCGGCGCCATCGTCGGCGAGGAGACCGGCAACATCGCCGTTGTCGGCTACGAAGTCAATCTGCCCGCGGGCGTCTCCGTGGCCGCCGGCCAGCAGGTGGACGAATCCGTGACCTTCGAGCAAGCGTAACTGACCGCCATCAATCCACAAAGAAAGAGGTAGGAAATCCATGAAAGACGTAATGGGTGTGATCTACACCGGCGAAAACGACGCCCGCCTGCGCGAGCTCACCATGACCCGCGCCATCGCCGCCCTGCCCGTGGCCGGTCGGTACCGCGTCATCGACTTCCTTGTCTCCTCCATGGTCAATGCCCGCATGCGCAATGTCGGCGTCATCATGCAGAAGAATTACCACTCCCTGATGGACCATCTGGGCTCCGGCAAGGAATGGGACCTTCACGGCAAGAATGACGGCCTGTACATGCTGCCGCCCTTCCTGACCCGCGAGAACGTCGGCGTCTACAGCGGCGTGCTGGACGCCCTGCGCTCCAACACCAACTACCTGAGCCGCTCCAAGCAGGAGTACGTGGTCTTCTCCGGCTCCAATTTCATCTGCAATCCCCGCATGCGCGAGTTCATCCAGTACCACCTGGACAGCGGCGCGGAGATCACGCTGATGTACACGAAGGATCCCTCCGTGCGCCGCGATGAGTTCGGCACCTATCTCAGGGTGGCCGAGGACGGCCGCGTGACCGATCTCGAGGTCGAGCCCACCAAGCCCGCCAACGAGGCCACCTTCATGCAGATGTTCATCCTGCGCCGCGACCTCCTCCGCCAGCTGGTGGACAAGGCCGTTGCCCACGGCCATCACGACCTGATCCGCGACGTCCTGCTGCCCATGGTGCAGACCGGGCAGGCCCGCGTCAACGCCTGGGAGCACACCGGTCCGGTCTGGCTGATCGACTCCGTGCAGGCCTTCTTCCGCTTCAACATGGACGTGCTGAACACCGAGACCCGCCGGGCTCTCTTCCCCGATGACCTGCCCGTGTACACCAAGGTCCGCGACGAGATGCCCGCCCGCTACGGCGACAGCGTCAGCTGCGTCAACTCCCTGGTCGCCGACGGCTGCATCATCGAGGGCACGGTGGAGAACTCCATCCTGTTCCGCGGCGTTCGCATCGCCCCCGATGCCCACGTCAAGAACTGCATCATCATGCAGGACGGTCAGGTGCACTCCGGCGCCTACATCGAGAACTGCATCCTCGACAAGCAGGCCGTGATCAAGCGCAACGCGCGGCTGATCGGCCCCGATGCCTATCCCATCGTCATCGCGAAGAACGTCGTGATCTGACGAGAAGCGCCGCGCCGTGTCTGTTTTCGATGCGGCGCGGCTTCTTCCTGTCTTCATCCCGCTCAGCGCGGCCGGTATCCCAATTCTTATGATAGCGGAGGCTGATGGTTCATGAAAATCCTGTTCACCGCAAGCGAATGCGTCCCCTTTGTGAAGACCGGCGGTCTGGCCGACGTGGTCGGCGCCCTGGCCCCCGTCCTCGCCAGGCAGGGGCACGACGTTCGGGTGATGATCCCCCTCTATGCCCACATCCCGCAGCATTATGTGGAGAAGATGGAGCATGTGGTTGACTTCGAGGTGCAGCTCGGCTGGCGCAGACAGTACTGCGGCATCGAAAAGCTCGTGGACAACGGCGTCACCTGGTATTTTGTCGACAGCAAGTTCTATTTCGGCCGCTCCTATATCTACGGCATGGGCGGCGACGAATACGAGCGCTTCGGCTTCTTCTGCCGGGCGATCCTCAACAGCCTGCCGCTGATCGGCTTCCAGCCCGACATCATCCACTCCCACGACTGGCAGAGCGGTATGGTGCCGGCCCTGTGCAAGATCCAGTACGCGCACCTTCCCTTCTACAGCGGCATCCGGCATATCTTCACCATCCACAACCTCCAGTATCAGGGCATTTTCGGCATCAAGGAGGTCCAGGACGTGCTGGGTCTGGGTGACAGCCTGTGGACGAACGACAAGCTTGAATGCTTCGGCTGCGCCAACTTCCTCAAGGCCGCCCTCGTGTACACCGACCTGATCACCACCGTCAGCCCCTCTTATGCGGAGGAGATCCAGACCGCCTACTACGGTGAGCGCCTCGACGGCCTGCTCCGCGCCCGCAAGCACCAGCTCTACGGCGTGATCAACGGCCTGGACGTGGTGGACTACAACCCGGCCACCGACCCGCACATCGCCGCGGACTACACGGCGGAGGACATCTCCGGCAAGGCCGCCTGCAAGGCCGCCCTGCAGAAGGAGCTCGGCCTCGACATCGATCCCGATGTCCCGATCATCGGCATGGTCGGACGCCTGAGCAACCAGAAAGGCCTCGACCTGGTGGACTACATCATCGGCGACCTGATGGCCGAAAATGTCCAGCTGGTCGTCCTCGGCATGGGCGAGAGCCGCTATGTGAACCTCTTCTCCTGGGCCGAAAGCGAGTACAAGGGCCGCGTGGCCGCGCGCTTCACCATGGACAGCGGCCTGGCGCACCGCATCTACGCCGGCTGCGATATGTTCCTGATGCCCAGCCAGTTCGAGCCCTGCGGCCTGAGCCAGATGATCGCCATGCGCTACGGCACCGTGCCGATCGTGCGCGAGACCGGCGGCCTGCGCGACACGGTCCTCTCCTACAACGAATACACCGGCGACGGGAACGGCTTCTCCTTCTTCAACTACAATGCCCACGACATGCTGCACGTGATCCAGCGCGCCATGAAGTATTATCACGCGGACAAGGAAGTCTGGAGACTGCTGCAGAAGCGCGGCATGAGCGGAGACTATACCTGGGATGCCTCCGCGGCAAAATACCTGGAGCTCTACCGCGGCGTCCGCGGCGAAGCCCCGCTGCGCGATCCCTCCGAGCCCGCCGACTGATCCCGATATCCATCAAATCATATAAGGAGGCACACCACGAATGAAGTACGGTCACTTTGACGACCGGGCGCGCGAGTATGTCATCGAGACGCCCCGCACGCCCTATCCCTGGATCAACTACCTCGGAAGCGAGAACTTCTTCGGCATCATCTCCAACACCGCCGGCGGCTACTGCTTCTACCGCGATGCCCGCCTGCGCCGCATCACCCGCTACCGCTACAACAATCTCCCCGTGGACAACGGCGGCCGTTACTTCTACATCAAGGACGGCGACACCGTGTGGAATCCCGGCTGGAAGCCCACCAAGACCGAGCTGGACAGCTATGTCTGCCGCCACGGCATGGGATACACCGTGATCACCGGCTCCAAGAACGGCCTGGAGGCGAGCCAGCTCTCCTTCGTGCCGCTGGGACTCAGCGCCGAGGTGCATCAGATCAGCCTGACCAACAAATCGGATGCGGCGAAGGATGTGACGCTGACCAGCTTCGTGGAGTTCTGCCTGTGGAACGCCCAGGACGATATGCTGAACTTCCAGCGCAACTTCTCCACCGGCGAGGTCGAGGTCGAGGGCAGCGTCATCTACCACAAGACCGAGTACCGTGAGCGCCGCAACCACTATTCCTTCTACGCCGTGAACGCCCCGCTGGACGGTTTCGACACCGACATGGAGACCTTCCTCGGCCTCTACAACGGATTCGATGCCCCCCAGAGCGTCCTGACCGGCAAGATGGGCAACTCGGTGGCCTCCGGCTGGCAGCCCATGGCGGCGCATCAGCTGAAGGTCTCCCTCGCCCCCGGCGAGACGAAGAAGTACAACTTCGTCATCGGCTATGTGGAGCTGCCCGTGGAGGAAAAGTACGAGGCCCCCGGCATCATCAACAAGAAGCCGGCCAAGGCCCTGCTGGACCTGCTGACCACCGATGAGCAGATCGACGCGGCCTTCGTGGCCCTGCGCAAGCACTGGGACAAGCTCCTCAGTGCTTACACGCTGACCACCGACGACGAGAAGCTCTCCCGCATGGTCAACATCTGGAACCCCTACCAGTGCATGGTGACCTTCAACATGAGCCGTTCCACGTCCATGTTCGAGTCCGGCATCGGCCGCGGCATGGGCTTCCGCGATTCCTCCCAGGATCTGCTGGGCTTTGTGCATCAGATCCCGGAGCGCGCCCGTGAGCGCATCCTCGACATCGCGGCGACGCAGTTCCGCGACGGCGGCTGCTATCACCAGTTCCAGCCCCTGACCAAGAAGGGCAACAACGACATCGGCGGCGGCTTCAACGATGACCCGCTGTGGCTGATCGCGGGCACCGCGGCCTACATCAAGGAGACCGGCGATTACGGCATCCTCGACGAACCCACGCCCTACGACTGCAACCCGGACGACTGCGGCACCCTGATGGAGCACCTCGAGGTCAGCTTCTATCACGTCGTCAACAACGTCGGCCCGCACGGCCTGCCCCTGATCGGCCGCGCCGACTGGAACGACTGCCTGAACCTCAACTGCTTCTCCGACACCCCGGACGAGAGTTTCCAGACCTTCTCCAACCCCAACGCGCCGGATGACCGCGTGGCCGAATCCGTGTTGATCGCCGGCATGTTCGTGGCCATCGGTCCGGAGCTGGTCGCGCTGGAGAAGCGCCGCGGCAACACCGAGGCCGCCGAAAAGGCCCAGGCCGAGATCGACAAGATGGTGAAGGTCATCGAGACCGACGGCTGGGACGGCGAGTGGTTTGTCCGCGCCTATGACGCCCTCGGCCACAAGGTGGGCAGCCACGAGTGCGAGGACGGCAAGATCTTCATCGAGAGCCAGGGCTACTGCATCATGGGCGGCGTCGGCGTGGAGAACGGCAAGGCCGAGCAGGCGCTGGAGAGTGTCCACAAGTGGCTGGAGACCAAGCACGGCATCGTCCTGCTGCAGCCCGCCTACAAGGAGTATCATCTGGAGCTGGGCGAGGTTTCCTCCTATCCCTGCGGCTACAAGGAGAACGCCGGTATCTTCTGCCACAACAATCCCTGGATCATCGCGGCGGAGACCGTCGTCGGTCACGGCGACCGCGCCTTCGACCTGTACAGCCGCATCGCACCCGCCTGGCGCGAGGAGATCAGCGACCTGCACAAAATGGAGCCCTACGTCTACAGCCAGATGATTGCCGGCAAGGACGCGCCCAACTTCGGTCAAGCCAAGAACTCCTGGCTGACAGGCACCGCGGCCTGGAACTTCTACGTGATCTCCAACTACATCCTCGGCATCAAGCCTGACTGGGACGGCCTGAAGATCGATCCCTGCATCCCGCACACCTGGGACGGCTACAGCGTGTCCCGCCGGTTCCGCGGCACGGTGTATGACATCCGCATCGACAACACGGCCCATGTCTGCCGCGGCGTGAAGGCCGTCACCGTGGACGGCAAGGCCATCGAAGGCAATGTCCTCCCCGTCTTCGCGGACGGAAAGACCCACGAAGTCACGGTCACCCTCGGCTGAGCCGTTCACCCGGAGCCGCCGCAGCGCTAAAACCTGCGGCGGTTCCTTTTTCGTTTTTTACGCTTTATCAGGGATGCTCCGCTGATGAGGGAATGTGCCTGCGGACGCAGCGGAGGGCTTTCCGATCGGTCCGGGCTGCGCCCATTCTCCGCTGAAAACTCTCCCCCGGACAGTTCTCCGGGCGCTCTGAATCCTCCGGACCCCTTCGTGGCCGTCCCGATCATGACATGATTTGGGATTGAAAGGTTCTTTTCTCAGCGATACTTTTCCCAATATCAAACAGATAAGACATGTTCCCGAAGGATCCAGGGGCGATCGGAAAGCCCCTGGCGCGCTCCGCAGAGCGCGAACCCCTCCCCCGTATGGTTTTCCCGTACTTTCCGTGGAGTGCCCTTCTCATGTACCGAAGTCCACAGGAAAACCCCTGCCTGTTCGGGCAGGGGCAGGGAAATCGTAAAAGCTTACTTGGTGACCAGTTCCAGCGTGTCGCGGGCGATCATGATCTCCTCGTTGGTGGGGATGACCAGAACCTTGACTTTGCTGTCGTCGGTGGAAATCACGCACTCGGTGGCGTGGCCGTCGGCGCAGGCCGCGTTGCGGGCATGGCAGAGCTTGGCGCCCAGCCATTCCATGTTCGCCATGATGCGCTCACGGAGCTGACCGTTGTTCTCGCCGATGCCGGCGGTGAAGACGATCATATCCACGCCGCCCATGGCCGCCGCGAAGGAGCCGATGTACTTCTGGATGCCGTAGACCAGCATATCGCGGGCCAGCATGGCATCGCCGTTGTAGTTGTCGGCGGCGGCGTCCACGTCGCGCATGTCGTTGGAGATGCCGCTGATGCCCAGCAGACCGGACTGCTTGTTCATCATGCTGAGCACTTCATCCACGGTCATGTTCTCGGTGTTGGCGATGAACTGCACGACGGCGGGATCCAGGGTGCCGCAGCGGGTGCCCATCAGCAGGCCGTCCAGAGGCGTCAGGCCCATGGAGGTGTCGACGCACTTGCCGTCCACCACGGCGGAGAGGGAGGAACCGTTGCCGAGGTGGCAGACGATGATGCGCTGCCCGAGCGGGCTGATGCCCAGGAACTCGCAGACGCGCTTGGAAACATAGCGGTGGGAGGTGCCGTGGAAGCCGTACTTGCGCACGCCGTACTCGGTGAAGTACTTCTTCGGTACACCGTACATATAGGCCTTGGGCGGCATGGTCTGATGGAAGGCGGTGTCGAACACGGCCACCTGGGGCGTCTCCGGCATGACCTTCTCACAGGCCTCGATGCCCATGAGGTTGGCGGGATTGTGGAGCGGGCCGAGCGGGATGCACTCGCGGATGGCATCCTTGACCTTTTCGTCGACGATCACGGAGGCGGAGAACTTGGTGCCGCCGTGCAGGACGCGGTGGCCCACGGCGCCGATCTCGACCATGGAGCGGATGGCGCCCTTCTCTTCGTCCTGGAGGGCCTTCAGCATCATCTGGGTGGCCTGGACATGGTCCTCGATGAGGACGCCGTCGACCTCATAGACCTTGCCGCTGACGGTCTGCTTCTGGTGGCCGGGCTTGCCGGTGCCGATGCGCTCGACCAGGCCCTTGGCGATCACTTTCTCGCCGTCCATGTCGATCAGCTGATACTTCAGCGAAGAGGAACCGGCGTTGACAATCAGAATTTTCATGGGAATCGTCTCCTTTTCTGTCGCTTGCGTTTCAGCCCTGCGCGATGACCGCCACGGCGGCAACCGTGTTCACGATCTCCTCCACGTCGCAGCCGCGGCTGAGGTCGTTGACCGGCTTGGCCAGGCCCTGGATGATCGGTCCGATGGCCTGCGCGCCCGCCAGACGCTGCACCAGCTTGTAGCCGATGTTGCCGGCGCCGAGGTTCGGGAAGATCAGGACGTTCGGCTTCTTGCCCGCAACGGGAGAGCCGGGGGCCTTCAGGTTGGCGACGGTCTCCACCAGCGCGGCGTCGGCCTGGAGCTCGCCGTCGAGGAGGATGTCGGGCGCCAGCTCATGGGCCTTGGCGGTGGCCTGCTGCACGAGGGTCACGGCGTCATGCTTCGCGCTGCCCTTGGTGGAGAAGGAGAGCATCGCCACGCGGGGCTCGGCCTGGAGCAGGCTCTTGCAGGTCGCGGCGGTGGCCACGGCGATGGCCGCCAGCTCGTCGGCATTGGGCTCGATGTTCACGGCGCAGTCGCCGAAGAGCATCACGCCGTCATCGCCGTATTCCTTCGTGGGGAGCTCCATGATGAAGCAGGAGGAGGCGGTGGAGATGCCGGGCGCCATCTTGATGATCTGAAGGGCCGGGCGCAGCACGTTGCCGGTGGAGTTGATGGCACCGGCCACCATGCCGTCCGCGTCGTCCATCTTCAGCATCATGGTGGCAAAATACAGGGTGTTCTGATAGACCAGGTCGCGGGCCTGCTCGATGGTCATGCCCTTCTTCTGGCGGAGTTCGCAGAGCTTCTGCGCATAGGCTTCGCTCTTCTCGCAGGTGGCCGGGTCCACGATGGCCACGCCGGTCAGGTCGGTGCCGGTCTTCTCGGCCACAGCCTTGATTTCCTCCGGATTGCCCACCAGGGTAATGGAAGCCAGACCCTGCGCAACGATCTTCGCAGCCGCCTGCACGGTGCGCGGTTCGCTGCCCTCGGCCAGGACGATGTGCTTGCACTGGGTCTTTGCCTTTTCCTTGATCCGTTCGATGACAGACATGGGATATCCCTCCTGTTTCGTATCCTGTTCGGCACATGGTGCGACGGATATATTATACAGGATTTTTCAGCACATGAAAAGGGTTTTCCGCACAAAAAAAGAACTGGAACACAAGGAAAGTTCGGAGCGGAGGTGTTTCCATGCGCGCCGTCGGCATCGTGGCGGAATACAATCCCTTTCACCGCGGGCACGCCCATCATCTCGCGGAGGCAAAGCGGCAGTCCGGAGCGGACATCGCGGCGGCGGTCATGTCCGGATGGTTCACCCAGCGTGGCGAACCCGCGCTTCTGGCGCCTGCAGACCGCGTCCGGATGGCCCTGGCGGCCGGCGTCGACGCGGTATTCCTGCTCCCTGCGTTCTGGGCTGTACGGGATGCGGAGCACTTTGCCCTGGCGGGCGTCTCCCTGCTGGACCGTCTGGGCTGCGACGCGATCTCCTTCGGAGCCGAGACGGACGACCTGCCGCTGATGCAGGCAGCCGCCGCCCTGCTCGAGGAGGAGCCCGAACAGTTCCGCGAAGCCCTTCGGGGCCTGCTGGACAAAGGCCTCGCCCACCCCGCCGCGGTCTCCGAGGCGGCGGATCTGGTGTTCCCGGGCGTCGGAGCGCTGCTGCGCAAACCCAACAACACCCTCGCCGTCTGCTATCTGCGGGCCATGCGCCGCCTGGATTCCCGGATGCGACCGTATCCGGTCCGCCGGGAGGGCGCCTATCATGCGGAGGATCTGGACGCCGTGCATCCCTCCGCCACGGCCGTCCGTCTGGCGATCCGGGAGGAGCGCACGGAGGAAGCGCTGAGCGCCGTGCCGGACGCATGCCGTCCCATCCTCGCCGAAGCCGTCGCGGCCGGGGATTTCCTCTTCCCGGACGCCCTTGACACGGCCCTGCGTTACCGCCTGCTGACCATGGGGCGGGAGGAGCTGCGCGCCCTGCCCGGTCTGTCGGAAGGGCTGGAGGACCGCCTGCTCGACGCGGCCCGCCGCTGCGCTTCCCGAGAGGCCATGCTGGCCATGGCGAAAACGCGCCGTTATCCGGAGGCCCGGCTCTCCCGGCTGATGGCCCACGCCCTGCTGCGCGTCACGCAGGCCGACATCGACAGCCAGCCCCTCCCGCCCTGCGCGGTGATCCTCGGCCTGACCGGGAACGCCCTGCCCCTGCTCCGGCGGGCAGAGGAAAACGGCCTCCCCGTCTTCGGGAAGGCCGCCGATTGGATCCATCTGCCCGATCCGTGGGCGAGGACAGAGGCGCTGGCCGGGGATCTCTGGGCGCTGGGCCGCGGAAAACCCGCGGGCGCCGCCGCCCGGCAGCAGGTGCTCCGGCCCCGCTGACTCAGCGGATCGCCTGTTCGAGCGCGCTCAGTTCCAGATCCGGGCAATCTCTGATCACCTCATAAAGCGCCGTGAGCATCTTCTTCACGCCGCCGGGGACGTCGCTCTCGCAGTTGAGGGGCATCACCGGGTCGTGCACCGAGAGCCGAAGGAGGAACCAGCCGTTGTCCGCGCCGCCGTCAAAATCAAAGCTGATGCGGATGCCCTCACGGTTGTCCGGCGCGATGTGCCATTCGGGATCGGCTTCCGCGTGTTTCGTGACGAGGTCGATGACCTTGCCGCCGACGGTCCGGAAGTCCTCTGCGGTGATGTTCATCCGCACCTCGGAGGACTCCGCCGGCTCCTGCAGGTCGGCGATCAGGGAACCGAGGGTCCTGCCCTGCTTCTTGAGCTGCATGGCCTTGACGATCAGCACCGTGACCAGATACATGCCGTCGTCCAGGAAGTGATTCTCCTTCAGCGCCGCGTGGCCGCTGGTCTCGATGGCGAGCGGGCAGGAGATGCCCTCGGCGTTGAGCCGGACGGCCTCGTCGATGACGTTGCGGTAGCCCCTCTTGAAGCGGTAGTGCTCTCCGCCCCAGCGCCTGATGAATTTGGGCAGGCCGGCGGACGTCACCGAGTCGGTCACGATGGTCTGGCCGGGCTGCTCCTCCAGCAGGATGGCGCTCATCAGGGCGATGAGCCGGTTCCGGTTGATCTCCCGGCCGTCGGCGTCCACCACGGCCGCGCGGTCGCAGTCGGCGTCAAAGATCACGCCGAGATCGGCACCCGCGCGCGTGACCGCCGCGGAGATCGAGGCCATGGCCGTGGGGTCCTCGGGGTTCGGCCTGTGGTTCGGGAACATGCCGTTCGGATCCAGGAACTGGCTGCCCTCGATCCGGGCGCCGAGTTTCTCCATCAGCTCCGCATAGAAGCCGCCCGCGCCGTTGCCCGCGTCCACCACCACGTGGAGGCCGAGCAGCGGCTTTTCTTCGTCCGTGCCGAGGCCCCTGCGGATGCGGTCAGCCAGCTGGTCCATATAGGCGGGGAGGAAGGGCCGGTGGACGATGCCCGGATAAAGCTCGGCGTCCAGGGACTGAGCGTCGTCGATCAGCGCCTCGATCTCGGCGTGCTCCAGGCCGCCGCCCGCCGTGATAAACTTGAGGCCGTTCCGGTCCCACGGATGGTGGCTGGCGGTGATCATGATCGATCCGTCCGGCTGATAACCGGGGGTGATGACCGCCATGAACATGGCCGGCGTCGTGCACATACCGTAATCCTGCACAGACGCTCCGGTGTGCGCGATGCCCTCCGCCGCGGCCTGCAGCAGGGCGGGTCCGCTGATGCGGCTGTCACGGCCGAGACCGACGCAGATGTCCGAGAGCAGTTTCCCGGTCTTCCGGGAGAGGAAGCGCGCGAACGCCATGCCGAGGGTGCGGGCCACCGTCGGCGTCAGGGAAGCGTCCTCGCCCACAGCCTTGCCGCGGATATCAGAGCCGCTGATCAGTTTTTTCAGATCCATGTTCATATCCTCCCCTGTTCAAATTGAGTCATTCCCATTCGTCCTGCCGTTTCGGCGGAGGCGGCGGCGCGCTCCGCTCCTCCTCGAGGGCGTCCTGCATGCCGCGGAGCATCCGGTAGATCGGCGCCATCGCCTCAAAGTCGGCCGCAACGTGGCCGAGCACCGCCCGGCTCGCCGTCTCCTCAAAGGATGCCTGCGTCTGGATGATGCCGAGGCTGCGGATGCGGTACCATGGATGCAGGTCCTCCGGAATCCCGGACGGCACCTCCATCCGCTTGAAGCAGTCGCTGTCCATGACCAGACGGCGCTGTGCGAGCCCGCAGCCGTGGATGATGCCTCCGTACCGGGCCGGATCCGACGCCAGCTCCCTGCGGAAGCGGTCCATGAGCGGACGGTTCTCGTCCCAGGTCGCCATGCCCCACATCACGCGCTGGGGGCCCAGCTCGAACCAGTAGCCCAGCGACTGCCAGCGATCCTCCCCCGCGCGCTTGAACCAGAGCCACAGGTGATCCCGGTAGGGCGTCTTGTCCCTGCTGAAGCGCGTGTCCCGCCGGATCCTGCTCAGGATCTTGTGCGGGCGGATCTCCATCTGCGGGTCAATGCGCTGCATCAGCGGGACCAGTTCTCCGATCAGCTCGTAGAACGGCGCCTGAACCTCCCGGAGATAGCGTTCCTTGTTCTCCCGGTACCACGTTGTGGAATTGTGAAAGCGCAAATCGAGGAAAAACCTGATCGTCTCCTCCGGAAAGCCTGTAAACATCGTCCACCTCCGCCGGTCAGGATCATTATATGCCAAACACGCCCGTTTTTCAATCCGGGAAATGTGAAAAATGCGCCGTGAAAAGGCTCCCCGGACGCGCCGGGCCGCAGGGTCCGGGCGTTCGGGGAGCCTTTCATTTCATGTTGTCACGGTCTGTCTCAGCGGATGACCAGGTTGCCGTCCTCCACGTCCACGGTGAGCGTGTCGCCGGGATGCAGGTCGCCAGCGACGATCCGCCGCGCTGCCAGGGTCTCCACATGGGACTGGAGGTAACGCTTCAGCGGACGCGCGCCGTAGATCGGGTCGAAGCCTTCCTCGATCACGTGGGCCATCGCGGCGTCGGTCAGCCGGATGCCGAGCCTGCGCTGCGCCAGACGGTCGTTGAGGCCTTTGAGCATCAGCGCCACGATCTTCGTGATCTGGTCGCGGGTCAGCGGCTTGTAGTACACGATCTCGTCGATGCGGTTGAGGAACTCCGGGCGGAACTGTGTCTTCAGCAGACGGTCCACCTGGCTCCTGGCCTCCGGGCTGATCTCGCCGTCGCGGATGCCCTCGAGGATCCAGTCGCTGCCCAGATTGCTGGTCATGATCAGGATAGTGTTCTTGAAGTCCACCGTGCGGCCCTGGCTGTCGGTGATGCGCCCGTCGTCGAGCACCTGGAGGAGAACGTTGAACACATCCGGGTGCGCCTTCTCGATCTCGTC
>JAFRPG010000100.1 GCA_017429265.1 Clostridia bacterium | reverse complement strand
TCGGAGCGCCCGGAAAACTGTCCGGGGGACAGTTTTCAGCGGAGAATGGGCGGCAGCCCCGGACCGATCGGAAAGCCCTCTGGTGCGCCCGCAGGCGCATTCCCTCACCAACGGAATTTCCCTAACTAAACGTGAAGAACCGTTTTTTTCGGAAACCCGTCAAAACCGCTCGGGCATGGAAAAAGGGAGCTCCCGACGGGCGGAAGCTCCCTGATGAAACACGCGTCACTCCTTGGAGGAGGATTCACGGCGCGGGGGACGGCGGCTGCCGCCCTCACTGCGGCGCGGGGCGCTCTCGTAAACGATGTCGTTGCGCACCAGATCGATGCCCTTGGCGCCGATCTCGCTGACGCGGACTTCCAGCTCGTCGCCGATCTTCACGACGTCCTCGACCTTCTCCACGCGGTGGTTGGCCAGCTTGGAGATGTGGATCATGCCGTCCTTGCCGGGGGCCAGCTCGACGAAGGCGCCGAAGTTCATGATGCGGACCACCTTGCCGGTGAAGACATCGCCGACCTGGATGTCGCGGGCGATGCCCTCGATGATCCTGCGGGCCTTCTCGGCAGCGTCGGTATCGGGCGTGGAGATGAACACGCGGCCGTCGTCCTCGATGTCGATCTTCACTCCGGTCTCGGCGATGATCTTGTTGATCATCTTGCCGCCGGGTCCGATGACCTCGCGGATCTTCTCGGGGTTGATCGTGAAGCGGACGATCTTCGGGGCGTACTTGTTCAGCTCTTCACGCGGCTGGCCGAGGCAGGCGAGCATCTTGTCGAGGATGAACAGACGGCCCTGGAGCGCCTGGTTCAGCGCGGTCTTGAGGATTTCACGGCTGATGCCGCCGATCTTGATGTCCATCTGAATGGCGGTGATGCCGTTCATGGAGCCGGCTACCTTGAAGTCCATGTCGCCCAGGAAGTCTTCCAGGCCCTGGATGTCGGTGAGGACAGCCAGCTTATCGGACTCGGTGTCCTTGATCAGGCCCATCGCGACGCCCGCGACCGGCGCGTGGATCGGCACGCCCGCGTCCATCAGGGACAGGGTGGAGCCGCACACGGAGGCCATGGAGGAGGAGCCGTTGGAGGAGAGGATCTCGCTCACCAGACGCAGGGCGTAGGGGAACTCTTCCTCGCTGGGGATCACGGGGATCAGGGCGCGCTCCGCCAGGGCGCCGTGGCCGATCTCGCGGCGGCCGGGGCTCTTCATGCGGCCCGCCTCGCCGGTGGCGTACGGGGGCATGTTGTACTGGTGGATGTAGCGCTTGAAGGTCTCGTTGGACAGGCCGTCGAGCACCTGGCCCTCGCTGACGGGGCCCAGGGTGGTCACGGTCAGGGCCTGGGTTTGGCCGCGGGTGAACACCGCGGAGCCGTGGACGCGCGGAAGCACGCCGACCTCGCACCAGATGGGGCGGATCTCGGTGAGCTTGCGGCCGTCGGCACGCACGCCCTCGTCGAGAATGCGGCGGCGCATGACTTCCTTATTGAGATAGTACAGGGCGTCGGCGATCTCGTCCTCGCGGCCCGGGAACTGCTCGCTCAGGGCGGCGATGGTCTCCTGCTTCACCTGCGCCTCGCGCTGCTGACGCTCATAGCGCTCAAAGGTGTCGAAGGTCCACTTGCTCTTCTCGTAGGCGTACTCGCGGACGGCGGCCTTCACGTCGTCGCCGGTCTTGATCAGCGGGACCACGGCCTTTTCCTTGCCGATCTCCGCAACGATCATGTCCTGGAATTCGACGATCTGCTTGATGGCCTCGTGGGCGAACATGATGCCGTCGAGCATCACGTCCTCGCTGAGCTCGTTGGCGCCGGCTTCCACCATCATGATGGCTTCCTTGGTGCCGGCCACATAGAGGCTCATATCGGAGACCTTGCGCTGCTCCTCGTCGGGGTTGAGGATGTACTGGCCGTTGACGCGGCCGACATGCACGGCGCCGGTGGGGCCGCCCCACGGGATGTCGGACACCGCGATGGCGATGGAGGAGCCGATCATGGCCGGGATTTCCGGCGGGACGTCCTGCTCCACGCTGAGGATGGTGACGACGACCTGCACGTCATTGCGCATGCCCTTGTTGAACAGGGGGCGCAGCGGGCGGTCGATCAGGCGGCAGGTCAGGGTCGCCTTGTCGGTGGGCCGGCCTTCGCGCTTGATGAAGCCGCCGGGGATCTTGCCCACGGAATACTGCTTCTCTTCCACGTCCACGGCGAGCGGGAAGAAGTCGACGCCCTCGCGCGGGGTGGGGGCCATGGTGGCGTTGACCATGACGACCGTGTCGCCCAGATGCACCCAGACGGAGCCGTTGGCCTGCTCACAGTACTTGCCGAACTCGAGGGTCAGCTTGCGGCCGCCCAGGTCCATGCTGTAGGATTTGCTTTCCATGCTGATTCGTGTTCTCCTCTCACACATTCCGGCCGCCCCGCGTCCGCGGAACGGCGCTTTCCCTGTCCGCCGGGTGCTATGCTTCGGGCGCGTGCCCGTGCCGGGAGCATAACATCCGCCGGACTTGCCGCATCTGCCGGAAAACGGCCGCCGCATGGCCCATGTCACGCGGCGGCCCTTGTTTCCCCGCAGGATTCCGTGATCACTTGCGCAGGTTGAGGCGCGCGATCAGGGTACGATACCGCTCGATGTCGGTCTTCTTGAGGTAGTCGAGCATGCCGCGGCGGCGGCCGACCATCAGCAGCAGACCACGGTTGGAGTGGTGGTCGTTCTTGTTCTGCTTCAGGTGCTCGTTGAGGTGGTTGATGCGCTCGGTGAGGAGTGCGATCTGCACCTCGGGGGAGCCGGTGTCGCCCTCGTGCAGGGCGTAGGCCTGGATGATTTCCTGCTTGGTCATGGGGATTCCTCCGTTTTTTCGTCCGGTTCGGACGGTATGATCGGCCCCATCGCCGCAGACCCAGCGCGCCGTCGGAGTGATCGGCAGCCCGAGCGTGCGGTTCCGTGGAAGGCCGTTGTTTATCATAACAGAAACGCGTGGGTTTGTAAACGGTTTTTTGAAAGGATTTCAATTTTCTCTGCATTCCGGCTTGAAACCGCCGTTCACCTGATATATAATCTCCCCGAAGAGACTGGCCGGGAGGGGGACGGAGCGCGCGATGCTGCTGGATGAACCGAAGCTTTCCCCCGAAAAGGCCCGTCTGCTGAGCCCGCTGCAGCTGGCCTACATCGGCGACGCGGTGTGGGATATCCTCGTGCGCACGCAGCTCGTGCGGCGCGGGCTGAATGTCCGCCACATGCACGCGGAGGCCATCCGGCGGGTGAATGCCGGCGCGCAGGCCCGGGTGATGGAGCGGCTTGCCCCGCTGCTCACGGAGACGGAAAAGAGCGTGGCCCAGCGGGGGAGGAACGCGCACCCGCACCACAGCGTCCCAAAGAACCAGAACCCCGAGGACTACAGCGACGCCACCGGCCTGGAGAGCCTGATCGGCTACCTCTACCTGACCGGCGACGAGGAACGGCTGCGGACCCTGTTCGCCGCCGCACAGGAGGAATGACACGATGCCCAGGGTTGCCCCCCACGTCACGCTGATCCGCCACACCCTCTCGCCGGAGGAGCTCGTCGCCCTGTCCGCGCGCCTGTGCTATTCCCGCGCCACGGTGGAGGATCTGAGCGAAAAGGTCTCCTCCCGCGACCAGACGGGCTTTGTGGAGCGGATCATGGCCATGGGCCACGAGTCGGTCCTCGAGCACGCGAGCTTCACCTTCGCCGCGGAGGGCGTGAGCCGTGTCCTGCTGGCCCAGCTGACCCGCCACCGCATCGCCAGCTTCTCGGTCCAGTCCCAGCGGTACGTCTCCTACGCCGACGGATTCAACTACATCCTGCCGCCGCAGATCGAGGCCCTCGGCCCCGAGGCCGCGGCGGAGTTCGACCGCCAGATGCGGGAGATCCACGGCTGGTACCTGGGCTGGCAGGAAAAACTCTCCAAAGGGGAGGGCGGCAACGAGGACGCGCGCTTCGTCCTGCCGGGCGCCTGCGAGACGCGCCTCATCATGACGATGAACGTCCGCGAGCTGCGGCACTTCTTCGCCCTGCGGATGTGCAGCCGCGCCCAGTGGGAGATCCGCGCGATGGCGGCGCAGATGCACAGGCTCTGTCTGGAGGTCGCCCCGCTGCTCTTCGCCGACGCGGGCCCGGGCTGCCTGCGCGGACACTGCCCCGAGGGGGAGAAAAGCTGCGGGCGCGCCGCGGAGATCCGGGCCGAACGCAAAGCGCTGCTGGAGCGGATGAACCACAACGAACAGCAAACTGAACAAGGAGAATAACCATGGCCTATTACGATCGTGCACCCAATCAGAAACGCAAGCCCCGCCCCCAGGAAGAACGCTGGGAGGAGGAAGGCAGCCGCTACCGCGATGCCGGCAGCCGCGGCGCGGGAAACCGCGGCACGGGAAACCGCGCCACGGAAAACCGCAGTGCGGGAAACCGCAGCACGGGAAACCGCCGCAAGCCGCAGGAGGACTATCCGGATCGTTCTGCCCGGGACCGCGGATTCCGTGGCGACCGTCCCGCCCCGCGCCCGGAGCGCCCGGTCCCCGACCGCTTCCGCGAGGACAAGCCGCGCCGCTCCGAAGGCCGGACCTATGACCGCTATGAGCAGAAGGCGCCAGCCCGCCCGCGTCCCGCCGACCGCTTCGGTCCGCGTGCCCCCGAGCGCCCCGAGCGCCGGGAGGAGGCGCCCCGCACCCGCTCCTACCTCGACTACGAGCACGACCGCGAGCCGATCTACGAGGACGCCCAGGCCGAGCCGAACGAGAACATCCTCAGCGGCCGCAATCCGATCCGCGAGGCCCTGAAGTCCGGCCGGGACATCGAGCGTCTGCTGGTCCAGCGCGGTGAGCTCTCCGGCTCTGCACGCCAGATCGTGCAGATGGCGAAGGAAGCCCGCGTGCCCGTGCAGGAGGTCGAAAAGAAGCGCCTGGACGAGATCGCCCCGAATCATCAGGGCATGATCGCCTTCGCCTCGGCATACAGCTATTCCACCGTGGAGGAGATGCTCGCCCTGGCGGATGAGCGCGGGGAGGATCCCTTCCTCGTGATCCTCGACGGGGTGACCGATCCCCACAACCTCGGCGCCGTCATCCGCACGGCGGAGTGCGTCGGTGCCCACGGGATCATCGTGCGCGAGCGCCGCGGCGTCGGCCTGACCCCGGCGGCCGTGAAGGCCTCCGCGGGCGCCGTGGAGCATGTGAAGGTGGCGCGCGTGGCCAACCTCAACCAGGTCATCGACCAGCTCAAGCGCAGGAACATCTGGATCTACGGCCTCTCGATGGACGGAGAGGATTATGAGCACGTGGACTTCGGCGGCGGCGTGGCGCTGGTGATCGGCAGCGAGGGCAGCGGCATCAGCCGTCTGACCGAGGACCGCTGCGACCGCCGTGTCTCCCTGCCCATGAAGGGCCGGCTCGACAGCCTGAACGCCTCCGTAGCGGCGGGCGTCGTGATGTACCGCGTCCTGTCCGGCCGCAGGGCATGAAGCCCCTGCTGATCGTCGACGGCTACAACGTCATCGGCGCCTGGCCGGAGGCGGAGCGGGGCGGCTGGTCCGTCGAGGAGAGCCGCGACCGCCTGCTCCACGCCCTGCAGGATTTCGGCGGGTACACGGATGAGGAGATCGTCCTGGTCTTCGACGGCTATCAGTCCGACCGCCGGGTGCGGACCGAGGAGAAGTTCGGCCCGGTGACGCTGGTCTTCACGAAGCACGCCGAGACCGCCGACAGCTACATCGAGCGCCTGGTGGCGGAGACGCCGCGGTACCGCCCGGTGCGTGTGGCCACCTCCGACGGCCTGGAGCAGAGCCAGGTCCTGTCCACCGGCGCGGTGCGGCTGACCTCCCGCGAGCTTCTCCGGGAGCTCCGTCACACGCGGGCTTCCGGCGTGCAGCAGGGCCGGTCCCGCGCTGTACAGGCGGGGAAGAACATCGGCGACGTCCTCCCCGAATCCCTGGTCGAACAGCTCGAGAAAATGCGCCGCGGAAGCGGCTGAAAAGAGGTGATCCCATGGCGCAGCCGGAGGAAAGGCCCTTCGCGGAGATGACCGACGAAGAGATAGTGGCGCTGTGCCATGAGGACGACGAGCGCGCGGTCGAGTTCCTGCTCAACAAGTACAAGAACTTCGTCCGCTCGAAGGCGCGCAGCTATTTCCTCATCGGCGCGGACCACGAGGACATCGTCCAGGAGGGCATGATCGGCCTGTACAAGGCGATCCGCGACTTCCGCACGGACCGGCTGTCTTCCTTCCACGCCTTTGCGGAGCTGTGCATCACGCGGCAGATCATCACGGCGATCAAGACGGCCACCCGGCAGAAGCACATCCCGCTGAACAGCTATGTCTCGCTGAACAAGCCGCTCTACGACGATGAGTCCGACCGCACCCTCCTCGACGTGATCGTGGAGGGCCACGCTTCCAATCCGGAGGACCTGATCATCAGCCAGGAGAACATGCAGCGGATCAACCTGCGCATCGGCGAGGTGCTTTCCGAGCTGGAACAGGAAGTGCTGGCGCTCTACCTGGATGGCAAAAGCTATCAGGAGATCGCCGAGCGGCTGAACCGGCATGTGAAATCGATCGACAACGCCCTGCAGCGGATCAAGCGAAAGCTGGAAAAGCTGATGGAGGAGAACGCCTGACGGAGGGGGAGAAGGCATGCACTTTCTGCTGGTCAACGACGATGGCTTCGACTGCGAAGGCCTGCGCCTGCTGTGCATGGCCGCGGCGAACAGGGGCCATCGGGTCACCGTCTGCGCGCCGGAGACCCAGCAGAGCGCCCGCTCCCACGCCTTCACGGTCTTCTCTCCGCTGATGGTTCGTCCCGCCGAGATGCCGGGTGCCGCGGCGGCCTGGCGCATCGGAGGCACACCGGTGGACTGTACCCGACTGGGCATGCTGGCGCTGGCGGAGGGCCCGGTGGACCTGGTGATCAGCGGCATCAACGAAGGATACAACATCGGCCTGGCCACCTATGTCAGCGGAACCGTGGGCGCGGCCCGGGAAGCCGCCTTTGCCATGGGGAAGGCCCTTGCGGTCTCCATGGAACCCCGCACGCCGGAGGATATGCGCGTCTTCTTTGCCGATTACGCGATCCGCACAGCGGAGAAACTGGTGACGGCGGAGGTCCCGCGGCAGAGCGTCTGCAACCTCAACGCCCCCTGCTGCCATGTCAGTGAGATGCGCGGTGCCGTGATCTGTCCGATCAGCCGTCTGATGTACCGCGACGGCTATGAGCGCTATGACAGTCCGCGCGGTGATATCTCCTTCTGGCTCAAGCCGATGGAGACCGTGGACACTCCGGACCCCGGGAGCGATCTGGCGGTGCTGACGGACAATCGGATGGCCGTGACCTTCCTGGCCCCCGATCCCTGCGATCAGGCGGCGTGGGCGGACTTCCCGATCCCGGTCTGACGGGCGCAGGGAAACATTTGTTTGCATTTTGGCATATCTTGTGATATACTCGATGCGCAGCGGAAAGGACGGGTGAGGAAGCGTGCCGCATCAGAAGGGGATCAAGCCGGTGGCGCAGAATCGCAAGGCCTTTCACGACTACTTTGTCGAGGAGCGCTACGAGTGCGGCATCGAGCTCTTCGGCACGGAGGTCAAGTCCATGCGCCTGGGGCGGGTGAGCCTCAAGGAGAGCTGGGCCCAGGTGCGCCGGGGCGAGGTCTTTGTGGAGGGGATGCACATCAGCCCCTACGAGCAGGGCAACCGGTTCAACCGTGACCCGATGCGCCCGAAGCGGCTCCTCCTGCACAAGAGCGAGATCCGCAAGCTGGACGGTCTGGTGGCGCGGCAGGGCTACACCCTGGTGCCGCTGGAGATTTACCTCAAGGACGGGCGAATGAAGCTGCAACTGGGCCTGTGCAGGGGCAAGGCCGAGCATGACAAGCGCGACGCCACGGCGAAGCGGGACGCGGACCGCGAGATCCGCAGGGCGCTCCGCCAGAACAACCGATGAAGCAAGAATCGCAGTCAGTCACATGGGGATGATCCGGTTTCGACGGGAGTGTCGGAGGCAGGATAAGCGAGCTGCGGCCCTGGACCGCATAACAACGGGAAATTAAATTGAACTGACAACAGCGATTTCGCTTTCGCCGCCTGATAGGCGGTGACGTCAGCCCGGTCTGCCCGCGTGGCCGGTTCCTGACGTCATTTACGCGGGGAACGAACATGCCCAAGCTTTGCAGCATGTCCGTAATATGAAGCTACTGAAGCGCCCAGCCTGTCTGCGGGCGGGGCGCGGAGGGAATGTCAAATCACAGACTGCGCTCGGAGAAAGTCCTGAATCAGAGCTTTCGGACAGGGGTTCGACTCCCCTCATCTCCACCAAACGTATGCCATGCGAGGAGCGTGGTGATGGCGTCATCAGAGATGACGACGCGATGGACGGCCTGCTGGACGCACGCACGACGTGCTTCCGGCGGGCCGTTTTGACTTGCAAGAGCGGCGCGGATAGAGGTGATGGCTGCGTCTGCATCGCAGCGGGCAAGAGGCCGCATTTGAGGGCCACCTTCCGGATTGCAGATTGAATCACGTTTAGAATACGCCGTGGTTTTTCAGAACGCAATTTGCGCAAATCGGGTTCTAATCTATTGAAAGTGCTGACGGCTTTGTACAGCACTTCCTGCCCGATGCTTTCAGAATCCTGAAAAGCGACGGCGCTCAGGATACTGTCCGTCTCCGGACCCCTGATAACCATTGGCTGCAGTGCTTCCACCTTACGCTCATCGCAGAAGCCTTGAAATTTATCGTTTTGTAACCCTTTTGCTGAACGGAAGTATTGAACACCCAGCCCCTGTCTGCTATAATCATCGTGACATACAAACGTTTGACCGGCGACTTGCAGCAAGGAGATGAGGCTTCTGCAGTATACATATGCTTTACGGCTTAACCAGGGAGACTTGTCCGCCCGACCCGTGCTTGCGGCATACGGCAGCAACCGGGGGATCCAGCTGCACATCCGATCAGCCGGGGTCATGATCGAGCTGCGGACGGGAACAGAGAAATCACCGGATGCCATCCTTTGCGGTGACGACAGACTCTTTGCCGATGCGGTCAGAAAGGCTTTGCTAATGTACCTGATCCGGTACGGCAGATGCCTGAATGTCCGCGCTGCCTCTGTCAGCGTGAACGGTGAGGAGAAAGCCGCCTTCACCCAGGCACCGGGTGATCCGCCGCTGATCTACAGTCTGGTCGAGGGACGGTTGCGTCTGCCTTTCGGGAAAGCGTGGCGAAGCCCCGGTGTGGAGCATAACATCGCGGCGCGGAGCAAGTCAGCCTATGACGGCCGGTTTGTCGCCCTGCACGCGCTGCTGACCGCAAAGTCGGACCGGTATGAGATCGAGCGGTTCACCTATTACTGGATGGCAATGAATGCGCTGTACAACTACACGGCAAGCCTCGGAGAACCGCTCCTGCCGCCGACGGCAAAGGGGAAGAAGCAGACCATCGGCAAGGAAAACGAACGGCAGGCTTTCTTTCTCAGATGCCTGCAGCATGAACCCTGTGTGCTGCCGGAGAACACGCCCAAGGACATCCGCGAGCAGCACGAACGCCACCTGCTCTGGTCCGCGAAGGCTGCGCTGAAGCGGATCCCGGAGAATGAGATCGACGCTTTCTGCGCAGCCTGTCTGACAGAGAATGAGACGAATCCGTGGGTGCAGCGGCTTCTGCTGGCAATGCGAAACTAGAAGCTTGGGTATGATTACCCCTTCTCCGTCTTCTCCTTCGCTGTGATGTGGGTGCCGTACAAGCTGCGGTGTGCATCTTCCCACGGGGAGAACAGTCTGCCGACGTTCTGCTATCGGCAGGACGATGAGCTGCAGGTAATCCGGGTGGTCAACCGGCTGCTGGATGCGTTCCTGACTGCAGAACTGGTGAAGTGGCTGGAGAAAGACGAAGTTACGCAGACGGAATGCGCAGAGAAGATCAGGATTGCGGTTGAGAATGATGCTTATTGGAGAGGGAGGAACTGATAGTGAAAAAAGTGCTTAAGTGGATATTGGTGGTTGCGGTGCTGGTTGGTGTGCTTTGGTGCGGCGTGGCATCGGCGAGCACTGTGGCCAGCGGGAGTTGTGGTGTAAACGGTGATAATCTGACATGGTCGCTGGATGATGCCGGAACGCTAACAATCAGCGGGTCTGGGGAGATGAAGGATTATACATCTACATCCGACAGTAACATACCATGGTACACGAATCGGACATCAATCCAGTCGGTAAACATTGTATCAGGTGTCACCAATATTGGAAAATACGCTTTTTCTGGTTGCAACAGCCTGACAAGCATCACAATACCAGATAGTGTGACGACTATTGGATTCTATGCGTTCTATAGCTGCAA
Organism: Clostridia bacterium; assembly: GCA_017429265.1. Taxonomy (GTDB): domain Bacteria; phylum Bacillota; class Clostridia; order Christensenellales; family Aristaeellaceae; genus RUG11272. Next base: position 73,456 of record JAFRPG010000100.1, on the reverse strand, counting down.
AAGTTTAACGAGCATCACAATACCGGATAATGTCACCATCATAGGCGATGGAGCGTTCAGATACTGTACCAATCTGAGAAGCATTGGCGTATCAGATTCAAATGCTTGTTTTGCTTCGGTGGATGACATTCTCTACAGTTTCGATATGACTGTCTTGATTTGGTGTCCGCCAAATAAGCAGTCTGTGCAAATTCCAGATTGCGTAACAAAAGTTGGCAACCATGCCTTCGAAAACTCCAGAATCCAAAGCCTTACGTTACCGAACAGCGTAACATCCATAGGTGATGGTGCTTTCCGGGAATGTCGCGATTTGAGTACTATCGTAATACCGAATAATGTGACAAGTATAGGATTTAGTGCTTTCATGGATTGCAGAAATCTATCAACTATAATGCTGCCTGAAGGAATCACTGATATCAAGTACGGGACTTTTTACGGATGTGAAAGGTTAAGAAAAATCGTGGTCCCAGACGGTGTCACCAGCATAGGCAGTGAAGCTTTTTCCTGGTGCCTGTATTCCAATTTGGATATCACAATTCCGGAAAGTGTTACCAGTATTGGCAGTAAAGCGTTTGATTATACCTATAGTGTTAAAGTTCACTATACAGGCACACCTGATATGTGGTCGCGTATCAACAAAGGAACATCCGCATTACCAAGCTATACGCTTTACTATCAGTCAGATCGCTGGAGCATTTCAAACGGCGTCCTGACCATTTTGCCATCTTGTGTTATATCCGATGTCTCAAGTGATTATGCTGTCCCTTGGAAAGATGAAAAAGCAAGATTGTTTCCGCTGTCTTTGAATGTGAGCCTTCATCGATTCCCAGGTATTGGTTCACCAATTGCAAGAATTTGGCCGACATCGCAATTCCGGAAAGCGTCTGCAGTATTGGCAACTCCGCTTTCTCCGGCTGCAGCAGTTTGACCAGCATTGTAATTCCCGAAAACGTCACCGACATTGGTGGTTCCGCTTTCTCCGGCTGCAGCAGCTTGACCAGCATTACAATCCCTGAAAGTGTTGCCAGTATTGGCAGCACTGCTTTCTACAACTGCAGCAACCTGAGTGAAATCCATATATTCAGCATAGCGTCATGGTTGTCAATCGATTTTGACAGTTCCAATAATCGAAGCCATCCGAATTGTGCAAGCAATAGTTGCCATCTCTTTCTCGGAGATACGGAGCTTACAAGCGTTACGATCCCAAACAGCATCACCAGTATTGGCGAATACGCTTTCTATAACTGCAGATCTTTGATGAGCATTACGATTCCCGATAGCGTCACCAGTATTGGCGAATATGCTTTCTATAACTGCAGTAGTTTGACGAGCATTTCGATCCCGAGCAGTGTTACCAGGATCAACTGGTATGCTTTTGCTGGTTGCAGTAGCCTGACGAGCTTTACAGTTCCGAACGGGGTTACCGGAATTGAAGATAGTACTTTTCGCGGTTGCACAAGCCTGGCAAATGTGACAATTCCTCACAGCATTACGGGAATTGGTAGTTATGCATTCTATGACTGCATCGGTTTGGAAAACATTACGCTCCCTGACGACATTGAATACATTGGCGAGCATGCATTCGGCGGTTGTACCAATTTGATTGATGAAAATGGTTTTTGCGTCATCAACGGTAAACTGATCAGCTATGAGGGGAGCGCAACATCCATTGCCATTCCGGACAGTGTAACCCAAATATGCCAATCTGCTTTCGCAGGCTGCAATGGGCTGACAAGCATCTCAATACCTGCCGGAGTCACCAAGATTGCGCAAGGCACATTCCTTTACTGTACTCAACTGACAGATATCAGCATCAGTTCCGGCAACGCCAATTATTCCGCAGTAAATGGAATGATACTGGATAAAGCCGGCACAACCCTGATTTGTTATCCAAGCGCAAAAGACATGTTAGTGATTGCGGACAATGTCACCGCCATCGGTGACTATGCGTTTTCATGTTGTTCTGCCATTTCAGGGGTTGTGATTCCAGGGAATGTACGAAGCATTGGAAGATACGCATTCGATAGCTCAGGCATTACCACAGCGGCAATGATCAATGGTGTTCAAACCATAAAAGACCATGCATTTTCGTTCTGTAATGGCTTAACAAGCGTTTCAATTCCATCCTCAGTGACCAGTATTGGGGATTATGCTTTTGAATACTGCGAAAACCTGACGGCTCTATCACTTCCGGAAACTGCTGTGCATATTGGAGAAGGCGCATTCCAGGAGTGCGTAGGACTGGTGGACAGTAACGGCTTTCTGATTATCAATAATGTGTTGCATGTATATGCAGGTAACGCTACATCTGTTTCAATCCCATATGGAGTGACACAGATTGCTACCTGGGCTTTTCAGGGCAAGAGTAATCTACAAAACATCATTATCCCGGATTCTGTCACCAGCATTGGATTTGGCGCTTTGGGTTACTGCGATCTGAGGTTTATCTCCATTCCTGCGAGTGTGACTTATATTGATCAGATCAACTTTAACTATGGCAACATCAATTTGGCATACATTGATGTGGATCCCGACAATCCGTCATACTGTTCTATCAATGGCGTGCTGTTTAACAAGGAAAAAACGGAATTGCTATGTTATCCGAACAAGAAAGGAAACTCCTACGTCATTCCGGACGGTGTCGTCGTCATTCAGGATGGTGCTTTTTATGGCAACGAAGATTTAGTCAGCATCAGCATCCCTCAAAGTGTGAGAATAATTGGATCGGAAGCTTTTAGCTGCACGAATTTGGCAAGCATCAAGATCCCTTCAGGAGTTACAACTATTGAAACCGCAGCCTTTTTAGGATGCAGCCAATTGACCAACGTGACGCTTCCTTCCAGTTTAACCACTATTGGTGAAGCTGCCTTTGCTTACTGCCCTGATTTGGAAGATGTTTTATACGATGGCATACGAGAACAGTGGGACCAAATCTCCGTTGGCGATAACAATTACCCTCTCATGGCGGCACATCTTTACTGCTATCCAACAGTCATCCTCACTCTTCCGGAATCTCTCTCTGTCATCGATGCCGAGGCATTCATTGGCACCCCCTTAGTCGACGCCATCCGCATCCCCGGCAATGTGACCTCCATTGCTCCGGACGCCTTTGACCCCGGCATGACACTGATTGTGCCCGCAGGCAGCCAGTGGGTGCAGTGGGCCGAAAGCTACGGGTATTATGTGATTGAGGAGTAGTGCCCTGCAAATCAAGCACGATATAGTCCGGCTCAATGCCTCCGCTTCCGTACAGGACGCGGGACGGCATGGCAAACGGAGTTGCCGGGTTTATTCCCATTGCAAGACAAGGGGCTGCTGCAGAATTCGTGGTTCTGCAGCAGCCCCTTAAAGTGGTTGCAAAAGGGCTCGAAGACATGATGTTGAACCAATCCGGCAAAATCATGCATAAACTGGTATAATACTACCAGAATATGCAATTATTACCAATTGTGATCAACCATGTAAAACACAGTTCAATTTCAATTGTCGTAAGCTACGGTGCGAAACCGGTGCGCGAGGCCTGTGTGAAGTGCTGATGCCTTGTGCTACATTTTCAATCTGGCATTCGCTCCGCGTCATGCAATCCCGTCTGCCGCAAGACGGATCAGCGCATGCCCGTCGGTCAGATCGAAGTACAGACGGCAGCGGCCGCTCACATCGACGAGGCGGACCACCTCCCGATACTTCCCGCCGCCGGGAACGGACGCGATCCGGTTGGTCAGAGCCCGGATCAGCTCGGGCCTGTAACGCAGCGTCTTTTCGTTTGAGAAGACGGCCATGTAAAGGATCTGCGCTTCCACCAGGTCCTGGAACATGTGGCTGCCGTAGGACAGTTCCGGGTTGTAGCCGGCCTGGCTCTCCGCGACCTCGCAGACCGCGTCGAAGCCGCTGATGTCGGAGAACTCGGTCGGCACGCCCAGCTCCGGCGAAGAAGTCCCGAGTCGGCCCGGCGCCATCAGGATCAGATGCTTGCCCTGATCCCGGTATGCCCAGTTGATCTGTCCGATCAGGGACGCGATCTCCCCCTTCTCCGCGTAGGGCAGGTGATAGTAAGCCACCGGATCCACCCAGACGATGAAGTCCGGATCGATCACCCGGGACAGGCCCATGGATGCACCGCGGGTCTCCAGCAGGATCTCCTCAGCCGGAACATCCGCCGGAACACAGATGCTTCCGGTGTCGTGGAAGACCTGCAGCGGCCTGCACTGAAGCAGATTGATCATGAATTCACCGTGCGCCGAGACATTGATGGTGAACTCGATGTCCACCGGCTCGCCGTATTCCTCCTGGATCAGGCGCATCATGCGCTGCAGGGCTTCCATCATCCCGCGGCTGCGGACCAGGCCCAGACAGGAGATGAAGCAGATCTCCCGGCTGATCCCCCGGTCCCGGAAGGAGGCCTCCGCCTCCCGGTCGTGCTCCAGCACCAGGTTTTTCACCTCGCGGGGCAGCAGCGGCTCCAGGGTTTCCAGAGATACCCGCCGCAGGCAGCGGTCTTTCAGGTCCACGGCCTCCGCCTGACGCTGGGAGTAGCGGTGCTTCTCCGCCGAGGTGGTGAAGTTCGTGGCCTCGGGCTTGTCCAGACTGACCAGCCGCGGATAGGAGCCCTCCGTCCGGTCCACCGCCGAGGTGCCCAGGCCCATCACCAGGCGCAGCATGCCCGCGGAGGAATCGATATCCGGCAGGAACTTGTAGGGGCTGAAGGAATACCCGACACCGGCGGTGCAGGGCATGTACCAGGATCCGAAGGCGGAGCCGGAGACCCGCATGATCAGCAGGGCCATCTGCTCGTCCCGGCGGTCCAGGCCGCGCTGCCTGCGGTAGACCAGTGCCGACAGCCCGGCGGTGCTGGCGTACACGGTCCGGACCGCGTTCTCAAACTCCTCCAGCCGCTCCTCCGGCGTGCCGCAGTTGGAACAGAAGACAGACTCGTACTTTCCGGCAAAGGCGTTGTCGAAGCCGTCTTCCAGGATGCTGCTGGAGCGGACGATGTACGGGTCATGGCCGTAGTATTCCAGAATGTGCGCGAAACGCTCCCGGATCTCCCGGGAGAAAGACCCGCTCCTGAGCCGCTCCGCCAGCTCCCCGGCCAGTGCAAAGTAGCCTTCCTCCGTGCGCTGGCGGACGCGAAGGTCCCAGAAACCGTTGTCCACGATGTAGGTGTAGAACACATCCGAGCCGACATAGAAGGAATCGTGGGGCTCCAGGATCCGGTCGATCTCCGGGGCGAGGTTCCGCAGAATGGCCCGGGCCAGCAGCATGCCGCAGGTCTTCCCGCCCACCATGCCCGTTCCCACCATGTGGTCCCGGACCCCGAAATAGTCCTCCGGGCGGAAATGCTTCCGGACCAGCCGGCGCAGCCGCTCGTCCCGGGTCATCATGATGCTGCACATGCGCGCGCATTCATCCGTCACGGGGATCCCGTTCTCGTGGAGCATCCGCGCGCGGCTGAAGAAGTGGTCCCAGGAATCCCCCTGCTGCTCCTCCAGCGGGCGCTGGAGCCGGTTCATCACCTGATAGAAGCGGCTGGTCATGATGCCGTCCCGGAGGGGACTGACCTCTCCCGTCGCGGGGCGGCAGAGGTGCGGAAGAAACATGGTTTCGGAGGTTCGCTCCCATACCTTCTGCGGCCGGATGTAGAGAACGTCCTGCTCCGGGTCCGCATAGACGTCCAGGAACAGCTGCGTGGTGTTCATGATCTTGTTGATCGCGCTGAAGGAGTGCCTTCCACGGATCACGGGGAAGAAGGCCACCGTGTCCAGGATGAACAGGAACGGACAGGTGACCCGGAAGAAATTGCCCATCATCAGGTCTGTCGCCCATGCGGTCTGCAGCTCGGACAGACAGTCGAAGACATAGAACGCGTCCCGGCCCTCCCGTTCGATCACCCGGTGGATATCCACGGTGAAGGTCTCAAACCGGTGGGAGAGGGGGATGCACACCCGCTTGACCTCCGGGCATTCGGGCACCAGCTCCGGATGGTCGGCGAAGCGGATGTAGATGATGTTCCGCCTGTCCCGCTTGGCCTGTTCCACAAACGGGCCCGCAAAGCACCGGAACTCATCCAGATTGGAGACACGCCACACCACGTTGTCTCCCAGGCGGATCTGATCCAGGGCCTGATCCAGGCCGGGTATCCCGGATTTCACTCTGTCAAAGGCAGCCATGCCCGCACCCCCTCATCGCGATCTGTTCCCTGCCAAAACCGAAAAAGCAAAGGCAGCCGTTCGGCCCCTTTGCCTTTGCATGGACAGTATAGCAGACTTTTCGATCGATGTACAGCGATATTTGCAGGGAAATCTGCTTTTTTTGCTTCCCCTTCTGTTCCGCCTCTTCTTGTGCCGGTGCCGGAATTGTCAGCCCTTCCGCTCCGATTCCATAGCCCGGAAATGCAGGAGCGCGCCGATAAGGTTCGCGTCATTGCCGGTGCTGCAGACCTTGATCTCCGGCTTGACGGTCTGGGTCAGCTTCACCCATTTGTTGTTCCATTCCCGGTCCACGGCTTCCCGGATCCCGCTGATGAACACCGGCTCCGCGCTGACACCGCCGCCGATGGCGATGGCTTCAAGATCCAGCGTCATCTGCAGGTCAGCGATGAAACGCGCCACATGACGGGTGAAGGCATGGAAGCGCCGCAGCGCGAAGGGGTTCTTTCCCTTCACCTTCCGGAAGAAACGGATCCCGTCGATCCCCGTGGGATTCGGGCGGCGACGGATCTTTCCGTTCCAGAAGCGCAGGCTGTCATCCACCCGGAACTTCGGCACAAAGGCCCGGCGGGAGGTGGAGGCCAGCGTGGCCAAAGCGGAGCGGCAGTGGGCGCCATAGTGGAGCTTTCCGTCCAGTAGCAGTCCGCAGCCCATGCCGGTGCCGAAGATCAGCACCGCCGCGAATCGTTCATTCCGCAGCACGCCGAGGCGGGCCTCCGCCAGCGCGGCACAGTTCGCGTCCTTCTCGACCCAGACGGTGGTCCCGAGCTCTTTCTCCAGATACGCCTTCAGGTTGACCCCGTCAAAGCAGGCGTACGAACCCGCGGCCAACACCTGACCGGTCAGCGGGTCCACTTCGCCGCAGTAGCTGACAGCCACGCCCTCCGCGTCCGGGAAACGGGCCCGCAGCCCGCGGACCGCGTCCGCGAAATGCGCCGCGTCGGGCTGCCGGCCTTCCAGCTTTCCCTTTTCGGTCAGGCTTAGATCGTCCTCCATCACCGCGTATTTGATGGCCGACCCGCCCACGTCCAGTACCAGACGTTTCATAAGATCTCTCCGTTCGAGCGGCAGACCTGCTGATACCAGTAGAACGAATCCTTCCGGTACCGCTTGTAGGTGCCGTTGCCCTGGTCATCCACGTCCACATAGATCAGGCCGTAGCGCTTGGACAGCTCGCCGGTGGATGCTGCCACCAGGTCGATGCCGCCCCAGGTGGTGTAGCCCATGAGGTCCACGCCCTCCTCCACGGCTTCCTTCATGGCCGCGATGTGGGCCTTCAGGTACTCGATCCGGTAGGGGTCGTGCACATGGCCGTCCGCTTCCAGCCGGTCCACGGCGCCCAGTCCGTTTTCCACATCGAAAAGGGGCACCTGATAGCGGTCGTAGAGGAAATGGAGGAAATACTTGAGGCCGAGGGGATCCTTGGACCAGCCCCACTCCGAGTATTCCAGATAGGGGTTTCTCGATCCGGCGAACACGTTGCCGGCCACGGCGTCCTGCAGCTCCGTGTGGGTGGTGAAGGTGTTGGACATGTAGTAGGAGAAGGCCAGGAAATCCGCCGTGCCCTCCCGCAGGTCCCGCTTGTCCGCCTCGGAGATCTCCAGCGTGACGCCGTCCTCCTTCCAGATGCGCGGGGCATAGCTGGGGTAAGCGCCCCGGATCATGGTGTCCCCGGCATAGCCGAAGTCGTGCTGGAAGAGGAGATAGTTGCCGATCACGTCCTTCGGGTCGGGCGTCAACGGATAGGAGCAGGAGCCGCAGATCATGGCGCCGACCTTGATGGCCGGGTCCAGCTCATGGGCGATCCTGGTCGCCCGGGCCGCGGCCACCATCTGGTTGTGCAGGCTGACGTAGTTCTTTTTCCGCCCTTCCGCGTCGGAGGCATAGGACATGACCATCAGCACGTTGATCTCGTTGAAGGTCAGCCATTTGTTCACCAGGTCCCTGTACTCGGTGAAGCACAGCCGGGCGTATTCCACGAATTCGTCGATCATGCCCCGGTTGGTCCAGCCGCCGTACCGCTCTTCCAGGCAGACGGGTTCGTCATACTTGCACAGGGTGATGACCGGGTCGATGCCGTGCTTCCGGCATTCCTCAAAAACGCTGCGGTAGAAGGCCACGCCTTCCCGGTTGACGCCGCCGGCCAGGCCGTTGGGGAAGATCCGAGCCCAGGAGATGGAGGTGTTGAAGGTGGTGTGCCCCATCTCGGCCAGCAGGGCGATGTCCTCTTTATAGTGATGATAGAAGTCCGTCGCCTTGTGGTTGGTGTAGTGGACATCGTCAAACAGCTGCCATTTGGCGCCTTCCGGCAGCCCGTTCACGATCAGCGGTACGGTGGTCTGGGACTCCCGCTCGCCCTTCGCATTCAGGTAGTAGACGGGCCGGGAGCCGGTGTGAGAGGCTGCGGTGCCCGCATAGTCCAGCATGACCGGGCTCTTGCCGCCCTCGTTCCAGCCGCCCTCGATCTGGGCGGCGCTGACGGAGGTTCCCCACAGGAAGTTCTTCGGAAAGCTCATGGCTGCTGCTCCTTTTTTACCGTTCGGTCAGGTTCTGGGTCTCTTCGATCTCCCGGATCATGTCGATGCGGCGCTGGTGGCGGCCGCCCTCAAACTCGGCCTCCAGCCAGGCATCCACGATCATCTTCGCCAGTTCGATTCCCACGACTCTCGCGCCGAAGGCGATCATGTTCGTGTTGTTGTGCTGCTTTGACAGCCGGGCGGAGTAAGGCTCGGAGCAGACGCAGCAGCGGATCCCGCGGACCTTGTTGGCGGAGAGGGAGATCCCCACGCCGGTGCCGCAGATCAGGATGCCGCCGTCGGCCTCACCGGAGGCCACCATCTTCGCGGCCCGGTATCCGGACACGGGATAGTCGAAGCGGTCGGGACTGTCTGTTCCGATATTCAACACTTCATAACCTTTTTCCTGCAGATAGGCCATGATTTCGTATTTCATTTCCAGCGCCACGTGGTCGTTGCCGATAACGAGTTTCATACTCAATACCCCTTTCAGATATCGTCAGGACGCCCGCAGTTCGGGCAGGATCTCGCTGTAGGGCCTGTCCTTTCCGAACAGGGCGGAGGTGCCCAGGATAAAGCCGGTGACGCCCATGGCGGAGAGCTGCCTGACCTTCTCCGGGGAGCAGGCCCCGTCGATCAGCACCTCGTAGCCGCCGAAGGTTTCCGAATGGGAGACGAACTCCCGGAATTTGTCGGTGACGAAGTCCAGATACTTCTGTCCGGCGAAGCCTGGGTTCACGCTCATCACCAGGACACAGTCGCAGAGGGGGAGCAGATCCTGTACGCTCTTGAAGGAGGTCTCGGGATTCACCGCGATCCCCGCCCTGCAGCCCAGGCTCCGGATCTGCCGGAGGGTCTGCGCCGCATGCGCATCCGCCTCGGGGTGGATATAGATGATCTTGGCTCCCAGACCGGCGAAGAGTTCCACATAGCGGTCCGGGTTCCGGATCATCAGATGCACGTCGCAGGGGATCGTCGCGTTCTTGCAGATGTAGGCGATGTCCTGCAGCCCCATGCCGAAGTTGGGCACAAAGCTGCCGTCCATCACGTCCAGGTGAAAGATATCCGCTCCCGCATCCTCCAGTTCCCGGACCTCCCGGCTCAGATCACCGAAATTCGCGCACATCATGGACGGGCACAGCAGCTTCTTCATCTTCGCATCCTCCCTCTGATCTTCAGGTACAACTGCATTATATGGAAGGAGAATCGCTGCCGGGAGGGAGCACACCGCGGAAAAAGGTGTCTGTTTCTCCGAAGGGTGGACAAAAAGAAAAGCGGAGGTGCAGAAAAACAAAAAGGTGGACAAAATAACGATTGTGTTTGACAATTCTCCACAGCCGGAGTATGATTGCAGCAGAGAAGGAACGGAAACGGAGGGGCCTGCATGAAACTTTGCGCACTGGGTTACTGCAGACAGACGATGACGGAATGCGTTCCCCACTCCCATGAGCTGTGGGAATTCTGCGTGAATACCGAGGGCAGCGGCACCCTGACCATGGGCGGCCGGGAAGTGCCTTTTACCGTGGGGACGGTGACCTGCATCCCGCCGCACGTCACCCACTTCAAAACTTCCGCGGAGGGCTTCCGTGATTACTTCTTCTACACGGATGAATTCCTCTCCGCGGAAGGTTTGCGCTTCGACGAAAGCCGCCCACTGCTCCTGCAGGACGACAGCGCCGGCACTCTTACCGGCCTGATCAAGGCGGTCTTCAACCTCTACTACCGGAAAAAGCCGGAGGAGAAAGGGATCGTCCTCGCCCTCTTCCGGGATCTCATGCAGCTGCTCGCCGTCAGGGCCGCCGTGCGGACTCCGCAGCCGCTGGTGGAGCAGATCAAGGAGCGGATCACCGAAAACTTTGCGGATCCGAATCTGGATCTGCCGCAGATCCTGCGCTCCACACCATACACGGAGAATTACATCCGAAAGCTGTTCAAGGACGAGACAGGCCTTACGCCGACGGAGTTCCTCACCCATCTGCGCATGGACTACGCCAGGCATCTTCTTGAACAGAAGCAGGCCATGAACCTGTCCGTCGCTCGGGTGGCGGAACTGTGCGGCTACGTGGACGAGCGGTATTTCTCGAGGGTGTTCCGCGCGCAGGAGGGCGTGTCTCCCCGTGAGTACGCCCTCCGCCGGTCCCTCTCCGCCGCGGGTGAGGACCTGGAGCGCCTGACGTATCGCGAAGAGCCGCAGTGATCGTCCAGGGTCGTATTCGCAGCCTTCAGGGAATGCGGATCGGATCTATCGACAAAGGCCGGAACGTTCCCGTTCATCCAACAGGACGGGGATTCCAGCTGATGAAGGCAAGTTCAGCCCGTATGCAGCGGTTTTATGAGTCCATGGAAAACGGCGTTGTCGTATAATTGTCGTACGGTTGTCGTATTTTGGGATAAAAAAACGGGAGCCCTTGATTTACAAGGGCTCCCGGAGTGGTCGCAACAGGACTCGAATTTGTAGGATGTCACGTGCCTGGTCATGCAGAGACGTGTGCAAGCATACGATTCAAGCCACATCACGTATTTTGACTTGTTGAGACGTGCACACATGTTTCAGAATTGCACCCAAATCTGCACCCGTTTGCACCCAGCCCATTGGGCGTTTTTTTATGCGCATAGGTTGGCTGCATTCTTGTTCATATCACGGATGATGTGGTGCATATCACGCGCGTCTTCATTCACGAAACTGTTTGCATCGAACGCAAGGCATTCGCCATCGCGCGGTTATACAGCTGTCCGCCGGCCTGCCGTAGGCGTCATGAATGGTATTGAATGGCATCACCATGCGGAAGGCTGTTCATATCGGCGTACCCATTCATTCATCACGCACTGGTTTACTCTTCCATTCTTCTTCGGTTTTGCCCATTGCATCACGCAATAGGCTGTTTATAAGACCGTTGACGGATTCCCCGGCCTTGGAGGCTAAAGTCTCCACATCTGCCTTACGGCCCTTGGGAATTGTTATTGCGAGACGGTCATAGGTTTTTTCGTTATATGCTCTTGACCATTCTGTCTGTTTCTTTGGCATTGGCTCACCTCCATTGTAATGATAACACTCCATAGTGATGATAACACTCATGAACTAATAACGCAAGTATTTCATATTGACAACTAATAACGTTAGTAGTAAAATCAAGATGTCCGATGATGGTGCGGACGGAAGCGGTCATCGCAGGAGCAAACCATACAGGCCTCGTGATAAGAACGGAACGGGATACGCTTAAGAATGAATCTATGTCCGGGTGACTAAGATGCCACGATCGCCAGCGAGCTTAAGGTTCCGCTTGGGTCGGTGAAGGCATTCTGCCGACGGAACGGGCTACAGAGCGCAGATCTGACAGTGTCCACACAACCAGAAAACATAACAGAATCATCTCCGAATGATAACTTGATTAGTACCGGCAACAGAGCCAATAGTACTACTGCTATCAAGCGTAGAAAGTCTGTAAACACTAGGCTTTTCGCTGGTCAGCCTTTCTGCGAAATCACGCTTTCTTTTGCAGACGAACCAGATGAGACGGCCTTGGCAGATGTACTGACAATGCTTAGCAGCGCCAACTTCAGTCGGAGGTGATCAGAATGAAACGGGTGATTTGCCTTTACCGTGTTTCCACTGTTGGCCAGGTGGATCACGATGATATCCCGATGCAAAAACTGGCCTGTCGCGAGTATGCAGCGACACATCCGGATTGGGAGATTGTAGATGAGATTTCCGAGAAGGGCGTTTCTGGTTACAAGGTCAGCGCCAATGCTCGGGATGCCATCGTCGAGATCAAAAAGAGGGCTATCACGCATCAGTTCGATGTGCTGCTGGTCTTCATGTTCGACCGCCTCGGCAGACGTGACGATGAAACGCCCTTTGTAGTCCAGTGGTTTGCTCAGCAGGGAATTGAGGTCTGGAGCGCAAGGGAAGGGGAGCAGCGTTTTGACAATCATGTGGACAAACTGCTGAACTACATCCGTTTTTGGCAGGCGTCCGGAGAAAGTGAAAAGACCTCCATCCGCGTAAAAACGAAACATATGCAGATGGTGCAAGAGGGTCAGTACCGCGGAGGAAAGCTTCCATTTGGCTACAAACTGGAGTATCATGGGCGCACAAACAAGAAAAACCAGCCTGTCAAAGATCTGGTTGTTGACGAAGAGGAAGCAACAATTGTCAGAGAAATCTTTGATCTGCTGACGAACCGTGGATATGGTACAAACCGTGTCGCCCAGTACCTGAATGATAAGGGAATCAAGACGAAGCGGGGAACAACGCTTTGGCGGGGTACTTCAATCCGGGCAATCATCGATAATCCCATCTACATCGGAATATACCATATGCAGGGAGCGAAATCGGAACCGTTTGAACATCTCAAGATCATTGATGAAGACATGTACATCAGGTGTCAGCAAACAGTAAAGGGCCGATGCACAAAAACGGCTGGCAACGATCTGGAGACACCACTACGTACGGATTCTAGGAGCCTGCTCTCCGGCATTCTCTACTGCGCTCACTGCGGCTGCCGGCTCGCTTTCAACCACCACCATGACGAAAGAGCACTTGCTGATGGATCAATTGCAGCATATGATTATGAGGTTTACCGCTGCTACCGGAAAATTTCATCCAGGAAGTCATGCGACGGGCAATCCGCTTACAAGGCAAACGTCATTAATCAAGCAGTTGAGGATCAAGTACGGGAATTCTTTGCCAAGGTAAAGTCGGTACCTCGTGAGAAGATGGTGAAAATGGCGAGTGCCAGGAATGAAGAGACCTATCGGATCGCATATAAACAGGCCGAGAGAGATTTTGAAAATGCCCAGAAGCAGGTAACGGCGCTGGAGGAGGAAGCGGTCAAAGCGCTGACCGGTGAAAGTGCGCTGGACTTGAATGTCGTCAATTCCATGCTGTTGAAGCACCGGGCAAAGCTTGAAACCGCCCGCCAAGCCATGGTTGACGCCAAAGCTCGCACGGAGGAAGAAGCATCGAATGCTAAGAAAACGAAGGCGCAGATCGATGAGCTCGTCTCATGGGCCGATTGTTATGAGGCGGCTGACATCAGTACCAAGCATATGATTGTAACCAGACTCATTCAGCGCGTGGAGGTAACCACTGGATATAAGCTCCACATTCAGTTCAGAATTTCCATGCAGCAATTCCTCGGCCAGGAGTAACCTGGTCGAGAAGTTTTCTTTCAGGGCTTCGGCCCTGTTCTTTTTCTGTGTATCCGGGCTACGGTTCACATCAAAAGGCAATCTGTGCACACCAAAGCCAGCAATTCGTTCACATCAATTCCGGCATCCCGTTCACATTCAGCGACCAATCCGTTCACACCTATATGGGCGTGTACGGAGTGTCCGCCTATTCTGTTCACGCCAAGAGAATGTACCCTGTAACAGCCGATTTTTGTACCCCCCAGGGAGGCGAGGCAAAAAAGAAAGAAGCCTGATTTCTCAAGCTTCTTCGTGGGTGTGTGGTCGCAACAGGACTCGAACCTGTGACCCCATCGATGTGAACGATGTGCTCTACCAACTGAGCCATGCGACCTTGTGCATTTACTCAAAGGTAGCAGTAGGCGCTACCAACTGAGCCATGCGACCGTGGTGCGATATCCTTCGCACGCATGCTATATTATCAGATCAGTGGATTTTTGTCAAGTGCTTAATCTCGGGAATCAGAGTTTTCGTTTTCGTTGCTGTTCGTTTGTTTTCGTTTGGACGGTGGGGCGGCAGAATGGCTGCCGATTTCCGCTTGACAAAAACGGCGGTCCATGCTATATTGATTTTGCGCAATCAAATAGCGCAAAAGCGATCGGAAAGGGGCGACGGGTGCTTGGCGGAGTATGATGCGCTGAAACTGGAAAACCAGGTGTGCTTTCCGCTGTATGCCTGCTCCAAGGAGCTGGTGCGTCAGTACGGGCCTTTCCTGAAGGAACTGAACCTGACCTACACGCAGTACATCGTGATGATGGTGCTGTGGGAGCGGGAGACGGTTTCCTCCAGAGACCTCGCCGAATGCCTCCACCTCGACTACGGCACCCTGACACCGGTGCTCAAGCGCCTGGACCAGGCGGGATACCTGACCCGGCGGCGCGCGGAGGAGGATGAGCGGCTTCTGACGCTCACCCTGACCGAGGCGGGCAGGGCACTCATGGACAGAGCTGTGACCATTCCGCCGGCGATCGCGGCATGCATGGGCCTTACGGCGGAGGAATTCGGGACGCTGTACGCGCTGACGTACAAGGCGCTGCGGCACATGGAATCGAACAGGACAAAGGAAGGAGAATGACCATGGCAAACGTTTATGATTTCACGGTGAAGGACAGGAAGGGCAATGAGGTCAGCCTGGGGGACTATCGCGGAAAGGTACTGCTGATCGTCAATACCGCCACCGGCTGCGGCTTTACCCCGCACTATGATCCGCTGGAAGCGATGTATAAGGAATTCAGGGACAAGGGCTTTGAGATCCTGGACTTCCCCTGCAATCAGTTCGCCAACCAGGCGCCCGGGGACGCCGACGAGATCCATTCCTTCTGCACGATGAAGTTCGGCACGGAGTTCCCGCAGTTCGCCAAGATCGACGTCAACGGCGAGAACGCGGATCCGCTGTTCAATTATCTGGCGGCGGAGAAGCCTTTCAACGGCTTCGGCAGAGGGCTGAAGAACGCCGCGCTGAACAAGTTTGCCTCCATGAACAACAAGAAGTACGGTGACAAGACCAACATCGGCTGGAATTTCACCAAATTCCTGATCGACCGCGAGGGCAAGGTCATCGCCCGCTTTGAGCCCACGACGGACATGAAGGAAGTCCGGGCCGCGGTTGCCGCAGAACTGGAGAAGTAAGCCATGAGCAGAGAGACAAGCCGTGACCGGACGATCATCCGGACCAGCATCATCGGGATCCTGGCCAATGTGTTTCTGGCGGCCTTCAAGGCGGTCGTCGGTCTGACAGCCAACTCCATCGCCATCGTGATGGACGCGGTGAACAACCTGTCGGATGCGGCGAGCTCGGTGATCACCATCGTCGGGACAAAGCTGGCCGGGAAGGAGCCGGATCGGAAGCACCCCTTCGGATACGGCAGGATCGAATACCTGAGCGCCATGCTGATCTCCCTGCTGGTGCTCTACGCCGGCGTCACCGCGTTTGTCGAATCTGTGAAGAAGATCATCCAAAGCTTCACCAAGCCCGAGGATCCGAAATACACGACGGTCGCGCTGATCATCGTTGCGGTTGCGGTCGTGGTGAAGATCGTGCTGGGCCGCTTCGTGAAGCGCACAGGGGAGAAGGTCCGTTCCGACTCCCTGGTCAACTCCGGCAAGGACGCGCTGTTTGACGCGGTGATCTCCGCCTCCACCCTGGTGGCAGCCCTGATCTACGTGCGCTTCGATGTCTCCCTGGAGGCGTGGCTCGGCGCCGTGATCGCCGCGCTGATCATCCGTTCCGGCATCGAAATGCTGCGGGAGACGCTTTCGCAGATCCTCGGCGAGCGGGCGGACGCGGAACTGGCCAGGGAGATCAAGGCGACCGTCGTCTCCCATCCCGAGATCAGCGGAGCGTACGACCTCGTTCTCCACAACTACGGGCCGGATTCCTACAACGGCTCCGTCCATGTGGAGGTCCCGGACACCCTCTCCGCGGATGACCTGGACAAGCTGATCCGCAAGATCAGCACGGAAGTTTATCAGAAGCACCATGTGATCCTGACGGCCATCGGGGTATACTCCTACAACACGAAGGATCCCGAGGCGGCGGCCGCGCGCGAGGAGATCTCCAGGATCGTCGGGGAGCAGCCGCATGTCCTCCAGATGCACGGCTTCTATCTGGACAAGGCGGAGAAAACGCTGCGCTTCGACATCGTGGTGAGCTTCGACGCGAAGGACCGCCGGCAGGTATACCGCGAGGTCTGCGAGAGCGTGCAGAAGGCCTATCCCGATTACACGCTGCAGGTCGCCATGGACACGGATTTCAGCGAGGAAAGCGAATCATAACAGGAAAGGCGTGGGGGTACCGTCATGAAATACGGAGAAAGCGCATTCGATGTGATCTATCTGCTCTATGCCGTCGCGGCAGGTCTCTGGATCCTGAACAGACGCAGGGACGCGATCGGCAGGCTGATGGGCTGCGCCGTCCTGATCCTGGGGCTCGGCGACGCGTTCCATCTGGTCCCGCGCGTGCTCAATTATTTCGTCAGCGGCGACTTCACCGCGTGGCTGGGCGTCGGCAAGCTGGTGACGTCCGTCACCATGACGGTCTTCTATCTGCTGCTCTATCTCCTTTGGCTCAGGGTGTACGGGGAGAAGGAGGACCGCAGGATGACCGCCGCGATCGTTGCGCTGACGGTGATCCGGATCGTCCTCTGCCTCTTCCCGCAGAACCGCTGGCTGGAGAACGAAAGCGATGTGCTGTGGGGCGTCATCCGCAACGTGCCCTTCGTCGCCCTCGGCTGCGTCATCGTGTGGCTGTACTTCCGCAGACGGGCGGACGTTCGCTGCTTCCGCCCGGTGTGGCTGCTGATCACCCTCTCCTTCCTCTTCTACATCCCCGTGGCGGTCGCCGCCGGCCTGGTCCCGATGCTGGGCATGCTCATGCTCCCCAAGACCGTGTGCTACATGCTGCTGATCTGGTGCTTCCTGAAGTACGCTTCCGGGGAGAAGAACAGCTGAGGAATGCGCCGCGCAGGAGGCATTTCATCCGGGAAGTCCTGTTCTGTCGGGCTTCCCGCTTTCTTTATGCTGCCATTCCGCCGCGCCGATGCGTATGAATGAATGGCAGTCCGCGGATCAGCGGCTGCAGGATAAAGAAAGGACGCCATACGGCGAAGGAGATACAGGACATGGCACATATCAATGCGAAACCGGGCATCGACCCGGAGATCATCACGAAACTCAGCGAAGGCGGTCGGCTCTGGCGCGCCGCGCATGCGGACGGTTCGGACAACCGCATCAACGGGGACGTGATCCTGGAGGCCGCTTCCTACGGCACGGGATTCGGTATCCTGGCCGCGGGCGCGCAGTGGATCCGGAAGACTTTCAGCAACAGAGACAAGACGCGGGAAGACCTGGATGCGGAGAAAGAGGCGGACGTGATCAACAAAAGCTGCGGCGCACTGGAGGGAATGCTGCTGGAGTACCTGCAGGCGGCGCAGGCGGGCAGGATCGACGCGGAAGCGCTGGACGAGCTGACCGATCAGATCGGGGAAGTGTGGGAATATGCCCGATCCGGGAAGCTGCACATTCCGGACGCCAAGGCTCTGTCCGAAATCCGCGGGAGCATCGCGGCGTTCACGGCCGCCCTCGCGGGAGAGGAGGCAGTGCCGCCCGCCCCGGAAGCGTCCGCCGCGGATGAGTTCCGCCGGATCCGTGAGCTGCTGCTCCGGCAGAAGGAACTGCTTGCCGCAGGGTCGGCAGACTGAAAGGTGAATCAGACGATCCCCGGAACGTATTGATCCGGGGATGTTTTTGTTGCGCAATTCTAGCCGTCATGGTATAATGACGGCAGACGACCACAGATCCGCTCATGTATCGAAGACAGCTTCTGCAGATGTAAATCGCACGACCGTTCAGAAGAGAAAGGAAGATACCGCCATGAAAGGAAGACTTACCGGTACCGTGCGCAGCGTCCTGTTCCTCTGCGTACTCCTTGCGGCACTGGCCTGCGCGGCGACGGCATTCGCCGCCGATCCCGAGATGGAGACACTCCTGCCCGGACGGTGGTCCGAGGAATACGAGGGCGTCGAGACGGTCCTGGCGCTGGGGGAGGACGGCGTGATGTCCCTTTCCTGCCGCAGCACGGACGGGTCGTTTGCCTGGACCTGCGGGGGGACATGGTCGTTCACGTTCGTTCCGGACTACAGTGATCATCTGACCCTGCACTTCACGCTGACGAACAATCCCGCGTACGAGGGAACCGAATACGACGTGGAGTGCCTGTACGAGGCCTATACGGAGTCCTGGGTGGAAAACGACACCGAGCAGATCGCCCTGATCCTGACAGCGGTGTCGTGCAGCGGCGTCTGCCCCTTCGAGGAGGCCTTCGGCAGTGCGGATGTGGTCCTGTACAGAAGACTGGGGCCGAACATGCGCATCGCCAACTGCAAGGAGTGGGTCGCCCTGCGGGAAAAGCCCAGCAAGTCGGCCACGCGCCTGGCCAAGGTGCCGCTCGGCGCGCCGGTGCTGGCATACCCGGAATCCAGGAGCGGGGACTTCATCCTGTGCGTCTATCATGATCAGTACGGATACATCCTCGCGCAGTATCTGGAGCCGATCGAGTGACCCCGGTTCATCAACATGAAGAAGCCTGAGCGATCGGGCTTCTTTTCTGTCACGCGAAAAGGGCCGCGGGAGCCGGTATCGCGTGATACCGTTCTCCCACAGCCCTGCGCTGTGCGCGGCAGACTCAGCCATTGATGCCGCTGTCCTCGGAGGCGGGATCCTGGGGCAGCATCTCGATGCCGTTGGCGGTCTCGAAGAGCAGGCTGCCGTTGTCCATCATGGAGAAGAAGGCCTCGTAGGTCTCGCCGTCCTCGACGGCATTGAAGCCGCCCTCACCGTCGGGCTCCCAGGTGCGGGCCGTGCCGGTGCACTCCAGCTTGCCGGTCTCCGGATTGTACAGACCCTGCATGCTGAATTCCACCGGGCCGCGGCTGATGAACACGGTGTAGAAGAAGGTTTCCTCATTCAGGCCGGCCCATCTGATCTCGGTCCAGAGGTCTTCCTCCTCCATGGCCTTCCACTGGCCCGCAAAGCGGCCGATGTTCTGGAACTCAAGGTCGGCGCCGGCGTTCTCCACGCTGTCGGACCAGAGCAGCTTGCCTTCCTCATTAACGGTGAAGTGAATGTCCATGTTCTCCTCAAGGAAGAGTTCATACTCCTCTTCGCCGGGGATCTCATCCAGCGTCATGGGATCCAGCCTGTAGCCGCGCTTGATGGCGGACATGGCCTCGAGGGCGTCATGCTCCTCGCTGTAGTGGCAGTTGTACTCCCAGATGGTGCCGGTGAGATCGTCGTTGTTGAGAGAGTGGATGGCCACGCGGTAGCCTTCCTCCTCGTAGTAGATCTCGACCAGGCTGCCCATGATGGCCCAGTTGGAATCAAACTTCTTGCCGCCCTCGGGCTGCGGGTAAGTGTCTTCCTCGGCCAGTGCCGCGGTGCTCAGAAGGGTCACGGCCATCATCATGGCCAGCAGGATGCTCAGCAGTTTCTTCATTGCGATATCTCCTTTTGCTTTTTGATTTGGTCTTGCCGGGAAGCACCGCCGTGTGCTTCCGACTGTTGATACGCAGCTTTTCGCCTGATGGCAAGACTTTCACGCATCAAATCTGCCGGCCGCGCGTCTGAAGAGGTTTCAGCGCGACAGCGCTTTCCCGCGCTCGTGCGCATCGGCGCACAGGTCATACAGCCGCTGGGTGTCCGTGAACTTTCCGTAATAGCTGCTGTTCATCACGACGCACAGGTAGCGCTCGCCTTCGATCGTGAAGACGGAGACCAGGCAGTTGCCCGCGCGGTTCGTGGTGCCGGTCTTCACGCCTGCGACGGCCTCGTTGTAGTATTCGCTGCTTTCGAGGAGCATCCGGTTCGTGTTTTTGAGGGAGACCGTCTTGCCCTGCTCGCTGGTGATTTTCGCTGTCGGCAGACCGCAGATCTCCGCCAGCACGGGGTCGTCGAGGAAGACCCTTGCGATCCGGAAGACGTCCTCGGCGGTGGTGAGCTGCCCCTTCGCGTCGAGGCCCACGACATTGACAGCGGCGGTGTTTGCAGCGCCGATCTCCGCGGCCTTCCGGTTCATCGCTCCGACGAAGGCTTTGACGGCGTCCGAAGCGGACATGCCCGGGTCTCCCGTCAGCTTTCGCCCGCAGTAGACGCCCAGGGCGTAGGCCGCATCCGCGCCGGACGGCAGGAGCAGGCCCTTGAGCAGGTCGCGGACGGTGAGGGTCATCCCGTACTCCAGGCCGGCGCGCGACGCGTCGAGCGGGGGAATGTAGATCTCGGCGCCCAGCGTTACCCGCTCTTCCGGCCCGGCGATCCCAAGGACGGTCAGCGCCGTGACCATCTTGAGGGTGGAGGCCGGATAGATCGGCGCCGTGCTGTCCACGGCATAGACGATCTTCTCACTGCCGTCGTCATCGAGCCTGACGAGGAGGACGTTCCGCGCCTCCAGCGCCAGACCCGACGTGTCGTAGACCCGCGGGACCGGCGTGGGCGAGGGCTTCGGCGTGGGCGCGGGCGATGCTTCCGGCAGCGGCGAGGCGGTCGGGGGAACGTCGGGCTCCGGCGCCGCGGTGGGAAGAGCAGCCTGTGCCGCGGTGTTCTCCCGGACCCGCGGCCTCGGAATGGTGACGATATAGTTGACGGAGAAGAGGACCAGTTCCATCGAAACGACGAGGAGGATGCAGTAACGGTTCAGCAGCATATGGCCGCGCCAGGACCGCGGGATCCGGGGCAGGAGCACGCGTCCGACGCGCGTCCGGTCAAAGCCGATCCGCTGCAGCAGCATGCACAGCAGGGCGCCGAGTGCGCCGCCGAGCGTGTCCAGGATGACATCGTCCACATCGGGCACGCGGAAGTTGAACAGCTGGGCGATCTCGACAATGAGCGAGAGCGTGGCCGCAGTGGCCGCGGAGAAACCGAACTGCCATTTCCGCGACCGCTCCGGGTGCAGCAGCACCTCAAAGAAGCCGACCGGCATGAAGAGCAGGACGTTGCCGAAGAGGTTGAGCGGATGGGCAAGCCAGTCCTTCAGAGCCCGGAAAGGGATGAGATTCAGCCGTTCCGTCGAGAACGCGAAGCGCCGGAAGAAGTAGGTCGGGCTCAGCAGCATGTAGAACACCTGTGCCAGGTACATGGCCAGCATGGCCAGCAGGATCTTCAGCCAGACATTCTGCTTTTCCGCGCGCAGCGATCTGCGGAAGACAAAGGCCATCATTAGCACCGCCCAGGCCTCGGTGAGGATGAAACGGATCCAGGAATCGATATGCAGCATCGCCGTGTTCCTTTCGCAGTGGTTTTCGGGTTTTTTACGATTTGTCGGGAATAAAGAGAGGGAACTGCGCTTACTGGCGCACCGAACTGAGTGCCACAGGACAGCCTCTGCAGAGGGATCCCGCTTGGGTACTTCAGACTGACAAAAGCCCCCGGGACGTTCAGATCATACTGAGCGCCGGGAACTTTTGCTTACGCCAGTACCGGCCCGGCGGCGGCCTCGTCGAGCAGACCCCGCATCACGGTCAGTACACCGGGATCCGGGTCGCTGCTCTCCAGGCGGATCGTGCCGCCCTCGCTCCGCGGACGGAGCAGGCCATCCCGCGTGAGAACGCGCCGGAGCTGGCGGGCGGTGCCCGCGTTGCCGTCGTAGAGCTTCACGCCGGGCGGGAGCAGGCGGCGCAGGATCGGCACCAGGAAGGTGTAGTGCGTGCAGCCCAGCACGACAGCGTCCAGCGGCTCGCTCTCCCAGGGGGACAGCAGGCGCTGCAGGTAGGCCTCCTGGGCGGCCTTGTCCCGCTGCTCCACCAGCTCCATCAGGCCGGGGCACGGC
This sequence comes from Clostridia bacterium, assembly GCA_017429265.1. Lineage (GTDB taxonomy): Bacteria > Bacillota > Clostridia > Christensenellales > Aristaeellaceae > RUG11272. The sequence continues at coordinate 51,227 of JAFRPG010000100.1, read as the reverse complement.
ACGGGCACGGCGGCCTCGCCGTACTGCTCCATCAGGTGGCGGAACTTGCCCAGCCGCAGGGTCGTCGGGGTGGCCAGCACGAGGATGGCGCCGTCCTCCCGGTTCAGGGCGGCGGGCTTGAGCGCCGGCTCCATGCCGAGGATCGGGCAGTCGGGGTACTTCCCGCGGAGGAAGGCCGCCGCGGCCGCGGTCGCGGTGTTGCAGGCGATGACGACCGCCTTGCAGCCCGAACCGGTCAGGTGCAGGAAGGCTGCCTCGGCCAGGGCGCAGACTTCCTCGCTCGGCCTGGTGCCGTAAGGGGCGTGGAGGGTGTCTCCGTAATAGAGATAGTCCTCGCCGGGCAGCTCCTTCCGCAGGGAGGCCAGCACGCTGATGCCGCCGACCCCGCTGTCGAAGACGCCGACGGGTGCGTTCTTGTCCATTGCGATCAACTCCGTCCGGGTCAGACCCCGGTCTGCAGGCCCAGCTGCAGGATGTTCAGCAGGAGACCGGCCAGCGAGTAGTAGGTCACCACGGCGATCAGGTCGCTGAGGGTGGTGATCATGGGCCCGGAGGCCACGGCGGGATCGATGCCGATCTTCTTGAAGATCATCGGGATCACCGTGCCGTTGAAGCTGGAGAGGGTCATGGCGATGACCATCGACAGGCCGATGCACGCGCTGCAGCCGAAGGAGACGAGGAGCTCGCGTCCACCGCTGCCGTCGGGAAGCTGGTCCTGCTTGAAGAAGTAGACAAACAGGCCTACCGCCACGAAGGAAAGGATGCCGAGGATCAGGCCGTTGCTCAGGCCCACCTTGACCTCCTTGAAGATCATGCGCATGCGCGTCCTGGCATCCATCTCGTTGTCGGTCAGGATGCGGATCGTGACGGCCAGGGACTGGGTGCCCGAGTTGCCCGACATGTCGAAGATCATGGACTGGAAGACCACGGCGATGGCCATCACGCTCATGATGCCCGTGAACGAACTTGACACGAGGGAGACCACGAGACCGAGGCCCATCAGGGTGATCAGCCAGGGCAGGCGCTTCTTGATCGACTGCTTCAGCGGCTCGTTGATTTCCTCCTCGTCGGTCAGACCGGCCAGCTTGGCGTAGTCTTCGCCCATCTCCTCGTCCACGACCTCGACCAGGTCCTGGGAGGTGATGATGCCGAGCAGCTTCATGTCGCTGTCCACCACGGGGATGGAGTCCTCGCTGTAGTCCTTCAGCTGCTCGATGCAGGCGGCCACGTCCTCGTGGTCATAGACGTAGGGGTAGGAGGTTGTGATCAGGTCCTCCAGGTCGGTGTGCTCCCGCGCGATGATCAGGTCCTGCAGGGTGATCGCGCCGTAGAAGCGCTCCTCCTGATCCACGACGTAGATCGTGGAGAGGTTGTCGTTCTCCGCCGCCTGATCCACCAGCGCGCGCATGGCGGCCTTGACGGTGATGCCCTTGTGGATGACGATGAAGTTGGTCGTCATCTTGCTGCCGATCTCGTCCTCCGAATAAGACTGGATCAGCTGGACGTCCGCCCTGGACTCCTCGTCCATGTGGGAGATGATGGCTTCCTGCTGCTCCTCGTTCAGGTCTTCCAGCACGTCGACGGCGTCGTCGGCGTCCATCTCCTGGACGATGTGCGCGGCGGTTTCGGGCGTCAGTTCCTCGATGAAGTCGCTGGCGTCGTCCAGGTAGGCGAAGATCTCGGAGACTTCTTCCGCACCGAGGAGGGAGTAGAGGCGTCTGCGTTCCTCTGGCGTCAGCCGCTCCAGGACGTCCGCGATGTCGTTGTAGTGGTAATCGGCGAGGCGCTCGCGCATCTCGTCGTCCGGGATGCCGCTGCGGATGATCTGTTCGAGCTCATCGGCGTAATCGGGGTGCTCGAACTCTTCCTCGCGCTCGTCGTCTTTGTTTTCTTTCTCATTCTTCTCGGCGGCGTGCCTGTCGCCGGAATCATTCGGATCGACCGTGCCGGCCTCCGGGGGAGCAGCCGTCTCCACGGCTTCTTCGGCGGCAAGCTTCTTCTCCTCATCCATGGGAATCCGCTCCTTTCTGCATCCGCGGCCCGCATCGCAAGCCGCAGCACGTCAAAAAACCTGACTGTCTTTCCCTGTGACAGGCAGGAACACAGAGCGGCGCAGAGCCTCTCAGCCCGGCAGAGACCGGGTGTACGGCCCAGCGTCCGCGCCGTCTCCTATACTGTCATAACCGTCCACCCTGTCTCACCTCACTTTTGTCCTTGTGAATGCCTTCATTTTACCAACAGGAGGGTGGATTGTCAAGAAAAATGTCAATCGCGGGAGGCTGCCCCGCCGCGTGCGATCTGCCGAATTTCGGCTATTGACAAACGCTTTTTTCCGTGATACTATACCAACTGTGCCATTTAGGGGCTTGGTGTAATGGTAACACGTGGGTCTCCAAAACCTTTGTTGAGGGTTCGAATCCTTCAGCCCCTGCTTGAGCGGAACCCCTTGGAAATCAAGCGTTTCCAAGGGGTTTTGCATACCGAAATAAGGCCAATTACCCTTGTTTTTACCCTTATTAGCCTTCAAAGAGGCATCAACCTACCCCGATACTCTGCATATATGCGGTCATTCTGTTTGACGAAGCCAGGGCCATATCGTTTGTGAACGCTGCGTAAATATCCATTGTTATCGTGATGGTAGTATGACCTAAGTTTGAACTGATAGTTTTAAAGTCATCTCCAGCTCGTATGCACATGACCGCATACGAGTGCCGAAGATCGTGAAAGCGTAGATCCGGTTTGCCAATAGCTTTCCCGAAACGCCGGGCTTCATGTGTCAATGTTGAATGACATAGATGTTGACCGGTGACATCAGTGAAAACCAATCCACCGAAATTGTCACCCCACTGTTTACCGAAACGAAGACGTAAAGCGGATTGTTCTTTTTGCCATGACTTTAACCAATCCAGCACTAGGGGAGCGGGTCTGATGGTCCTGATAGCATCTGTTTTTGTGCTGGCCATACTGTAACCCGTTCCCTTGGTTTTTCCGTGTACAAGCTGTCTCTGAATGGTGATCAATCCCTTGTCAAAATCTATATCACTCCACTTTAGACCCATCAGTTCCCCCTGACGCATACCCGTAAACAATGCAATCTTAAATATGAGCTCGTTATGATGGCCGCTTATGGCTTTCATAAACTCAGCGATACCGGTCTCGTCCAATGGCTGGATTTCTTTTTTCTTTGCTTTGGGAAGTTCTACGTTATCGCAAGGGTTCTTCCGAATCAGGTCATTCTGGACAGCCCTGGTCATGGCTGAACGCAGGACAGCAACGCAGTTTTTGATGCTTTTGGGGGAAAGCGGATCATCACCCTTCGTAAGATTATTCACGGATTTCTGCACCTGGTCCGGTCGAAGTGCAGTCAGTTTAACAGCGCCGAGTGCAGGGACTATCCGGCAATCAACTTGCTTTTTGTAGGTGTATAGCGTGTTCGGTTTAATTGTGGTGCAGTATGTCGTTAACCATGTTTGAAGCCAGGAGGAGACAGTGATTTTCTCCGGCGTTTTGACGTTGAGACCTTTATCTCGTTCAACAGCAGCAGCCCGCAGTTTTTCTGCGACCTCTTTTTGACTCCATCCATAGAAGGAGCGTTGTTTTTGCTTTCCGCTTCCGGCATCCCACTCAACGGTTAGGCGACCCTCCCATCTCCCATCAGCACGCTGACGAATTGTCCCGTTTCCGTTTGCGGCTCTCGTGTTGCTCTTTTTTGTTGCCATTTGGGTTACCTCCGTTTTTCCAAGAATCTTGCAGAGTATCGCAGAATCCCCCAAAGTCTTTTGGAATCCTTCTGAATCAATAGTGGGAAGATCACGTTTTATAGAATAGTGTAAAAATAATTTCATAAATGCTTACGTGATATTTAAAGTGATGATATATTGTTTCCTTATATAATATATCACAGAAGTATGGTTTTGGCAAGAGTATTTTGGTCGTGAAATTGGCTTGACATGTGTTGCCGAAAGTGCTACGATATGGGCGAACGGTGATACTCCGTTCTATGATAAGACGGCGCCTTGTGCGAGAAATGCACAAGGCGCTTTTTGTCTATTTTGCGAGAAAGGAGCAATGAAATGACGAAGATAACCAAACCTCAAGCAGCCGAACTTGGAACAAAACCTTTTGCGACTATTCGTGAAACATCGAAACGAACGGGCATCAGCGAATTTGAACTTCGAAAGCGTTTTCATGAAGGACGTCTGCCGGTCATACGTGCAGGAACTACAATTCTGGTCGATGTTCCCATCTTCCTAGATGCTCTCCATGCCGAGGCACAGGATGCCCTGAGGTAAATGGCGTATGACCTCATATCAACAGAGACAAAGGAAAGCAAAGTGATCTCACCGGAAAGGAGATGTAAAGGTGAGCAAAATCCATCTAAATCCTATCAATGACGACCACCTCCTTGAAATCTTTCCTACACACTTCACAGATGTTGGAGAAGCGAGCGTCCTGGCTAGTCGATACAAAAATAAACTGTGTTATTCTGAAGCAACGCGCTGGATGTCATTTGATGGCCAACGTTGGGTTATGGGTGATCAGAATGCAAGGCGGGCGGTGCATGAGCTGGTGAAGACTCAAGAAGACATCGCGTCCAATATGGAGAAATTAGCCCTTATCGAAGAACAACAGGCAGAGCGAGACGGGGACAAGCTGAAGGCGACTCAGGCTAGAAACAAACAGTCGCAGGCTCAAATGAATAGGAGATCAGCTCTGACATATCAGCAGACAAACAAAGTTAGTGCTGTTCTTCGTGAAGCCGCGCCATATCTGGAGATCAGGATTGAAGATCTGGATGCTATCCCGGAATACTTGAATACTCCGGCAGGAACTGTTGATCTTAGGAGCGGCGAAGTCCACCCTCATAACCCTGCAGACATGCTTACCATGATAACCGGTTGTTCTCCATCAAGGGATGGAGCCGTCAAATGGCTAGAATTCATTGATTCAATCTGTGAGAGTGACAAGGAACTATCGTGTTATTTGCAAGAGGTTGTGGGAGCGATTGCCATCGGTAAAGTGTACAGTGAACAAATCTTTATCGCCATCGGTCCCGGCGGTAACGGCAAATCAACCTTCTTCAACGCCATAGCAACGGTTCTTGGAGATTATAGCTTCAGCGTACCAGCGGATATCCTGACACTAGACACTCGGATGAACAAAAATTTCATCTATGGCGATCTCAGAGGTAAACGTCTTATCTTGGCGGCAGAATTACGGGAAGGACAGCGGCTTGACTCGTCAGCCGTCAAGCTTCTTTCATCTACCGATCCCATCCGAGGAGAACACAAATTCAAGGATGGATTCGTCTTTACGCCAAGTCATACCGCCGTGCTTTACACAAATGTCCTACCCAAGGTCCGGGCTACGGATGATGGCACATGGGACCGGCTAGTCTTAATCCCGTTTAATGCCAGATTTCGAGGACAATCGGGAGAGAAGAAAAACTATGCTGATTGGCTTGTTAACAACTGTGGTGGTGCGATCCTTACTTGGATAATAGAGGGAGCTAAACGCTTTATAGAAAATGGCTATAAACTTACACCACCACAGTGTGTGAAGGATATGATCGCCGAATATCGAGCGGAAAGCGACATGCTGCAACGTTTTATTCTCGAACGTTGTGTACAAGAGAAGGGCTTCCGGCAGCCATCCGGGGCACTGTATTTGATTCTCACATCAGCCGATAGTATCTGCTGATTCGGTATGAATTCTCTCTAGCTTCCAAGAGTATGTTGCGTCGCTATGGTCTGTGACAATAACATCGAATCCCAGTGCATCCATGACCATGAGAAAACTGTCGACCTTCATGCTGTCGCTTGCAAGAAGGCGTGTCAGATTACTTTGCCGCTGATACCCACAGGCTTTTGCAACCGCTTCCTGTGTCAAGGCCCTGGACTTAATAGCAGCCCGAACGATCTCTTTTTCATTCATGTACATAATTACCTCCTTCTCAAACAATACTATATCACGCAAATGTGGTATAGTCAAGTCCTTTTTGTTTCCAGCGCCTACTCAAATGACTAACAACGCTGATCATAATTTTGCTCATTTCCCCTAGGGTGGGCTCCCCGGATCGGCGGCAGGCTCCCGGACCGGCAGCAGGCTCCCTAAACCGGCGGCAGGCTCCCTGGACCAGCGGCAGGTTCCTTACCAGCGGCAGGCTCCCTAAACCGGCGCAGGCTCCCTGGACTAGCGGCAGCTCGCTGAACCAGCGGCAGTTTCCCTGGACCGGCAGCGCGCGGACAGGAGCGGTTATTAGAGAATAAACACAAACATGTGTTATATGGTCTAGAACAAATTGCCGGATCATACATTCACAATACCACTTAAACGTGGTAGTATTAAGCATACCACAAATAGGTGGTAAACAAGTATCGACTAAAGAAAGAGAGGGATCCCAGATGACAACCTTCACTGTAAACGCCACAACTCGCAGCCATATCTATGAACCTGCACTCGGCAGCGTGATCAACCGAACCGAAACATTCTCCTTCTTCGAGATCGGCGACTATACCGCTACCCAGAATGCTATCAGCTACATTGCAAAGCGCCTTGCAGGCCGCGACAATCCTACTATTGAGCTGACAGTGGACATCAGGAGTGAGCGTCTTTACACAGAGATGTATAACGTTGTGACAATGAGCGATGACGGTAAAGCCATGACAATCACCCATGTTTATGAAGCAGATACCACACTCGGTAGCCCGAGCATATATGAGACCACGCAAAAGAAGGCCGCGAAACAAGCCATTGAAAACATAGTCACACGGTACGGGATCATTGTACAGGACCCAGCATTGCAGACTGCATAAGCCGAAACCGGGAGCTCTTCCCGGTCCGGGCAGGACGGCAACCTGTCCGCTGATGATGGCAAGCCAAGAGAGGGGTACAGTATGACAAGGGATAACTGGAAAGACATTCTGTCCATGTTGATCTGCAAGCTGGTCACAGAAACAGAAATTGAGACAGAGGACTACAAACGATTGGAGAAGCGGATTCAGTGGATCAGGGAGAACAGACTGTAACGGAAGGGAGCGTCTCAGAAATGACAAAATACTTTGATCATTGCACCTCTGTCGAAGAGTTGAAGAAGGCTTATCACAAGGCCGCGATGCAGTACCATCCAGATCATGGCGGTTCAGATGAAACCATGAAGGAAGTAAACCGGCAATATGAGCAAGCCGCCGAACGGCTCGCCGGAGATAGCAAGCCTGGACAGAAGGTTAACACGGATTACAGCGTGTTTGATGCCGATGCATTCCGACGGGCTGTCGAAGTTGCAGCACATTATCCTGATATTGTGCTTGAATTGGTAGGTCGCTGGTTATGGGCAACGGGCAACACATACCCGTGCCGGGACGAACTGAAGGCGGCAGGATACCGATGGAGTCACTCACATAAAGCCTGGTATTACCGCGATGATAGCGACATCTGTACAAAGGGTGGAAAGAAGACTCTTGACGAGATCAAAGCCAAATACGGCAGCGAGCGCATTGTCTCCGCCAACTGGGCAAGCGTAACGCTTCCGGCATAAAACCCCTACGAGCCGAAACGGCCAGCAGATCGGCTGACCGTCCGCCAGGATTGACCGCTTGGCGCTGATGATGGCAGGTCCATAAAGAGGAAACCGCGACACGAACGAAGATCATATAGACGACAGACAGAGTAATGCGGTATGCCGGGCAAGCCATACCCGGCGAACAGACAGAAGACATAAGGCCGCTTGCGACCCGGTCAGCACGGCACGGCAAACACGCTCACCGTCCCGGATGGTCTGACCGTCCCGTCTTCTGCTGTTAGACCCAAACCATTCTGATGGATCAACTTCACCCATTTCCACCACGACCGCCGCAAGGCAGAAAGAGAGGCTCCCAGAATGACCATTCACGAACTCGACAGCAAAGCCGATGAGCTGCGGGAAATCCAAAACGAGATTGACGAACTGACCGCCAGGCCGAGGCCATCCGCGACAGCTTCAAATCCGCAATGATCGATGCCGGAACGGAAGAGATAACTGGCAGCGGTTGGAAAGCAAGCAGGAAAGTCGTAACCTCTTCACGCCTGGACACAAAAGTTCTGAAAGCCACCGAGCCTGACACCTTCGTCCGGTTTGCCAAGACCTCTACTGTCTGCCGTTTCTGCTTTACATGACCGACATGCAAGCATAAAAGGGTGGTGATAAAGTGTATAGTCCTTGTTTCTTGTGAACTGATCAGCAAAATCGACAGGAGGAATCACTATGACAAAAAGCTACCATCAAAGTTTCTCTACACGTTGAGATTTCTGAATCTAACAGACGAGACAAAACCAGCTCTTGTTGATCTTTGAAGAACGGCCTCATCAACTAATCCGGAAAGCAGAAGAAAGGGGAAACTAAGCCATGAAATACAGCAAGCCTTATAAACGTGGAAAGCGGACTTTCCGCTACCGCTACGACACCCACATGGTGCAATGTATTGATAAGCCTGATACTGAAATGATCGCGGATAACGTAGAATGGCGGCAGAAGTATGGGCGCGACCTTTGGGAAATTGAGAGCGGCTATCTAGTGATTGACGCTGCTGGACTCATGTTGCAGAATTGGAAGAACAAGGAAAGCCGGGATGAATACCTCGATATCTGGAGCTATGAGCTGGACGAAGAAAGTGCGTACCTTGTCCGTCAATATATAATGTACGGTTGAAAGCGGGAAAGCACAAGGAAGGGAGAGCAAACTGCAGGGAAAGCAGAGGACAGGGAGAATTGACCGTCAGACCATTAACATAAGGATTTGATCCAGCGACTACATGAGGTCCGAAAACAGCTAAAAATGAAGAGACCAGACATAGGCGGAAAGCAGAGACGAATACTCAGCCTTCTGGGGCATAGATATCATAAGCTGGATGTGTTTATACACAAGTTAGCATTGAAATGAAGGAAGCACAGTGGAGGCACAAATGAACCACAGGAAGATGCGGAATAATGGTAGTGCTAGAGGTGATTTCTAGGAGTAAAAAGAAGACAAATGTTGTCTGACCCTTGTACCCTTACAAATACCCTTGATATTCTAATACCCTCTCATACTTACATAGACTCTTGGTTTGCGAAGTGGCTAAACTCAACGGCTGCGAGATGATACAAAACGAGGCAAAATGGCATCCGGAGAATTCGAATCCTTCAGCCCCTGCTTGTGTAAAACCCCTTGCGGATGTGCGTTCGCGAGGGGTTTTGCTTTGCCGCCGGGCGGCGGGCGGAGGCAGCGCCGGAGGGACGGCGGGTCCGCGGTTCCGCCCTGTCCGGAAGGCACCGCGAATATTGCATTTTGATAGGAAAGCTGTTATACTACGCACAAGCCCTTTCCGCCGCTGACAGGCGCGGAATGAAGCATTCTGCAGCGCCCGCGCTGCGCGACGGAGGCCGATCCGATGCCACAGCCCATCATTTTCCAACGCGCGCCCCTGGTTCAGTCCGAAGCCCTTCCGCTCAACCCGGGGCAGGTCCTGCTCACCGGTGAGCTTTTTGAACAAATCCTGTCGTCCGTGCCGGAACACCTGACTCCGGACTGCCTCGAAGGTGCGGTACGGCTGTCGGCGTGCGGAGCCGACGCACAGGCGCAGGCCGCGGTGTCCGCCGCGCTGCAGGCGCAGATCGGCACCCAGGCCGAGGACGGATCTTTCCCGCTGTCCATGACGGAATCCCTTGCCGTGTGCCGCGCCGCGTGGTTTCAGGCCATGGAAAGCGGGGACCGCGGGCTTTTTTCCGCCGTGAACCGCTGGCTGAACTGGCTGGGCGGGCACTATGAACTCCTTCAGTCGGAGGCTGCGATCCTCCGCCGTCCGGCGGACCTGGCGGAACTCCTCCTGCTCAATTACCGGCAGCTCGGGACCCAGGGCGCGCTGCGCCTGCTGGCACGTCTCCGCCGCGACGCGGAGGACTGGGCGTCGAGGCTCGGCAGCTTCTCGCTGGACCGGCCGGTCAACCGGAGGCAGATGGAGGAAGGCCTGGCGCAGGCCGATTCCGCCCAGCGCGCGTACTGGGAGCGGATGGCTGAGCTGAGCGATCCGGCTGTGCTGGCGGACGGGTTCCGCGCCGTGCACTGCTTCAGCCGCTACAGCGGCAACCGGACCGAAGCTGAGGCAGGAGAGCGTGCCTGGAGCCGGATCAGCCGCTGGCACGGAGTGGCCTGCGGCGGCGTGACGGGTGTCGACCGTCTGGCAGGCAAGTCCCCGGCGGCCCTGATCGGCCCCGACGCGGCCGGCGCCTGGATGGAAGCCCTGGCGCCCTACGCGGCGGACGGTGAGTCCTGGGCCGCGGATGCGCTGGAGCGGATCCTGGTTAACGCGCTGCCTGCCGTGACCGGCCGGGGCGCGTGTGCGGTCAACCGGATCCCGGACGGGGAGAAGGCTGCTGCGCCTACTGTCACGGGACGGCTGCTGCGCGGCTTTGCGGCGGCGGCCCAGGCGGCTGTCGCGGCGGAGACCGACGGCTGTACAGTGCGCGCGGCCCTGCCCGGCGTTTACGGCCTTCTCGTGAACGGGGAGCGGGTACGCCTGCGGATCACCTGCGCGCACGATGCGCTCACGGTCGGGATCCATCCCGACCATCCGGCGAAGATGCGCCTGACGGTCCGCGTGCCGGCCTGGATGGAGCAAGTCCACATCACCCTGAACGGGGCGGAATGCGGAACGGTCCGCGACGGCAGCTGCACGCTGGAGCAGACCTGGCGCGACGGCGACCGCCTGACCGTCTCCTTCACGCGCGCGCTGCGGGTGGAGAGCGGCTATCACCAGAGCCTCGCGGTCTATGACGGCCCGGTGCTGATGGCTCTGCCGGTGCAGGCGGGTGAGCCCTGGGCCTTCTGCCTGGCCGGAGCCGGGCGGAAGGAGGAAGGCGGCGTCGAGGCGGAACTGATCCCCGTGGAGGGATGGCGCGCCGCCGACGGTCAGCCCGCGGACGTGCCGGTGCTCCCGAAGCACTGCGGGGAAAGCGTGCGCAGGACACTGGTTCCCTTTGCGTCTCCCGACGCCGGTATGGCGGTCTTCGCGGGGAACGCGAAAGCATGATGAAACTCTATCTCGCGCCCATGGCGGGGATCACCGACTGGCCCTTCCGCACGCTCTGCTATGAGCAGGGCTGCGACAGTGCCTGCACGGAGATGGTCAGCGCCCTGGGCTACTGCTATTCGCCGAAAAGCCGGTCCATTCAGGATCTGCTGATCCGCGGCGAAAAGGAGCCGACCCTGGCCCTGCAGCTCTTCGGCAAGGAGCCCGATTTCATCGCACGGGCGGCCGAAGCGCTGACCGCGACGGGGCGCTTTGACAGCCTCGACCTCAACATGGGCTGTCCGGCGCACAAGATCGCCTCGAGCGGCGAGGGCTCCGGCCTGATGCGGAACCTCCCGTTGGCGGAGAAGATCCTGCGCGCCGCGGTGGCGGCCTCGGCTGTCCCGGTCACGGTCAAGATCCGTCTCGGCTGGGACGACGCGCACCGCAACGCCGCGGAAGCAGCGCGTCTGGCGGAGGACTGCGGGGTGGCCCGGATCGCCGTCCACGGACGGACGCGCATGCAGATGTACGCGGGCGAGGCGGACTGGGAGGCGATCGCGGAGGTCAAGCGGGCCGTCCGCATCCCGGTCATCGGCAACGGCGATATCTTCACGGCGCGGGACGCCGTCGAAAAGGCGTCGCTCAGCGGCGTGGACGGGCTGATGATCGGCCGCGGCGCACTGGGCAACCCCTGGCTGTTCGCGCAGATCCGGGCGGCATTCGCCGGAGAGCCCGTGAACGAACCCACGCCGGAGGAGAAGATCAGCCTGGCCCTGCGCCAGTATGACATGATGCTGGCCTGGAAGCCGCGGCGCGTGGCCGTGTCCGAGATGCGCAAGCACATCGGCTGGTACCTGCGCGGCCTCCGCGGCGCGGCGCAGCTGCGCGACCGCATCAACCGCATGGAGAACCCGGAGGAGGTCCGGGACGCCCTGATCGGGGCGCTGCGGACGGAGGAAGAAGCATGAGAAGATGCGCGCTGCTGGTGATCGCCTGCTGTCTCCTGACCGCGACGGTCAGCGCGGAGACGCCGTGGGCTTTCCCGGCGGAGACGGGTGCCCTGCATGACGGTGCCGTGCTCGCGGAGATCACGGCGCAGGCGGAGATCCTGCCGCCCCTCGACGACGGGCGTCTGGCGGACTTCAACGCGCTGATCGGCCATCTCCGGCTGAACCTGTATACAGCACCCACGGACGGAAACGGTCGGACCTACGGGATCGAGGCCGCCGTCGATCAGTCGCCCTGCGCCGCGATGTCCGTCACGGAACCGGGGGACGGGGAACGGCTCCTCGGCCTGCCGGGCTTCGACAGCCTGATCCGCGACACGGGGGATGAACCGGCGAACGGTTTTCTCTCTGAGGCGACCTCCTGGGACCTGATGATGCTCCCGGATCTGTATCTCGCGGACGCCGATCTCCTGCTGGAGCGGCTGCTGCGGACGGAGGGGATCATCGAAAAGAAGGACAGGCAGACGATCCGGGACAACTTCGGCAAGACGACCCGGCGCCTGACGCTCCCTGCGACGGACGGCGCCGCCTTCGGCAGACTGCTGAGGGATGCATGCCCGGACAGCTTCCTGGCCGACTTCCTCGGCGGGCTGACCTTCAGCGGGGAGCAGGAGCTCTACATGCTCTGCCGCGACGACGGCTTTGCGGTCAAGGCGGCCTGGACGGGGACCGTCCTGACGCGGGACGGCACCGCGCGGAAATACCAGCTCGAATGGAAGCGGATCCGCGAGGACGCGAACGTCCGGGACGTGCTGACCTGCTCGAATCCCGGCAAGTCGGGGAACATGAAGTTCACCTTCGACCGCCGCGCGAAGAAGCAGGGCGGACGCGTGAGCATCGAGCTGAAGGACTGCACCTTCGACGGCGTCATGCCGGACGGGCAGGCGTACAGACTCACCGTTGCCATGAAGGACGTGACGGCGGATGAATCCGGCTGGAGCGGCACGGTGACGCTGAAGGATGCGCTTGTCAGGGGAAAGAAGGCGACGGCCCGCCGGACGCTGACCCTGCAGCCCGCGGCGGAAGACGCGCAGGCGATCGGATGGCGGCTCGCGGATGCCGCGTCGGGACAGATCTGGTCCGGCCTCGCGCGCATTCGTCTGAACGCCGCCGATCTGCTGCCTGCGCTGCCGGAAACGCAGACGGATCCGGAGCGACTGGGCCTCACCCGGGAAGCGATCCTCGATACGGCCGGGCAGGTCTTCGGCACACGCGTGCTCGCGGCCCTGATCCTGCTGCCGGACCCGGCTGACACGGCCTTCCTGCGGGAGGGGCTGGACGATCGGGTCTGGCAGACTGTTCTGGATCTGGCCGATGAATGACAGAATCATCTGTGAGGGGGAGAGACATATGCTCAAGAGACTGGCTGCCGTGCTGCTCACGCTGACGCTCCTGGCCTTTGCCGCCGGAGCCGCCGCGGAGACGGCGGACGTGCCGGGCGAGGCGAAGCCCGTTCAACACTACGACGGCCTGGTGGACAAATTCACCATCCAGTTCCGCCAAAACGTCAGTCTGCGGGGCCTGTTCCTGCTGACGGTCGGGGGCGAGGGGGAGACGGCGGAAGCGCTCGCGCCGCTGTCCGGTCTCAAGCTTGATTTCAGGATGTGCGTCGACGGCACCACGGATGATCTGACCGCGTTCAGGATGTGCGTCGACGGCACCACGGCTGATCTGACCGCGAATCTTCTGCGGAACGACGAGACCCTTCTCCAGACCCGCTTCGTGGCTGACGGCAAAGACCTATATTACCGCAGCAGTCTGCCGGACAGCAAGCTCCTGCGCTGGCCCTGGAAGGGGGACTTCTTCTCCAGCCTGACCGGGACCGAGACAGGGAATCCGAGCTTTGCCGAGCCGCTGCTGACCGCTCTTCAGCACGGGTTCGACTGGGATTCCGTCGATGCACCGCTCCGCCAGGAGATCGAGAACTGGCTGATGGGCTTTGCCCAGAAGCCGGTGCAGACCGTTGAGAACGGGGTCAGCGCGCTCACCGTGCGCTACGTGATCCCCGCGAAAGCCGTACGGGACGAGATGAAAACGCTCCTTCGGACCGCACTGAAGGACCAGGGCCTGTATTATCAGATCCGCTTCTATCTGAGCCCGAACCAGCTGGAGACGGCGTTCAGCGAGACCGGCCTGGCCTATGAGGACCGCGTGATCGACACCCTGCCCCTCGGGGAGGGGATCCGCATCGAGCGCGTGCTCTCCGCCCGCGGCGGGATCCTGAGGGAATCGCTGGAACTGCCCGCGCCGCAGAACGAAGCGGGCTGGACGAACCTGTCCGTCGTGACCGAGGGACAGCAGCAGCGCTTCACGCTCAGCCGCGAAGGCGCGTCACAGAGCCTGACCCTGATCACCCGTGGCGATGTCCGCGAGGGCACATGGACGGAGACTGCGGACGGACAGCCCACACGCAGCGTGGCCTTCCGCCTCAGCGAAACCGTACAGAAGGCCGAGGAGGGCGGATACAAACATGAGCGCCATCTGTGGCGATTCACGGCCTCGGCCGCCGCGGACAGCGGTCTGCCCTTCACCCCGATCGACGGGGAGGTCAGCATCCACCTCTATTCCAAGGCGAGCGACGTCAGTACGACCACGGCGGAGATCGATGCCCGCTGCACTTACGGCGGCGCGCAGATCGGCCTGACCGGCAAGGTGGGCACCATCTTAAAGTGGGAGATCCGCCCGATGAGCAATGTCGACGGCGCGGTCGATGTCGCTGCTCTCACGCCGGAAGAACGGCAGCGGCTGACGGCCTCCTTCCTCGCGGATCTGATGAAGCTCCTGATGCCGGAAACGCCCGCCGCGACGGAGGAAGCTGCTGAGATCACGGAGGAGGCGGAGATCCCTGCCGCGGAAGCGCCGGAGACGGAGGAGGCCGCGCCGGAGGACACCCGGGATCCGGCCCGCGATGCCGCCGGTGCGGAGCCGCAGACGGAGGAAACAGCGGAGAGCGAAGATGTCGGGATCATCCCCTATGTAGAGGAAGAAGTCACCCTGGACTGAGGGAGGAAACAAAACGATGAAAAGGCTGCTTTCATGCCTGCTCTGCCTTGCGCTGCTGATGACATTCGGAACGGCCGCGGCGGAGGGAACCGTCCACATCCGGATCACCGCGGAAGCGGACTCGGAGCAGATGGGCCTGTATCTGCGCGGGATGGGTTACGCGGATGAGACCGCGGACCAGATGGCACGCGTGCTGACCGACTTCTTCGGCGCGGCGGCAGCGGACCTGTATTCCGGACAGAACGGCTTCCGGGCCGTCTTCGGCCTGAGCGGCACCGCGCTGATCGACGCGGATGCGCGCTACACGGACGGAGGCCTGCTGCTGAGCACCACCCTGCTGCCCGGCATCCTGGTCAGGCTTTCGGAACCCGATACGGTCGCCTCCGCGGCATGGACGGACGTGGATCTGCTCACGCTGCTGGCGGCCATGGGGGATATGCAGAAGTTGGCGGATGAATGGCTGCAGAGCCTCGCCGCCAAAGAAACCTACGGCGCTTTCGCGGGCGACGCCTTCACGGGCGGAACGTCCTGCGTCACCCGCTCGTTCGATGACAGGGATGTCGGCGTCTTCTGCCTGAATGCGGTCTCGCTGCTGGAGAAGATCTTTGCGTCGGCGGAAGCCGGTCTGACGGAAGAGACCGCCGCCTGGATCCGCACGCTGCGCGAAGAGCTGACCGCCATGTCGACCCGGAACGCGAACCGCTATATCCTGCGGGAGATCTTCGACGGCAGCGGCAGACAGGTCGGCCGGACCGTGACCGTGCTGCAGGGCGACGATCAGATCGCGACCCTCTCGATCGGATATGACGCGGAGAACATCAGCCGCTGCGTGCTGGGCTTCGGTTGGGCGGACAGTGTCTACTTCGTGGACATCACGGGCGGAGAACTGACCGAGGCTTACCCGAACGCCATCCTGTCCGGTGCGGCGGTCCGCGTGCTGACCGATCCGGAGCGCCTCGGCTTTGCCGCCGCCTGCACGGATCCGGCGAACATCCTGATGCACCTTGACATCGAAAAGGTGACGATGGAGCTCGGAGAGAACGGCAGCTTTGCGCTGTCATCCGAGATCGGCCTGAAGATCGGCGGCATGCCGGCGCTGAAGGAGAAGACGGACATCGCCGTGCGCGGCGGCGTGTTCTCCATGACCTCCGCGGCGAGCCTGGCCGGCAGCGACATGCCCCTGCTGACGGTCACCGCGGCGCAGACGGACGATCCCGCGCCCGACGACGCCTGGCCGGAGGACGCGAAGACCGTGACGGCGGATGACGCCGACGCGCTGCAGGCCGCCCTGCGGGAGGGCCTCGCGGACCTCGCGGCGACCCTCGTGCGCGTGGCTCCTCCGAGCCTGCTGACGCTGCTCTTCGCGCAGTGAGCGCCCGGTGCATTCCCGAACGAAACAGTTTTTTGGAAATCGCTGCCACTGCGACCTCCGCCTGCGTATCAAAAGATGTGAAGCGGGTCTTCACGATCACGGAAGGCCCGGAATGAAAAAAATCGGAGATGTGACAGCAATGATGACAAACAAGGAAATCTACAGAAAGACACTGACCTTCTCCCTGCATCGCCTGCTCTTTGACTTCCTGGCGATCGTGCTTCTGAGCGGCCTGTGCATCGGCGGCTATGTGCTGATGGACAAGACCACGGACAAGGGCCTGATCGGTCTGCTGGTCGGGCTCGTGATCGGCCTGATCGCTGTCTACTTCGTGACCCGTTATGTCTCCTATACGTACAAGGCGGGCCAGATCGCGATGATGACCAAGGGCATCACCGAGGGCCGGCTGCCCGACAACACGCTGGCCGAGGGCAAGGCGATCGTGCGGAAGCGCTTCGGCACCGTTGCGGGTTTCTTCATCGCGACCCGCATCATCCGCGGCATCTTCAGCCAGCTGGGCCGCGGCCTGACCTCGCTCGGCGGCGCCGTGGGCGGCGATACCGGCCGCAGCGTCGGCAGCGCGATCAGCTCCGCGATCCAGGTCGTCGTGGCCTACCTGTGCGACTGCTGCCTCGGCTGGGTCTTCTACCGCGAGAGCGAAAAGACCACGAAGGCCACCTGTGAGGGCGCCGTGCTCTTCTTCCGCCACGGCAAGACCCTGGCGAAGAACCTCGGCCGGGTCTTCGGTCTGGGCATCCTCTCCTTCCTGGTGATCGGCGGCGCCTTCTTCGGCATGTTCTTCGCCATCTTCTCCGCTCTGCCGCCGACCGTCTTCGAAGCGCTGGCGAACGAGATGCACCAGATCGCCCTGAACGAGTCCACCAAGAACCCACAGATCTTCCAGACCCTGAGCGACCCCAAGGTGATGCTGATCGCCGCGGCCGTTCTGGCTGCCGTCATCCTCTGGTCGCTCCTCCACTCCGTGTTTGTGCGGCCCTTCGTCCTGGTGGGCGTGCTGCGCAACTACATCCAGAGCGGCATCGACGACGTGCCGACCGAGGAATCCTTCAATATGCTTGACGGCAAGTCCGACAAGTTCAGGAAGCTCCACAAGGAGGCGGCCTGACCGGTATTCCCGGACACGCATCAGTCATAAACAGGCATGGGGAGCCAACGCGCTTCCCGTGCTTTTTCATTCGCCGAAGCGCTCAAATTCCTTATGGACAATCCCTTCCGAATGAGATATGATACCGGTGAAGCGGACCGGATGATCCGCGACAGGAGGGTGCTGCCCATGATCCGCAAGCTTGTACGACAGATGCTGACGGCGCAGGTGTTTTCCGCGCTGACGGTCTCCCTCTGTCTGCTGATCGACAACGTGATGATCAGCCGCTTCCTCGGGGAAGAGTACCTCGCGGCCTTCGGACTCGCGAACCCCGCGCTGCTCGCGATTGGCGCGACCGGGAGCCTGCTGGCGGCCGGCATCCAGATCACCTGCGGCAAATCTCTCGGCAAGGGATCCCAGGAGGAGACCAACGCGGGCTTCTCCTCCGCGACGCTGGTGGCCGCGGTGATCTCCGTGGCGTTCATGATCGGGATGCTGATCCTGAGCCCGACGGCGGCGCATGTGCTGGGCGCCGGGCGGAACGGCCCCCTGTTCGACCAGACGAACGACTACCTGAAGGGCTTCTCGATCGGCGCGCCCGGCTCGATGGGTTCGCTGGTGCTCGTGCCCTTCATGCAGATGGCCGGGCAGAACGGCCTGCTGATCGTCGCCGTCCTGAGCATGACGATCTCCGATGTCGCCCTGGACCTGCTGTCCGTCACGGTCTTTAAGGAAGGCATGCTCGGCATGGGCCCGATGTTCGGCATGGGCCTGGCCTCCTCTCTCAGCTACTACATCGCCCTCGCGATCGGCGCGGTGTATTTCCTGTCCAAGAGGTCCGTTTTCCGCTTCCACATCCGTCAGGTCAGCTGGAAGAAGATCGGGGAGATCTTCCGCAGCGGCATTCCCGCGGGCTTCACGATGGGCTCGACGATGATCATGGTCTTCCTGATCAACCGCATCCTGCGGAACATCGGCGCGAGCAGCGCGCTGGCCGCCTTTGCCATCATCCTCAGCATCGGCAACGCCTCCTACTGCATCAGCACGGGCATCTCGGGGACATCCCTGACCCTGGCGGGCATCTTCTACAGCGAGGAGGACAGGACGAGCCTCCGCCGGCTGATCGCCCTGCTCTTCCGCTATTCGGTCGTACTCGGCCTGGCGATGGGTGTGATCCTGCTCATCTTTGCCCCCGCGGTGATCGGCCTGTTCATCCCGGAACCGGGCGAGACGCAGAGCCTCGCGATCCTTGGCCTGCGGATCTTTGCCGCCGGGCTGATCCCCTGCTGCATGAACAACGCGCTCAAGAGCATGTACCAGGCGACGGGCCGCGTCGTGATGATGGAGGTCCTGTCACTTCTGGAGGGCGCTCTGCTGCCCACGCTGGCCGCGTACGTGTTCAGCCTGCTGCTGGGCGTGAACGGCGCGTGGCTGTACTCCGTGGTGGGTGAGCTGCTGACGCTTGGATGCATCGGGCTGTACGTGCGCCTGAAGACAGGCAAAAAACCGTGGAAGGACGGCGCGTACCTCCTGCTGCGGGACAGCTTCGGTGTGCCGGACGACCGTCTGCTCGAGTTCCATCTCCACCAGATGAAGGACGTCGCCGACGCTTCCCGGCAGGTGGAGGAGTTCTGCCTGCAGCAGGGCGAGAGCGCCAAGTTCAGCGCTGAGATGGCCCTGTGCGTGGAGGAGATGGCCGTCAACGTGATCCAGTACGGATTCATCCAGGACGGAAAGCAGCACCATCTCTCCATCCGCATCCTGCACAAGGAGGACATGTGGGTGATCCGCTTCCGCGACGACTGCGGCGCGTTCGACCCGATCTCCTACCTGCCGGACGACTCAAAGCCGCATCTCGGGATCCGCCTGGTCATGGCCCTGGCCAGGGAGGCGTCCTACACCTACTCCCTCAACCTCAACAACCTGATCCTGAAGCTGCGGGCGGACTGATTCCGCCCGCGTCCCGCCCGGCCGCCGCGCCGGGTTTTTCTCATCGCATTTTCTCATGGAAGAGAGCCGAAAATCTGGTTCTTCACGTTTAGTTAGGGAAATTCCGTTGGTGAGGGAATGCGCCTGCGGGGGCACCAGAGGGCTTTCCGATCGCCCTCTGGACTCCTTCGGGGCCGTCCCGTTAAATAATTCTTGGGAATTGTCAGGTTTTTATGGAATGCCAGGCTATGGTCTCAGCCTTACCCGACAACTAACAAGAAAGAGACGGCCCCGAAGGGTCCAGGGGCGATCGGAAAGCCCCTGGCGCGCTCCGCAGAGCGCGAAACCCTCTCATAATGGTTTTCCCGAACTTTCCGTGAAGAGCCGAAAATTTACATTCTTTCGGTTGAGAATCCATGGAGATGTGGTATACTGTCAGGGAATGACGCGAGTCATTCTGTTTACGCATCGGTATTTTCTGAATTAATGAAGCAATACGGGACGAAAGGAAGATATCATGTATCAGGATCCTTCGCAGGCGGGCGGTATGCAGCCTCAGGATGCCTCCGCGGGCCAGGAACCGGGGGTATACAACAACAGCCTGTGGAACCAGCAGAGTTCTCCCCAGGCCGGCGGTTATGCGAGCATGGGACAGGGGATGACCCCCGGCTTCGGCCAGCAGGCCCGGATGGATGCCTATAGCGGGCAGAATGCCGGCCAGAGCGGCTTCGGCTGGCAGCAGCAGGGAGCACAACCCTGGCAGAACGGCGCACAGCAGAACGGCCTGGGCGTCTCCGGTCCCCAGAACGCCTGGCCGCAGTACGGCGGCGGACAGCCCGGCGGATGGAATCCCCAGCCGCAGCAGGAGAGCCAGCAGGGCGCCTGGCCGCAGATGCCGCTGAACGGGACCGGCCCACAGCAGGGGATGGACGGCTTTCAGCCGCTCCAGCCGCAGAACTGGCAGGAGGCCCAGCTGTACAACGGCCCGACGCCGAATCCCAAGCGGCCGTTCAACTGGCAAATGCTGTTCATCATCATCTCCTGCGGCGTGATCCCCGTCCTGTTCATCATCACGATGCTGCTGACCGGCTCCATGCGGACGCTCTCCACCATCCTGCTCTCCCTGGGCGCCGTCTCCACCGTCATCGCGATGTGGTACATGAACCCCTTCGGGAAGTCGACGCAGATGATGATCACCGTGCTCTATGTGCTCGCGCTGGCGGTGGCCGTCATCATGGCACTGCCGCACATCGCGCCGGACAAAGCGAACACCGCCGCGGACCCCGAGCCGACGCCGACCGGGGCGCAGGCCATCGGGCTCCAGGCCGTGAACGAGGAAGAGACGGAGACCCCTACGCCTGCGCCCCAGCAGGACCAGGCCGCGGACGAGTCCGAGCAGCGGCTCCGGGACTTCCTCGACCATTGGAAAGTCAATGATAAGCAATACATGGTCAATCTCTGCGCGCCGAGCTGGCAGCGCTCGCTGAGCCGCTCGACGGACGCCCTCCAGTCCCTCTTCACGATCCTGCAGAACCGCAAGCTGATCGACTATGAGCTGCTGAACATCACCGGCACCAACGAGAGCGAGAGCCGCACCGTGACGATCATGGCGACGATCGACCGCCAGACCGGTTCGGCCGACGCGGTGAAGCAGTATCAGATGTCGGTGATCATGGTCCGGGAGAACGAGAGCTGGTACGTCAACCCGAAGTCGCTCCAGAGCTATGAGCCGACGCCGGCGCCCACCAGCACTTCCTCCAAGCCGACCCAGCCTCCGACCCCCGCTCCGGCGACGGAGAGCACGCTCCTCTATTACAACCCGGACGGCGGCAAGTACTACCACGTCGACCCGAACTGCCCGACGCTCGGACAGAAATACAAGCCCCTGAAGAGCTTCTTCTACTACGCGCAGATCAATGAGGGCAACTTCAGGAACCTGCTGCCCTGCGGTTCCTGCGGCGCGCCGAGCCGCCCCAAGTAAACGGCAAGGGGAGAAGGGAGGAACCGGATGAAAGAGAACCGCGGGTGGATCCGTCTGACCGCGCTCCTGTGCGCGCTTCTGCTGCTTCCGGGCATGATCGCGGTCCGCGCCGAGGAGATCCCGGCCGACCACGACAGCACCGCGGGCGCATGCCTTCAAACCTTCCTCGACGCATTGAAGCTGAACGACTTTGACGGGATGGCGGCCTGCTGTTCCCCGGGATGGCAGGCCTCCCTGCCGGAGGGCAGAAACGCTCAGGCCGCGCTCTTCATGCTCATCGGGATGTACACGCTGACGGACGACACGCTGCTCGGGATCACCGGTGCGGAGACCGATCCCCGCCGGACCGCGCTGGTGCAGGCATCCGTCGGATCCCGGACGCGCACCGAAACGGTCAGACCCTTCCTGATCACCCTCGGGCTGGTCCTGGAGGAGGAGCGTTGGTACATGGACCCGGACGCGATCCGGTTCTATGAGGAATACACCGAACCGAAGGCCGTCTCTGCGCCGGAGTATGACACCCCGGAAGCTTGTCTGCAGGCATTCATGGATTACTGGACGGACGGCGATCTGGACGGGATGGTCTGGACCTGTGCGAACGCATGGGATATCCCCGTGCTGATCAGCGGCAGCCTCAGTCACACCCTTGCGCTGGCTGCCCTGCTGGAGAACCGTCAGATTTTCAGCTATGAGGTGGAATCGATCGAAGGCCGGACAGAGACCGGAAAGCTCACCGCGACGGTTTCCGCGGTCGTGGGCCATTATGGGTCGGCCGTTCCGCCGAAACGGTACGGGATTACGATGCTGCTTTTGCGGCAGGGCGAAACGACCTGGGGAGTGGATCCGCGGAGCCTGCGCTTCACGGAGCGCGAGGAGACGGGGGAGACCCTGCTTCCCGCTGCGGACAGCCTTCTGTATTTCAATCCCTACGGAGGCCGCTACTATCATGCGGACCCGTACTGCCCGTCGGTCGCGGACCTTTATCTGCCGCTGGAGTACTGCTTCCTGTACCGCCAGCTGGGGGAAGTTATGTATGCTCACCTGGTGCCGTGCACCGTGTGCGGCGCGCCGCCGCGGACGGAGACCACGCTGCCGGTACAGACGCCCGCACCTGTGATCCCGCAATCCAAACCGACCCAACCTCCAACCCCGCCGCCGGCCGCCGACGACAGCACGGTACTCTATTTCAACCCGAAGGGCGGGAGGTATTACCACGCGGATCCGAACTGCCCTTCGATTTCCGAACGTTATCTGCCCCTTCATGATTCGTTCACCTATCGCGAACTCAGGGAAGGGCGGCACGGCGAGCTGCATCCGTGTCCCGTATGCGGCGCGCCCGGGCTGTACTGACATGCGTCCGGAAGAGATCGCGGCCCGGCTGGCTCCGCTGCCGGACAGCATCCTGGTCGGACTCTCCGGCGGGGCGGATTCGGTGGCGCTGCTGCGGATCCTGTGCTGCCTGTCCGGCAAGCGGATCGCCGCTGTCCATGTGAACCACGGCCTGCGCGGCGAGGCGTCCGACGGCGACGAGGCCTTCTGCCGCATCCTGTGCGAAAGCCTCGGCGTGGACCTGACCGTGGAGCGTCTGTCGCTGGCACTTGGGACCGGAGAGGGCCCGGCCCGCGACGCGCGCTATGCCGCCTTCCGCCGGGCCATGGACGTGACCGGATGCGAGGCCCTGGCGCTGGCGCACCATCGCGGCGACCAGGCGGAGACGGTCCTGACGCACCTCCTGCGCGGCGCCGGCCTGCGCGGCCTGTGCGGCATGGAGGCTGAGACGGAACTCTACGGCATGCGGATCGTGCGCCCGCTGCTCGGCCGGACGCGCGGGGAACTGCGGGAGTGCCTGCGCGGAATCGGCCAGGACTGGCGCGAGGACGCGACGAACGAGGAGACGGGCTTTCTGCGCAACCGGGTGCGCCTCGAGGTGCTGCCGGTCATGCGCGGCGTAAGCCCGGAGGCCGAAAGGCATATCGCGCAGACGGCGGAACTTTTGCGGGAGGATCTGCGGACACTGGAAGCGCTGACGGCGGATTTCCTGGACAGAAACGCGGGGGAGGACTGGCTGTGGCTGCCGCCCCTGCGGAGACTGCCGACCGGCCTGCAGCGGCGTGCGCTCCGGACCTGGTGGGCCCGGAAAGCGCAGGACGGGCCGGATGAGCGCAGCCTCTCCGCGGAACAGACGGAGGAGCTGATGCGCACGGCCCTGGGGCCGGAAGGCGGCTGCTGCAATCTGCCCGGCGGCCTGCGGGCCTTCCGCGAGAGGCATTGCCTACACCTGAAAGCCGGGACGGAAACGTCCGCATCGCCGGTGTACCCGCTGGACGGATCCGCCGGAGTCGTCCTCTCCGGCTGCCGTCTGGTCCGGACGGAGAGCGGTGCAGGTGACCGTGTGAGTCTGACGGTGCCGGCGGCGCTGCTGCCGTCGCTCACGGTCAGGACACCGCGCCGGGGCGACACGATCCTGCCGCCGCACAGCGGACACAGGCGTCCGCTGGAGGACTACTTCCGGCAGCGGGAGGTGGACCGCTCCTTCCGCGCACGGGTCCCCCTGATCTGCATGGGGAAGACCGTCCTGCACGCGGCCGGGCTCGGACGCGGCGAGGGCGGGACAGCGACGGATCATCCCGATACGACAGACACCGTCACATTCACCTGGGAGGGCAGCATGCCCTGGACCCTGAAGGAGGAGCAGCATGGATCATAACGCCGTCATCTACAAGGATCTGGACAGGATCCTGGTCACCAAGGAAGAGATCGCCGCGTCCGTGAAGGCACTGGGCGAACAGATCACCAGGGACTACGCCGGCAAGGAGCCCGTGCTTCTGGGCATCCTCAACGGCGCCATCGTGTTCTTCAGCGACCTGATGCGCGAACTGGATCTGCCCGTGTCCATCGAGTTCATGGCGGTATCCTCCTACGGCAGCGCGACCGAATCCACCGGCGTTGTGCAGATCCGCAAGGACCTCGACCACGATATCACCGGCAAGGACATCCTGATCGTGGAGGACATCATCGACTCCGGCATGACGCTGAAGTTCCTCCTGGGCCACCTGAAGTACAAGGGCGCGAAATCGATCCGTATCGCGACGCTCCTCGACAAGCCGGCCCGCCGCCGGGTGGACCTGAAACCGGACTACGCCTGCTTCCAGATCCCGGACGCCTTCGTGGTCGGGTACGGCCTCGACTATGACGGAAAGTACCGTAATTTACCCGATATCGGCGTCCTGGCGCCCCGGATCTACGAGCAGACGGACTGATTTGCAAAAAGCAACTGTTTATGGTATAATTTCTTTTCGGTGTTCGCACCGATTCTTGGATGAAGGAGGACCTTTCTGTGAAAAAAACCAACAGAGGTCTGATGAGTTATGTCATTATTATCGGTGTGATGCTTCTGATCGCCATCATGCTGAACAACGCCCTGGGCGGCGCGGGTCAGAACAGGCGGGTCGAGTATCACCAGATTTTGGAGATGGTCAGGAACGGCGAGATCAAGGCGGTCGCCATGCGCGGGACCTCCCTGGTCGGCGTGAAGGCTACCGGCTCCAGGGTGCAGGAGCGGGATTTCCCGGAGAACGACTATGACTTCGAGACCACGATCGGCAGCGACGTGCAGTTCATCGAGGACGCGAAGGGGATCATCGCCGCGGCGACCGGGAAGGATGCGGAAACCCTGACGGCGGCCGATCTCGGCTTCAAGATCCAGTACCGGGCGCCCGTGACGCGCTCCTGGCTGCTGGACTTCATTCCCTATCTGGTTATGATGGGCGTCGTGGTGATGATCTGGTACTTCATGATGCGGAGCCAGATGGGCGGCGGCAGCAAGGTGATGAACTTCAGCCGCTCCAACGCCCGCATGCAGGATCCGGAGAAGAACAAGGTCACCTTCGCGGACGTGGCCGGCGCCGACGAGGAGAAGGAAGAGCTCGAGGAGATGGTCGACTTCCTCCGCAACCCTTCCACCTACACCAGCCTCGGCGCGAAGATCCCCAAGGGCGTGCTCCTCGTGGGCCCTCCCGGCACGGGCAAGACCCTTCTGGCCAAGGCCGTGGCTGGCGAGGCCGGCGTACCGTTTTTCTCGATCTCGGGTTCCGACTTCGTGGAGATGTTCGTCGGCGTCGGCGCGAGCCGTGTGCGCGATCTGTTTGAACAGGCGAAGAAAAACGCCCCGTCGATCGTCTTTATCGATGAGATCGACGCGGTCGGCCGTCACCGCGGCGCCGGTCTCGGCGGCGGTCACGACGAGCGCGAGCAGACCCTGAACCAGCTGCTGGTGGAGATGGACGGCTTTGACGTGAACGAGGGCGTCATCGTGATGGCGGCCACGAACCGCCGCGACATCCTCGACCCGGCCCTGCTGCGTCCCGGCCGCTTTGACCGTCAGGTGACCGTCAACTATCCGGACCAGGAGGGCCGCGTGGCCATCCTGAAGGTGCACAGCAAGAACAAGCCCCTGGCCGCGGACGTGGACCTGGACAACATCGCCAAGCGCATGCCCTACTCCACGGGCGCGGAGCTCGCCAACGTGATCAACGAGGGCGCGATCCTGGCTGCCCGCAGCAAGAGCAAGGACATCAATCAGAAGACCCTGATCGAGGCCATCGACCGCGTGCAGATGGGCCCGGAGAAGAAGAGCCACAAGGTCAATCCGAAGGACCAGCACATGGTGGCGGTCCACGAGAGCGGCCACGCGGTGGTCGGCCACTTCCTGCCCGGCTGCGATGAGGTCCACCTCGTGACGATCATGCCGCGCGGACAGAGCGGCGGCCACACCCTGGCCCTCCCGGCGGAGGAGCACGACAGCATGAGCCGCTCCCAGATGCTCGACATGATCTGCATGATGCTGGGCGGACACGCGGCGGAGGAAGTCATCCTCGGCGAGGTCTATACGGGATCGTCCTCCGACCTCAAGCGGGCGACCGAGTTCTGCCGCCGGATGGTGACGCAGTACGGCATGAGCGAGGCCCTCGGCACGATCTATCTGGGCAGCGACCAGGAGGTCTTCGTGGGCATGGAGTTCGGCCAGAGCCGCGAGTATTCCGAGAATGTCGCCGCGCAGATCGACGCGGAAGTCAAGAAGATGCTCGACGCGTGCTACGACCGCGCGAAGGCGATCATCGCGGAGCACCGCGACGAGCTGAACGCACTGGTGGAAACGCTCAAGCGCGAGATGACTGTCAGCCGCAGCGAATTCCTGGCCCTGATGAGCGGCAAGCCGCTTGAGCGGGAAGAGCCGGTGAGCATCGAGGCGACGATCGAGGAACTCGGCGGGGAAGAAACCGCCGGGACGGAAGACAGCGAATTCGAAAAGAACAGCGATGAAGGCTGATCTCCATCTGCACAGCAGCCGGTCCGACGGCACCCTGAGTCCCGGAAAACTAGCGGATCGGGCGCTGCGTCACGGCCTGACCCTGATCGCCGTGACGGATCACGACGTCCTGCGCGGCAGCGATGAGCTCATCGAATCCGCACCGGGCATCGACGTCCTTCCCGGGACGGAGCTGAGCCTGCGCGACATGGACGGCCTGCACCTGCTCCTCTATGGGAGGCGCCCGGCCGGCATGCTCCGGGAGCGTCTGCTCGAACTGAGAAATAGGCGGGAGGACCGTGCCCGGCGGATGCTTGACAAACTGGCGGCCTTCGGCATGCCGATCGACCGGGAAACGCTCCGCTCCGGCTCCGAAGGTTCGGTGGGGCGGATGCATATCGCGCGCGCCATGGTCGCCGCGGGCTATGCGTCCTCCACGCAGGAGGCCTTCGACCGCTGGATCGGGAACGGCAGGCCCGCGTATGACGCGGGGGAGCGGATGAGCATGAGCGAGGCGCTCGACCTGGCCGCGCGCTGTGGCTGGGTGCCCGTCCTGGCGCACCCGTACGAGTTGAAGTGCTGCGACAGCGCACTTCTTGCTCTGGTCAAGGGCTGGCAGGCGCAGGGGCTGCGCGGCATCGAGGTCTATCACCCCTCGGCGGAGACGCGCGGGTACGAGGGCCTCGACCGGATGGCGCGCTCTCTGGGCATGCTGGTCACCGGCGGGAGCGATTTCCACACCCCGGGCAACAGGCATACCCACTGCGAGATCGGCGGCATGTGCCGCCACTGGCATCGGATGGAAGAGGACGTCGCGGCGCTGCTGCGCGCCGTGACGGAGTGAGCAATAACGGAATCCCACAAGAAAGGAGGTGGCAGCATGACGGAAGAGAACGAAGAGAAGTATGTGCGCAGGCGCCGGGCGGATGCGTCCAGGCAGGCGGAACGTCAGGCTGCCGCCGAAGAAGCGTCGATGAGGCCGGGCACGGAGCCCGAGCGGTACAACACCGGCAACCTTACGCACGGGAACGCGCGCTTCGGGGAGGCACAGCGGATGACCGCGAGCCAGTCCCAGGCGGTGCCCGTATCGCAGTACGATCCCTATACCTCCGTCACCGGATCCCAGCCGTGGATCCCCGAGGGACAGAATGCCGCGGACGTGCCGTGGGTGTCCGGCGCGCAGCCTGTCTACGGATGGCAGAATCAGTTCCGCCCGGGAACACAGCCTGCCGCGCCGCTCTATCCCCAGGGACAGGTTCCCCAGGCACCGAAAAAGAGCAGGGGAGACCGCGGCGGACAGCCCGCTCCGCAGCCCCGGCAGCCCGGGGACGGCAGGCAGCTGAAAAAGATGCTGATCGCGATCCTCTCCGGTGTGAGCGTGACACTGGTGATCCTGGGGGTCGTCCTCTGGTTCACGGTCATCAAGCCTCAGATGGAGCAGGAGCGGGCTGAGGAAGAGCGCAGGGCCTACATCGAGTCGCAGGTCACCTACTACAATGACAAGTATTGCCCCGGCGTGTATGTGGACAGCATCGACCTGGGGGGCAAGACGCAGACCGAGGCGCATGCGCTGGTCGCAGAAGCCGCGGAGGTCAACAACACCTGGACCGCCAGGTTGATGTGGGAAGGCGAGCTGTACGCCACGCTGACCGAGGCCGACCTCGGCGTCATCGTGGACGTGAACGGTGCGCTGGAACAGGCGTGGCAGCAGGGCCATGAGGGTGACACCGAACAGCGCTGGCAGGCGATGGAGAAACTGAAGGAGACAGCCTACCACGGCTCCACGGTGAGCGACAGCGGGACCGGCGGCACGCTCGAGGCGAGCCTCAAGACACTGGCCGACAGCCTGTACATCGCGCCAGCCGACGCGGAGTTCCTGGGCTTCGACCCCAACCGCACGGATCCGCTGATCTTCCGCAAGGAGGTCCTCGGGCGCGCGCTCAACATCGACGCGATCCGGGAGCAGGCCCTGCAGATGGCGCGGGACGGCATCAGCGGAACGATCGACCTGATCCCCAGCGACATCGAGCCGCCCGTGACCGTCGCCTCCCTGAAGGCGGAGCGCTATACGCTGAGAGGCTTTTCCTCCACTCCGATCTCGCCCACGAAGAGCACGGACGACCGGAACAACAACATCCGCCGAGCCTTTGAGCTGATCTCCGGCTCGGTGATCCAGCCGGGCAAGTCCTTTGACTTCAACAAGATCGTCGGAAAGCGCACGCTCGAGAACGGATTCTTCCCGGCGGAGGAGTATGTCTACGGCGAGCATGTGCCGGGCATCGGCGGCGGCGTCTGCCAGGCCTGCACCACGATCTATCAGGCGGCGGTCCGGGCGAACATGCGCATCGACAAGCGCACGCCGCACTCCCTGGCCGTCAACTACACGCCCTATGGCAAGGACGCGACCGTCTACTGGTTCGAGGGCCGCGGCGGCCAGAAGATCGACTTCATCTTCACGAACACGACAGACTCCCCGATCTACATCAAGGCGGCTGTCCAGAGCGACGAGAAGAACAAGAAAAACCTGGTCTGCAACGTCTGGATCTACGGCGAGACCCTCGGCGAGGGCGTCACCTACGATCTCGAAACCGAGGAGGTCGTCATTCCCGCGCCCGAGGAGCCGAAGATGGTCGGCGACCGGAACGCGAAGTATGTCATGTACGAGGACGAGCAGTACGAGACCCAGAAGGCCGAAAACGGCACCGAGGTGCACCGCTGGCTCGTCAAGTATGTGAACAAGAAGGAAGTCGAGCGCACCGAGCTCGAGACGGATATCTATCCGGCCAAGCAGCAGATCATCTACTTCGGCACGCGGAAGCGGCCGGAGACGCGATAACGGGAGGGTGCGATGAAGCTCATATCCTGGAATGTCAACGGCATCCGTGCGGTGCTGGGCAAGGGCTTTTACGAGAGCTTCGCCGCCCTCGACGCCGATGTCTTCTGTCTGCAGGAGACCAAGTGCCAGGCCGGACAGGTCACGCTGGACCTCCCGGGCTACCGGCAGTACTGGAACGCGGCCGAGAAGAAGGGGTACTCCGGTACGGCGGTTTTCACGCGGATCGAGCCGAAGGAAGTGCGCTACGGCATCGGCGTGGACGAGTTCGATCACGAGGGCCGGGTGATCAGCCTTGACCTCGGGGATTTCTGGTTCGTGACGGTCTACACGCCCAATTCCCAGGACGGACTGAAGCGTCTCGACTGGCGGATGGCCTGGGAAGACGCCTTCCTCGCCTATCTGAAGAGTCTGGAGCGGGATAAGCCGGTGGTTTTCTGCGGCGACCTGAACGTCGCGCACAGGGAGATCGACCTGAAGAATCCGTCCTCCAACCACATGAACGCCGGGTTTACCGATCAGGAGCGCGGCAAGTTCAGCGCTCTGCTGGACGCCGGA
This sequence comes from Clostridia bacterium, assembly GCA_017429265.1. GTDB lineage: Bacteria > Bacillota > Clostridia > Christensenellales > Aristaeellaceae > RUG11272. Next base: position 21,104 of record JAFRPG010000100.1, on the reverse strand, counting down.
TTCGTGGATACGTTCCGCTACTTCTATCCGGACATGGCCAATATCTACAGCTGGTGGAGCTACCGCTTCCACGCCAGGGACAATAACGCGGGGTGGCGGATCGACTATTTCGTGACGTCGGCCTCGCTGACGCCGCGGCTGAAGAGCGCCGCCATCCACAACGAGATCTTCGGCAGCGACCACTGCCCGGTGGAGCTGGTCATCGAGTGAGATGGTTTTCATCGGACAGACAGGGCACAGGGTGAGCACAGAAAAACACCTCCCGACCGGAGAGACAGGAGATGTGAGCATGAACAAATGGGATGCCCGCTTCATGGAGATGGCACAGCTTGTATCCGGATGGAGCAGCTGCTATCGCGCCGGACGCGCGATCGGCTGCGTGATCGTCAAGGACAAGCGCATCATGACCACAGGCTACAACGGGGCGCCCGCCGGGATCCGGACCTGCCGGGACCGGAAAGAGTGCCTGCGCGACAAGCTGGGGATCCCCTCCGGCACCCGTGCGGAGGTTTGCTACGCCACCCACGCGGAGCAGAACGCGATCATCCAGGCAGCCAAGCTGGGCGTCTCCATCGACGGAGCCACCCTGTACTGCACGCACCAGCCCTGCAGCGTCTGTGCGAAGATGATCATCAACGCCGGGATCCGCCGCGTGATCTACCGCGACGGCTATCCGGACGACTTCTCCCTCGCGCTGTTTGAGGAGGCCGGGGTGACGCTGGAGCGCTATCTGCCCGAGGAAGCCTGATCCTCCGGGAGACAGGCCCCGCGCAGCTTGTTGCAGGTGCGCTGGACGGCGTTCTGGCTGTTTTTCCAGGGCTCCGCTTCGTAGCGGTAGTCGAACTTCTTGATGAACCAGCTGATGTCCTCCTGGATGCGGTCAAGGTTCGGCTTTTCAAGCTTTTCCACGGCGTCCGCAAACTCGGGGACCAGCCTGGAGGAAAGCACCTGCGGGGCGAGGCGCAGCAGATCGGCCAGATGGCAGAGGCAGAGGCCCTTCGTCCCGGAAAACTGCCGGCGGAACTCGCTGTCGTTCTCCCAGAGGAGCAGGACGGTCTCACAGCAGCGCTGCATGTAAGTGTGGACCGCCTCGCAGAGGATGCAGCCGCCGGCCGCGTCCGCAAGCCTTCCGACAGCCTCCTCGTAGCTCTTTTTCACCGCCTGACCCGACCGCCCGTATTTGGACAGGATCGATCCCGACGCCGCTCCGGCGGCTTTTTTGATGTCGTTGAGGCAGGCGGAGACCGTGCGGATGCTCTCGGCCGTGTGCGATTCGAGCATCAGCGCGTGACCGAGGCGGTTCCCCATGCCGAACAGCATCCGGTGGTGATTGCGGCAGAAGCCCTGCCGGTTGACCTGAATACGGATGTCCGGCTCCATCACCGATGCGCCGAGGAAGCGTTCCGCCTCCTGCTGCTCGGTTCGGGTCTCAAGGGCACACAGGAAACACTCGCAGTCCTGCTTTACGGCGTCCCAGACCGGGATCGTATCGATATGGTACTTCATGCGATCACCTTTCTCCGTTCGGGTCAGAAGGGGCAGCGCACCTCGAAGTGCCTGCCGTCGAGCGCGGGCAGCGCGCCGCCGGTTTCAAGCGTCAGGGACTGGGCACACAGGCGCAGCTTGCCCTGCACGCGGAGGGAGCGGTTCAGCGCGCGGTCGCCGTACAGGTCGTCGCCCAGCAGCGGATGGCCGAGGGAGGCCATATGTGCGCGGATCTGGTGCGTGCGTCCGGTGATCAGGTGCACCCGCAGGCGGCTCACGGGCCCGGCTTCCAGCGTCTCATAGCCGGTGACGATCTTCCTGCTCCCGGGGACTTCCCGGTCGAGCACACGCACCTGGCCGGCCTCCGCATCCTTGACCAGCCACGCGGTGCAGACGGCGGAAGGCGGCTTCGGCTGACCTCGGACGAGGCAGACGTAGCGCTTGTCGAGAGTGCGCTCGCGAAAGGCTCTGCGCAGGATCTCGGAGGCGCGCGCGTTCAGGGCGAACAGCACGAGGCCGCAGGTCTGGTTGTCGAGACGGTGGCAGGGGAGAGGCGGCGGGGCATCCGGGTCTGTCCGGAGCAGCTCCCGGTGCGCCAGCGCGATGAGGCCGCCCTCATCGACGGAGACACCGGCGCTCTTGTTGACGACCAGGACGTCGCCGTCACGGTAGACAACCTCGATCAGCGGGGTCTCGGGCTCGACATAGTAGACCTGAACGGTCTGCCCGGCCGCAGCGCGGGTGTCCGCCGGGGACCGCCTGCCGTCGAGCTTGACATCCCGGTGCGCAAAAACCCCGCGGATCTCCTGCGGGGTCAGTTGCGGCAGCTGCCTTTTCACCAGATCGTCCAGCCGCCTGCCGTCATCGGAGGCGGAGACTGTGAATTGATGGAGCGCCATGATCAGTGAACCTTTCTCGAGAGCATGCAGACAAAGCCGGGCGCGCTCACCTGCAGCTGGCGCAGGCCGTCGAGCATATCGTCGGTCGGGCGTACGGCCAGCTGAGCGGCCAGCACCTCGGCAAGCGTGTCAAAGCTGACGGACTGCTTGGCCAGGAAGCGCAGGTCCTCCACGCAGTAATAGGCGGAGTAGTCGGGGCGGAGCGAGCCCTCGATCAGGGCGCAGAGGCGGTGCATCGCCTGATGCTCCGTGTCGGAGAGCAGCATCTGCGGCGCGGGCTCGGCGGGATCGACCTCGGCGTACGGGCGCAGATCCACATGGAAGAGGCCCTGCATCGCCTTCTCAGGATCGGCCAGGGCGGGGTGCAGGAGCACCATCTTGCCGTCGCGGCCGAGGCAATAGTCGAAAGCGATCTTGAGCATCCTCTCCGCGAGGCTGATATCAAAGCCGAGGAGCAGGTCCCCGAGACTGTCGAAGACATCGTCGGCGTAAAGGATGCCGTACACGTTCAGCGCGCAGATCACGGCGATGTTCAGCTGCGTGATGCGTATGCGGAGCTGCCGGTACTCGTCCGTCCCCATCAGGCGCATAAGGGCCAGGCGGAACTGCGGTTCCATGCGGAGGGAAACGCTGTCGCCGCCCTCCCCGGTCTGCACGGAGCACCACAGGCGGCGTACGAGGCTTTCCGCCGGGGCGGTCTCATGCCACTCGGTGAGGCGGAGACCGTCGCGGTCGTTCAGCAGCTGCTGGACAAGCTCGAATTCGGGCATCGTGAGAAGCAGTGCTTCGGCGGGCAGGCGGCGCATCACCGTCAGGGTCAGGTCCGCAACGTGCATCAGCCCGGGCGGATTCAGATGCTCGCGGGCGTCATAGGAGATGCGCCGGAGCTGGTCGACATTCTCCTCGGTGCAGCCGTTGAACAGGCCAAAGGAAGGCAGACGCCGCAGCCGCATTTCGCAGGCTTCAAGCTGGCGCTGCTGGATGACAGACATGGTTTTATCCGGCCAGGAGAGGGAAGGAGTGTGGAATTCTCTGAGCATGATACCTCCAGACCCGCCGGATCAGGGCGGTCAGGTCAGTTTGAGGACCCAATGATTCTTGTCCTCGACGCGGCCGTACTGGATGCCGGTCAGGGTGTCATAGAGCTTCTGAGCCACCGGGCCGATCTTGCCGTCGCCGATGACGAGGTTCTCGCCCTTCCAGCACAGCTCGCCCACGGGGGAGATGACGGCCGCGGTGCCGGTGCCGAAGGCCTCGGTCAGCTTGCCGCTCTTCACGTCGGCGAAGACGTCGGCGATGGCCAGCTTGGTTTCGACGGTTTCATAGCCGAGCTGTCCGGCCAGGGTCAGGACGCTCTGGCGGGTGATGCCGGGCAGGATCGAGCCGTTGAGGGCGGGGGTGACGATCTTGTTGCCGTAGGCGAACATCATGTTCATCGAGCCGACTTCCTCGACGTACTTCTGCTCCACGCCGTCGAGCCAGAGCACCTGGGAGAAGCCCTTCTGCTCGGCGATGGCACCCGCGAGGATCGACGCGGCATAGTTGCCTGCGCACTTGGTGAAGCCGGTGCCGCCGCGGACGGCGCGCACATACTCGTCCTCCACATAGATGCCGACCGGCTTCAGGCCGTCCTTGTAGTAGGAGCCGACGGGGTCCAGGATGATGTAGAAGAGGTAGTGGTGAGCCGCGTGCACGCCGAGCATGACGTCCGTGGCGATCATGGTCGGACGGATGTAGAGGCTGGTGCCGTCCTGATGGGGGACCCAGTCCTGGTCGAGCTCGACCAGCTTGCGCAGGCCTTCGAGGGCCGTCTCTTCATCGAGTTCCGGCATGCCCATGCGCGCGGCGCTGCGGGACATGCGGGCGAGGTTGTCCTGCGGCCGGAACAGCTGCAGGCCGCCGTCGGCGCGGCGGTAGCACTTGGTGCCCTCAAAGATCGCCTGGCCGTAGTGGAAAACGGTGGTGGCGGGGTCGAGGGAGAAGTTCGCATATGGAACGATGCGGGCATCGTGCCAGCCGCGGCCCAGCTCATAGTCCATCAGGAACATATGATCGGTAAAAATACGGCCAAAGCCCAGCTTGCTCTCATCGGTGGGTTTCTGCTTGAGTGTCTCGGACCGGGTGATGCTGATCGGAAGCATTGGGGATCCCTCCAGTTCTTAATCAGGTTTCCTTCATTATAATCCGCCCATCGCGAATGTCAAGGAACCCGACGGCAGATCGTGTATTTTCGCTGTACCTCTCACATCTCGTCGAGAATGTCCTCGATATCGAGAGGAAAGGTATAGTAGCTGTCAGGCTCCATGTCCGGTCCGTTCAGGTAGGGCTGGAAGAAGAAGACCAGGAGGCCTTCCTCCACGTCGCAGTAGAAGTCCTCCTCCGGGAAGAACTCATAGTCGAGCATCTCGCGGTCCCAGTCCTCCGGGAAGACTTCGCCCTCTTCGCGCCGCTCCTCGATCTGCGCCCAGACCAGGTCGCGCGCGACCGTGCTGGCCCGGTTGGTCTGGCGGCTGCGCAGCCAGTCGTTTTCCTCGCTGTCCTCAAGGATGTCGAGGAGGTAGGCGAGGGTCATCACGTTGCCGGGCTTCTCGGTGTCGCGGCTGAAGTTCTGCGCGCTGACTTTGACATGGCGCTCGCCGTCCATCACGGAGTCAGCGACGACGAGGACGGTGAAGAACATGTCGTCGTTGACCATGATTTGGTAGCGGATGTCGGTGGAGGACTGCAGGCCCGGGATCCGGAGCTCCTCGCCGCGGATCGGGACGTCGAAGGCGAGGGCGTAGTCGACCTCGTTGCTGTAGTAGACGTTGATCGTGGTCTCCGTCTGTCCGTCGCCCTCCACCTGGGGATAGGTGTAGCGGTAGACGTACGCCGCCGTGGTCTCATCCGTGCCCTCGGGCCAGTATGCCGCGCCGGTGAGATCGGGCAGCTGCACGAGCGGGTCGGCCAGGGCGGCGGAGGACAGGAGCAGCGAGAGAACGAGGAGCAGGGACAGTCTGCGCATGGGAGAGCCCTCCAGTCAGTTGGTATAGACGCGGCGTGCGATCAGCCGCGGCCTGCCGTCGTACAGGCCGTGCGTACCGGCGCGGATCCGGCGGGCGCGGCCGGCAGGATGCAGAGCGGCTTAACCACGGGCCAGATCTTCCGAAGCGGAGATGGCGGCCACGTTGCCCTCGCCGACGGCCTTGGCGACCTGGAGCGGCTGACCGGTGCAGTCGCCGCACGCATAGACCAGCGGGACGGAGGTGGCCATCCGGCGGTCCACCGATACGAAGCCTCCGTTCAGCGCGAGGCCGGGCAGCAGACGGTCGGGCGCGACGGCGGGCCGGAAGACGAAGACGCCGTCGTAAGAGACGCTTCCGTCGGCTGTCTCCACCGTGATCTGACGGTTCTCTCCGGCAGCCAGGCCGCGGACCTTTTCACTGCGCTGCGTGATCCGCTCATCCGCGGGCACATCATGCGGCTTGAGGGTGTAGTAATCGACCGAGGCACAGAGTCCGGCCAGGAATTCGGCTTCCTCCGCGCCGCCGTTCCAGGCGGACAGGACGGCGACCCGCTTCCCGCGGTAGAACATGCCGTCGCAGGTGCCGCACCAGCTGACGCCGCGGCCCAGCAGATCCTCCTCGCCGGGGAGCAGGGCGGGGCGGGCGGCGCCCATGGCGAGCACCACGGCCTTTGTCTCCAGAACGTCGTTGCCGACCAGTACCATGAATTCGGAGCCCATCGGCTGGATCTGGCGGGCGACGCCGCTCATAAAGGAAGCACCGGCCTCCTCCGCCTGTGCGCGGAAGACGCGCAGCAGCTCACGGCCGGAGACGTGCGGCATTCCCGGATAGTTGTCTAGGGACTCCGCGCGGGCCAGCCATCCGCTGTTCGTGTCCGCGCAGACGACGAGGCAATCGAGGTTGCGCTGGCGCGCGGTCAGCGCACAGCTCAGGGCGGCGGGACCTCCACCGATAATGATCAGGTCTGTCACGGTTCAATCCTCCTGTCAGTTTTTGTCAGCAAAGCGTCCGCACAGCCAGGGCATGTTGTCGTAGAGGCTGTAGGCGTCCGCAAAGATCCGGTAGTATTCGCCTACCTGCCAGCTCTTGTTTGTGGTGTTCTCCACCAGCACGGGCTGCCCCTTGCCGTCCTCCGAAGTGTTGAATACGGCCAGCTGCGGCTTTTCGGAGACGAAATACTGCAGCATGCCCGTGATCACATAGATATCCTGGCGGTTGGAGCGGACCTGGATGTTGCTGACCAGTTCGCTGTAGGTGTCGGCGTTCATCGGCCAGGCTTTCCTCGTGTAGACATCGATGGACGGCAGATAGTAGATCTTGTAGTCGATGCGGGAGGTCTTCTTGCCCGGATAGCTGGCCTCGATCTGGATCATGTTGTCGCCGATGCGGCTGAAGTTCGCGTAGAAGGTGAACGCGCCGGTGGTGTTGAGGTTGGTGATGTCGAGGTCCGAGTGGGGGGAGAGGATGGTGACGCGCGCGCCGGGCATGGTCGAGCACTTGACCAGCATGTGCGCGAGGCTGGTGGAGGTATAGGTGTCGGCGGCCAGGTCGAGCGGGATCTCCTGCGGCTCGCGGTAGAGGACGATATCCAGCCTGTTCTCGCGGCAGTACTGGCTCCGGCACGTCAGGGTATAGACATTGTCGCCCTTGGGCTGGATCATGGCGTTGTAGGAGATCTCGCCGTTGCGGTAGTTGATGGTGTCGGAGATGTCGACGCCGTTCATCTTCACTACCGAACCGGGGCGGACGGTGAACTTCATCGTGTACATCGTGGAGGAGACCGTGGTGTACAGCGACTCGGGGGTGATCAGCTCGATCGGGCTGAGCGGGATGTCGATCGTGTAGGTGATCGGGGTCAGGGGCTCCTGCCTTCCGCTGGCCGATTTCAGGTAGGGCGTGAGCGTGATGTCCATGGTCGGATCCGTGAGGTTCTCCTCACTGTCGTAGAAGATGTGGTCCTGGACCTGGATCGTCGCGTAGCCGTCCTGCACGACATAGGTGGAGGTAAGCTCGCGGATGAAGATCTCCTGGCCGTCTTCGCCGGGGATCTGGATCGTGTGCGCCGCGAGGTCATCCATCATCGAGGCCGTGATCAGCGCCTGGGGCGGCTCGGCGCGGTTGCCGCAGGAGCGCTGCAGGAAACCGTAACCCGCGTATCCGAGGACGCCGGTGCCGAGGACGATGACCAGGATGAGCCAGAACTTGCCCAGACGGGAGAGGAAGCGTTGACGGGGCGTGCGCAGGACGTAGTTCTGCCCCTTTGGGAGCTGGGACCAGCGCTCGTGATAATCTGCCTGCTCCAGCCAGAGCGGGTCGGGCTCCGCGGGCTGGCTCCAGTCCATGGCAGCAGCACCGGTGTCCTCGACCACCGTTCTGCTGCCCCTCTGGGGTTTGCCGGGGCGGACCATCCGGGCCGCATTCCCGTCCGTGCGCCAGAACGCGTCGGCGCTGCCGGTGACACGGATCTTCATGCCGCCCGGGTTTTCCTCGCCGCGGCGGGTGGCCCCGGTGCGCATCTTGCGCAGGTGAACGGCACCCTCCGCTTTGCGGTCCTTCAGCTCGGACATCTCGGCGGCCAGCCGGTCGCGCGAGTCTTCGGTCGCGTCGCTCTCCCCGCTGTCGTCCATGCGGTAATAGGCGGCCCCGTGGTCGCGATCGCGGATCTTGTCCTTCCACGCGTGCTCCGGATCGCCCTCAGGGGTCAGAAAAGCGCCGCAGCGGAAACAGCGCGGGTTGGTGCTGCGGTTCCACTGGCCGCAGCTCGGGCATTTCATCGCAGCATCCCTCCTCCCGGTTTCCGGCCGCCGCGCGGCTGAGGATCATTCGTCAAAGTAGTTGAAATCGCCGAACTCGTCCTCCTCGTTCCCGTCGAGCACGAGGAAGCTGTTCTGCAGGAAGTTGGCCATCGCCTCACGGCAGGTATCCCAGTCGATCTCCTGGGTCTGCATGCCGGCGTAGGTGATGCCGTGGGCTGCGCCGTCCGGCGGGATCCGCAGTTCCTCCATGACGCAGCCGCGCAGGGAGAACGCCTGCTCCATGGCTTCCACGGTGTCGCTCAGGCTCATGTTGGTGAGGGTGGACTGATCCAGGATTTCATCCACCAGCGCGCGGGCATCCTCATAGGTGATCTCGCGGCAGTTGTCCGCGAGGGTCGACATCACCGTGCGGACGCGCTGGGTCCGCATGAAGTCGCCGCCGCCGCCCGCCTTGCGGATGCGCATGAAGATGACGGCCGCATGCCCGTTGAAGTGGTAGGTGCCGCCCCGGTTGATCCTCGGCGTGGTGGCGTTGGGATTGATGGCGTAGCGCTTGAGGTAGGCCGCTTCCTCGTTGTTGATCGTGATGTCCACGCCGCCCAGGTAATCGATGATCGTCTGGATCTGGCTGAAGTTGAAGAGGATGTACTTCTCGATCCGGACGCCGAGGTGGACGCTCAGCACGCGGCAGAGGGCTTCCGGGCCGTAGTTCTTCGCAATGTAGGTGATCCGGCCGATGACGCCGTCCGGGCGCTCCACCAGTGCCTCGCGGATCACGGAGGTCAGCATGATGCGCTTGGCCAGCGTGTCGAAGGTCACCAGCACGATGCCGTCCGTGTTGCCGAGGTTGTTGGGCTTCTTGCTCCACTGGTCGACGCACAGCAGCAGATAATGGTGCTGACCGGGGACGACCTCCGGCAGATTGTCATAGGGGATCGTGTCGATGGGCTTGGGTGTCCTGTCGGCCAGGGCCATGGCGGGCAGGAGCAGCATCAGGCAGAGCAGCAGACTGCAGAATCTCTTCATGACAAAACCTCCGATTCATCAGCAGAATCACAGAAAGTATACCACAAATCTGAGCAAATGCAAACGTCGCATGTGTAACATTGAAAACGGACGCATAATAATGAAAATGCATTGACAAAAAAAGTCAGATATGATAAATTGAGACCAGTTTTCATCGCAACAGATGAAAAAAACAACAGGAGGACATGAACATGAAAAGACGCTTTCTCGTTCTGATGCTTGCCGCTGCGCTGATCATCTCCGTCGCATCGGTTGCATCCGCGGCCAAGTTCCCGAACGCGCAGGCCGCCGGCATCCTGGATCTCCTGCCCGAGATCCCCGAGATGAAGACCAAGAACGACGGCTCCACCCAGAGCGTGACCCTCTCCGCTCCCATGGAATGGCTGTGCGCCATCTGGAACTGGAACTGGGTGCAGATGGAGTGGACCAACGGTGATCACACCGAGGCCAGCGTTCCCATGAGCGGCCAGAGCAACACCCAGCAGGGCTACGGCATCTGGGTCAACGCCAACTTCGACGATGAGGGCAACGTGACCTGGCAGGGCACCGGCACCTACGAGATGCCCTACGCCTATGACGGCGGCCTCGCCGACGGCACCAACGTCAAGTTCGACCGCTTCGGCAACCCCGTGCAGGTGACGATCGAGAAGTCCGGCACCGAGTACTTCGCCAACGGCGCTTCCACCAAGACGACCATCGTCTTCGGCCATCAGGACGACTCCGAGGGCAGCAAGAAGTACTATGTCGCCAACGTCAAGGAAGAGTACGCGGACGGCTCCTACATCTTCGGCCACTTCGCCATGAACGGCGACCCCACCTCTGTCTATCTGATCGACGCCTCCGGCGCCTACAAGCTGCTCTACGAGCGTCCGAAGCCCCAGGGCGAGCGCCCCTCCCACTGCATCGTCTGGTGGATCGCCTATGACATCCCCGACTCCGAGATCGATGTGCCGGAGAACGGCTTCATCAAGGTCATCGAGGGCGAATACATCTATCACGGCGGCGTTTGGGATCAGGACCTCAACGACGGTGCGGGCGGCAATGTCGAGATCGCGCTGAGCGAGGCTGAGTATGCCGACCAGGCCAACTGGCCAAAGATCGGCTACAATACCTGGAGCCTCTGGTGGACGGAATACACCGGCTACAAGCAGGTCTGGGTGTACGACGACTGAGATCACGCTGAAAGCAAAGGAAAAGCACCTCATTTCGGGGTGCTTTTCCCATGGGATCGGATCATGCTCCGGCGTGACAGGATCATCCGTTGCTGTTTTGCGGAAGGACGATGAAGCCGGTTCAGGGCACCTTCGGGGTCGGTCTGGGGGTCCGTGTGGCGGTGGGATCGGCTGTCTGCGGGGCCGGAGCCGGGGTGGCGATGGGTACCGGGGTGGGTGTCAGGATCGGCGAGAGCTCTTTGGCGTAGAGATGCTTGAGCGTGTCCACACCGGCCACACCGTCCGCGCGCAGGCCGTTCGCCTGCTGATACTTCCGCACGGCCTCCTGGGTCCCGTCCAGGAAAGTGCCGGAGCACTTTCCGGTGTAGTAGCCGAGCTCCGCCAGCTTCTTCTGCAGCCACCAGACGGCTTCGCCGCTGTCGCCCTTTTTCAGCGAGGCCAGGGGCAGGGGAGGCCTCGCGCCGCTGATGTAGATCGGCTCCTGGGTCGGCTGGGGGGTGGCGACGGGCAGCATGGTTTTGCGGTTGAGCTCAGGCTTGATGATGGAGGCCTTCAGCTCCGGGTCTGCGGGGAGCTTGTAGGAGATCGTGGCGATCGTGCCGGCCTCCACGTAGTCGTAGATCCACTTGGCGTCGGCGACCTGCAGGCGGACACAGCCGTGGGAGGCACGCCGCCCGAGCCGTTCATAGCTGCGGATCGAGAGGTCCTTCGTGCTCACCGTGTTGTAGATCACGGAGTGGAAGGCGATGCCGGCGTTGATCCGGGTCCAGTACTGGGCGTAATCGCCCCAGGTGGGGAAGTAGCACCAGGTCACCTTGTACCCGCTGAGGACAAAGTCACCGGCGTCAGAGGGGTTGCTGGTGGTGCCGGAGGAGCACATCATCTCCTTCACGACGACCGTGTATTCGCCCTCCTCGTCCCGCGCGTAGACGGTCACGATCTGGTTGGTGACGTCGACCACCAGGTGGAAGGCGGGCTGCTCGGGGCGGGGCGTGGCCTTGGCGGCCTCGTCGGCCCGGACGACGTAGGGATCGTTGAAGATGGCGTTCCAGGTATCCTTGCCGACCTTGCCGTTGACGGTGATCGCGTTCTGCTTCTGGAAGGCCTTGACCGCGTTGCGGGTGTGTCCCTGGTAGCTGCCGGAGATCGGGCCGGAGTAATAGCCGAGGTCTGTCAGACGCTGCTGGAGGAGCTTGACCTGGGAACCGCTGTCGCCGTAGGCCAGCTTCTTTTTGAAGGGTACCGTGACGACGGCGCTGTCCTCGTCACCGTCGGGGACTTCCACGACGTCCTCGGGGACGGGCGGGGCTGGCGTGGCGGCGGCCTTGTCCACTTTTGCGACGGCGCGGTCGGAGAAGAGGGTCTCCTGGGTGAGGGCGTCCGCATCGCCGGTGGCGCTCAGCCCCATCTTGGTCTGGAAGACCTTGATCGCCTCCGAGGTGGCGGAGAGGTAATTGCCGCTGACCTTGCCGCCGTAGTATCCCAGATACATCAGGCGGGTCTGCAGGCGCTTGACGTCGGTTCCGTGGGTGCCGAGCCGCATGGGGCGGTATTTCGCGGCCATCAGCTGAGCGATGGTGGCATCATCCGCCTCACCGCCCTCTCCGAGACCGAAATCCGCCCGGAAATCGGACATGGCGTTGTAGGACTGAGTGCCGTAATGGCCGGTGATCTCTCCGTCATAGTATCCGAGCCTGGCCAGCTGTTCCTGGACGCTGCGGACGCGCTCGCTCGTTTCGTCGAGCCGGATGGGATCGGCCGCGGCGCTCCCGATGAGCGTCAGGATCAGCAGACCGATCAGCAAAATCCATCGTTTCATGATGAACCTCCGAAGTGTGTTACGATTTACGGAAGACATTGTAACAATTCTGCGAAGAAAATTCAAGGGCGAAATACAGAATATACACAGATGACGGGTTTTCTTTCCCGGGAAAAGCTGATATACTTTGAGAAAAGGAGGCGATAGCTTTGGCGGACAGGCTGCCCGTGCTGGTGAGCGTGCTGGCGACGGATGCGGAGACGGGTGGGGAGCCCATGCGGGTGCGGATGCCCGGCACCCTCGAGGATCAGTCCGACTGCGTTATGCTCCGCTACACCGAAAGCCTCGCGGAGGACGGCGGCGTTTCCGCAGAGCGCACCGAGGTCACGCTGCGCGCCGGGGCGGACCACGCGGTCATGCAGCGCAGGGGCGCCTTCGGAGCCATGATGGTCTTCCGGCCCGGGGAGACCCGCGAGAGCGCCTACCACACCCCGTACGGCGATCTGCCCATGGCGGTCCGCACCCGCGCCGTGGGCTTCATCCGGGATGCGGACCGGGGGGAGATCCGCCTGGACTATGAGCTCTCGCTGCAGGGCGGGGCATTCGGCCGCCGGCTGCTCACCCTGACCTGGCAGGCGTGCCGGCCATGCTGAGCGCGGCGCGGGAGGCGCTGAACCTGCTGCTGTCCGGCATCCGTCCGCGCAGGAAGCCGGCAGTCCGCCGCGCCTCGGACGATGATTGGATGCTGGCGACCGACCTGCCGCTGGCGGCCGACGAAGCCGGGACCGAACGCTTCGTTCATCTGGCGTCCGCGGACGGATGGCGCGTCGGACGGACTGAGAACGGCTGGCTCCTGCTGGACCGTCCGTCGCTGATCCCCGGCGTCACGGAGCGGACAGGCGCGCTTCCGCCGGGTGAGGCCGGCGCGCTGATCAGCCTGCTTGAGCGGCATCCGTCCGACACCGCGGATGAGCGCGCGCTGCGGGCCGTCGCCAAGGCCGCGGAAGAGGGGGCTGCCGCTCTGGACCGCCTCTGCGCCCGCCTTCACGCGGACTGGGCGGAAAAGCTTCGCGGACACGAAAAACTGCCGGGCGCACTGCTGCCTTATCTGTGCGCCGCGGCAAAAGAAACGGAGGAAAAGACATGCTGATCCGATGCATCGCACACGCGAAGTTCCTGATCGAGACCGAGAGCGGCTTCCGGATCGTGACCGACCCGTACGACGCGAGCTGCGGTTTCCCGGTCAAGCCGATGAAGGCTGACGCGGTGCTGGTGAGCCATCACCATCACGACCACGACGCCGTTGACACCGTGGAAGGGTGGCAGACCGTGGTGGACAGGCCGGGTGAACACACCCTGGCGCCCGACGTGAAGGTCCGCGCCGTATCCGCCTTCCACGACGATGAGAACGGGGCGAAGCGCGGAAGCACGCTGCTGTTCTCCATCCGCGCCGAGGGGCTGAACGTCGTCCATCTGGGCGACCTGGGCCATCTGCCGAGCGCGGAGCAGATCGACGAGCTGGGGCCGGTGGACGTCCTGCTGATCCCGGTGGGCGGCTTTTTCACCATCGACGCGCTGACGGCCCGCGAGGTCTGCGGCATGCTGAAAGCCCGCGTCGTGATCCCCATGCACTACCGCACGGAGCAGATCCCGAACTGGCCGATCGCACCGCTGGACGATTTCCTGTCTCTGTTCCCCGGGGAGCCCGAGCGCCTGTCGCTGCTCCGGGTGACCGCGGAGGATCTGAGCCTGCAGCCGCGTCTGGCCGTGCTGACGCCTCAGGTCTGAAAACGGATCGCGTCCGCCACGTCCTGCGGGGCGGTTCCGTCGACGCCGCGCTCCGCGGCAGCGCGCTGACCGGCCTTCGCGTGGAGATAGCAGGCCAGCTGCAGGGGCAGGAGGTCGGCCGGCATCCTCGCCTGCAGGGCGGTCAGGATCCCGGAGAGCACGTCGCCGCTGCCGGCCTTGGCCAGGGCGGGCGTGCCGATCGGGTTGACCGCGCGCCGCACACCGTCCCGCATCAGGGAGCGCGCGCCCTTCAGGATGACCCTGCAGCCGACGCGGCCGTAAAGGGCGTCGAGGCATTTCAGCGGATTCCCGAGGATCGCGGAAACCGGGCTGTCCAAAAGGCGCGCGGCCTCGCCGGGATGGGGCGTCACGGCGTCCTTCGCCGGCAGCGGGAGGAGATCCGTATGCGCGGCCAGCAGGGTAAGCGCGTCCGCGTCCCACACGACGGGGCATTCCGCGTTCCGGAAAACCGCCAGCAGCGGGAGCAGATCCTCCGTCAGCCCGATGCCGCAGCCGACACAGGCCGCATCCGCGCGCGACAGGGCATCCGCCGCGATATTCGCCGCCTCCGGTGCGAGGCGGTTTTCGATTTCGGGCAGGACGCGGCATACGGCGCCGGGCACGAGTGTCTGCAGGAAGGGGAGGACAGCCTCGCGGCACAGCACCGTGACCGTGCCGGCTCCGGCGCGGATGCAGGCGGAGGCCGCGAGCGACGCAGCCCCGGCCATGCCCTTCGATCCGACGAGGAGGACGCACCGCCCGTTGCTGCCCTTGTGTCCGGTGGCGGAGCGCACGGGAAGCAGGGAGGCGATGTCTTTCTCCGCCAGCACGGACAGGCCGCCCGTCTCCCCCCATGCGTCAGGGATCAGGATCGGCGCACAGCGCAGCTCGCCCGTGTAGGCGCAGCCGTCGCGGAGCAGCAGACCGGCCTTGACGCGGTGAAAGGTGACGGTGACATCGGCGCGGATCGCATCGCCGGGCGCGATGCCGGTTTCTCCGTCGAGACCCGAGGGGATATCCACGGCCAGCACGGGCACGCCGGACGCGTTGACCAGGCGGATCAGGCCGGCACAGATGCCCTCCGGCGCGCGGCTGAGCCCGGTTCCGAACAGCGCGTCCACCACGGCGCCGACGTGCGGCAGACGGGCGGGAACCTCCTCGGGACAGCGGATCCTTACCTCTGCGTCGACGGCCAGGGCGCGGTTCAGCCCGGCATCACCCCAGGGCGTTTTGCTGATCTCCCAGACCAGGCTTCGCCCGCCTCGCGCGGCCCAGATGCGGCTCGCGGCATAGCCGTCGCCGCCGTTGCTGCCAGGCCCGCAGAGGAACAGGACCGTGCTGCCCTGAGCGCAAAGATCGGCAAGCGCATCCGCGACGGCCTCGGCTGCCTTCTCCATCAGCAGAACGGACGGGATCCCGCGCTCCCGCATAAAGGATTCCTCAAGCGCTTTCATCTCCGCGGGCAGGATGGTCTCGATCATGGCATGTCCCTCCGGTCTTCACAAAATGATATCTCATTATATAATATCGGTCCTGCGATGGCAAGCGGCGCGCTTGCAATTTGCCTGCCTTTGCTGTATACTGCTGCATGCAGAGGAGGGATTTGCATGAAGCTCATTATTGCGATCGTTCAGGACGAGGACGCCAACCGGCTCGTCTCCACCCTGATGGACAGCGGCTTCGGTGTGACCAAGCTGGCCACGACGGGCGGTTTTCTCCGCGCGGGCAACACGACCCTTCTGACAGGCGTCACCGACGAAAAACTCGACGAGGCCCTGCAGGTGATCGAGAAGGTCTGCCGCTCCCGCAAGCAGATGACGGCCTCCCACACCCCGCTCGGCGGTGTCAGCGGCAGCGCTTACACATCCTTCCCGATCGAGGTGACCGTCGGCGGTGCGACCGTGTTCGTGCTGACGGTGGATCAGTTCCTCAAGATCTGACGCCATGCCGACGATCCAGCCCACCCGCCTCCGGACGGAGGATTTCCGCACGCAGTCCGCGGCCTGGCAGCTCCTGACCCGGGACATGGACGCGGGCACGGTTCCGCACGCCCTGCTGATCACGGGCAACAGCGGTACCGGCAAGCGGAGTCTGGCTTCGCTCACGGCACAGATCCTGTTGTGCACCGGGGAGAAAAAGCCCTGCGGGACCTGCCCGGCCTGCCTGCAGATGGCGACGGGCAATCATCCGGACGCGCTCGCCGTGCGGCCGGGTGAGCCGCTGAGCCCGAAGGAGGACAAGGGTAAGAAAACGATCCCGGTCAGCGACATCCGCATCCTCAATGAGCTGGCCGTGCGCCGCGCCCAGGAGGGCGGATGGCGCGTGTTTGTGATCGAGCAGGCGGAAGCCATGACCGATGCCTCCGCAAACGCTCTGCTCAAGACCCTGGAGGAGCCGCCTGAAAACGTCTGCTTCATGCTTCTGACCGACCGGCCCGACGCACTGCTTCCGACGATCGTATCCCGGTGCAGGACCGTCGCGCTGCACCCCTGGGCCGACGGCATCGTCGCCGCGGCGATGCGCGCGCAGGGTGTGCCGGAGCAGCGCACCGCGCAGATCCTTCCGCTGGCCATGGGGTCCGTCGGGATGGCGCTCACCATGGCGCAGGACGAAGGCTACTGGGCCCTGCAGGAAAAGCTGATGCGCCATTTCTTCGGCATGGAGCGCCGGAGCCAGATCCCGGCCATCTCGGATGAGTACCGCGAGAGCCGGGGCGATTCCGACCGGATCTTCGACATCCTGGAGGACATGGTGCGCAAACTCCTCCTGGTGCGGCTCGGCCGCGCACCGGCCGGCCTGCTCGATGCCTATCCGCCCATCTGGCGGAAAGCGGCCGCGGAGGCGGACTACGCCGCCTTTGTGCGCCTGCAGGATGCCATCATGCGCACCAGGAAGATGCGGGAGAGCGCCGTCACCTGGCAGGTCATCCTCGAACAATTGCTCTTGAAATTCATGGAGGAACGCAGTCAATGGTCAATATCGTAGGCGTCCGCTTTCAGAACGCCGGAAAACTCTATTTCTTTGACCCCAACGGCACCTGGCCGACGCCGGGCGAGTATGTGGTCGTGGAGACCACCCGCGGCATCGAGCTGGGCGAGGTGGTCACCAACGTGCACGAGGTGCCGGAGGAGCAGCTGACGGGTCCGCTGAAGGCGGTGATCCGTGTGGCCACGGCCCAGGACGTGCAACACGACCGCGACAACCGCAAGGCGGAGAAGGAAGCCTTCTCGATCTGCCAGCGGAAGATCGAGGAACACGGCCTGGATATGAAGCTGGTGGCCGTGGAGTACACCTTCGACAACAGCAAGATCCTGTTCTACTTTACCGCCAACGGCCGCGTGGACTTCCGTTCGCTGGTCAAGGACCTCGCGTCGGTCTTCCGCACCCGCATCGAGCTCAGGCAGATCGGCGTGCGCGACGAGGCCAAGATGCTCGGCGGTCTGGGTCCCTGCGGGCGCCCCATCTGCTGCGGCACCTTCCTCGGAGACTTCCAGCCGGTGTCCATCAAGATGGCCAAGGAACAGAGCCTCTCCCTCAACCCGACGAAGATCAGCGGGATCTGCGGACGGCTCATGTGCTGCCTCAAGTACGAGCAGGACAACTACGAGCAGACTCGCAAGACCATGCCGCGCGTGGGCCGCGAGATCAACACGCCCGACGGCCGCGGCACCGTGGTCGATCTGCACATCATCCGGGAGCGCGTGAGCGTCCGCGTCGCGCGGAACGACAGCTTCGAGATCCGCGAGTACGCACTGGAGGACCTGCGGGAGCTCAACAACTTCCCGACGCCCCAGGCCGCCGCGCAGGAGAAGCCGCGCCAGGAAGCGGAGGAGGCCGCGCAGCCGGCCCAGGCGGCCCGCGAGCCCGCCCCGAAGCCTGACCAGCCGAGGCGCAGGGAGCCCGCGGGGGAGAAGCAGGACAAGCCGCCCCGCGCGCCCGCTCAGCCGCCGCGCGCCGAAACCGCGCCCGAGCAGAAGCCCGCGCCGGAGGAAAAGCCCGCAGCCGAGCAGAAGCCCCAGCAGCTGCCTCCGCCGGTCAAGCGCACGAACAACTGGCGCGAAGCCCTGAACAAGGCGATCCAGGCTGCCGAAACCACGGAAACGCAGGAGTGATCCGGCATCCCGGGCACTGCGGCAAACCGGACAAATGAAGAACCTCGCCGGTGATCGGACCGACGAGGTTTTTTCACTTTGCGGGCGGGGAGTCCGCGCTTCACTGGTTATGGATGACGACCTTGGGCAGAACGGCGTCGATATCGACGAAGTAGACCTTGTCATTCATCCGGTCCAGGTAGACCGGCACTTCCTGAGCGGTCAGCAGATCCGAGGGATTAAAGCGCAGGCAGCGGCTGAAGTAGACATGGGCTTCGCCGGTGTCCGGATCGATGTAGTGGCATTCCACCACATAGGGCGCGATCCCGGCCCGCTGCTGGTTGTTCAGCTGCTTCACGCCGGCGATCTTCGCCATCACGTACTCTCCGCCGTCGATCGCCCGGCGCATGCCGGCGCGGCGCTTTGACTCATAGAACAAGAGCGCGAGGCCGACAACGAAGAAGATCAGTCCGAGGCTGCCGAAGACGGCCAGGATGATGACCGGATCCTCCGGTTCATCACCGATGTCGAAGTAGTGAAACAGCACGCCCAGCGTCATGAACAGCGCCCCAAGCGGGGTAAAGATGAGGCCGACGATGCCGGCGGCGCTCATGCCGAGTTTTTTGTCCCCTGTCTCGTATTTCATGCTGATCCCTCAATTCCCGGAAGCGATCTCGCAAAGGAGCGCCTCGTTGTTCTGCAACAGCCAATGGCTGGTCAGTCCGCCGACGGCGAGGACGAAGATGTCGGCCGCCGGGTGTACAGCTCATCGCTGCGACCCTATCATAGCAGACCGGGCTGAAAAGGGAAGGGCTTGCCGCCGACCTGTCATCCGGTGTGTCCGAATTGTCAGCGGGGATGCCTTTGGGTCAGACGCGGCGGAAGACCGGGATGCTGTCCAGGGGCGCGGATGCGGTGACGGTGCGGCCGCCGCTCAGCTTCTCGCCGGTGCGGATGTCCTCCCACTCGCCGGCGGGCAGATAGACGCTGCGCTCCGTGCAGTCCGGGGCGAGAACGGGCGCGACCAGGTAATCCGGCCCGAACATGTACTGGTCATGCTTCTCCCAGCAGACCGGATCCTCCGGGAACTCATAGAACATGGCGCGGATCAGCGGGCTGCCGTTCTCGTGCGCCTCGGCGTAGATCTTCTTCAGGTAGGGGAGGAGGGAGCGGCGCAGCTCATAGTGTTTGCGCATGATGGCATACACATCCTCGCCGTAGCTCCACATCTCGTTGTCCTGACCGGTGTGGAGGTAGCCGCCGCCCCAGTCGCGGTCGTCCAGCGCGGGGATCGTGAAGGGCTCGCGGTCACCGTGGAGGCGCATCACGGGCTGGAATACCGCCCACTCGTACCAGCGGATCAGCAGTTCTTTGAAGGCGGGGTCGAAGACATTGCCCTCCATGAAGCCGCCGATGTCCGTGTTCCACCACGGGATGCCGGCCAGACCCATGTTCTGGCCGATCGCGACCTGATCGCGCAGGGACTCCCAGGAGGAGGGGATATCGCCGGACCAGAGGACGTTGCCGTACTTCTGGCTGCCGGCCCAGCCGGAGCGCAGGAGGTTGACGATGTGCTCGTTGCCCAGCGCCTTCTCGTGATCGTAGAAGATGCGGCTGTACCACTGCGGATAGAGGTTGGAGACCTCCAGCGCGGGGCCGGCCCAGTAACGGAAATTGTCGAAGTCGTACTTCGTCAGGTCGGGCTCGGAGTTGTCCAGCCAGAAGTAGTCGATCCCGAGGTCGTAGTAGTGCTGCCTGCACTTCTCCCAGACATACTCGCGCGTCTCGGGATTGAAGGGATCCAGCTGCACGCAGTCGCCCTGGAAGTCATAGGTCTGCGCGGCGCCGCGCTCGGTGCGCATGAGCAGGCCCCGCTCCAGCATCTCGTTGAAATTCTCGCTGCGGCGGTCGACGCTGGGCCAGACGGAGACCATCACCTTGATGCCCATGCCGTGCAGCTCATCGATCATGGCCTTGGGATCGGGCCAGTAGGTCTTGTCGAACTTCCAGTCGCCCTGGACGGTCCAGTGGAAGAAGTCGATCACGATGGTGTCGAGCTGAATGCCGAGCTCGCGGTACCGGCGGGCGACGGTCAGCACCTCGTCCTGCGTCCGGTAGCGGAGCTTGCACTGCCAGAAGCCCATGGCATCCTCGGGCATCATCGGCGCGCGGCCGGTGACGGAGGTATAATGGCAGAGCAGTTCCTTCGGCGTGTCGGCGACCGTGACCCAGTAGTCCATGTCCTTGCACGCCTGGGCGACCCACTCGGTCATGTTCTTGCCGAAGGTGACCTGTCCCACGGCCGGGTTGTTCCAGAGGAAGCCGTAGCCGAGATTGGAGACGGCGAAGGGCACGGTGGTCTGGCTGTTCTTCTGGCTGAGATCCAGGAGGCAGCCCTTCAGATCCATGTACGGCTGCTGATAGCAGCCCATGCCGAAGATCTTCTCCCCGTCATTGGGCTCGAAGCGGACGGAGAGCTTGTAATCGCCGCCGACATAGGGGATCCACTCGCGGGCGTACTTCTTCTGGCAGTGGCTCTCCCGGGTCACGGTGCCGTCGTAGAAGCGGTACTGCTCGTGGAGGAGGGGCTTGCCGTCGCGGAGGATCGTCACCACGCCGGATTTGTTGACCTTGGCACTGATGCGGCCGTTCGTGATGACAGCGTTCGGATACTGAGAGATGTTGCCGTCTCCCTCACGCCAGGGATCGGTCCCGTAGGTGATCGTCGCGTGCTGCTCGGGAAGCGCCTCCGTCAGCGCCCAGTCCTGGCCGCAGAAAGCGGGGAACATGGTGGCGCGGATACGCAGGCTGTCCTTGCCCCAGGGCTCGATGCGAAGGGTTTCTCCGCCGTGCCGGCAGACCAGCGCCTGATTGTCCTGTAAAAACTGCATGGATCGTTTCCTCCTCGTCTTTGGGTTGCGTGCCGTGACCCATTATATCATGGCCTGCGCGGCTTGAACAGGGGGCACGGCCAAAAAACAATGTTGAGGTATAATACATAGGTAACAGAAAAGGGTAGCAAAAAAGAGAGCCAAGTGGTAAGGTTAAGTTCCCACACCAAACCAGAACCAGGAGGCTCTCTCAATGGGAAGGATAACACAGGAAGCACGGTGGCGTCAACAT
>JAFRPG010000099.1 GCA_017429265.1 Clostridia bacterium | reverse complement strand
GTGGTAAGCGAAATGAGGGTCCACCGAAACGCAGTCCGTGTCGCCGGTGATCGTAAAGGTCACGTCCTTGGGCTGCAGCCTGCCCGCGTTGCCCTCATAGGCGGAGATAAAATCCGCCTGGATGAAGTTGCCCGTCGACACGGTATACTCGCTCTGGCGGAAGGAGCATTTCACACCGCGGGGATAGGGGTCCACATTCAGCTTGAGGGTGGCCCCGTTTGCCGCGACGGCGCGCAGCTCCGCCGTTCCCTCATACCAGACGCACTTGATCCTGTTGTTGCTCAGTAATGTCACCACATGCTTGTTCGGGTTGCTGCTCGTGATGAACTCATAGGTCACGGTCCAGGTGACATCCACCGGATTGCCGGCATAGTCCGTGACAGTGGGGAGCGGATCCGTCGACTGGTAAGCAATGCAGACCGTGGCATCGTCGGGCGTGCCGTTCACAAACAGGCGCCCCGCCGGCTCCGTCACCACAACCATCACATTGCAGAAGTTGTCGTTGTAGCGGCTCCACACCGTCACAACCGCGGTTCCAATAGCCTGCGGCACAAGACGGTAGTTCTCCACCTTCAGCACGGATTCGTCCTGACTGCAGATGACCAGATCCTGTGACAGCGTGATCGGTACATCTGAGGTGACCTGAAACATCGGGGAGCTGATGATGTCGATCGGCATGGTGATCACATCAGCCTCCGGCTCAAGCCATGCGGGGAACCATCTGGAGTAGACGGCAAAGTGCCAGCTCTGTCCGCTCTCCAGCTCAACCGTCACAGTACCGTAGGCGTCAGCCTGATCCGCAGTCAGAAGGCCATCCTCCGTGACATGGATATAAGGCCCGCCACCACTGAATACGGCGGGAACAGTCTCGCCGGCCTTCGTGTGCACAGCCAGCTGATACGGGGTGCGCCAGTCAAATGCGGGTTCAGGGATATCAAAGCACAATGCAAGACCGCTGTCCGTGACGGTGATCGGGAATCTCTGGCTGAGACTGCCGCAGGTTACCTGCAGCGTGCAGGTGCCGGCCATCAGTCCGGTGAGCACGCCGTCGCTGTTGAACATGGCCACGGGTCCCGTGATACCCTCCTGCGCGGGAGCATGATCCCACAGATAAAATGCCGAGGGAGCCCAGGTGTTATCCGGCAGTTCCACGGTGACCTGTATGGATTCCCCTGCTGCAAGCGTTTGGGAAGGCAGATTGACCTGCATGGATTCCGGCACACTGCAAACCTGCCGTCTGACGGATGCGGTGCTGCCATCGGTGCCGTAGGCCGTGACTGTAAACCATCCGGGCTGAAGCGGCCGAACGGATACGCTCGAGCCGACCTGGTTAAGGACGGCGCATTCGGTGCCCTCCGTGATCTCTGTTCTCACAAAGACCGGGTTTCCATTGCCGTCCGTGACGGTCAGCGTGGAAAACGTACCGACCGCGCAACGCTCATCCGCGCAGGAAATCTGCACATCCTCGCAGTGGTCCACCACATACACCTGAAAAGAGCCGAGCCCCTGACTGAGGTTTACGGAATAGCAGCCGGTCTGCAGACCCGTCAGCGTCATGGGGTCTGCCCACAGGTCAAAGGACATCGCCGTGCTGTTATAACTCCGCAGCGGATTGTGCAGGGACCCGCCCTCTGTCGTGTAGCGGAACGGAACCGTCTGTCCGACCTCTACGATCATGGGATCCTGCTCCAGGTGGACGGCTGTTGCGGGGGTCTCCACGATGACCCGGACGTCCTTGCTGAAGCCGCTCTCACTGGCGAAGGTGAGCGTGTATTCGCCGACGGCTGTCATCTGGAAAGAAAAGAACGGTCCGGCGCTCGTATATCCGGTTCCCATAGACCGGTACGCCGAGGGATCGCTGCAGCTGATGCTGATCGGAGCGCCGCCCGATGGAACGCTGTAGGGCGCGCTGATGAACGCGTTCAGG
>JAFRPG010000098.1 GCA_017429265.1 Clostridia bacterium | reverse complement strand
GTGGTAAGCGAAATGAGGGTCCACCGAAACGCAGTCCGTGTCGCCGGTGATCGTAAAGGTCACGTCCTTGGGCTGCAGCCTGCCCGCGTTGCCCTCATAGGCGGAGATAAAATCCGCCTGGATGAAGTTGCCCGTCGACACAGTATACTCGCTCTGGCGGAAGGAGCATTTCACACCGCGGGGATAGGGGTCCACATTCAGCTTGAGGGTGGCCCCGTTTGCCGCGACGGCGCGCAGTTCCGCCGTTCCCTCATACCAGACGCACTTGATCCTGTTGTTGCTCAGTAATGTCACCACATGCTTGTTCGGGTTGCTGCTCGTGATGAACTCATAGGTCACGGTCCAGGTGACATCCACCGGGTTGCCGGCGTAGTCCGTGACGGTGGGGAGCGGATCCGTCGACTGGTTAGCAATGCAGACCGTGGCATCGTCGGGCGTGCCGTTCACAAACAGGCGCCCCGCCGGCTCCGTCACCACGACCAGCACGCTGCAGGAGACATCGTTGTGGCGGCTCCACACCGTGACCACCGCGCTTCCGATGGCCTGCGGCACAAGGCGATAGTTCTCCACCTTCAGCACCGTTTCATCCTCACTGCAGACAACGAGATCCTGGGAGAGGGTGATCGGCACGTCGGAGTTGACCTGGAACATCGGAGCGCTGATGATGTCGATGGGCATGGTGATCACGCTGGCCTCTGGCTCCAGCCATGCCGGGAAGTATCTGGATTGGACGGAGAAGCGGTAGCTCAGCCCGCCAGCCAGCTCAGCCGTCACGGTGCCGTAGGCATTGGCCTGATCCGCGGTCAGGAGGCCGTCCTCCGTGACGTGGATATAGGGACCGCCGCCGCTGAACACGGCAGGAACGGGCTCGCCGTCCTTCGTGCGCACCGTCAGCTGAAACGGGCTGCGCCAGTCGAAGGAAGGCTCCGGGATGTCGAAGTGCAGGGCGAGCCCGCTGTCCGTGACGGTGATCGGGAACGTCTGGCTGAGGCCGCTGCAGCGTACCTGCAGTGTACAGGTGCCGGCCGTCAGTCCGGTCAGGACGCCGTCGCCGCTGACCGTGGCCACCGGGCCTGTGATCCCCGCCTGTGCGGGCACATGGTCCCACAGCTCAAAGCCCGTGGGAGCCCAGGTGTTCTCCGGAAGCTCCACCGTGACCTGCATGGATTCCCCGGCCGTGAGCGTCCGGGAGGGCAGACTGACCTGCATGGACTCCGGCGCAGTGCAGATCTGCCGCCGGACAGACGCCGTGCTGCCGTCGGTCCCGTAGGCCGTGACCGTGAACCATCCCGGCTGAAGCGCCCGGACAAGCATGTCCGATCCGGAATAGTGGAGGACTGCGCATTCGGCGCCTTCGGTGATCTCCGTCCGCACGAAGACAGGCCGGCCGTCGCCGTCGGTCAGCGTCAGTGCGGAATAGTTTCCGACCGAACAGCGTTCATCAACACATGATATCTGCACGTTCTCGCAGTGGTCCACCACATACACCGTGAAGGAGCCGAGGCCATGGCTGAGTCCAACGGAATAGGAGCCGGCCTGCAGCCCCGTCAGGGTCATGGGATCCGCCCACAGGTCGAAGGACAGGGCATCGCTGTTGTAGTTCCGCAGCGGATTGTGCAGGGATCCGCCCTCCGTGGTATAGCGGAATGGCACGGTCTGCCCGAGCTCCACGATCAAGGGATCCTGCTCCAGATGGACGGCGGTGGCGGGGGTTTCCACGATGACCCGGACGTCCCTGCTGAAGCCGCTCTCGCTGGCGAAGGTGAGCGTGTATTCGCCGACGGCCGTCATCTGGAAAGAAAAGAACGGTCCGGCGCTCGTATATCCGGTTCCCATAGACCGGTACGCCGAGGGATCGCTGCAGCTGATGCTGATCGGAGCGCCGCCCGATGGAACGCTGTAGGGCGCGCTGATGAACGCGTTCAGG
>JAFRPG010000097.1 GCA_017429265.1 Clostridia bacterium | reverse complement strand
CTCTCATTGCGTCGGTCTCCTTCCACGGCATTTCCGGCACCCCCCTCGTGCCAATTATACCGTGAAGTCTTACCGATGTCCTGACACAAACCCTTACCGATGTCCTGAAACTTTCTGTTACCGATGTCCTGAAACCGTACACAGCAGCCCCGGATCGATCGGAAAGCCCTCTGGTGCGCCCGCAGGCGCATTCCCTCACCAACGGAGTTTCCCTGGCTAAACGTGAAGAACCTTTTTTTTCGGAATTTTCGCAAAACCCTGTAACCTTTCGCATGGCCTGCGGATATTACGAATGAAAGCGATGAGGAAATCGCCGCGGGAAAGGAGGGAGGAACGCGATGACCGCCGCGATCGGAATCATCTTCGACACCCCGGAGAAGCACATCGGACGGCCGAAGGCGCTGCCTCCCCGCCGATGAAGCCCGGAAAACGCGCATTTCCCTGACACAAGCCGCACAAACCAAAAATCGGGACCCCATGAATGAAAGGAGAACAACCATGAAGCTGCTCAACAAGATTTTCGCCCTGCTGTTCTGCGTGATCATCATCACCGTGCAGATCCCGGCCCTCGCAGAGAACAACGACACCCATGTCTTCTTTGCCACCTTCGACATCAGCCTCCGCCACAACATCATCAAGTCCAAGTACGCCGTCACCGTCTACCTCGACGGCGTGAAGGTCGACCGCATGGAGCAGGGCGACATCCTGACCTTCGGTGCCTACATGAGCGACGGAACGACCCACGAGCTGCGCTTCGTTGCCGACAAGAAGGGCGTGCCGGATCGCGTCTGGACCCTCGGCAGCCTCGTCCCCGGCTCGGTCCTGACCTGCAAGCTCACCGCCAAGCACAATCAGGTCAAGATCACCAGCCACACCCTCAGCGTAAACAATCAGACGATCGTCAGCGTCTCTCCCGACATCGAGAAGGCGGTGAAGATCGCGGGCACGATCATCGTGTACGTTGTCAAGGCGGCCGGCGCGGCCAAGTGACCGCGGGAAGCGGGCTCTGCGGAGCCTGCTTTTTTTGTGCGCACGCCAAAGGTTGACAGGCCGGACGGATGGTTTATAATGGATCGTACAGGATCATCATAAGGGAGAGAGCAAAAATGGTCGGATCCGTGCTGTCCGTATTTCCGGCGATGATGGCGTCTGCCGCCGCGATGAAGTGGTACTGGTGGTTTGTCCTGGCAGTGAGTGCCCTGCTGGCCTCCGTGGCCGTATGGATCCACCTGACCTGGAACAAGCAGAGAAGAGAGCGCTTCGGCACACCGTTTTATGCCTTTTTCGCCGGCGTGCTGGTCTCCGCGACCTTTTTGCTGATCCCGATCTACGCAGCGCAGCTGAGCGAGGTGAAGGAATGGCGGGGGCTGCACGTGTTCGTGTCCGCCCTGCATCATGCGCTGCAGATGTTCACCATCGACGCCGATCCCGGCATCGCGCTGAAGACGGCCGCATGCCCGAGCGCCTTCCTGAGCACACTGTATTCGGTGCTGCTGTCCGCCGGGATGATCATCGCGCCGATGCTCACCTTCACCTTTGTCATCTCCTTTTTCCGCAACCTCTCGTCCTACCTGCGCTATGCGGTCCGCTTCCCGACGGACGCGTATGTGTTTTCGGAGCTGAACGAGCGCTCGATCGTCCTCGCACAGAGCATCAAGAAGAACCACCGGTGGGCGACTATCGTCTTCACGGATGTGTACGACAGGGAGGAGGAAGCCTCTCACGACCTGGCACAGAAGGCGCAGATCATACGGGCCATCTGCTTCAAGAAGGATATCCTGGACATCAACTTCCGGTTCCACCTCACCGGGCGGAAGCTGTTCTTCTTCACCATCGGCACGGATGAGACCGAGAACATCAACCAGTCGGTCGGCATCATCAAAGCGTACGGGAACAGGAAGAACTGCCATCTCTTCGTCTTTTCCACACGGATCGAGAGCGAGCTGATCCTCAACGCGACGGACAAGAAGGGGTCGATCCGGGTCCGCAGGATCGACGAGGTCCAGTCGCTGATCTACCAGAACCTGTTCACCCAGGTGAACCGGAAGGGGGACGCCGCGCCGGACGTCCGCCACGAGAACATCTTCGAGAGAGCCAAGCGGATCAACCCCACGGAAGACGGCGAGCCTGTCCCGATCACGGCGGTCATCATCGGCACCGGCCAGCACGGCACGGAGATGATCAAGGCCCTGGCCTGGTTCTGTCAGATGGACGGGTACAGGGTCACGATCCACGCCTTCGACCAGGACGAGAAGGCGAAGGAGAAGTTCACCCAGCTCTGCCCGGAACTGATGGAGGAAAGCTTCAACGGCAAGGTGATCGAAGGGGAAGCCTTCTGCGACATCCGCATCCATAACAAGGTGGATGTCCAGTCGATCGAATTTGTGAAGGAGATCAAGAAGATCAAGGATGTCAGCTATGTGCTGGTCTGCCTGGGCACCGACGAGATGAACATCCGCACCGCCGTGACCCTCCGCACCGCCTTTGAGCAGACGGAGGAGCGCCGGGGCGAGCGGCAGCCGATCATCCAGGCGATCGTCTACAATTCCGATGAGATCGGGGCGCTCGAGTCCATCACGAACTTTTCCGGCGACCGCTACGACATCGACTTCATCGGCGACCTGGAGAGCTCGCATGCGGAGGAGATCATCATCAGCTCCGAGCTGCAGGAGCGCGGGTACAAAGGGCACTGCGCCTGGGCCAAACTCAGCGACGACGCGTACCGTCAGAAATTCTGGGATTACGAGTATTACTACCGCTCCTCCCTCGCGGCCGCGATCCATGCGCAGGCGATGGAGGCCTGCGGGATCCCCGAATGCCGGAGGGAGATCGTCGAGAAGATCCGCTGGAACGCCTACATGCGCTCCGAGGGCTTCATTACCAGCGGCTCCGCGGATAAGTCCTCGAGAAACGACCTGGCGAAAATGCACAATGACCTGGTCAGATACGGGGTTCTGAACGAGGAGGAGAAGCCGAAGGACAGGGCGGTCATCGGGTTGTGACGGAGCACGGACGGCAGCTCCCGGCGGAGGGGAAGGACGAATACCGCTGCTAATCCGGGGCCGTGCGCCGCGAACCGGAAAAAGAGGGGTTTGCTGCCCACCGAGACCCGTGAGGTCTGCGGCATGCTGAACGTGGGTCTGATCACCGTTGTCAACGACAAGCTGCCGACCAGACTGCTGCGCCTCCTCTCGGAGAGCCGCTGACCGCCCCGCACCGGGACGGGAAAGGAGAGAGCCATGCCCATTCTCGCAGCCTTCATGGTGCCCCATCCACCGATGATCGTGCCGGACGTCGGGAAGGGGAGCGAGCGTCAGATCGAGGCCACGCGCGCGGCTTATGAGGCGGTGGCCGGCGAGATCGCTGCCCTGCGGCCGGAGACGGTCATCGTCACCAGCCCGCATGCCACCCTGTACGCCGACTGGTTCCACATCTCCCCCGGGGAGCATGCGGAGGGCAGCTTCGCGCAGTTCCGGGCGCCCGGCGTGCGTTTCCGGGAGACATATGACACGGAGCTGGTCGGCGTGCTGGAGCGCCTGGCCCGGGCGGAGAACTTTCCCGCCGGGACGCTCGGGGAGCGGGAGCCGGCGCTCGACCACGGGACCATGGTCCCGCTGTACTTCATCCGCCGGGCGTACACGGGCTTCCGCCTGGTGCGCATCGGCCTGAGCGGGCTTTCTCCCGAGGAGCACTACCGCTTCGGACAGCTGATCCGGCGTGCGGCGGAGGAGACCGGGCGGCGGGCCGTCCTCGTGGCGAGCGGCGACCTGTCCCACAAGCTGCAGACGTACGGGCCGTACGGCTTTGCCCCGGAGGGCCCCGAGTACGACCGGCGGATCATGGATGTGTGCGGCCGCGCGGCCTTCGGGGAGCTGTTCGACTTCGGCGAGGATTTCTGCGAGCGCGCGGCGGAATGCGGCCACCGCTCCTTCCTCATCATGGCGGGCGCGCTGGACGGCCTGCGGGTCGACGCGCGGATGCTCTCGCACGAGGATGTGACCGGCGTCGGGTACGGCGTCTGCGTCTTCCGCCCCGGGGCACCCGATGAGAGCCGCCGCTTCCTCGACCGGCGCACGGAGCTCCGGGAGCGGGAGGCCGCCGGCCGCCGCGCGGCGTGCGATCCGTGGGTGCGGCTGGCCTGGCTCTCCGTGGAGGAGATCGTCCTGCGCGGGCGCACGGCGGAGATCCCGGCGGGGCTGCCGGAGGAGTTGACCGCGCGCAGGGCCGGAGCCTTCGTGTCCATCCATAAGCAGGGCCGGCTCAGGGGCTGCATCGGGACGATCGCCCCGACGCGGGATAGCCTGGCGGAGGAGATCATCCGCAACGCGGTCAGCGCCGCGACGCGGGACCCGCGCTTTCCGCCGATCCGGCCGGAGGAACTGAAGCTGCTCGACATCAGCGTGGACGTACTCGGGGAGCCGGAGCCTGTCGCCTCGGAGAAGGAACTGGACGTCCGGCGCTACGGCGTGATCGTCACCCGGGGCCATCGGCGGGGGCTGCTCCTGCCGGACCTGGACGGAGTGGACACGGCGGAGAAGCAGGTGGCCATTGCCCGGCAGAAGGCCGGGATCGGGCCGAAGGAGAAGGTGGAGCTGCAGCGCTTCGAGGTGGTGCGGCACGTCTGACGGAGGAGAAAACCATGGTGCGATGCGAGGTCTGCTTCCGGCACTGTGAGATCGCCGAGGGGAGGAAGGGCTTCTGCGGCGCGCGGATCTGCCGCGGCGGGGAGATCCGGCCGGAGAACTATGGGAAACTCACCTCCCTGGCCCTCGACCCGATCGAAAAGAAGCCGCTGCGGCGCTTCCGCCCCGGCAGCCTGATCCTTTCCGCCGGAAGCTACGGCTGCAACCTCCGCTGCCCCTTCTGCCAGAATCATGAGATCTCCTGGTCCGCGGCCGCGATGACCTGGGCGGAGCGGGCGGAGACGGTCGCGCCGGAGGAACTGGTGCGCACCGCCGTCCGCCTGAAGGCCCGCGGGAACATCGGGATCGCCTTCACCTACAACGAGCCGCTGATCGGCTGGGAGTTCGTGCGGGACACGGCGCGGCTGGCGCATGAGGAAGGCCTCGCCTGCGTGATGGTGACCAACGGCACGGCGGAGCCGTGGGTGCTGGACGCCCTCCTCCCGCATATCGACGCGATGAACATCGACCTCAAGGGCTTCACGAACGCCTGGTACTCGCGGACGCTCGGTGGCAGCCTGGAGGCGGTGAAGGCCTTCATCGCGCGCGCCGTGCAGGGCTGCCACGTGGAGCTGACCACGCTGATCGTCCCGGGCGGGAACGACGGCGAGGAGGAGATCCGGGCCCTGAGCGCATGGGTGGCCGGGCTCAGGGACGGCGACGGGAACCCGGTCGGGCCGGAGATCCCGCTGCACATCACGCGCTTCTTTCCGCAGTTCCTGATGCGGGACCGCCCGCCGACGGACGTGGGACTGGTGTACCGGCTGGCGGACGCGGCGCGGGAGCGGCTGCGGTACGTCTATACCGGCAACTGCTGACCGCATGAGAAGGAGACACCGCGCATGAACGAAGACGCAAGGCAGCACAAGGCGGCGTGGGAGTTTGACGCCTATGATTTCTGGGTCCGGCACGCCGGAACGCCGCGGGAGCGGGCCGCCGAGGACAGGGCCGATCCGCTCCGGATGCTGCGGAAGTACGCGGCTTATTTCGATCGCTATGAGGGCGTCCGGATCGCCAATATCTGCGGCTCCTGCGGCAAGAAGGCCATTCCGCTGGCCCTGCTGGGCGCCGCGGTCACGGTCTTCGACATCTCTGAGGACAACCGCCGGTATGCCCTCGAGACAGCCGAAGCGGCCGGGACGCACATCGATTTCGTGCTCGGGGACGTCATGGAGACCGACCTTGCGGTCTACGGCGGGCACTTCGACGTCGTGTTCATGGAGGGCGGCGTCCTCCACTATTTCCACGATCCCGATGCCTTCATGCGCCTGATGTACGCCCTCCTCGCCCCGGGCGGCCGCATGATCTGCAGCGACTTTCACCCCTTTACCAAGATCAGCGACACCCTGCACCTGGAGACGCCGTCCATGAGCTACTTCTCGCGGGAGGTCTTCGAGGGGGAGATGGCCCACGCGCGCTTCTATGAGGAGGAAGTCCGCAGGCGGATCCCGAAGTGCCGCTACCGGAAATACACGGTCAGCGAGATCATCAACGCCGTGATCGGCGCCGGGTTCACCCTGCTGCGCTTCGATGAGCATCCCTCGTGGGAGAACGAAAGCCTGCCGGGCGAGTTCACCGCGGTTGCCGTCCGCCCGGCCGCCGCCGAGCCTGCGAAGTACCGGAGCCTGCTCGCCTCGACCTCCAACACGAGGGACCTGGGCGGACACCGGACGCGGTCGGGCGGGATCACGCGCCGGGACAGGATCTGGCGGAGCGACGCCCCGGTCACGGAGAATGAGGCGGACGCCGATCTGCTGCGGGACCTGGGCATCACGACGGTCATCGACCTGCGCACGGACGCAGAAGCCGCCCGGAAGCCCTGCGTGTACGCGGACCGGGAGGGCTTTGCCTATCGCAGGATCCCCTTCACGATCGGGAGTGCGCCGCCCTCCTCGCTGGAGGAGGTCCCCGGTCTCTACCTCGAGATGGCCTCACAGCCCGAGGCGGCCGACGTGCTCCGCGCCGTCGCGGAGGCGGAGGGCGGCGTCCTGTACTGCTGCACGGCCGGCAAGGACAGGACCGGCGTCATCAGCGCCCTGATCCTGACGGCCTGCGGGGCGGATCCGAAGGCCGTTGTCGACGACTATGCCGTCAGCCGCGAGTACAACCGCGCCCGGCTCGAGCGGTGGCTCGCGGAGCATCCCGGAGTCGACCGGCGCATCGTCCTGGCAGACGAGGCGAGCATGGAGCGCTTCCTGGAGTTCTTCCGGGAACGGTTCGGGAGCATCGAAGCCTTCTTCGCCCGTTCCGGCCTGACCGGGGAACATCTGGCTGCCATCCGGAGGAAGCTCATGGGCTGAATTGTTCTTTGATTGTTCTGCCCCTTGACAAACGGGGATCCTCATCGTAAAATGCCAACATTCCAGCAAGGCGCAAGGGTGTGCCGACGGGTGAAAGCCCGCGGAACACCCCTGCGCCTTTTCTTTGCCGGAAAACCATTCGGAAAGGAACGTGATCTGTATGACGTACTCTTCCTCCAACACGATCTGGGTCCTGCTCGGTGCGGCACTGGTCTTCTTTATGCAGGCGGGCTTCGCCATGTGCGAGGCCGGCTTCACCCGGGCCAAGAACACCGGCAACATCCTGATGAAGAACCTGATGGACTTCTGCATCGGGACTCCGCTGTACTGGCTGTTCGGCTTCGGCATCATGTTCGGCACCGGCACGGCGCTCTTCGGCTGGATCGACCCCTTCATCATGGGGGACTACAGCACGGTCCTGCAGGGCTACGGCGTGCCGCTGTGGGCCTACGCCATCTTCCAGACCGTCTTCTGCGCCACTTCCGCCACGATCGTCTCCGGCGCCATGGCGGAGCGCACGAAGTTTTCCGCCTACTGTATCTACTCTGCGGCGATCTCCCTGTTCATCTACCCCGTCTCCGGCCACTGGATCTGGGGCGGCGGCTGGCTGACACAGATGGGCTTCCATGACTTTGCCGGCTCCACGGCCGTGCATATGGTCGGCGGTGTCTGCGCCCTGGTCGGCGCGAAGATCCTCGGCCCGCGCATCGGCAAGTATGACAAGGACGGCAAGCCGAAGGCCATCCTCGGCCACAACCTCTCCATCGCGGCCCTCGGCGTGTTCATCCTCTGGTTCTGCTGGTTCGGCTTCAACGGTGCATCCACCCTGGGCATGGACAGTGAAGAGCAGATCCTCTCCGCCGGCCTGGTGTTCTTCAACACGAACCTCGCGGCGGCTCTGGCCACGCTCGTGACCATGGGCTTCACCTGGATCCGCTACGGCAAGCCGGACGTGTCCATGACCTTCAACGCGGCCTTGGCCGGCCTGGTCGGCATCACGGCGGGCTGCGACGCGGTGGATCCCTTCGGCGCGGCCGTCATCGGCATCTGCTGCGGCCTCGCGGTGGTGGTGAGTGTGGCCTTCTTCGACAAGGTCGCGAAGATCGACGACCCGGTCGGCGCGATCTCCGTGCACGGCGTGTGCGGCTGCCTCGGCACGGTCTTGACCGGCTTCTTCGCCACCGGCGTATCCACGGAGAAGGGCCTCTTCTACGGCGGCGGGTTCCGCTTCCTCGGGGTCCAGTGCCTCGGCGTGCTGGCCACCATCGCCTGGACGGCGGTCGTGATCACCATTGTCTTCACCCTGATCAAAAAGACCATCGGCCTGCGCGCCGGCGCCGAGGAGGAAGCCGTCGGCATGGACCGCTCCGAACACGGTCTGGTCACCGCCTACTCCGGCTTCGCGATCCTTCCGGACGGCAGTCTGGTCGAGGAGGCGGCCGCGCCTGTGCCCGCTGCGGCGTATGAGGCCGCGGAGGAACCGCACCGCGTGAAGGAGAAGGCGCCCGACGCGCCGGTCTACACGAGGGTGCAGATCATCTGCCGTCCCTCCAGCCTGGAGAGCCTCAAGAGCGCGATGAACGGCATCGGCATCACCGGCATGACCGTGAGCAACGTCATGGGCTACGGCGCGCAGAAGGGCAAGCCCGAGTACTACCGCGGCACACCCGTGGAGGTCACCCTCCTGCCCAAGGTGCAGGTCGACATCGTGGTCAGCAAGGTGCCTGTGCGCCAGGTGATCGATACGGCCCGCTCGGTGCTCCATACCGGCCACATCGGCGACGGCAAGATCTTCGTGCAGGATGTGGAGAACGTCATCCGCGTCCGCACCGGAGAGGAGGGCTACGACGCCCTGCAGTCGGACTGATCCGGACTCTTCGCAAGGCGGTTCAAACCATTTGAGAAAGGGTCCGCGCTCTGCGGAGCGCGCCAGGGGCTTTCCGATCGATCCGGGGCTGCCGCCCATTCTCCGCTGAAAACTGGCTCTTCACGGAAAATTCGGAGGGGTTCGCGCTCTGCGGAGCGCGCCAGGGGCTTTCCGATCGCCCCTGGACCCTTCGGGGCCGTCTCTTTCTTGTTAGTTTTCGGGTAAGGCTGAGAGCATAGCCTGGCATTCCATCAAAAACCTGACAATTCCCCAAGAATGATTTAACGGGACGGCGCCGAAGGAGTCCAGAGGGCGATCGGAAAGCCCTCTGGTGCGCCCACAGGCGCATACCTTTATCAGCGAAATTCTCTCCGACAAAAACGTAAAAAACCAGGAAAAGCCCCTCTGCCACACACAGCGGCAGAGGGGCTTTGTGAAAGAACGGATTTGTCAGCCCGGGAGCTTGATCCCGCACTCGCGGCAGCACTCCTCCAGGGCATCGAGGGCCTCCTCGATCTGCTCGGGCTTGTGGGCGGAGGTCACGCAGAAGCGCAGTCTGCCCTCGCCGCGCGGGACGGCCGGATAGATGGCCGGGGGCACGAAGACGCCCTTGTCGCGCATCATCGTCGACAGCTTCAACGTATCCTCATCGCTGCCCACCAGGATCGGGATGATCGCGGTGCCGCCGGCCAGGCAGGTGTTCATGCCGCGCGCCTTCGCGTTCTTCACAAAGAAGTCGATGTTGCGGTGCAGATTGGCCATGACGGACGGCTCGTGGCGGACCAGGCGGATGGCGGTCAGGGCCGCCGCGGCCAGGGGCGGCGCGATGCCCACCGAGAAGACAAAGCCCGGCAGGCTGTAGCGCAGGTATTCGATGAGGGCGCGGGAGCCGGCCAGGTAGCCGCCGCATGCGCCGGGGCCCTTGGAGAGGGTGCCCATCTTGATATCGATGTCGTCGGGCGCCAGGCCGAAGTACTCGTCCACGCCGCCGCCGTGCTCGCCGAGCACGCAGGAAGAGTGCGCCTCGTCGACCATCAGGAAGCAGCCGAACTCCTTCTTCACGGCCACGAACTCCGGCACGGGCGCGATGTCGCCGTCCATGGAGTAGGCGCCCTCGATGCAGATCAGCACCTTGCTGAACTTGTCGCGGCGGGTGGAGAGGATGCGGCGGAGGGCGTCGGGGTCGTTGTGCGGGAAGGGGCGGGCCGTCGCGCCGGAGAGCTTGCAGCCCTCGGCCACGGAGTTGTGGATCAGGGCGTCGTACACGATCAGGTCGCCCACGCCGCAGAAGTTGCCCACAAAGGTGACGTTGGTGGAGTGGCCGCCGACCAGCACGAGGGCCTCCTCGGTGTGCTTCCAGTCCGCGATCTCGCGCTCGAGCTCCTGGCTCAGGGTCTTCTCGCCGGCGAGCAGGCGGCTGCCGGAGGCCGAGGTGCCGTACTTGCGGATGGCCTCGATGGCGGCCTCGTTGACCTCCGGACGCCCGGACATGGCGGCGTAGTTGTAGCTGCCGAAGTTCAGGACGCGCTTTCCGTCCATCAGGGAGGTGTCGGTCAGGGGGGAATCGTGGATGATGAAGTAAGGATTGTCCGCCGAAATCAGCTGTTCACGCCGCGCCTCGAACTGCTGATACTCAGGCGTATCCTCGAAGCACGTGATCCGGCGGGGTGTCTGTTGCTCCATGGGTGCTCCTCCTTCGATGTGATGATGGGCTGCCGATGAATGAAATGAATGGGAATAAACCAACTGAATATTTTCGACCTTCCGATGCATATTCCTGCCGTTGTTTCATTGAATACGGAAGAAAAACAAACCTTGCCCCGTTTGATGGGTGACAGGCTCTCCGGAGCCGCCGTTCGCGTCAAAATTATTGCGCGATTGTTACAATTGACAGTAGACTTTTTGACGATTTTCATGTAAACTGATAGAACCAACCTCATGGGGGAGGAGGAGCATCATGCCGACGTATTATCCGGTCGTCACCACCACTCTCGAAGCCGCGGCGGAGACCCCGCCGACCGTTTCGCCTGCGGGCGGAGCAGCCGGTTTTCTCGGACAGGTGACGAACATGCTGCCCGGGATCTTCAACTGGCTCGTCTACGCCGCCATCGCGGCCGTCGCCGTGATCGGCGTGTTCAAGTGCCTGATCCCGCTGTGGAGCACCACGCGGTCGATGAAGAAGGCCATCCGCACCCTCGAGGACTACGCCGGCCAGGACAACATCAACACGATCTGGCAGGACAGCCGCTTCATGGGCAAGCGCCTGAAGGGCTGCTGGCAGCGCTTCCTGCTCAACGCGGAGCAGCTGGACCACCGCGGCCTTCCCTGCAACGTGGACGACTACATCAACGACGACACCGTCACCCACGGCCCGGGCAACGCCCAGTTGGCGGAGCTGATCCCCACGCTGCTGACCTCCCTGGGCATCCTCGGCACCTTCATGGGCATGGTGCAGGGCCTGTCCGGCCTCGACATCTCCAACAGCGACCGGATGATGAACGGCATCCGCACCCTGCTCGAGGGCATGGGCTACGCCTTCGGCACCTCGGTGGCCGGCGTCAGCTGCTCCCTCGTGTTCAATATGCTCAACCGCATCGCCCAGGGATCCTCCTACCGGACGATCGACGACTTCTCCGACTCCTTTGCCCAGCTGGCCATGAAGCGCCCGCTGGACAACGACGTGCAGCTGATCTGCCAGAACCAGGACCGCAACCACCTCCTCGGCGAGGTGACGGAGAACGTCACTGGGCGCATGGCCAACTCCATCGAGCTGGCCGTTGGACGCGCCCTGCACCCCGTGGCGGCCACGATGGACGCCTTCCTGATGAACGCCACCCAGGCCCAGATCGACGGCATGGCTCGCGTGGCCGACATGTTCGTCGCGCAGATGAGCGAGTCCCTGAATACCTCCTACCTCCAGCTGGGCCAGACCCTGAGCGAGATCAACCGCCAGGAGCAGCTCTCCCTCGAGCGCGTCCAGGCCACCCTCGACGCGACCCAGGTCATCACCCAGGACGTGGGGCGGCTGCACAGCCTGTCCGGCGAGATCATCACCGGCTTCCAGAACTATCTCGACGAGCTCTCCCGCACCCGCCAGCGCGACGTGAGCTTTGAGAAGAGCGCCGTGGACCTGCTCGGCAGCATGCAGGCCGCCGCGAAGGACCAGGCGGCGCTGCTCGCCTCCCTGAAGCGTGAGCAGGAGAGCTTGGCCCAGCGGCTGAACACCTTTGCCCAGCAGGCCAACGCGGTGAACAGCGAGCTGCGCGAGACCGCCGACCGGGAGAGCCGGGCGCTCTCCGACGGCTGCAGCGCCCTGACCGCCCGGGTGGACGCCATTTCCTCCGGCCTCGGAGCCTTCAACCGGAGCATGCAGGAGCTGACGGCCCTGCTCGGCCGGCATGCCGCGTCCCTTCCCGCCGACGGCACCAGCGGCGCCACGGCGGCGGCCCTGAGCGACCTGCAGAAGACCGTCCACGGCCTGCAGGAGGCCATCGAGCGCGGCGCGTCCGCTGACCGCGGGGAGGCCTGAGCATGGCACGGCAGCAGGCGCACAACCGCCGGGCCGGCCGTGGCGGCGGAGGCTCGAGCTGGATCAGCTATTCCGATATCATGGCCGGCCTGGTCATGGTTTTCGTGCTGTTCCTCGTCTATTCGCTGTACAACTACGGCACGCAGATTCGCATCCAGGAGGCGGAACTGGAGCGTGCCCGCCTCGATCTCGGCCTGAAGGAGGACGAGCTGGCCGCCCAGACCATCATCCTCCTCGGCAAGCAGCAGGAACTCGACAGCAAGAACGCCGAGCTCAAGGAGATCCGCATCGCCCTGGGCGCCAAGGAGGGCGAACTGGCCGCCCAGACCATCATCCTCATCGGCAAGCAGCAGGAACTCGACGAGGCGAACATCTCCCTCAAGGCGCAGAAGAAGGAGATCGAGCGGATGCAGGGCCTGCTCAGCCAGAAGAGCGAGGAACTCACCGCCCTGGTCGGCGTGCGGCCCGAGATCATCCGGGAACTCTCCGACGCCATGAGCGCCAACCGCATTCCCGCTGTCGTCGACCAGAACGGCAACATCACCCTCGGCAGCTCCGTCTTCTTCGACGTCAATAGCGCCGACATCCGCGCCGACGGCAAGACGATGCTCAACCAGTTCCTGCCGGTCTACCTCGAGGTGCTGATGCAGCCCAAGTACAGCAGCTATGTTGGCGAGATCATCATCGAGGGCCACACGGACTCCAGCGGCACCTATCTCAAGAACCTGCGGCTGAGCCAGAACCGCGCCCTCGCCGTGGCCGAGTACTGCCTGACCATGTACAGCGCCGGCCACACCGAGGCTGAAGTAGAACGCCTGCAGAGCCTGCTGACCGCCAAGGGCCGCTCCTCGTCCGATCCCGTGTTCTACGACGGCACGACCGTCGAAAATCCCACACAGTCCCGCCGCGTCGTGTTCAAGTTCACCCTGCGCGACGCCGAGATGATCCAGCAGATGAACACCCTGCTCAAGCAGAACTATGGTCCCGGCGCTTACCAGATCCAGGACCCCACCCAGCCCTGACCGGGAGGAGACCTCCGCGTGAAATATGCTGCCCTGTCCCTGGCCGTGATCTTTGGGGTATGCCTGATTGTGACGGGCTACCTCTTCCTGACCTGCGACGTGCGGGTGAACAGCCTCGGCGCGTCCGTCCGCAACGCTTCGGATGATCCCGTGACCTTCAGCCGGATCAACGACCAGATCGTTTACGGCGGCGGGGAGGACCTCGGGGACATCTCCGGCTACGTCTTCTATTCGTGGCGCATCGGGGTGAGCAACACGACCTTCGCCCCGCTGGAGATGGTGCAGGCCAGCATTTCCCAGGCCCCGGGCGATATCGCCATGGTCAGCCGCAACGAGCCGATCCGCATCGAGGCCCGCACCGACGGGGAGATCGAGATCACGGTCCTCTCGCGCGTCAATGCCGGCGCCAGGCGTTCCGCCACGGTCAGCTGGCGGCTCTGGGGCCGGGAGGACAGCCTTCCGCTGCGGGTGGAATGACATCGGAGACCGCACGGGTCCCGCGCTTGCCGCGGGGCTCTTTTTCGCGCCCCGAAATTTCCGAAAACGGCTGTCAAACCCCGAAAGATATGCTATAATAGACAGGTAACGCTGTCATACACAGTACGCAGTCAGCGAAAAGGAGACGCGATCCATGATTACGGTCAGCAACGTATCCCTCACCTTCGGCGGACAGAAGCTCTTCTCCGGCGCGGACCTCAAATTCCTGCCCGGCAACTGCTACGGCATCATCGGCGCCAACGGGGCCGGCAAGTCCACCTTCCTGCGCATCCTCTCCGGCGAGCTGGAGCCGACGACGGGCTCGGTGGTCATCCCGCCCAATGAGCGCATGTCCGTCCTGCAGCAGGACCAGTTCAAGTACGACGCCTATCCCGTGCTGGACACCGTGATCATGGGCAACGCCCGCCTCTACGAGGTGATGAAGGAGAAGGACGCCCTCTACATGAAGCCCGACTTCTCCGATGCCGACGGCGAGAAGGCCGCCGAGCTGGAGGGCGAGTTCGCAGAGATGGACGGCTGGAACGCCGAGAGTGACGCCGCCACCCTCCTCACCGGCCTCGGCATCCCCGCCGAGATGCACTATGAGCAGATGTCCGAGCTCAACGGCCAGGACAAGTTCAAGGTCCTGCTCGCCCAGGCCCTCTTCGGCCATCCGGACATCCTCCTCCTCGACGAGCCGACCAACAACCTGGACATCCGCAGCGTCAGCTGGCTGGAGGATTTCCTGATGGACTTCCCCGGCACGCTGATCGTGGTCAGCCACGACCGTTGGTTCCTCAACAACATCTGCACCCACATCGTGGACATCGACTACAACCAGGTCCGCCTCTACGTGGGCAACTATGACTTCTGGTATGAGTCCTCGAAGATGATGCAGAGCCTGATGAACGACCAGAAGAAGCGCCGCGAGGACAAGATCAAGGAGCTGCGCGCCTTCATCCAGCGCTTCTCCTCCAACAAGTCGAAGGCCAAGCAGGCCACGAGCCGCCGCAAACTCCTCGACGAGCTGACCCTCGAGCAGATGCCGGCCTCCTCCCGCCGCTACCCCTGGGTGGCCTTCACCCCGGACCGCGAGGCGGGCAAGGACATCCTCACCGTGGACGGCATCAGCTACACCCAGGACGGCGTGCAGCTGCTGAAGGACGTCTCCTTCATCGTCACGAAGGGGCAGAAGATCGCCCTGGTCGGCAACGAACAGGCCGCGACCGCCCTCTTCCGCATCCTGATGGAGGAGATCAAGCCCGACAGCGGCACCTTCAAGTGGGGCGTCACGATCAGCCAGAGCTACTTCCCCCACGACAACAGCGCCTTCTTCGACGGCTGCGACATGACGATGCTGCAGTGGTTCGCCCAGTACTCTCCGGAGCAGCTGGAGACCTACATGCGCGGCTTCCTGGGCCGGATGCTCTTCTCGGGAGACGACGTGTACAAGCCTGTCAGCGTCCTCTCCGGCGGCGAGAAGGTGCGCTGCATGCTCTCCCGGATGATGCTCTCCGGCGCGAACTTCCTGATCCTCGACCAGCCGACGAACCACCTTGACCTCGAGTCCATCACCGCGGTGAACAACGGCCTGATCAACTTCCCGGGCAA
The DNA here is from genome assembly GCA_017429265.1 of Clostridia bacterium. Lineage (GTDB taxonomy): Bacteria > Bacillota > Clostridia > Christensenellales > Aristaeellaceae > RUG11272. The sequence goes on along the minus strand of JAFRPG010000097.1, from coordinate 24,441 downwards.
CGTGATGTTCACCTGCCATGACCACCAGTTCATCTCCACGGTCGCCGACCGCATCCTCGAGATCCACGACGACGGCACGATCAGCGACTACTACTGCAACTACGACGAGTATCTGGAGAAGAAGAACGGCTGACGCCCGCTTTCGGGACGACACGGATCCGTCGGCTGTCCGGTGCCTCGGACCGACGACAAACCCCCGCTGCGATCAGGAGCAGCGGGGGTTTGTCATGAAGGACGGGATCCGGAATGCCTCACTTGCCGGGCTGAAAGAGCAGTCCGTCCGGAGAGAACACCGGCATGCCGCCGTCCCAGCCGAGCTTCATCACGAAGCAGTGCCGGTTGGGGTCCTGCAGCGGGTCGCCGACGACCTCCGGGTAGGGGCGGGCGTGGAAGGCCGTGCACCAGTCCCCGTTTTCGTCGCGGAAGAAGCTGTTGTGCCCCGGGCCGTAGATGCCGCGCGACGCGTCGGTGGAGAAGACCGGCTTCGGGGATTTGTGCCAGGCGGAGATGTCCATCAGGTCGGCGTCCGCGTCGGCCCAGAGCATGCCCATGCAGTAGGCCGCGGAGGTGTCCGAGGCCGAGTAGGTCAGGAAGACCTTGTCCTCCCCGGTCAGGAAGGCCGGACCCTCGTTGACCCAGAAGCCGTGGCGCTCCCAGGCATAGGTGGGGGAGGTGAGCAGCATCTGCGGGGTGGCCAGGGCGCTGGCCCCGTCCAGCCGCGCGATGTAGAGATTGGAGATCTTCGGGCCGACGGACACCTTCTCCGCCCAGACGCAGTATTTCGCCCCGCGATGCCCGAACACGGTCATGTCGAGAGAGAAATCCTGAAAGCTGAAGGGCTCGGCGGCGCGGAGATTGCCCGGCTCGGTCCAGGGGCCGGCCAGCGGGTCATCGCTCTCGCAGCGGAGGAGCCAGGGGCGGATCTTCCAGATGTCGTCGCGCTCGCCGGCGGCGAAGTAGAGGTACCAGCGGCCGTCCACGCGGTGGAGTTCCGGGGCCCAGATATGCCAGCTCATCGGCCCGCATGCGTGGGCGTGCCAGACCTCGGTCTCGGGCGCGTCGCGCAGCCCGGCCAGGGTATCGGCCTTCCGCAGGATGATCCGGTCATAGGCCGGCACGGAGGCCGTGAACCAGAATGCCCCCTCCTCGTGCAGGATGAAGGGGTCGGCGCGCTGCGGGATGAAGGGGGTGCTCGGGACCTGCTGTGTCATGGTGCTGCCTCCTGTCGGTGCGGGGAAGGAAAACTCAATCCTCCCAGAAAGTGGGGTTGTGGGCGATGGTCATCAGGCCGGCGCCGTTCTCCCGGGCGTTGCCGATCCCGGTGGAGACGGCCCAGGTGAAGGTGTCCTGATCGGTGACGGTCAGCACGCCGTCAAACTCGACGAGCTGGATGAAGGCGTCGCCCGCGGGCCGCCATTCGGCGCGGACAACTTTGCACTGCCTGACCTCGAAGCCGCAGGCCTCGCTCTGGCGGGTCAGCCACTGGGACAGGCGGCGGGGATCCAGCCAGACCGGGTCCGCCTCGGGCCTCACGCCCTGGGGCGAGGCGGAGAGAAAAAAGTTCCAGGTGGTGCCGTTCTCGGCCTGTTCCAGCGTCTCGTCGAAGTCAAAGGTCTCCCAGCTCGGAAAGACGCCGAGGTAGCCGTAGCGCTCGTGGGCCGCGTACAGGGTGGGGCGCAGGCGCGAGAGGACCACCAGCCACAGGCGGCTGCCGATCATCTCCATGCGGAAAAGAGGCTGCATGTTGCCGCCCGCGAAGGCCGCGCGCACCTCACGCTGCATACGGCCCGGCTCGGAGAGGAGCTGCATGGTGTCCTCCCGGTTCACGTCCAGCGCCATCCTGGTCAGAAACATGTCCGATGCCTCCAGCGACGGGTCCCTGTGTCTGCTTTTCCTTCCTGATTTATCTTGTGTGCGGCGTGACGCCGAGGGCCGGCGCCGCCTCGTCGATGTCGAGGGTCGCGAAGTAGTCTGCCGGGGTCTCTGCCCTGCGGATCATGCGGAAGCCGCCGTCCGCCGTGCGCAGGATCTCCGCGGAGCGCAGGCGGCCGTTGTAGTTGTAGCCCATGGAGAAGCCGTGCGCGCCGGTATCGTGGATCACGACGAGGTCGCCCTCGACGATCTCGGGCAGGGCGCGCTCAATGGCGAACTTGTCGTTGTTCTCGCACAGGCAGCCGGTCACGTCGTAGACGCGGTCGCAGGGAGCCTCGCGCTTGCCGCAGACGGTGATGTGGTGGTAGGCGCCGTACATGGCCGGCCGCATCAGGTTGACCGCGCAGGCGTCGAGGCCGATGTAGTGGCGGTAGGTATCCTTGTGGTGGGTGGCGTGGGCGACAAGCCAGCCCTCGGGGCCGGTCATCCAGCGGCCGAGCTCGGTCTTGATCGCCACGCCGCCCTCCGGGAAGCAGGCGCGGTAGACCTTCTCCACCGCCTCGCCGACGGCGAGGATGTCGGTCGGCTCCTGGTCCGGGCGGTAGGGGATGCCCACGCCGCCGGACAGGTTGACGAAGGCGAGCGGCAGGCCGGTCTTCTCTGCCAGCGACGAAGCGGCCTCGAAGAGGGTCTTCGCGAGGGTCGGGTAGTAGGCGTTGTCGGTGTTGTTGCTCGAGAGGAAGGCATGCAGGCCGAAACGCTTCGCGCCCATGGCCTTCAGCCGCGCGAGGCCCTCGGTCAGCTGATCGTAGGTGAAGCCGTACTTCGCCTCGCCGGGATTGCCCATGATGGCGGTGCCAATGCGGAAATCACCGCCGGGATTGTAGCGGCAGCAGACGGTCTCCGGGATCCCGCCGCTGCGGGCGAGGATGTCGATGTGACTGATGTCGTCGAGGTTGACGTAACCGCCCAGCCGGCGCGCGAAGGCGAACTCCTCATCGGGCATCGCGTTGGCGGAGAACATGATCTCGTCGCCGGAGAAGCCGCAGGCCTCCGCCAGCATCAGCTCGGTCTCGCTCGAGCAGTCCAGGCCGCAGCCCTCCTCCTTCAGGATGCGCAGGATCGCCGGGTTCGGCAGGGCCTTGACCGCGAAATACTCGCGGAAATCCGGGCACCAGGAGAAAGCCTTTTGCAGCAGGCGGGCACGGCGGCGGATCCCGGCCTCGTCATAGAGGTGGAAGGGGGTGGGAAAGCGGGCCGCGGCTTCTTCGAACACGGCGTCCGGCAGGCTGAAATTCGGCATGGTCTCGTCCTCTTTTGCGCTGAGTTTTTCCCTGTTGGCAGGGGACTTGGGTATCAAAATTATGATAGCATCCGGGGCAGGGAGCGGCAAGTCTTTTTTTCGTATTTTCGCCGCCGCCCGGGCGGGAAACCCTCTTGCAAAAACGGCGGAAATCCACTATGCTACAGACACAGGACAAACCGACAACCGAAAAGGAGGGTTCTCACCATGACCAATGCGGAGAAAGTCAACGCGTTCCTCGACCAGGCGAAAGTCTTCTATTTCCTCACCACCGACGGCGACCAGCCCAAGGGGCGGCCTTTCGGCTTCCACCTGCTGCTCGACGGCAGGATCTATTTCGGCTGCGGCACCTTCAAGGACGTGTTCAAACAGCTGACCGCAAACCCGTGCGTGGAGGTCCTCGCCTACAACGGGGAGGAGTTCCTGCGCTATGACGGCGCGGCGAAGGTCGTCCGGGACGAGAAGGTCATGGCGGCGGTGCGCGAGGCCGCGCCCCAGCTGATGGCGATGTATGACCAGAACGGCTGGGAGATGGGTCTGTTCTATCTGGAGAACGGCCGGGCCGAGATCCGCGCCATGATGACGCAGAAGGAAGCCTTTGAGGTCTGAGGCGGGAGGAGAGCGCATGCGGAACATCATCAGACGCGGGACCGCGGTCCTGCTGGCGGCCCTGCTCCTCGCCGGCTGCCTGTCCGCCGCGGCGGAAGGGTCCGGCGTCAACGAGCCCGACATGGCCGCCTACGCCGCCTGCGTCAACGGCCTGGCGGCGGAGTACGGGATCCCGGTCATCCTCTGGGACTGCTCCGTCCACGTCAACCGGGCGAAGCTGACCGTGAACTACCCGCAGTACATCGACGCCATCATGGCCTGCTACCCGGAGCGCACGGATCCCGGCAACGCGGGGGACGATGCGGTTTTTGAGGAGGAGACGGCCTTTGAGGCCGCGGCGAACTTCGGCCCCGGCTTCAACCTCGGCAACACCCTCGACTCCACCAGCTTCAACATCGAGAGCGACCGGAAGGGCGAGAAGGGCTGGATTGTTCTCTGGGGCAAAAAGGACGGCCGCGGGAACCCGCTGCCCGTGGGCTGGGAGACCGCTTGGGGCCAGCCGGTGACGACGCAGGCCATCGCGGACTATGTGATCGGCCTCGGCTTCAACACGGTGCGCGTGCCGGTGACCTGGGCGGAACACCTCGACGCCGACAACAGGATCGACGAGGCCTGGATGGTGCGCGTCCGCGAGGTTGTGGACTACTTCTGGCAGCGCGGGGTCTACGTGATCGTGAACCTCCACCACGACGGCGGCGCGGACGGCTGGATCGAGGCGACCGAGGCCTCCTACGAGGCTTACGCCGGGCGCTTCGCCTCCGTCTGGACGCAGATCGCGGAGACGTTCGCGGACTACGACGAGCGCCTGCTCTTCGAGAGCATGAACGAGGTCCTCGACGGAGCCAACAACTGGAATGCCCCGTCCCCGGACGCCGCGAAGTGGATCAACGCCTGGAATCAGCTCTTCGTGACCACGGTGCGCGCCTGCGGCGGGAACAACGCCCTGCGCAACCTGATCGTGATGACCTACTCCGGCGGCGGGGCCGACGGCAACTTCACGCGCTTCGTCCTCCCGGAGGACAGCGCGGAGAACCACCTGATGATCACGGTCCACAACTACGATCCCCAGGCCTTCACCTGGACCACGGCGACCTGGACGAAGATGACCGCCCGCTGGGACGACGCCGTCCACGGCGCGGAGCTCCGCCGCGGGTTCGAGACCTACCGCCGCTGGTCGGAGCACTTCGGCGTCCCGATCGTGGTGGGCGAGTACAACGCGGATCCGAAGAACTACGCGGACTACGACTGATCCTGTGCACAGACCGAAAAAGGCCGGGCGGCCCGATGGCTGCCCGGTTTTTCGCTGCCGATGATTCACTGGTACGGGTCGATCCTGATATCGCCGGAGGTGACGTGGATCTTCACCGACGCACTGCCGTCGCCGCACGCATAGTCACTGCCCTGCATCGTCAGCGGCACCCCGTAGGTGAAATTGCCGCTCGTCTTCTCGACCCTGGCGGTGAAGCCGGGTTCTGTGGGCAGATTGAACTGCATGTTGCCGGAGGTGGCGCTCGCGTCGAGATCGCTGAATTCCGCCGCGCTCACGGTGATCCTGCCGCTGGTGGTGTGGACCTTGATCCGCTCCGCCGCAGCCGCGCGCAGGGTGACATCGCCGGAGGTCGCATCGGCGCTGAAATCCCCGATGCGCTCCGCCGTGACGCTGATGCTGCCGGAGGTCATTTCGGCCTTCAGCGTGTCCGCCGTCACGGCTTCCACCGCGATATTGCCCGAGGTGACGTGTACGCCGATCTCTTTGGCCGTGCCAGTGGAGGTCAGGCTGATGTCGCCGGATGTCGCGCGGGCCGTGATGCGCCCGGCCGCGGCCGTGGCCCGGACCGTGCCGGAGGTGACGTCGAGCGTCAGTGCGTCGGCGTCGAGGGCGGGGACGATCAGGTCGCCGGAGGTGGTGTGGAGGTACACATCCGCCGCCGCAAAGCCCTCGGGCAGGGTCAGGGTGAGCTCTTTGTTCGGGCTGCCGCCGAAGAGGGAATGGGTCTTCGCGCCGGATTTGGCGTAGCGGACGCGCAGAGTGTCGCCGTCCACCCACCAGCGAAGCTGCAGGTCGTCGGAGATCTCCTTCTTCGAGACCTCGGAGAGGGCGATCGTCTGCGCACCGTGGCGGGCGAGGGTGACCTTGCCGTCGAGCCAGTCGACGCTGATGTTCCGCACGCCGGCCGCCGGGATCGCGTCGGTGCCGCCGGCGGTGTAGCTGTCCGCATTCTCATAGGTATACCGGTTCAGGCCGAAGATGCCGCTTACGCTCAGGCCCACCGCCGCGATCAGGATCACGGCGCAGACGATCAGGCCGATGGTCATGGTTTTGTTTTTCATTTCCGATTGCCTCCGTTCCGCATGATTTCAAATGCCGCCAGTCCGATCCCGGCCACCGTGCCGAGGATCAGAAGAATGTTCTTTCCGCCGAATCTCGCGTGCAGGGCGATCATGTTCATCATGTTGACGAACAGCGCCGCGTCGATCCCGAGGATGACCAGGAGGCGGTTCGCGCCCCCGAGAAGCTGCCGGACGGGCCGCGCTTTGACGACGAAGGGCAGGAAGATGACTGCCAGGCCGAACAGCTCGGCGCTCGTCACCAGCCAGAACCAGTCTCCGCCCGTGACGAAGCAGATCACCGCCATCAGCACGATCAGGCTTGCGCAGAACGCGCAGAAAGTGTGGAACAGCCTGTCCTCCGGGACCATCAGCGGGGTGACGATCAGGGAGGCCGCCACCGCGAGGCTCGCCAGCACGATGAAGAACCAGCCCATGCCGCCGCCGGAGGCGATGTTCACGATCAGGCACACGAGGATCGGGATCATCAGCAGGCCGGCGACCACGCTGCCCACCGTGGCGGAGCGGCGCCGGAAGCGCTTCTCCCCGTAGCGGATCACATCGGTTTTCTCGGCCTTCAGGTCCTCCTCGATCCGGCTGTCCATCAGCCGGGCCATCAGGGTCCGGCACTCGGGGCAGTCCCGGACATGGGTTTCCACCAGCTCGCGGCTCTTCGGGCTGCACACGTCGTCCGCGTACAGCGGGAGCAGGTCGCGGATCACTTCACAGTCGTTTGTCATGCTCTATACACCCATCCTTTCCTGCAGCTTCAGCCTGGCGCGGTGGTAGGTGACCCGGGCCCAGTTCTCGGTCTTTCCGAAGATCTCACCGACCTCCCGGAAACTCAGTTCGCCGAAGACCCGAAGCTCGAACACCTCCCGGTAGGGCTCCTCGATGGCGTGGAGCGCCACGTGGATGCGGAAGGAGGAATCGCGGTCGATGACCTGCTGCTCGACGCCCCTGGCGGGGTCGGGCGTCTCCTCCGGAAGCTCTCCGCGGCGTTTCTGCCTGCGCTTTTCGTCGAGGAGGAGGTTCTTGGCGATGGCGCACAGCCAGGTCACTTGGTCCGCCTCTCCCCGGTAGCCGTCCTGCTTCGAGAACGCCCGGAAGAAGGCTTCCTGAGTGATCTCCTCCGCCTGCGACCGGTCACAGGCCAGGGTCATCACATAGGAGAAGACGCGCATGTAGCAGGCCGCGTACAGCTTTTCGAATGCCTCCTGAGTCACCCTTCCGCACCTCCTTCCTGCCAGACTCGCCTTTTAGACGGGGAAGAACGGGATTCGTTACAGACTTTTTTGCGTTTTGAAGATTTTTTTCGGCAGGGGGAGCAGGGCGGGCGTCCGGAGGCGGTAGGCGGCGTAGTCGGGTCTGCGCTCGAGATTGTGTTTTTCCATCATCGGGATGGAGACGCACAGGAACAGGGCGATGATGCTCAGAAAGCCGAGCCCTTTGACCCTGATGTCGGGGCAGCAGGCCGCGAAATAGAGGTACAGGCCGGTCCAGAAGAGCATCTCGCCCAGATAGTTCGGGTGCCGGGACCAGTGCCAGACCGAGATATCGCACGTCCGCCTCACCCCGGCGTGCTCCCGGAGGAAACGGTGGATCGCGGTATCCGCCGCGTGCTCAAGCAGGACGGCACCGAGCATCACCGCGGCGCCCACGGCCGACAGCGGGGCGAAGACGGGCCGGCGGATCGCGTGCAGGGCGCCGATCATCCCGGCGAAGACCACGACCGTCGGCATGAGCTGCAGGCCGAAAAAGCTCAGCAGCTGGAAGACGGGCGCGGAGCACTTTTCCCTGTACACGGCGTAGCGCCAGTCCTCACGCCGGAGACCGGGGTAGGTCTCATACCAGTTAGCGGTCAGCCGCAGGGACCACAGGCCGGTCAGGATGAGGAGAACGACCGCGTTGACGTTCCACAGGCCGAAGCGGATCATGCAGGCCAGCAGGATCACCGGCGGCGCGACGCTCCAGTACGGGTCGTAGACCGACACGTCCCCGAGGAGCGCGGTCGCGATCCAGATCACCGCCGTGGCCGTGAGCGTGAGCACGGCGGCGGAGGCGACGATGCCTTCGGTATGCGAAAACAGGATCAGACCGATCCCGAAGGCGGCTGCGTACACCGCGCAGTCGATCAGAAATCCTTTGCGTTTCACGGACATGAGGACCCTCTTTTCCTTTATGGTTGTCCGCCGCGTAGGATACCACAGCCGCGGGAAAAAGACAACCGGGTGCAAAAAAACTGCGCCGCACCTGTTTACGCACGGTCAAAAACGGAGTACAATAGAGAGGAAGAATCCGCTGCGCACAGCCGACGGAGAGAGAAAGGAAGACCGCGATGATTTCCTGGAAGAATCTGGACACCCTCACGTCCTACAAGACGCTCTGTGCACTGAAGAACAAGGTGGACCTGGCCCGGGCCATGGCCGGGGAGGAGGGCGCGGCCCGCGTGGCCGGTTATCACGCGCCGATGGCCGCCGGTCTGACATACTATTACGCGGCGAAGCAGGTGGACGAGGACATCCTCGGCGCCCTGCAGGCTCTGGCGGATGAGGCGCAGCTGAGCGGGAAATACGCGGCTCTGTACGAGGGTGAGGTCATCAACACCGGTGAGAAGCGCCTGGTGCTCCACCAGCTCACCCGCGGCCAGCTGGGCGGGACCGTCACCGCCGACGGCGTGGACAAGCGCGCCTTCTATGTGTCCCAGCAGGAGAAGGTCGCGGACTTCGCGCGGAAAGTGCATGCTGGGGAGATCACCAACGCGGCGGGCGAGAAGTTCACGACCGTCGTGCAGATCGGCATCGGCGGCAGCGACCTCGGCCCCCGCGCCATGTACCTCGCCCTGGAGAACTGGGCGAAGCAGAACGGCTGCTTCCATATGGACGCGAAGTTCATCAGCAACGTCGACCCGGACGACGCGGCCAGCGTGCTGAAGGGCACTGACGTGGCCCACGCCCTGTTCGTCCTGGTGTCCAAGTCCGGCACGACGCTGGAGACCCTGACCAACGAGGCCTTCGTGAAGGATGCCCTGCGCGGGCAGGGCCTGGATCCGGCCCGCCATATGGTAGCCGTGACCAGCGAGACCTCGCCCCTGGCCAAGTCCAGCGACTACTTGGCCGCCTTCTTCATGGACGACTACATCGGCGGCCGCTATTCCTCCACCTCCTGCGTGGGCGGCGCGGTGCTGTCCCTGGCCTTCGGGCCCGAGGTCTTCGCCCGCTTCCTGAACGGCGCGGCGGAGGAGGACGCCCTGGCGAAGAGCCCGGACATCCGGCAGAACGCCGCCATGCTCGACGCCCTGATCGGCGTGTATGAGCGCAACGTGCAGGGCTATCCGTCCACGGCCGTCCTGCCCTATTCCCAGGCGCTGAGCCGCTTCCCGGCCCACCTCCAGCAGCTGGACATGGAGTCCAACGGCAAGTCCGTCAACCGCTTCGGCGAGGCGGTGAACTATGTGACCGGCCCGGTCATCTTCGGCGAGCCCGGCACCAACGGCCAGCACTCCTTCTACCAGCTCCTGCACCAGGGCACGGACATCGTGCCGCTGCAGTTCGTGGGCTTCCGGAAGAACCAGGCAGGCATGGATGTGGACATCCAGGGTTCCACCAGCCAGCAGAAGCTCGGCGCCAACGTGGCGGCCCAGATCCTGGCCTTCGCCTGCGGCAAGCAGGACGCGAACCCCAACAAGTCCTTCGCGGGCGGCCGGCCCTCCTCCATCATCATCGGCGAGCAGCTGACCCCCGAGGCCCTCGGCGCCCTGCTGGCCCACTTTGAGAACAAGGTGATGTTCCAGGGCTTCGTGTGGAACCTGAACTCCTTCGACCAGGAGGGCGTGCAGCTGGGCAAGGTCCTGGCCAAGCGCGTCCTGGCCCACGAGACCGACGGCGCGCTGAAGGCCTTCAGCGAACTGCTGGGGATCTGACCTTCACGCAAAAAGGGACTGCTTCGGATCAAACCGCGGCAGTCCCTTTGCTGTCTGCAGAGGTCAGCCTTCGTCCCGGTCCTTCGTCCGACGCAGGACCGCGGCGAGCACCGCACCGGAGATGTTGTGCCATACCGAGAAGACTGCGCCGGGGACCGTGGCCATGGCGAGGTCCGGGAAGGCGGAGCCCGCCAGCGAGGTCGCGAGGCCGGAGTTCTGCATCCCGATCTCGATCGCCATGGCTTTCTTTTTGGCGGTCGGGAAGCGCAGGAGGAGGGCGGCGAGATACCCGGCGCCGTAGCCCAACAGGTTGTGCAGGACCACCACGATCAGGATCAGTGCGCCGCTCTCCCGGATGCGCACCGCGTTGTGCGAGACCACCGAGGCGATGATCAGCGCGATGGCGGCCACGGAGACGAGGGGCAGGGCCTCCTTCGCCTTTTTCAGCTTCTCCCCGAGGAAACGGTTGAGGATGAAGCCCAGGGCGATGGGGACGATCACTACCTGCAGGATGGACAGGCACATGGCGCCCGCGTCCACGGTCACCGTCGTGCGAAGCAGCAGCCAGGTGATGGCCGGGGTGAGCAGGGGCGCGAGCAGGGTGTTGACGCCGGTCATGCCGACGGAGAGGGCCACGTCGCCGCCGCTGAGATAGGTCATGACGTTGCTGGCCGTGCCGCCGGGGCAGGTGCCCACGAGGATCACGCCCGCCATCAGCGCGGCGTCCAGGCCGAACAGTTTTCCCAGCCCGAAGGCCAGCAGCGGCATCAGGGTGAACTGAAGCAGGCATCCGGCGGCGATGTCGCCCGGCCGCCTGAGCACGGTCAGGAAGTCCTCCGCCCGGAGTGTCAGCCCCATGCCGAACATCACCAGCATCAGCAGCCAGTTGATCCAGGATGTATCGATCCACGCGCAGGACGCGGGCAGGAGCAGGGCCAGGGCGGCGACCGCCAGGACAATGAGCGCCATCCGGCGCCCGACAAAACCGCTCAGCGCTTTCACGGGAAATCCCTCCTTATGCGGCGCGATTTGCCCACAAGGATACCACAAGGCGCGCAGGTTGGCAACCGTCTTGCGGGGGATGGCTCGTCTGCCAGAGGAAAGGATCACGGCGCCGATCCGGAGCGCAGAAAGAGGGTTTCGTGCTTCGCGGAGCATGACCCGGACCTTCGGGATCGCCTCCTCCCTGTTTGTGATCGGGTCAGACCGGGAAGCCCGCCGGCACGCCCGCGGTGCAATCCCTCATCCCAAAACATAAGAGGGAACCAAAAGAAGGTTGCATTTTTCCCGATCATCCATTATAATAAAGCCCGTAAACCGATGAGGAGCGGGCCGTTCGCCGTGAGGCGCACAGCGAGCCGGGGGCAGTGGGAGCCCGGCGGCGGATGACGGACAGGCCGGGGCTCCGAGGGCGCGGGGGAACGGCGCAAGGCTGAGTATCCCGCGACGGGCCTCCCCCGTGACAGGGAGCAGAGCGGAGCGCGCACGCGCTCAATTGGGGTGGCACCGCAGGCACACTGTCCCCAGACCGGGGGCATTTTCTTTTTACGATCATTCTGTTGAGGAGGAATCCGACATGTCCGAAGCACCCGCGAAAAAGCCCGTCATCTTCTCCGGCATCCAGCCTTCCGGCACGCTGACGCTGGGCAACTACATCGGCGCGCTGCGCAACTTCTCCAGGCTCCAGGACGACTACGACTGCATCTACTGCATCGTGGACGAGCACGCCATCACCGTGCGGCAGAACCCCGCCGACCTGCGTCGCCGCTGCCTGGAGCTGGCCGCGATCTACATCGCCTCCGGCATCGACCCGAAGAAGAGCCTGATCTTCTGCCAGAGCCATGTCAGCGGCCACGCCGAGCTCGGATGGATCCTGAGCTGCTTCACCTACATGGGCGAGCTGAACCGCATGACCCAGTTCAAGGCCAAGAGCGCGGCCCACGCCGACAACATCAACGCGGGCCTGTTCACCTACCCCGTGCTGATGGCCGCCGACATCCTGCTCTACCAGGCCAACCTGGTGCCCGTCGGCGCGGACCAAAAGCAGCACCTCGAGCTGTGCCGCGACATCGCCATGCGCTTCAACGGCGTCTACGGCGACGTGTTCACGATCCCCGAGGGCTACATCCCCAAGACCGGCGCCCGGGTCATGAGCCTGCAGGAGCCGACGAAGAAGATGTCCAAGTCCGACCCGGAGGAGACCTTCATCAGCCTGCTCGACACCCCGGACAACGTCCGCCGCAAGCTCAAGCGCGCCGTCACCGACTCCGACGGCGAGATCCGCTTCGACCCGGAGAACAAGCCCGGCGTGTCCAACCTCCTCTCCATCCTCAGTGCCCTGAGCGGGGAAGAGATCGACGCGATCTGCGCGGAGCTGCAGGGCCAGGGCTACGGCGCGCTGAAGGCCCGCGTGAGCGACTGCGTCATCGCGACCCTTGAGCCGCTTCAGGCCGAGTTCCGCCGCCTGATGAGCGACAAGGGGTACATCCAGGGCGTCATCGACGAGAACGCGAAGATCGCCAACGGCATCGCCCTGCGCACCCTGCGCAAGGTGCAGAAGAAGATCGGCTTCGCGCCGCGGGGCAATGGCTGAGCGGCGGAGGACTGGACCGATGACAAACCGCATGAGAAGGACGGCGGCGCTCCTCGCGCTGCTGCTCCTCTGTCTTTCCTTCATCGCGGTTTCGGCCGCGGAGGCGGAAGACGCGCAGCGGCCCCGGACGCTGCCGGAGATGCGCCTGCACCAGATCGACATCGGCTGCGCGGACGCCTACCTGCTGACTGCCGGGGACACGGTGATCCTCGTGGACTGCGGTCAGGACGGAAAGACCTACAGTGAGACGGGCTCGGAAAAGCTCTTCGCGTACCTGGCCGCCAGCGGCATCGACCACATGGACGCCCACATCGTCACCCACTGGCACAAGGACCACGCCTGCCACATCCGGGACCTCTCGGAGCTCTACGGCACAGAGGACACGGTCGTCTTCGGCGTGTCCGCGGAGCTGCCGGAGCGCTATCTTCCGCTGCCCCGCGGCACCTACCGGCAGATGAAGGACGGCGACCGCCTGACGGTCGGGCCCTTTGACCTGCTCTGCGTCGGCCCCTCGTCGGATGAGGAGCGCACCGGAACGGAAAACCCGGACTCCCTCAACGTCCTGGTGACCTACGGTGCACACACGATCCTCTTCACCGGCGACTGGGTGGACTACACCGTGCGCCGGCGCTGGGCCGACGAGATCCGGGACGTGGACGTGCTCTCCTTCCCGCACCACGGGCTGAACCCCATGTGCATCCGCGCGGAGACGATGCGCACGCTGAACCCGCGCGTGATCCTGATCCCCGGCGGCCTGAGCAGTGAAAAGGCCGTCAAGTCGTTCGTGATCGGGGAGTGCGGCGTGTCTTATTACCCGCGCTTCTACTCCAACAACGACGGCAACATCCAGGTCATCAGCGACGGCGTCACCCTGCGGACGGCCTACGGGATGAAGGCCGGGGAATTCCCGGCCGGCAAACCCGTGAACGAGCGCGTCCGCAGCAAGCCTTGAGGCGCGTGCGCCGGGCGGAGGGCTATTCGACCGCCGCCTGGCTGGCCCTGATCCTCGTCCCGCTGGCGGCGATGACGCTGTGCGTGTGCCTGGGGAGCGTCTCGCTGAGCGTGCACGACACCTTTGAGACGATCGGCTGCCTGATCCGGGGCAAGCCCGCGCCGGAGGGGATCGCCGCGGGGATCATCCCCATCCGCCTGCCGCGCGTGCTGCGCGTGACGCTGGTCGGGGCGGCCCTGTCCCTGTGCGGCGCGGCCATGCAGGGCCTGCTGCGCAACCCCCTGGCGGACGGCTCCACCATGGGCGTCTCGGCGGGAGCCTCCCTTGGCGCCGTGATCTCGCTGGCCTTCGGCATCGCGATCCCCGGCCTGCCGCTCGCGGGCACGATGGGCATGGCCATGCTCTTCGCCTTCGGGTCGCTGATGCTGATCCTCTCCCTGGCCTACCTGCTCGACCGGTCGCTGGACACCCACTCCATCATCCTGATCGGCGTGATCTTCTCCATGTTCGCCTCCAGCCTGATGAGCCTCGTGATCTCCTTCTCGGGGGACCGGATCCACTCCATCACCTTCTGGACGATGGGATCGCTCGCGAGCGGCGGCTACACCGAGGTCCTGGTCCTGCTCGGGGCGCTGATCCTGCCGGGCGGGGTGCTGCTGCGCCTCGCGCCGGAGCTCAACAGCTTTGCCGTGGGGGAGGAGAATGCCCAGGGCCTGGGCGTCCCCGTGCGGCGCGTCAAGCTGACCGTGCTGATCTGCGTGTCCGTGCTGATCGGCGTGTGCGTGTCCATCGGCGGGACGATCGCCTTCGTCGGCCTGGTGACGCCCCACATCGCACGGATGATCGTCGGGCCGAACCACAGGCGGCTGCTGCCGGCGTCGCTGTCCTTCGGGGCGGTGTTCCTGCTGCTGACCGACCTGCTGGCGCGCACGGTCCTCAACCCCCGGGAACTGAACCTCGGCGTGGTGACCTCCCTGGTGGGCGCCGTGCTGTTCGTGATCATCTTCTACCGCACAGGGAGGGGGGCGAGGCGCTGATGCTGACGGCGGAGCATATCACCGTGCGCTTCGGCGCGCACACCGCGGTGGACGACGTCTCCTTCACCCTGGAGGAGGGGCACTGGCTGATGCTGGTGGGGCCCAACGGCGCGGGGAAGAGCACCCTGCTGCGCGCGCTGGCCCAGGCCTGCCCCTACGCCGGACGCTTCACGGCCGACGGGCGCGACGTGAAGCGGATGAAGCCCTCGGAGCGCGCCCGGGCCCTGGGCTTCCTGGCCCAGCAGCACACCCAGCAGTATGCCTACACCGTGGCGGAGATCGTGCGCCTCGGCCGCTACGCTCACCGGAAGGGTTTTCTCGCCCCGGCGGACCCGGACGAGGAGAAGCATGTGGCGCGGGCCCTCGCCCTGACCGGCCTCGGACCGATGGCGCGGACCAGCGTCCTGACCCTCTCCGGCGGCGAGCAACAGCGGGCCTTCCTGGCCCAGGTCTTCGCCCAGGATCCGCGGGTCCTCGTCCTCGACGAACCGGTGAACCACCTCGACCTGCAGTACCAGCAGCGGATCTTCGGCCTGGTGAAGCTCTGGCTGAAGCGTCCCGGCCGCGCGGTGCTCTCCGTGGTGCACGACCTGAGTCTCGCCAGGCGCTACGGCACCGACATCCTCCTGCTCGACGGGGGGCGGAAGGCGGCCGGCGGCCCGATGGCGGATTTCGTGGACGGGGACACGCTGCGGGACGTCTACGGCCTCGACGTGGAGGCGTGGATGCGGCGGCTGTTGCAGCCGTGGCAGCCAGCACCGTGATCCGGCGGCCGAAACACGCCCGTCCGGGGCGTTCCGACAAAAAAACCTTGCCAACAGGAGAGAAAACGGTTATACTCATAGAATGAGACCCGTCGGGGCCTCGAAACCAACGAGGAGGAATCCTATGCCCACCACGCGTTTTGACAAGGAAAGCATCAAACAGTCCATCATCGGCAAGCTGCAGCGTTACAACGGCCGCTCCATCCAGGACGCGACCGAGCAGCAGATCTACAAGGCTGTCGCCTCCACCGTGCGCGACCAGATCATGCAGAAATACACCGCCGCGCGCGAGGAGCGCAAGGTCAGCCAGGCCAAGCGGCTTTACTATCTCTCCGTTGAGTTCCTGATGGGCCGGAGCATGTACTGCAACATGCTGAACCTGGTCTCCACGAAGGAATACCGCGAAGCCCTGAGCGAGCTGGGCGTGGACATCGACCGCGTCCTGAAGGAAGAGCCCGAACCCGGCCTGGGCAACGGCGGCCTCGGCCGTCTGGCGGCCTGCTTCCTCGACTCCCTGTCCAGCCTGGACCTCCCGGCCATGGGCTGCACGATCCGCTATGAGTACGGCCTCTTCCGCCAGAAGATCGTCGACGGCCAGCAGGTGGAGCTCCCCGACTCCTGGCTCGACAACGGCAACGTCTGGGAGATGGCCGTGATGGAGGACGCCTGCGAGGTGCACTTCGGCGGCCATGTGGACGTGGAGAAGGACGAGAACGACGAGCCCCACTTCATCCACCGCGACTACTACACCGTCGAGGCCGTGCCCTACGATATGCCCATCGTCGGCTACGACACCTCCACGGTCAACACCCTGCGCATGTGGAGCGCCCGCAGCCCCAAGCGCCTGGACCTGACCAGCTTCGGCCAGGGCAAGTATGCCCAGGCGTCCGAGGAGATCGAACTGGCGGAAGTCATCTCGAAGGTCCTCTACCCGGAAGACAACCACTACGAGGGCAAGATGCTGCGCCTCAAGCAGCACTACTTCTTCACCTCGGCCACGCTTCAGTACATCATCCGGGACTTCAAGAAGCAGTACGGCAATGACTTCTCCCTGCTGCCGGAGAAGGTCGTCATCCACATCAACGACACCCATCCGGGCATGGCGATCCCCGAGCTCATGCGCCTGCTGATCGACCAGGAAGGCCTGGGCTGGGACGAGGCCGAGGCCATCACCCGCCGCACCGTCGCCTACACCAACCACACGATCATGGCCGAGGCCCTCGAGAAGTGGCCCGAGGCCATGGTGAAGCAGCAGCTCCCGCGCATCTACCAGATCCTCGAGGAGATGAACCGCCGCCTGTGCGCCAAGCTCTGGGACTTCTTCCCGGGCGAATGGGAGCGCATCGCGAACATGGCCATCATCTCCTACGGCCAGGTGCACATGGCGAACCTGTGCGTCGCGGAGAGCTTCTCCGTCAACGGCGTCAGCAAGCTGCACGGCGACATCCTCAAGGCCGACACCTTCCATGACTTCAACCTGGTCATGCCGGAGAAGTTCAGCGCCGTCACCAACGGCATCACGCACCGCCGCTGGCTGATGAGCTGCAACCCGAAGCTCACGGACCTGATCTGCGACGCCATCGGCACCGCCTGGATCAGGGAGCCGGAGCGCCTGAGCGAGCTGCGCCCCTTCGCCGACGACAAGGCCTTCCGCGAGAAGTTCGCGGCGGTCAAGCTGGAGAACAAGAAGCGCCTCGCGAAGCTGGTCAAGGACCGCCAGAACATCGACGTCGACCCGACCTTCATGTTCGACGCCCAGTCCAAGCGCCTGCACGAGTACAAGCGCCAGACCATGAACGCCCTGCACATCCTCGTGCTCTACAACCGGATCGTCAACGATCCGACCTTCGAGATGCAGCCGCGCGTGTTCTTCTTCGGCGCCAAGGCCTCGCCCGGATACTACCGCGCGAAGCAGACCATCCGCTTCATCAACGCCATCAGCCGCCTGGTCGCGGCCCATCCGCGGGCCAGCAAAATGCTGCAGGTGGTGTTCCTGGAGAACTACGACGTTTCCACCGCCGAGGTGCTGATCCCCGCGGCCGAGGTATCCGAGCAGATCTCCACCGCCTCCAAGGAGGCCAGCGGCACCGGCTGCATGAAGTACATGATGAACGGCGCGATCACCATCGGCACGATGGACGGCGCGAACGTCGAGATGTACGAGCAGGTGGGCCAGGACAACATCTACATCTTCGGCATGCGCGCGGATACCGTCCGCAACATGTACAAGGAGAACAACTACAATCCGATGACGATCTTCGAGACCAACCAGGAGATCCGTCAGGCCATGACCCAGATGATCGACGGCACCCTCTTCCCCGACAACACGGGCGTGCTGCAGGATCTGTATCACAGCCTGCTCCTGGGCGGCAACGGCGCCATGGCCGACAGCTACTTCGTCCTGAAGGACTTCGGCTCCTACTCCATGGCCCAGCGCCGGCTCGTGGCCGACTATGCCGATTTCGACAAGTGGCAGAAGATGGCCGTCATCAACACGGCCATGTCGGGCGTCTTCTCCTCCGACCGCACGATCCGCGAGTACAACGACTGGATCTGGCATCTGGAGCCCCTGAAGCGCAGCAAGTGAGACATCAAGCCCGGGTGAGACAAAACGCCCGGGCTTTTCAGGATTCTGGAAACCCGGAAGGAGACGACCCATGCTCTGCCACGACAGCCACAGCCCCTACTACCGCCAGCCTGCCGGTCCCGCGCCCGCCGGGAGCAACGTCCGCTTCCGCCTGGTCTGCGACGACGCAGCCGGCGTGATCCTGCGCACCTGGATGGGGGAGGAGCGCGCTTATCCGATGACCTTTGACGGCGACCGCGTCTGGGAGCTCTCCCTGGCCATGCCCGCCGAGCCCGGCATCTATTGGTACGACTTTATCATCTATCACGAGGACGGCCACACCTGGCGCTACGGGGCGCCGGACGACGACCTCGGCGGCGAGGGCCATGTCTGCGAGGGCGGCCTGCACTCCTTCCGCATCACCCTGTACGACCCCAAGTGGGAGACGCCGGCCTGGATGCACGGAGCGAACATCTACCAGATCTTCCCGGACCGCTTTTTCCGCGCGCCCACCCAGGCCGTGGACGACATCCGGGGCCGCCGCAAGCACGAAAAGTGGGACGAGGACCTCTTCCCCCTGCGCGAGCGCGAGAACGGGTCCATGGACTTTTACGGCGGCACGCTCAACGGCATCCGCAGCAAGCTGCCCTACCTGCGGGAGATGGGCGTGACGGTCCTCTACCTCAACCCGGTCTTCCGCTCCCTGCACAACCACCACTACGACACCGGCGATTACACGCAGATCGACCCCATGCTCGGCACGAAGGCCGACTTCGACGCCCTGTGCCGCGCCTGCCGCGAGGCGGGGATCGAGGTGATGCTCGACGGCGTCTTCTCCCACACAGGGCAGGACAGCCTGTACTTCAACGCCTTCGGCCACTACAACTCGATCGGCGCGGCCCAGAGCGAGGCCAGCCCGTACTACAGCTGGTACTCCTTCGAGGCCTATCCGACCCAGTACCGCTGCTGGTGGGGCGACGCGTCCCTGCCCGAGTGCCGCAAGAACGATCCCTCCTACCAGGAGTTCATGTTCGCGCCGAAGGAGGGCATCGTACCGCGCTGGATCCTCGAGGGCGCCGGCGGCTGGCGCCTCGACGTGGCCGACGAGCTGACCATGGACTTCCTGCGCAAGCTGCGCACGGCGGCCAAGGGCGCCCGGAAGGATGCCATCGTCCTGGGCGAGGTCTGGGAGGACGCGAGCAACAAGGAGTCCTACGGCGAGGTCCGCTGCTACTGCACCGGCGACACCCTCGACAGCGTGATGAATTACCCCCTGCGCGAGGCGATCCTGAACTTCGCGCGCGGCTTCGGCACGGCGTGGGACCTGGAGCGCCTCGTGCGGCACCAGGCGGAGGTGTACCCCGCCCCGTTCCGCTATGCGCTGATGAACCTCCTGGGCAGCCATGACCGCGCCCGCGTGCTGAACGTCCTGGCCGGGAAGGAGTGCCGCGACCTGCCGCGCTCGGTCCAGCACAGGGTGAAGCTGACGAAGGCGGAGTACCGCGAGGCGGTCGCCCGGCTGAAACTCTGCTATGACCTGCTCTTCGCCCTGCCCGGGTGCCCGACGGTCTACTACGGCGACGAGGCCGGCATGACCGGCTGCTCGGATCCCTTCTGCCGCATGCCCTTCCCCTGGGGGAAGGAGGACACGGACCTCCAGGCCTATGTGAGGAAGAAGATGCGCGAGCACCGGGACAGCGAGGTCCTGCGCACCGGCCATTGCGAGATCGAGGCGATCGACGCCGACACGGTGCGCATCCGCCGCTTCATGCTCGACGGACGCGACGGCCTGGGCCAGCCCACGAAGGAGCAGGCCGAAAAGGTGTACACGATCCGGCGCGACGCTTGACAAAACCGCGAATGAGACTATAATGGCATCGAAAAGTGCATACCCGCTGGGGGTGCGGCGACGAGCCGCTGAGAGGGCGAAAGCCCGACCCTTGGAACCTGTGTAGATCATCCTACCGTAGGGAAGCGGAGCCGCCTTTCTGCCCGGCCGGGCGGAGTGGGCCGATGCTTCCCGCGCAATGCGCGGGTTTTCATTTGCGGGCAGCGCCAAAGAACAAGGAGGTCTTGCCCATGTTTTCACTCATTGCCGGTGCCCTGGCGGAAGGCACGATCGAGAGCACGGTGGAAAGCACCGTCGAAAGCGCCGCGGAAACCGTGGCGAAGACGGGTCCCACCTGGATGCAATCTGCGGTGGAGAAGTTCACGGAAACCCCGGCCACGGTCTGGATCGCAGTGGCGGCTATCGCCGTGTTAGGTGTGATGCTGCTCTCCGCCCGCAAGCTTACCAAGGCGTGGAGCGCCAGAATGCTCGCCTTCGGCGCGCTGGCCATCGCCCTGTCGTTCGTGCTCAGCTGCATCCGGCTGGCGAAAATGCCTACCCACGGCAGCGTGACGCCGGGCAGCATGCTGCCGCTGATGCTCTTCGCGGCGGTCTATGGCATCGTACCGGGCGTGTTCGCAGGTTCGGTCTATGGTCTGCTTCAGTATTTCCAGGATCCCTGGTTCTTCAGCACGCCTGAATTCATCCTGGACTGGATCCTCGCCTTTGCCGCCCTCGGACTGGCCGGAATTGCCAAGGGCAAGAAGGAAAGCTGGCTTTTTCCGGGCATTGTGCTGGCGGTCCTGGGACGGGCGGTCTGCGCCATTGCGGCCGGCTTGCTGATCGTCGCCGACTATGCTCCGGGCGACCTGGTCATCAACGGCGTGCAGATGGGCAGCAAGTTTGCCTTCTCGGCGGTTTACAACGGTGTGTATCTGCTGCCTGAGCTGGGTATCTGCCTGCTCCTGGCGGTGCTGGTCGGCCCCAGGCTGCTGCGGGAACTGAAGCGCTCGAAATAAGCCATATTGCGGGAAGACCCCGTCGGACTCGACTGATCCGGCGGGGCTTTCATTTGGATCGTCACGGTTTCCCGGCCGACGCTCCTTCGCCGGGGTCCTTGTTAACCCCTTCATACCCGATCCCGGATTTCACGGACCCAAAGACTTCCCGAAGACTTCCCGAAGAATTTCACCTCCCGCCCCCCGCGTCCGCGCTTGATGCCGGCCGCGAATCATGGTATACTGTCCCTGACAGGAAAGGAAAAGAAGGAGTCTCCATGATCGACCTGTGTACCCTCGGCACCGGCGGCACGATGCCGCTGCACACCCGCGCGCTGGCCAGTCTCTATGTACGGAACGGCGCGCGGGCGCTTCTGGTGGACTGCGGGGAGGGCACGCAGGTCTGGGTCGGCAAGCTGGGCTGGGGCTTCCAGCGCATCGGGGCGATCCTGATCTCCCACTACCACGCCGACCACTGCTCGGGGCTGCCCGGCTTCCTGCTCGCCCTGACCAAGGCCGGGCGCACGGAGCCCGTGGACATCTGGGGCCCGAGAGGACTCGTCCGCGTGATGAGCGGTCTGCGCGTCATCTGCCCGAACCTGAGCTATGAGACGGTGCTGCACGAGGTCCCGGACGAGGGCAGCTGCTTTGAGGCCGCCGGGCTGCGGGTGCGCGCGTTCCCCCTCGACCACGGCATGCCCTGCTTGGGCTTCCGCTTCGATCTGGACCGGCCGCGCGCCTTCCTCCCGGACAGGGCGCGGGAGCTCGGCATCCCGATGTGCCTCTGGCAGCGCCTCCAGCGCGGGGAGAGCGCGGAGGACTGGACACCGGACGCTGTCCTGGGCCCGGAGCGCCGGGGTATCTCCTTCGTCTACGCCACCGACACCCGGCCCGTGCCGGCCATCGCCGAGGCGGGGCGGGACACCGACCTCATGATCCTGGAGGGCATGTACGGGGCGGAGGACGACCTCCCCAAGGCCCTGAAGAACAGCCACATGCTCTACCGCGAGAGCGCGGCCCTGGCCCGGGAGGCCGGGACGGGCCGTCTGCTGCTGACCCATTTCTCCACGTCGATGGAAGAGCCGGAGGAGCACCTTGCCGCCGCGTGTGCGGTGTTCCCGCGGACCGGCTGTGCCCGCGACGGCATGACGATGACCCTGCGCTATGACGGCGTGACGGAGCAAACCACCCCGGGATGGACCGAAACATGAAAGGACGGAATGCCATGCTTGCCAAGACCCCGCCCATGGGCTTCAACACCTGGAACACCTTTGGCTCCCAGATCAGCGACAAGCTGGTTATGGAGTGCGCCGACGTGATGAAGGACAGCGGCCTGCTGGACGTGGGCTACCGCTACCTCGTGATCGACGACTGCTGGTCGGAGAAGCTCCGCGATCCCGAAACCCACCGCCTGGTGGCCAGTCATGAGAAGTTTCCCCGCGGCATGCGTTTCATCGCGGACTATGTGCACGAGCGCGGTCTGCTCTTCGGCATCTACTCCTGCGACGGCGTGCGCACCTGCGGCGACTATCCGGGCTCCTTCGACCACGAGTTCCTCGACGCGCAGACCTTCGCAGAGTGGGGCGTGGACTTCCTGAAGTACGACAACTGCTACCGCCCGGGCTCCGCGGACCAGAAGATGCTCTATGCTCGCATGGGCATGGCCCTGCGCGCGACGGGCCGCGATATCCTCTTCTCGGCCTGCAACTGGGGTCAGGAGGAGTCCTGGCGGTGGATCCGCTCCACCGGCGCGCACATGTACCGCTCCACCGGCGACATCTTCGACAATGCGGAGAGCTACCGCGGCATCGTCCGGAGCCAGACTGGCCACCTCTGCGCCTCCGCGCCTGGCTGCTTCAACGACCTCGACATGCTGACCGTGGGCATGTTCGGCAAGGGCCTGGTGGGCACTACGGGCTGCACCGGCGCGGACTACCGCTCGCAGTTCTCTCTCTGGTGCATGTTCTCCGCCCCGCTGATGCTCGGCTGCGACATCCGGAACATCAACCCGTCGATCTACGCCCTGATCACCAACCGCGCCCTGATCGCCATCGACCAGGATGAGGAGGCGCGCCCGCCGATCTTTCTGGGCGGCGGAGAGGACAGCATCGTCTGCCTCAAGTTCCTCAAGGGCGGCGCGTATGCCCTGGGCCTGTTCAACTTCGGCGAGGAGGACAGGGAGCTGCACGCGCTGTTCGAGGACGCCGGCCTGCCGTTTGCCTCCGGGTACGGCCTGCGCCTGCGGGATGTCTTCACCGGGGAGGACGTTGGCCGGTACAGCGAGTACTTCCGCGTGAAGGTGCCCGCGCACGACTGCCGCGTCTACCGCGCGGCCCTCGAGAAGGCGTGACCTGCGCCGCCTGCGGCCGCGGCCCGCTGACCCGGGACGAGATCGGCCTGACGAAGAAGCTGATCAACCGCGGCGCCGAGGCCTGCTATTGTCTGGACTGCCTGGCGGCCCGGTTCCGCGTGGGGCGGGAAGCGCTCGCGCAGATGGCGGAGGCCTTCCGGGACGCCGGCTGCACCCTCTTCCGATAATCTGACAGAGAGAAGGATGAACCATGATCTACCTGGGCGCACTGGAGGCCGGCGGCACGAAAATGGTGCTCTCCCGGCTGGATGAAAACGGCGGGATGCTGGAGCGCACCAGCATGCCCACCGAGACACCGGAGATCACCCTGCCGGCGATGATCGAATGGTTCCTCGCCCACCCGGTGACGGCGCTGGGCATCGGGAGCTTCGGGCCCGTCGACCTGCGGCGGGATTCCCCCACCTACGGCTACATCACCCGGACGCCGAAGCTGGCCTGGCGCGACGCCCCGCTCCTGCCCGTCCTGCGGGACGCTCTCGCGATCCCGGTGGGGCTGGACACCGACGTCAACGCCGCCGCGATGGCGGAGGCGGAGCTCGGCGCGGCGAAGGGGCTGGACAGCTGCCTGTATGTCACCATCGGTACGGGCGTCGGCGGCGGGCTGGTCATCGACGGCAAGCCCGTGCACGGCCTGACCCACCCGGAGCTCGGCCACCAGCTGCTCCGGCCGGATCCCCGCGATCCGATGCCGCAGGGCTCTTGCCCCTACCACGAGGGCTGTCTGGAAGGCCTGGCCGCCGGACCGTCCCTGCAGAAGCGCTGGGGCCGCCCGGCCTGGGAACTGCCCCCGGATCACGTCGCATGGGACATCGAGGCCGGGTACCTGGCGCAGATGTGCCACAACGCGATCATGAGCTTCTCCCCGGAGAAGATCATCCTGGGCGGCGGCGTCATGCAGCAGGACTTCCTGATCCCGATGGTGCGGGAGAAGACGGTCGCCCTGCTGGGCGGCTATCTGGCGCATCCGGCGGTGGAGGACGGGCTGAAGGACCTGATCGTCGCCCCGGGCCTGGGCATCCACTCCGGCGTCATGGGCGCCTGGCTCCTCGCCAAGCGGGCGATCGGACAGTAAGGAGGGTTCTCCGCGGGAAGATCAGGAAAACCATATTATGGGAGGGGTTCGCGCTCTGCGGAGCGCGCCAGGGGCTATCCGATCGCCCCTGGACCCTTCGGGGCCGTCTCTTCCTTGCTAGTTGCCGGGTAAGGCTGAGCACATAGCCTGGCATTCCATCAAAAACCTGACAAATCCCAAGAACTATTTAACGGGACGGCGCCGAAGGAGTCCAGAGGGCGATCGG